>JAGWUH010000073.1 GCA_028868535.1 Sphingomonadales bacterium | reverse complement strand
GCGCGCGCCGCCTCGACCCCGGCGTTCAGCGCCAGCAGGTTGGTCTGGAAGGCGATGCCGTCGATGACGTTGATGATCTCGGCCATCTCGCGGGAGCTGGTCTCGATGGAGCGCATCGCCGCGATCGCCTTGGCCGCCGTCTCGCCGACCTCGGTGGCGGTGGCCCGCGCCACGCCCAGCCGGCTCGAGGTCTGGCGGGCGTTGTCCGCCGTCACCTTGACCGAACCGGAGAACTCGCTGAGCGTCCGCGACGTCTCGGCCAGCGAGTTCGCCTGGTGCTCGGTCCGCCGCGACAGGTCGGAGCTGGCCGCCGCGATCTCGTGCGTGCCGCTCTTGATCGCCTCGAACCCGTCGACGATCTCGCCCATCACCTCGGCCAGCCGCTTCACCGCGCCGTTGTAGTCGACGTGCAGCTTGCCGAGGTCGCCGGTGCCGTTCTCGTCGACGTGAACGGTCAGGTTGCCCTGCGCCAGCGCCTCGAGCCCGCCGCCGATCGCATCGATCGTCGCCTGCGATTCCAGCGCCCGCTCGTGCTCCTCCAGCGCGCGCTTCTGGTCGTTCGCGAACAGCTCCTTGAACTGCTCCAGCGCCCGCGCCAGGTTGCCCACCTCGTCGGCGCGCGATTGCCCGGGCACCGCCACGGTCATGTCGCCCTCGACCAGCCGGCTCACCGCCTGGCTCATCCGGTTGATCGGCTTGGCCAGCGTCTGCATCAGCCAGAACAGCAGCCCCACCGCCACCAGCACGCCGCAGCCGGCCACGCCCCAGGTCAGCTTGCGCGCCTGGGCATAGATCTGCTCGCTCTTCGTCGAGGTCGCCGCGACGCCCTTGCCGTTGAGGTCGATCAGCGCCAGGATCGAATCCTCCACGGTGTAGAAGTTCGACAGCGATTCCCCTTCGAACAGGGCCGCCGAGGCCGCGCTGTCGGAGGCATTGACGATCTGCTCGTTCTGGTTCTTGTACGCGGTCCAGTCCTGCGAGAGCTGGTCGTACGCCGCCTTCTGCTCCTTGGAGACGATCAGCCTGGCATAGTCGCGCATCAGCCCGTCGATCGCGACGCCGGCGTTGCGCACCAGCTTCTCGTTGCGCGCCTTCAGCTCGGGCGTGGTCGCGACGATGTGCTCGCCCTGCTTGATCCGGTACTGCGAGATGTAGGTGTGGATGTCGCCCAGCGTCTGCGACGCCGGCACCCAGCGCGTGCGCAGCTCGGTCGACAGCGCGTTGACCTCGCCCATCTTCTGGTTCTCGATCACCGCCATCGTCGCCATCACCGCCAGCAGCGCGGCGAATGCGGTTAGAATTCGCGTGGAGATGCTGATCTTCAGCATGGTCGCAGGCCTCCCGGGCATTATCGTGGTCGTGCCCGATTACGCCGGAAATCTGGAAGTTCGGTGGGCGCCTGACCGCGCGGGACTACGTACGCCGCGGTCGCCGTCCCGGCACCGTTCGTTAGGGTTTCGCGTCGCCGCCCGCCGCCGGCGCTGCTTTCGTCGCACGCAAGTCCGCTTGCAATATTTGCATTCGTGGTGCAGCCCCGTCACGGCTAGGCGCGCGAGCAGAGGACGCGGCCCGCCGGCCGTGGGGAGAAGGCGATGGCTGGCAAGATCTATCCCGATGCGGGCGCGGCGCTCGAAGGCGTGCTGTTCGACGGCATGCTGATCGCCAGCGGCGGCTTCGGCCTCTGCGGCATCCCCGAACGCCTGATCGACGCGATCGCCGCCGCCGGCACGAAGGACCTGACCTTCGCCTCCAACAACGCCGGCATCGACGGCGTCGGCATCGGCAAGTTGCTGCGCACCCGCCAGGTCCGCAAGATGATCTCGTCCTACGTCGGCGAGAACAAGGAATTCGAGCGCCAGTACCTCGCCGGCGAGCTCGAGGTGGAGTTCACCCCCCAGGGCACGCTGGCCGAACGGATGCGCGCCGGCGGCGCCGGCATCCCCGGCTTCTACACCAAGACCGGCGTCGGCACGCTGGTCGCCGAGGGCAAGGAGACCAAGGTCTTCGCCGGCCGCGACGGCGAGAGCCAGGAATACGTGCTCGAACAGGGCATCTTCGCCGATCTCGCCATCGTCAAGGCATGGAAGGCGGACACCACCGGCAACTGCGTGTTCCGCAAGACCGCGCGCAACTTCAACGTCCCCGCCGCCACCTGCGGCAAGGTCACGGTGGTCGAGGTCGAGGAAATCGTCGAGCCCGGCCAGCTCGATCCGGACGCCATCCACCTGCCGGGCGTCTACGTCCAGCGCATCGTCGTCGGCGCGCCCTACGACAAGCAGATCGAGTTCCGCACCACCCGCCCGCGCGAAGGGGAGAACGCCTGATGCCCCAGGAAACCAAGGGCTGGACCCGCGACGACATGGCCGCCCGCGCCGCCCGCGAATTGCAGGACGGCTTCTACGTGAACCTCGGCATCGGCATCCCGACGCTGGTGGCGAACAACATCCCGGCCGGGATGACGGTGACGCTGCAGTCGGAAAACGGCATGCTCGGCATCGGCCCGTTCCCCTACGAGGGCGAGGAAGACGCCGACCTGATCAACGCCGGCAAGCAGACCATCAGCGAACTGCCGCACTCGGCCTACTTCGACAGCGCGCAGAGCTTCGGCATGATCCGCGGCGGCCACATCGACCTCACCGTGCTCGGCGCGATGGAAGTGGCGGAAAACGGCGACATCGCCAACTGGATGATCCCCGGCAAGATGATCAAGGGCATGGGCGGCGCGATGGACCTCGTCGCCGGCGTCAAGAAGATCATCGTCGTCATGGAGCACACGGCCAAGGACGGCAGCCCCAAGTTCATCCCGTCCTGCACCCTGCCGCTGACCGGCCGCAACGTGGTGGACATGATCATCACCGACCTCGCGGTGTTCCAGCGCCCCGATCACGCCAGCCCGTTCCGTCTGATCGAATGCGCCCCGGGCGTGACGGCCGAGGAAATCCGCGCCAAGACCACCGCCGCCTACGTGGCGTAAACCCCGCCATCCCGCGCACCCACCGCGCAATCCCGCGCGCTCCACCTCGCAATCCCGCGCGCCCCCCACCGTCATCCCCGCGAAAGCGGGGACCCAGCGCGCACCCCGTCATCCCCGCCCCGTCTCGTCATCCCCGCGAAAGCGGGGACCTCGAGCCGCCACACACGACCCATCGCGCCCCCCAACCCCTTCGCGCCTTTGCTCCTTCGCGCCTTTGCGTGAACCCTTCTTCTGCCTGTCTCACGTAACACCCCCACTCCACAAGGTGTCGCCGCTGGTCGCGGCGACCGGAACGGACGGAGTCTGACGGTGGCAAATATCGACAAGCGATATTTGCAGCGCCCGGGCCATCCAGCGACTGTCGGAGCCGGTGGTTGATTTTGCTTGACAAAGTGTTCCAGATAGGTTAGTGGCCCGGAGCCTGCCACGGTCAGGGCCATGATCGGAGGCAGAAGTTCAGGTCGGCGTTGTGGTGCCGCGGTGCGACAGTCCAAAGTCGTGGCCACGCGAACAGCGTCCCTTGGGATCGAAGCCTGCCCCCGGCCCTGACAACGCCGGGACGCAGTACCGGGAAGCACTTCCCGGGGCCCTCCGGCTGGGGACCGTCCGGTCTCGTTCGGCAGGGCCGGGGACGGCGCTCGCACCGCGAGCCCGCCGCGCCGCTCCGCTTCGCTGGGTCGAGAGGCCCCTTGACCGTTGGGTCGAGCTGGTTGTGATGCGTGAACACTAGCCAGCCGGTCGCGAAGAAGCAGTTCCAGCTGTCCCGCACCAACGTGCGGATGGATCGGTC
>JAGWUH010000017.1 GCA_028868535.1 Sphingomonadales bacterium | reverse complement strand
AGCCGCATGATCAGCGAATCGGGCACCTTGCGCAGCAGGTGGACATCGTGGGTGGCGACGACGACGGTGGTGCCGAGCCGGTTCAGCGCCTCGAACAGGCGCAGCAGCTTGAGCGCCATGTCGGGATCGACGTTGCCGGTGGGCTCGTCCGCGACCAGCAGGTCCGGGCGGCTGATCACCGCGCGGGCGATGGCGACGCGCTGCTGTTCCCCGCCCGACAGCGTCGGCGGGC
Source organism: Sphingomonadales bacterium (assembly GCA_028868535.1). Taxonomy (GTDB): domain Bacteria; phylum Pseudomonadota; class Alphaproteobacteria; order Sphingomonadales; family Sphingomonadaceae; genus Novosphingobium. The sequence continues at coordinate 67,545 of JAGWUH010000017.1, read as the reverse complement.
GGGCGGCCATGCGATCGCCGAGGCCGACCCATTCGAGCATGTCCGCCACCGGCTGGGTGACGTCGGCCTCGGGCACGCCGGCGACGCGCAGCGGCAGCGCGACGTTGTCGAACGCCGATAGGTGGGGCACCAGGCGGAAATCCTGGAACACGACGCCAAGCCGCCGGCGGAAGCCGGGCAGGCGTTCGCGGGGCAAGGTGATCGCGTCGGTGCCGAACATGCGGATGACGCCGCGCGACGGGCGCTGCGCGAGGTAGAGCAGGCGCAGCAGCGACGACTTGCCCGCGCCCGAGGCGCCGGTGAGGAAATAGAAGCTGCCCTTGTAGAGCGTGAACGAGACGTCGCTCAGCACCTCGCGCTCGGTGCCGTAGCGCAGGCCGACATTGTCGAACTGGGCGATTTCGCCGGGTGTCTCGCTGTTCATCGCATCGCGGCCGACTGGAGGCTCCGTACCCGGGACGGCGCGCAGCGGACGGCCCCATGCCCCCGTGCGTGCCCTGCCCCCGGCTATAGCCGGCAATCGATGTGGAAAAAAGGGTGCGCTTCGCCGCTCGCCGCCGTGCAAGCCTTGTCGGCACGGCATGGGCCATGCATTACGCGGGGGCAATGATCATCGCCTGCCCTGCCTGCGCCACGCGCTATGCGGTGCCCGATACCGCGATCGGCATCGACGGACGCACCGTGCGCTGCGCGAAATGCCGGCATTCGTGGTTCCAGGAAGGCTCGGCGCAGCCGGCGACGTCGGGGCCGGAACCGGTGGCAGCGCCCGCGCCGCCTCCTCCGCCGCCTCCTCCGGCACCTCCGGCACCTCCGCCGCCTGCCCCGGAACCGGTGCCCGTGGCGGCGCCCCAGCCCCCGCCGGTGGCGGCGTCCGAGCCCGCAGCGGCGCCGGTCGCGGCATCCCCGGCAAGCGCCGTGGACGACGATGCGCCGCCGCTCCCGCGTGAGCCGGTGCGCCCGCCGCGCGTCTACGAGGACAGCTACGTCGAACCGGCGCGCGACGATCGACCGTCGAGCTTCGCCTACGAACCGCCGTTCCGCCCGCGCCGCAACCCGGCGAAGCTGTGGATGGCCGGCGCGGTGGCGTTCGCGCTGGTGGTCGCGGGCGCGACCGCGGCGGTGGCGTGGTTCGGCCTGCCCGCCTGGGTGCCGATGAAGCACGAGATCTTCGCGGCCGGCCGTCCCGACCTGCGGCTCGATTTCCCGCAGAACCGGATGGAGCGGCGGCGGCTGCCGAACGGCACCGATTTCTTCAACATCGCCGGCACGATCACCAACATCGGCCAGCAGCGCCGCGCCGTGCCGACGCTGCTGATCGTGCTGCGCGACAAGTACAACCGCATCGTGTTCACCGTCGAGGCGGCGGCGCCGCGGGCCGTGCTCGCCCCGGGCGAGAGCGAGACGATCAACCAGGCGATCATCGACGCGCCGACTTCCGCGCGCCACGCCTACGTCGGCTGGAAGCCGGAATAGCCGTTCCGTCCCGTACCCGCCGGCGCGCGATTTGAGTGCTTGCAGGGGTGGGGGGGACTTGCTAAGGGCGCGCTCCTACCCAGCCGGGGCGGCCAGATTTTTTCCGGGCGCCTTGTCGATTTTGCGGTCGTGGCGGAACTGGTAGACGCGCAACGTTGAGGTCGTTGTGGCCGAAAGGCCGTGGAAGTTCGAGTCTTCTCGACCGCACCAGACCCCTGGTCTGATCCCCCTGACGAAATGATCCACCTCCCCTCGCGGGGGCCTGCTCACGCGGTGGCGAGCGGTGCCCGGCCGGCGCGCGGCGACAGCAGGAACGCGGCGAGGTAGAGCAGCCCGGTGACGATCAGCAGGTTGTTGTAGCCGACGAACAGCGCCGAATATTCGAGGCAGCCGCCGAGGATCGCGCCGAGCAGGTTGACCGCGAACGCGCCCTGCGAATCGCCGGTGTCCTGGAAGCGCTTCGAGAACGCGACGTTGGCGAGGAAGATCGGCAGGAACGCCAGCAGCGTCGCGGCGACGAGGCGCGGCGCGAACGGCAGTTGCAGCAGCCATTCGGGCCGCACGATCCAGGCCAGCGCCAGCGACGCGGCGATGCCGGCGAAGACCAGCGGCTGCGGCGGGGTGCGGACGCGGCGCGTGGTTTCCACCGCCGCCAGCACGATCACCAGCACGCCGGCGAAGACCAGCGCATTGACCAGCCAGGTGGTGCCGAACAGCATCGCGAACGTCGCGACGTTCTTGGTCTCGAGCAGCAGGAACGCCACGCCCATGAAGAACAGGTCCGCATAAGGGCGCATCGTGCGCAGCGGGCCGCCGAGCGTGCGCACGGTGACGAGGCTGGCGGCGAAGATGCACAGCAGCGTCGCCGCGTAGAGCGGCGGGAAAGTGCCGCCCCGGAAGTAGAGGAACGGCCGGTCGTCGGTGGCCGGGGCGACGACTTGCGCCGAGGCCGGGCGCCAGGCCTTGCCGCAGTGCTGGTCGGCCGCGTCGCGGGCGACGCTGACCACCGCCTGCATGTCGGCATAGGTATCGACGCAGGGGGCGTGGCCGAAGGCGGCGGCGGCGGTGCCGGCAAGCCGGTCGACCAGCCAAGGCTCGCGGTAGAAGTTGTACATCGCGAAGCCGCCGCCGGGCTTGAGGTGGGCACGCACCGCCGCCAGCGATTCCTGCGTGAACAGGAACGATTCGAGCCGGATCTGCGAAGCGCCGCTGACCAGCGTCAGCGAATCGGGCAGCGCGAACAGGATCAGGTCGTAGCGCCTGTCGGTGTTCTCGATGAAGGCGCGGCCGTCGTTGACGTGGCGGGTGACGCGCGGGTCGCTGTAGGGCCGGTCCGGGTGCAGCCGGGCGCCGAGCGCCATGATCTGCGGATCGATGTCGACCGCATCGACATGGCGCGCGTGCTTGCTCAGCGCGATCGCCACGTCCGAGCCGGAACCGGCGCCGACGATCAGCACGTCGTTGAGCGGGTTCGCGGGGAAGCGCAGGTAGGGCATGCCGTAGATGTGCTCGCCCTGGGTCAGGCGCCAGGCGGCGGGGGCCATGATCTGGTGCGGCACGCCGTTGGCGCGGATCTCGATGAGGTCGCGGCCGACATCCGGCACGGCCTGCACCGCCAGCTTGTTGTAGGGCGACCAGCTCACCCCCGGCGTGAAAGTCTCACGCCCCAGCGCGACCAGCAGGATGCAGGCCCAGAACGCGGTGACCGGGCGGCGGCGCGGCGGCGACAGCACGAGGTAGAGCGCGATCGCCACCACCCCCCAGGCCAGCGACGGCGCGCGCAGGAACGACAGCAGGGTGAACGCGGAAATGCCGAGCAGCGAGCCGATCAGGTCGTAGCGATAGGCGGTGAGCGGGGGCAACTGGCCGAAGCAGCGGCCGACGATCTCGGCCGGGCCGGCGAGGATCGTCGCCACCAGCAGGAAGATCACCGGCAGCGCCAGCCAGGCCGGCGGGCCGTTGATCGTCATCGTCGTGAAGTAGATGACATCGGCGCCGCTGCGCTGGATCGCCACCGGGAACACCAGCACGCCCAGCGACAGGATCGCCAGCAACGGGAACGAGACGCCCCAGATCGACCACGGCTTGCGGCTGATCAGGAAGCCCGCGCCGATGCCGAGGAACGAGCCGAGCAGCACGAAATTGGAGAAGTAGGCGAGGTGGACGACATTCGCGCCGAGCCAGCGGATCAGCGCGAGTTCGAGGAACAGCATCAGCAGGCTGGCCAGCACCAGCCGCACCGCCGCGCTGGTCGTGGCCCGGTCGAGCCAGCCGGCCCCGGCGCCCGGCGCGGCATCGTGCATGACGCTGCCGAACCTGCCCCCGGCCAGAGCCGCCGCTTGCGCCTGAATCATCGCCTGCCCCTCGAAACGTTAAGGATCGTGGTTACCGTTTCGCAAAGGAAAGCGAACAAATTCTTAACGCGCCCGCCCCCTGGCGGGCGCGGTCAGAACGCGCCGCAGTCGGCCAGGATCTGTTCGACCGGGCGGCCGCGCGCGGCCATGATGCGGATGCGCGCCTCGTTGGTCAGCACGTCCCACGCCGCCTGCTCGACCTCGGGCCAGAGCGCGTCGGGGACGACGACGACGCCGTTCTCGTCCCCGAACACCATGTCGTCGTGGCGGACGGTGACGTCGCCGATGCGGATCGGCGTGTTCATCGAGCCGAGCGTGCCCTCGTACTTGATGTCGGCGCAGTAGGAGCGCCGCGCGTAGACCGGCAGGCCGAGCAGGCCGACGTCGCGGCTGTCGCGGGTGACGCCGTCGATCACCGCGCCGACCGCGCCGGCGCGGATCGCCAGCGTCGCGTTGAGATCGCCGAAATAGGCGAAGCCGGGCGCCTCGTTGGCAACCATGATGACGCAGCCGGGGCGGACGAAGCGGTAGGAATCGAGCGCGTCGTAGATGCCGCGCCAGCGATCGCCGCCGCGTTCCTCGGGCCGGATCGCGACAATCTGCAAGGTTCGCGCGCGGCCGAGCAACTTGCCCGGGCTGGTCGCGCCGATCGCCGACGGCAGCACCGCGCGCAGGCCCATGTCCTTGGCGATGTCGGCGAGCACCGGCGAGGACAGGTAGGGTTGCAAGGCGCGCAGCCGGGTCACCTCGTGGGCGCGGATGCCGGCGCACAGCGCCTCGGCCATGGCCAGGTCGGCGGGGTTGTTGATGTCGACCTGTTCGGTGGGATCGAGCTCGAACAGGATCGGGCTGGTGCCGAAGCGTCGCGTCGGCGGCGCCTCGCCGTCGCGGCGGCGGACGATGTAGAGGCTCATCGCCTCGACCACCGTCGCGGGCAGCTCGACGCTGTTGGGGATGCGGCCATGGCCATAGGCGGGGGCGCCGTCCTGCCAGCAGTACTGCCGGGTGCTGGCGACGCCGACGAGGCTGTCGGCCTCGGGGTTGTCGATCATCGCCTGGATCGCGCGGGCGACGGTGTCGGCGGTGACGAACGGTGCCGTGCACAGCACCTGGACATAAAGATCGGCCGGCGCCGCGGCGGCGCATTCCCAAGCGAACAGCGCGTGGCCGTCGCAGGCGTTGCTTGCCAGTTCGGCCGGGCGATGCAGCCGGGTCACCGGCAGGTCCGCCGCCAGCGCGGCGATCATGTCGGATTCGGTATCGAGGTGGACGGTGTCGATCAGCGGGCACGCGAGCAGCTGGCGCAGCTTGCGGCGGAACATGTGATCGCCGTCGAGCACCTGCAGGTTCTTGTTGGCGATGCGCTCGCTGGTGCCCTTGGCGGGGACGAAGGCGGCGACGCGCGGGCGGGCGCTGATCGGCGTGATCGCGTTCATGGCAGTTGCACCAGATCGACGCTGTGGACCATGCCCAGCAGGCGGCCGGCGTCGTCGGCCACGGGGAGGACGAGGAAGCCGCGCCGCATCGTCGCGATGGCATCGCCGATCGTGGCGCGCGGGCCGAGCACGACCGGGTCGGGGCGCATGACCTCGGCGGCGGTGACCGCGTAGAGATCGGTGCGCGCCTCGATCGCGCGGCGGATGTCGCCATCGACGACGAGGCCGAGCAGCGTGCGGTCGGGCGCGGTGACGCAGGCCGCACCCATCAGGCCGGCCGACATGACATGGATGGTATCGGCCAGCGGCGCGTCGCGCGCGACCGTCGGCAGGGCGGCGCCGGTGCGCATGATCGTCGCCACCGGCAGGCCGTTGCGGCCGAGCTGGCCGGCGGGATGGTGGCGCAGGAAATCCTCGGTGGTGAAGCCGCGCAGGCGGCTGGCGGCGACGGCGATGGCATCGCCGACCGCGATCTGCAGCGTCGTGCTGGCGGTGGGCGCGAGGCCGAGATGATCCGCCTCACGCACAACCGGCAGCGGGATGACGTGCTGGACGCCGCGACCGACCGGCGAGGCGGCGCGGCCGACCAGGCCGACGAGGCGGCAGGCGCGGGCGCGCAGCGACGGCAGGATGCGGACGATCTCGTCGGTGGCGCCGCTGTTCGAGAACAGCAGCACGACGCTGCCCGGCAGCACCGCGCCGAGATCGCCGTGCGCGGCATCGCCGGCGGAAAGCGGGAACGCCGGGGTGCCCAGGCTGGACAGCGTCGCCGCGACCTTGGCGGCGACGAGGCCGGACTTGCCGACGCCGCAGCACAGCACCGGCAGTGCTGTCTGCGCCACCATCGCGATCGCGGCGGCGAGCGCCGGCGGGGGATCGGCCAGGAAGGCTTCGAGCACCGCGGCTTCGGCGCGCAGGACGTCGAGCGCCCAGTCGACCGGCTCGGGGCGCAGCGCCACGACGTCGCCCGGGGCGGGGATGCGGCCGGGCGCGTTCATGCCGGGATCTCCTGGCGGTCGAGGACCAGTCGGCAGGCCTGCGCGGCATCGGCGGCGTCCGGCTGGCCGGCGACGCGGCGCAGCAGTTGCGGCACATCGAGCCGGGCCGGATCGACCAAGCGGCCGCCGATGTGCCAGCCGAACCAGCGCCGCGCGGCAACCGGATCGGCGGCGGGCAGGCTGTCGCGGCTGAACCGGGCCGGCAGCGCCGTCAGGCCGGGCAGCGCGCCGAGCCAGTCGGCCATCGGCCGGCCGAGGTTGAGCAGCGGGGTGCCGAGGAAGGCCCCGAGCGTCCAGGTCTTGCTGAGATCGCTGGTCATCGCATCGGCGCAGGCGGCGAGCCGGTCGGTCTGCCCGGCCCCGGTGAACAGGGCGATGCGATCGGGATGGCGCGCGGCCAGCACATCGAGCGGCGCACGATCGACGTGGAGGCGGTTCAGCGGGTGATCGCTGACCGCGAGTAGGATCGCGGGATCGAGCGTGTCGAGCAGCGCCGCCAGCAGGCCGGTGCCGTCGCGATGCGCGGCGTGGACGAGGACGAGATTCTCGGGATGCTCGTAGTGGAGCGGCACGGCCAGCACCGGGCGGTCCGCCGGCAGGCCCAGCGCGGCGCGGTGGTCACCGGCCAGGCGCGCGCGGGCGGCGTCCGCGGGGGGCGCCAGGCGCGCGGCGCAATCGTCGGCGAAGGCATCCACGCCGGCGGGCAGGAAGCCATGGTGGAACGGCTGCTCGTCGAGGACGATCCAGTGGACGTCGGTGGCGAACGGGGGCGCGGCGGCTTCCATCAGCCAGCGCACGGTGCCGGGAAACAGCTCTGCCAGCGCGAGATCGGGGCTGCGCGCGAGCACGAGATCGGGATCGATGCCGGCGGCCAGCTCGCGCAGGCCCTCGACTTTCGCGGCGGCGAAGCGGAACGCCGCCGGGTCCGCGGCGTCGACGATGTGCCACTGCACGCCGGGCAGGTCGGCGACGCCGAGGTAGTTTTCCGGGGTGATCCCGGTGTTGCGCCACAGCTTCGCGGTGACGACGTGCGCCTCGACGCGCTGCGGCCCGGCCAGCAGCGCGCGCAGCATCGGCGCGATGATTTCGTCGAACCACCAGGGGGTGACGCCGGGCAGGAAGAACAGGACCTTCATGCGCCGGTTCATCGGCCCATCGTGGTTAACCCGCCGTGCGGCGCCGGGTGCGGAAAACCCCTATCCGCTCAGGCGGCGGCGGTGGTCAGGCCGAGGTCCGGCAGGCCAACCGAGCGGCGGCCCTGGAAATCGGTGCGGACGACGATCAGCCCGCTCTTTTCGAGGTGTTCGAGCAGGCGGCGGATGCGGCCCGGGGAGCGCGTGCCGTAGGCCACCGCCAGCGCGTCGTCGTCGGGGCAGGCCGCGCCGTCGATCGCGGCGCGCGCGATCAGCAGGAACGGCGCCAGGCAATCGTCGGGCACGGCCGTGGCCAGGCCGGCCAGGCTCGCCCAGCGCGGCTCCTCGGGATCGGCGATGCCGGCGACGGCGAAGGCGAAGCGGCGGCGGAAGCGGGTGACGTCGCCGGTGTGCTGGCCGATGCGGCGCATCCGGCAGCGCACGGTGAAATCCTGGAACAGCGAGGCGGCAGGCTGGAAGGTGGCGCCGTCCTCGGCCGCCATCTCGGCCAGCGTCTCGGCGAGCGCGGCGCGCACTTCCTCGGGCGGCAGCGACGGCGGCGCCGGCACGGCGGCGGCCTTGAACAGGTCCTCGCCGGCATCGGCTTCGGCATCGGTTTCCGCCGCCAGCGCGAAATCGGCGATCCGATGCAGCAGCTCGCCCGGATCGGTGCGCGGCGGCGTGGCGGGGGTGACGCGCTCCTCCGGCTCGGGCGCGGCGTGAAGCAGCGCGTGGAGTTCCTCGGCGCCCGCGGTGGGCAGCGGCATCAGCCCCTGCACGACGTTGCGTGCGCCGGTGCGCACGCCGCCGATCTTCACCGCGACCGCGCGGCGGCTGATCGCCGGGCCGAGACCGAGGAAATGGCCGCGCTCGAGATCGCGGATCGCCTCGGCCTGGCGGCGTTCCATGCCGAGCAGGTCCGCCGCGCGGACCATGTCGATATCGAGGAAGGTGCGGCCCATCAGGAAGTTGCTGGCTTCCGCCGCGACGTTCTTGGCGAGCTTGGCCAGGCGCTGGGTGGCGATGACCCCGGCCAGCCCGCGCTTGCGGCCGCGGCACATGACGTTGGTCATCGCCGCGAGGGAGAGGCGGCGGACCTCGTCCGAGACATCGCCCGCCGCTGCCGGGGCGAACATCTGCGCCTCGTCGACCACCACCAGCGCCGGATACCACTGCTCACGCGGGGCATCGAACAGGCCGGCGAGGAACTGCGCGGCGCAGCGCATCTGCGCCTCCAGCTCCAGCCCGTCGAGCGCGAGCACGACCGAGGCGCGGTGGCGGCGGATGCGGGCAGCCAATCCGGCGATCTCGGCGCCGTCATAGGCGGCGGCGTCGATGACGACGTGGCCGAACGGCTCCGACAGGGTGACGAAATCGCCTTCGGGATCGATGACGATCTGCTGCACCAGCGGCGCCGATTCTTCCAGCAGGCGGCGCAGCAGGTGCGACTTGCCCGAGCCGGAATTGCCCTGGACCAGCAGGCGCGTCGCCAGCAGTTCCTCGATATCGACCGATACCGGGGCGCCGTTGGGGCCAGTGCCGATGACGATGGAGGCGCTCACGCCCGGGGCCTTAGCGGGGCGCGGCCGTTGCGCAAAAGGCCCGCTGCCGGCTTATCCGCAGCTTGACGAGCCGCCCGGCGCTGCCATCGTGCCGGCAACGTCAGGGAGAGCGCGATGGCGCCGCAGAGGCTCGAATTCACCGACCGAACGCGCTGCATCAAGCCAGGCATGGGCTTTGCCGGCAGCGCCGAGCGGCGGCTGGAGGCGCTGGCCTGGGTGCCCGATTCGGACGCTTTGGCCGGGCCGTGGCCGCTGGCGCTGTACTGCCACGGCACCGACGGCAGCGCCGACAACGCCACCTGGCTGGCCGGGGCGCTGGCGGCTGACGGCTGGCTGGTGGTGGCGCCGTTCTTCCCGCTGACCTCGCCCGCGACGCACACGCGGGTGGCGGGCCCGGACATCTCGGACGCCGGCGAGCAGGTGCGCGACGTGGCGTTCCTGATCGACAGCCTGCTGGCCGATCCCGCCTGGGCGGCGCGGATCGATGCCGCGCGGATCGTCGTGCTTGGACATTCGCTGGGGGCGATCACCTGCTGGCACGCCGCCTACAGCGCGGCGACGCGCGATCCGCGCATCGCCGCGGCGGTGATGCTGGGGGCGGGCGATCCGGTGGTCGCGGCGCAGCACGCGGGGATCGGGCTGGCGGACGCGGGACCGGTGACGGGGAACGTGCCGGGGCTGCTGGTGAGCGCGGATAAGGACCTGTTCAGCCGGATGATGGGGCCGCCGGGCACCGCTTTCCCGCGCCTGCCCGGGCCGAAATGCGAGGTGACGATCCGCGGCGGCGTCCATGTCTGGTTCCACGACGGCGACGCGTGGCCGGCCGATCACCGCAATCCCGATGCGCTGTGGTTCGCGGCGCGCAGCCCGGACATGGCGGTGCCGGGGAGCGAGGAGCGGGTGCCGTTGATCGGGCCGCAACGGCAGCGGGAGATCACCTGGGCGGCGGTGCGCGCGTTTCTCGATGGCCATGTCCGGGGCGATGCCGGCGCGCTGGAGCGGCTGCGCGGTCTCGGCATGGCGTTCGACGAGGCGGCCGTCACGCTGGCGGAAGGGTGACCGCGTTCGACGCCGAAGCGGGGGACCCGCGGTGGCCCGGCTGGCGCGATTCCCGCGCCGGTTGCGACGGAATCGGCGGTTCGAGCGGCATGCGATCGTGCGCGAGCAGGAAGTCGTCGAACGCCTGCACCAGCCGCGACCGCCACAGGCCGCGCGGCCGGGCGAGGCTGACGGCCCGGGTGAAGCGGAAATCGGGCACGTCGAGCGCGACCAGCCGGCCATGGTCGAGATCGTGCTGGACCAGCACCCGCGACAGGCAGCCGAGGCCGCCGCCCGCGATCACCGCGTGGCGCACCGCCCAGTTGCTGGTCGACTGGAAGGCCACGTCGAGCTGGCCGACATGCTCGTGCAGCAGGTAGCGGACGCGGCCGGTGATCGCCGAGGTCGCCTCGCGCAGGCACCAGCGCGCGCCGGCGAGATCGCCCAGCGCCAGCGCGCGGCGGCCGGCAAGGGGGTGGTCCGGCGTGGCCACCAGCACCAGTTCGTCCGTGCGCCAGGGCAGCAGTTCCACCCCTTCGACCTGCGGGAATTCCTCGATCAGCGCGGTTTCGAGCTCGAAGCGGGTGATCCGATCGATCAGGTCGGCCAGCGGGCCGGCATCGACAGCGATGCGCACGTGCGGGTGAAGCGCCATGAAATCGATGCACAGGCGCGGCAGCACGGTTTCGGCGATCATCAGCGTCGCGCCGATGCGCAGCGTGCCGGACAGTTCCGCCGGCTCTGCCGCGCGTTCGAGATCGGCTATCTCGGACAGCAGCGAACGGACGATCGGGCGCAGGCGCTTGCCCTCGTCGGTGATCTGCAGCGGGCGGCCGGGGGCGTGCGCGAACAGCGGGCGGCGCAGGATCACCTGCAGGTCCGCGAGAGCGCCGGAGGCGGCGCTCTGACTCATCCCCAGTGCCTGTGCGGCGGCGGTGACGCTGCCGTGCGCGGCGACGGCATCAAACACCTGGAGCTGGCGGGTGGTGGTCTTCATGGCAGCAGGATAACCCATCGCTTCTGCCGATGACAGGCATATGATTTTGGCGGATCGTCCGATGGCATCGAGTGAGGTAGCAAGGCGGCACAAGACAGAACATGCCGAGGAGAAGGCCCGTGAACGCCCCCGTCAACCCTGCCGTGCTCGCCAGAACCGTGCTCGACAACACCGTGTTCGGCGGTCGCAAGGTGATCGACGTCGATACCCACCTGGTCGAGCCGTTCGACCTGTGGACCAGCCGCGCGCCGGTGACGATGAAGGACCGGCTGCCGCGCGTGAAGATGGTGGACGGGGTGCGGTCCTGGGTGATCGACGACGACAAGTTCCTGTCCAAGGGGGCGGTGCCGGCTTGCACGATCAGCCGCGACGGCGTGAAGTGGCCGGGGCTGGACTTCATCAGCAAGCAGATCGAGGACGTCGATCCCGCGTCTTATTCGGTGCCCGAGCGGCTGGCGGTGATGGATCGCATGGGCATCGCCGCGCAGATCATCTATCCCAACATCCTCGGCTTCGGCGGGCAGAAGGCGGTCGAGGTCGACGATGCGCTGCGGCAGGCGACGGTCGAGATCTTCAACGACGCGATGGCCGAGCTGCAGGCGGAAAGCGGCCAGCGCATGTTCCCGATGGCGATGCTGCCGTGGTGGGACGTCAAGCTGTGCGTCAAGGAGATCGAGCGCGCCGCCGGGCTGGGCCTGAAGGGGCTGAACATCAATTCCGACCCGCACACCTTCCGCCGCGCCGACGGCGAGTTCCTGCCCGATCTCGGCCAGGACTACTGGAACCCGATGTGGGAAGCCTGCGAGGCCCACGGCCTGCCGATCAACTTCCACATCGGCGCCTCCGAGGAATCGATGGACTTCGTCGGCATGCAGGGCTGGCCGGGGCTGCACCGCGACATGCGATCGGGGCTGGGCGGGGCGATGCTGTTCATCAACAACGGCAAGACCATGGGCAACCTGATCCTGTCGGGCTTGCTCGACCGCTACAGCAAGCTCAAGTTCGTCTCGGTGGAGAGCGGGCTGGGCTGGATTCCGTTCCTGCTGGAGGCGATCGACTACCAGATGAGCGAGACCGGCGCGAACGCCTGCAAGCTGCAGCGCAAGCCGAGCGAGTACTTCAAGACCAACTTCCATGCCTGCTTCTGGTTCGAGCGGAAGAACCTGGTCCACGACATCCGCCAGCTCGGCGTCGGGAACGTGCTGTTCGAGACCGACTATCCGCACCCGATCTGCCTCTACCCGGTCGACAACATGGACACCGCGCTGGACGGGCTGAGCGAGGCGGAGAAGAACCTGGTGCTGTCGGGCAATGCCGCGCGGGTCTACAACATCGCCATCTGAACCCGCGACACGGGCGTTGATTGCCGGAGAAAGACGGCTAAAGCGCCGCCATGACTGCGAAACCGCCCGCTTTCGTCCTGACCCTGTCGTGCATCGACCGGCCCGGCATCGTCGCCGCCATCTCCGGCTTCCTCGCCGAAGCCGGCGGCAACATCACCGAGGCGCACCAGTTCGATGACTGGGAGACCGGCCGGTTTTTCATGCGGGTGGAGTTCACCATGGCCGATCCGGCCGGGTTCGAGGCGCTCCGCGCGGCATTCGGCGGGGCCATCGCGCACCTGGCGGCGGACTGGCAGATGCGCCCGCGCGACACCGCGAAGAAAGTGCTGATCCTGGTCTCGAAGTTCGAGCATTGCCTGGTCGACCTGCTGTATCGCAAGCGCATCGGCGAACTGGCGATGGAGGTTGTCGGCATTGTTTCCAACCACCCGCGCGAGGCGCTGCCGGCGCATATCGACGAGGGCATCCCGTTCCACCACCTGCCGGTGACCCGGGAGACGAAGGCCGGGCAGGAGGCGCGGGTGCGCGCGCTGGTCGAGCAGACCGGGGCCGAGCTGGTGATCCTGGCGCGCTACATGCAGATCCTGTCGGACGAGATGGCGGCCTGGCTGTCGGGCCGCTGCATCAACATCCACCATTCGTTCCTGCCCGGGTTCAAGGGCGCCAAGCCCTATCACCAGGCCCATGCGCGCGGGGTCAAGATGATCGGCGCCACCGCGCACTACGTGACCGAGGACCTCGACGAGGGGCCGATCATCCACCAGGACGTCGAGGCGATCACCCATGCCGACCGGCCCGAGGACCTCGTCGCCAAGGGCCGCGACATCGAGCGCCGGGTGCTGGCGCGCGCGGTGGCCTATCACCTCGAGGACCGGGTGCTGATCAACGGCACCAAGACGGTGGTGTTCCGCAACTGATCCCGGCCGGCCGACACGGGGCAGAAGTCGGGTCGAACCGGGGGGGGCAATCAGCCCCCCCGGCGTCTTACAGGCCGTCGAGCCCCTTGCTGACGAGGATGTTCACCGAGACACGGCGGTTCTGCGCCTTGCCCTCCGGGGTGTCGTTGCTGGCGACGGGGTCGGCCTTGGCCATGCCGGTCGGCGTCAGCATGCGGTAGGGCTTCCAGTGGCAGGCCTGCTGCAGGTAGTTCATCACACCGGCGGCGCGCTTTTCGCTGAGCGTCTGGTTGAAATCGTCGCTGCCGGTCGAATCGGTATAGCCGACGACGAGCATCAGCGCGTTGTTGATCCCTTCGGCGGCGCTGGCGGTGGCGCACAGATCGTCCTTGGCCTTGGCCGAAAGCACGGCCTTGCCGGTGTCGAAATAGACGTTCGTCGTGCTCTTGATGTTGTACTTGTCGATATCGCCCATGCGCCCGCGCAGCGCCTCGGTTGCCGCCGCCTGCTCGTCGAAGCGCTGGTTCGTGCCGTTGCGGATCATGACCGCGGTCTTGAGGTCGTTGTTGCGGAAGCTGATCTGGTTCGCGACGAGCCCGCCCGCGGTCTGCCAGGTCTTGATCGTCACCGGCAGCCCGTTGAGCAGCGATTCCGCGCCGAGCTTGCCGCTGCCGCCGCCGAACAGGCCGTTGCTGGCCTTGATCCGCGTGGCATCGTTGATGGTGACGACGGTGTTGCTGCCATCAGCCGCGGTCACCTGCATGCGGTCGCCGCTGCGGGCGGAGATGATGCCCTTGACGTCCGGCCCGGCGGTCATGGGCGCGGCCTCGGCCGGCACCTGGCCATTGACGGTGATCGGACCATCCGACGGGTTGACCTGCTGCTGCGCGAATGCGCCGCCGGCCGGCACGGCCAGCAGGGCGACGAGCAAGGCAACTCCAGGCCTTCCGGATATGGCACGCATCAAGCTTCTCCTTCAAACTGCGCCGCGTCGCGCGCGGCCTCGATCCCTCCACCGCCGGGCCGCCCTGGCCGCGCCGGTCCTGTCGCAAGCGCTTGCGGCAGACGCATCTACGTCATGCCGTGCGGAAGCGACATCGATTTCCCAAGAGGGTCGCCATCCTTGCTGGCGGATGAACCCGGCGCCCGCCGGGCCGGCCCCGGCGGGCAATCTGTGCGGCGGGTGCGACAGGCCGAAGGCTGCCGCTGCTCCCGCCGGACCGCGCCGGGGTTCAGGCCGGGGTCGGCTCGCCGCTGAAGCGCTTGCCCGCGCGGGGCACGGTCGCGCTGCGAGGCGGCTGCGGGCTCGACGATGCCGATGGAGCGTCGGGGCGATCGAGCTTGCCGGTATCGAGCAACTGCTTGATCTCGTCGCCGGTCAGCGTTTCGTACTCGAGCAGGGCATTCGCCAGCAGGTGCAGCTTGTCCTCGCTGCCCTTGATGATCGTGGTGGCGCGGGCGTGGGCGTCGTCGACCAGGGTGCGGATCTCGCTGTCGATCAGCTTGTTGGTCTCGTCCGAGACGAACAGGCGCTGCGAGCCGCCCATGCCGAGGTAGCCTTCCTGCTGGTCCTCGTACTGGAGCGGGCCGAGCTTGTCCGACATGCCCCACTTGGTGACCATGCTGCGGGCGAGGCCGGTGGCGTACTGGATGTCGCCCGAGGCGCCGCTCGACACCTTGTCGTAGCCGAACACGATCTCCTCGGCGACGCGGCCGCCCATGCTGACCGACAGGTTGGCGTGCATCTTGTCGCGGTGGTAGGAATAGCTGTCGCGTTCGGGCAGGCGCATGACCATGCCCAGCGCGCGGCCGCGCGGGATGATCGTCGCCTTGTGGATCGGGTCCGACGCCGGCTCGTGCACCGAGACGAGCGCGTGGCCGGCCTCGTGGTAGGCGGTCATCTTCTTCTCGTCCTCGGTCATCACCATGCTGCGGCGCTCGGCGCCCATCATGACCTTGTCCTTGGCGTCCTCGAACTCCTGCATCGCGACGAGGCGCTTGTTGCGCCGCGCGGCGAGCAGCGCCGCCTCGTTGCAGAGGTTGGCGAGGTCCGCGCCGGAGAAGCCGGGGGTGCCGCGCGCGATCGTGCGCGGGTTGACGTCGGGCGCCAGCGGCACCTTCTTCATGTGGACGCTGAGGATCTTCTCGCGGCCCTCGATGTCGGGGATGGGCACCACCACCTGGCGGTCGAAGCGGCCCGGGCGCAGCAGCGCCGGATCGAGCACGTCGGGCCGGTTGGTGGCGGCGATGATGATGATGCCCTCGTTCGCCTCGAACCCGTCCATCTCGACCAGCAGCTGGTTCAGCGTCTGCTCGCGCTCGTCGTTCGAGTTGCCGAGGCCGTGGCCGCGGTGGCGACCGACCGCGTCGATCTCGTCGATGAAGACGATGCACGGCGCGTTCTTCTTGGCCTGGTCGAACATGTCGCGCACGCGCGATGCACCGACGCCGACGAACATCTCGACGAAGTCCGAGCCGGAGATGGTGAAGAACGGCACCCCCGCCTCGCCGGCGATGGCGCGGGCGAGCAGGGTCTTGCCGGTGCCGGGCGAGCCGACCAGCAGCGCGCCCTTGGGAATCTGGCCGCCGAGCTTGGAGAAGCGCTGCGGATCGCGCAGGAACTCGACGATCTCCTCAAGCTCCTCGCGCGCCTCGTCGATGCCGGCGACGTCGTCGAAGGTGACGCGGCCCTGCTTTTCGGTGAGCAGCTTGGCCTTGGACTTTCCGAAGCCCATCGCCCCGCCGGCCCCGCCGCCCTTCTGCACCTGCTTGAGCGCGAAGAAGGCAACACCGAGGATCAGCAGGAACGGCAGTGCCTGGACCAGGATGTACATCAGCACGTTCGGCTCGTCCGGCGCCTTGCCGGCATAGCGGACGCCGTTGTTCTGCAGCAGCTGAGGCAGCGTCGTGTCGTTCGGGATCGGGATGGTGGAGAACGCATCGCCGTTCTTGAAGCGGCCGGTGATGCGCTGCTCGCCCACCTGGACCTCGCTCACCGAGCCTTCGGCGACCTTGTTGCGGAAATCGGAATACTGGATCGTCGAGCCGGTGCTCTCGCTGCGCTGGCCAAACAGCGAGACGGCGAAGAACAACGCTAGGAAGATGCCGATCCACACCAGCAGGCTGCGCATCCACGGATTGCCGTTGGGCTGTTCGTCATTCATCGGGCGGGGACGTCCTTTCGTGACGCCCAATGTAGGCTCGCACACCTGAATGACAAGTTAGCGGGCCGCGCCGGGCGCGAAGAAATCGGCGGCCGCCGCGGGGGCGGCCGCGGCCGCCCCCGGGTCAAGGCTCAGCCCGGCTTCTTGGGCAGGACGATCTCGGCCACGCCATTGCACATCAGCGTGTCCTTCTGGTTCTTCATCACGTGCTTGACGTGGATCAGGTGCCGGCCTTCCTCGTCGACCGACTTGTTGACCACCTCGGCGGTCTGGATGGTGACGTCACCCGAAAGCGCCGGCCCGCGGTAGTTGGCGGTCGAGTGCAGGACCCAGCCGTGCTCCCCCGCCCAGCCGCCGAGATAGTCGGTGACCCAGGCGCCCATGCTGGCGCCATAGCCATAGGCGCGCGGCATGCCGATGCGCCGGGCGTACTTCGGGAACAGGTGCCCGCGCGAAGGCCCGAAATAGGCGCCGTCGGTCAGTTCCGGGTTGATCCGCTCCATGTGGGGATCGTTCTCGTGGCCGGCCATCTCCTTGGTGAAGCCGAGCGCCTCGAGATCGAGCTCGCGGCGATCGAGCGTGCCCCAGGTGGTGAACAGGTACGAACGCCATTCGGTGGTGAAGCTGGCCACCGTGTGCGGGCCGAACACGCGCTCGGGAAGCTGGTCGCCGATGGCCACGTCGTCCCACCAGCGCTCGCCGTGGCCGAGGTCGTGCATCATCTGCACCCAGGCGAACTTGCGCTCCTCGAGGCGATCGAGTTCCTCGTCGCTCCACTCCGGCTCCTCGAACTCGGCGGTGTTGACGGTCGCGCTGCCGGCAGCGGCGAGGTAGCGGATCGCGGTCGAGCGCTGCTTGGCGATCAGCACGCCGTCCTGGTTGCGGTAGAAGTTGTCGCCCCGCTGGAAGCAGGTCGGCCCGAACCCGGTGTTCTTGACGGTATAGTCGAACGGGATGCGCTCGTTGCTGATGGTGTCGCCGCCGAACACGCGCTCGCCGGTGTGCCAGAACTCGTCGCCGCCGAACAGCAGGTGCGAATTGGCAATCTTGCCGACGCACGACGGTGCGGTGCCGTGGCCGTCGTCCATCACGATCGGGAAGCTCTGCGGCGCGACCAGCTTGCCCCACTTCGACGCCGCCGCATAATCGCGGTCGAAGTGCAGCAGGTTGGGGTAGTGCATCGCCTGGACCCAGCGACGGATGTCGTTGTTGCCGAGCGGCTCGCGCAGCGGCGAGGAATCGATCACCTTGCCGAGGTACTGGTCGATATCGCTGCAGTCGAAATTGTCGCTCATCATGCGGCTCCCGTGGTCGGCGCCGTACACGCGTACAGCGGATGCGGCAGTCTCTACCGCGCGCCGGCGAATCGGCAATCGGAATTGCCCGGACAGGCATCGCGACGGCGCTCTTGCCGGGGCAAGTCAGCCGTCCACGAGGTCCTGGAACGATTTTGCCAGCCACGCCACCGTCGATTCCGGCAGGTTGCGACCGTCGCTGAGGCGCAGGACCATCGTGAAGCCGGTCATCAGCGCGTAGATCGAGGTGGCCCGGGCGCGGGCCTCCGGCTCGCCCAGCCAGTCGGACAGCGCGCCGACCATGTGCTGGGCGACCACCCGGCGCACCGCCGCCTCGGCCTCGGGATCGCCCAGCGCCAGCACCGTCATCGCGGTCAGCCGGGTGTCGTTCTCGCCGATCAGCAGGTCCGCCATCCGCCGGCCGAAGCCCGCCTTCTCGCCGATGAACAGCGAGCGGGTGTAGACCGCCTGGATGAGCGCATTCTCGAACAGCGCCACCTTGCTGCCGAAATAGCGGATCACCAGCGACGAGGCGATGTCGGCGCGCTCGGCGATCTCGCGGATGCCGGCGCGCGCGTAGCCCTGCTCGGAGAAGCATTCGAACGCGGCGGCGAGAATGCGGTTGCGCGTGGCGACCGCGTCGCGCTTGCGGGGGGGACTGGTCGGGTCCGCGGCCATCGGCGGCGTCAACTGCCGAGCGATACCACGCCGCCAGTGGAGCCGAACCCCCCTGCCCCGCGATCGGTCTCGTCCAGCTCGGTCACCTCGAGCCAGGTGCCGCGCGTGACCGGCGCCAGCACCAGCTGCGCCACCCGGTCGCCGCGGCGGATCGCGAACGGGTCTGCGCCGTGGTTGATGAGGATGACCTTGAGCTCGCCGCGATAGTCGGAATCGATCGTGCCCGGGGTATTGGGCACGGTGATGCCGTGCTTGAGCGCAAGGCCCGAGCGCGGCCGGACCTGGATCTCGAAGCCCGCCGGGATCGCCACCGCCAGACCGGTGGCGACGGCATGGCGCGCGCCGGGGGCCAGAGTCACGTCCTCGGCGGAGACGACGTCCATCCCCGCCGCGCCGGCGGTGGCATAGACGGGCAGGTCGAGGCCCTCCCCGTGGGGCAGGCGGCGGACACGAACGGGAACCTCACTGGCCGAGTGCATCGACGATCCTTTGAACGAGCGCGGCGGCGACCGCGTCCTTGGGCATTTCCGGCAGGCTTTCGACGCCGGCGGCGGTGACGACGTGAACGGCGTTGTTCGCCCCGCCCATCACGTCACCCGAGACGTCGTTGGCGACGATCCAGTCCACCTGCTTGCGCGCGCGCTTGGCGGTGGCGTGTTCGAGCACCTTCTCCGTCTCTGCCGCGAAGCCGATCAGCAGCGGCGGGCGGCGGGGCGATCGCGCCAGCCCCGCCAGGATATCGGGGTTCTCGGTCAGCGCCAGGGTCGGCGGGCCGCTGCCCGGGGCTTTCTTGATCTTCTCGTCCGCCGCATCGGCGGTGCGCCAGTCGGCGACGGCAGCGACCAGCACCGCGACATCGGCCGGCAGCGCCGCGTCGACCGCCGCCGCCATCTCGCGCGCGGTCTCGACATCGACGCGAGTGACGCCCGGCGGGGTCGGCAGGTGCACCGGTCCGGACACCAGCGTGACCCGCGCCCCGGCGCGCGCGGCGGCGGCGGCGATGGCGAAGCCCTGCTGGCCCGAGGACCGGTTGGCGATGTAGCGCACCGGGTCGATCGGCTCGTGCGTCGGGCCGGCGGTGACCAGCACGTGGCGGCCGGCGAGCGGGCCGGGCGTGGCCGGGGCATCGGTGAGCGCGGCGCGGATTGCGGCGAGCACCGCCGGCGGCTCGGGCAGGCGGCCGGGGCCGTATTCGCCGCAGGCCATCGCGCCCTCGTCCGGCTCGAGCACGGTGACGCCGTCGGCGCGCAGCGACGCGACGTTGCGGCTGGTGGCGGCGTGGAGCCACATGCGGACGTTCATCGCCGGCACCGCGAGCACCGGCTTGTCGGTGGCGAGCAACAGCGTGGTGGCGAGATCGTCGGCGATTCCCGCCGCCATCTTCGCCAGCAGGTCCGCCGTCGCCGGGCAGACGACGACGAGATCGGCGGCGCGCGAAAGCTGGATGTGGCCCATCTCGACCTCGTTCTTGAGGTCGAACAGGTTGGTGTGGACGGGGTTCTCGCTGAGCGCCGCCAGCGTCATCGCGGTGACGAACTGCGATCCCCCGGCGGTGAGCACGCAGGTGACCGAGGCGCCTTCCTTGCGGATCAGGCGGACGAGTTCGCAGGCCTTGTAGGCGGCGATGCCGCCGCCGACGATGAGCAGGATGCGCTTGCCGAGCATGGGCGGGCTTGTGCCTGCGGATGGGGATGAGCGCAAGTTCACCGCCGCAGCAGGAACACCGCATGCTCGGCCCGCCAGTTGGCCAGCGTGCCCGAGAACACGCGATCGCCGGCGAGATACCACGCCTGTTCGACGATGATGCCGCGCGCAGCGACGAATTCGCGGAAGTCGCGGATCGTCAGGTGGTGGATGTTCGGCGTCTCGTACCAGGCAACCGGCAGCAGCCGCGTCACCGGCATCTGCCCAGTCCACAGCAGCGAGGCACGCACCCGCCAGTGCGCGAAATTGGGGAACGAGACGAAGGCGCGGCGGCCGATGCGAAGCAGCTCCTCCAGCACCTTGTCGGGCCGCATTGTCGTTTGCAGCGTCTGGCTGAGGATCGCGTAGTCGAGGCTTTGCGGCGGGTAGAACGCGAGGTCGCTGTCGGCATCGCCCTGGATCACCGAAAGCCCGCGCGCGACGCATTCGGCGACATTGGCCGGATCGATTTCCATGCCGCGCGCGTCGCAGCCGCGGCGGTCGCGCAGCGCCGCCATCAGCGTGCCGTCGCCGCAGCCGATGTCGAGCACGCGGCTGCCCGGGGCGACGTGGTCGGCGATCACCGCGAGATCGGGGCGGAGGCCGGGCATCAGCCGAGGAACCCGGCGATGACGCGATCGAGCGCGGGGACGTCGAGCAGGAACGAGTCGTGCCCGAACGGCGCGGACAGCTCCATGAAGCTGACCGGCGCCCCGGCGGCGTTGAGCGCGTGCGCGATCTTGCGCGATTCGGGGGTGGGATAGAGCCAGTCCGAATCGAAGCTGACGACGCAGAAGCGCGATTGCGTGCCGGTGAACACGTCCGCCAGCAGGCCGGCGCCGGGATCGCCGAACTTCTCCTCGACCAGGTCGAAGTACGACATGGCGCGGGTAATGTAGAGGTAGGAGTTGGCGTCGAAGCGAGTGGTGAAGGTGACGCCCTGGTGGCGCAGGTAGCTTTCCACCTGGAAATCGGCGTCGAAACCGAAGGCCTTGGCATCCCGGTTCTGCAGGCGGCGGCCGAACTTCTCGTGCATCGAGGCTTCGGACAGGTAGGTGATGTGCGCGGCCATGCGGGCGACAGAGAGGCCGGCGTCGGGCGCCTTGCCGGTGCCGTAGTAGGCGCCCTGCTGCCAGTCCGGATCGGCCATGATCGCCTGCCGGCCGACTTCCTGGAAGGCGATGTTCTGCGCCGGCATGGCGGCGGTGCAGGCGATCGCCAGCACCTTGTCCACCCGCCCGGGCCAGTTGGCGGCAAGCGACAGCGCCTGCATCCCGCCCATCGAGCCGCCGACCACCGCCGCCAGCCGGTCGATGCCGAGATGGTCGAGCAGCGCGACATGGGCCCGCACCATGTCCCGGATGGTGATGACGGGGAAGCGCATCGCCCATGGCGCGCCGTCCGGGCCCGGGCTGGCCGGCCCGGTCGAGCCGAGGCAGCCGCCCAGCACGTTGGCGCAGATCACGAACATCCGGTTCGTATCGATCGGCAGGCCCGGGCCGACCATGCGCTGCCACCAGCCGGCCTTGCCGGTACGCGGATTGGTGCTGGCGACGTGCTGGTCGCCGGTGGTGGCGTGGCAGATCATCACCGCGTTGCCCCGGGCGGCATCGAGCGTGCCGTAAGTCTCGTAGGCGATCTGCGTGCCGGGGAGGCTCTGCCCGCAATCGAGCGGCAGCGCTTCGGGGAGCTCGAGGGTGCCGGACTGGGTGAGGATTTCGGCGGTGGCCATTGCGGCGACGGAATTGGGCGGGCGCGGGCCGGCTGTCAATGCCATGCTGCCGCTGTCTTTTCAGGAGAAGCTGCGGTAAGGGCGCGGCCATCATGACCAAGGTTCCCACTCCGAAACCGTGGATCAGCGCGATCCATGCCTATGTTCCCGGCAAGAGCACGGGGGCCGACGGCCGGCCTCTGATCAAGCTTTCGGCCAACGAGAACCCGCTGGGAACCAGCCCGCACGCGCTGGCGGCGCGCGCCGACGTGGCCGAGCCGTGCCGCTATCCCGATCCCGACAGCAAGGCGCTGCGCGCGGCGATCGGCGGGCTCCATGGCATCGATCCGGCGCGGATCGTCATGGGCACCGGCTCGGACGAGCTGCTGAACCTTGCCGCGCAGGGCTATGCCGGCCCGGGCGACGAGGTGGTCTACGTGCGCTATGGCTTCTCGGTCTACGACATTGCTGCGCGCCGCTGCGGGGCGACGCCGGTGGTGGCGCCCGACGCCGATTATGGCACCGATGTCGATGCGCTGCTGGCGCTGGTGAGCGCGCGGACGCGGGTGGTGTTCATTGCCAATCCCAACAATCCGACCGGTTCGTTCCTGCCCGCCGGAGAGATCGCGCGGCTTCACGCCGGGCTGCCGGCGGACGTGCTGCTGGTAATCGACCAGGCCTATGGCGAATACGTCGCCGCCGCCGACGATGACGGGGCGCTGGCGCTGGCGGAGCGCCACGACAACGTGCTGGTGACGCGGACGTTCTCGAAGATCTATGGCCTGGCGGGCGAGCGCATCGGCTGGGGTACCGGGGCGGCGCCGATCGTCGATACGCTGAACCGCATCCGCGGGCCGTTCAACATTTCCAGCACCGGGCAGGCGATGGCGCTGGCGGCGGTGGCGGACCAGGCGTTCGTGGAACAATCGCGCGAGCACAACCGGGCCGAGCGCGCGCGCTTCGTCGCGGCGCTGGAGGCGATGGGCAACCACGGCCTGCGCCCCCTGCCGAGCCAGGCCAACTTCGTGCTGATCCTGTTCGAGGGCAAGCTGACCGCCGAGGCCGCCTACAACGGGCTGGCGGAGCGCGGCACCATCACCCGCTGGCTGCCGGGCCAGGGCCTGCCGCAGGCCTTGCGCATCACCATCGGCACCGCCGCGCAGATGGACGACATCGTCGCCGGCCTGCGCGAGCTGGCGGAAGCGGCGAAATGAGCGGCGCTGGGGGCTTTCGCAGCATCGCCATCGTCGGGCTGGGGCTGCTGGGCGGCTCGATCGGCCTGGCCGTGCGCGAATACCTGCCGGGGGTGCGGACCACCGGGTTCGACCTTTCGCCGGCGCATCGCGCGCGCGCCGCGGAGCGCGGGCTGGTCGACCGCGTCTGCGACGATGCCGCCGACGCGGTGCGCGAGGCCGATTGCGTGATCTTCTGCGTGCCGCCGGGGGCGATGGGCGAATCCGCGCTGGCCGTGGCCGACGCGGTGCGCGCCGACGCGGTGGTCAGCGACGTCGGCAGCTGCAAGGTCTCGGTGGCGAAGGCGCTGTCCGATGCCCTGCCCGGGCGGCACGTGATCCCGGCGCATCCGGTGGCGGGCACCGAGAATTCCGGGCCCGACGCGGGCTTCGCCAGCCTGTTCCAGGGGCGCTGGTGCATCGTCACCCCGCCGGCGGACGTGGATGCGGCGAAGCTGGCGGCGCTGACCTCGTTCTGGGAGGCGATCGGCGCGAAAGTCGAGCTGATGGACGCCGCCCACCACGATCGCGTGCTGGCCGTGACCAGCCACCTGCCGCACCTGATCGCCTACACCATCGTCGGCACCGCCAGCGACCTCGAGGAAGTGACGCAGAGCGAGGTGATCAAGTATTCGGCCGGCGGCTTCCGCGACTTCACCCGAATCGCCGCCAGCGACCCGACGATGTGGCGCGACGTGTTCCTGTCGAACAGGGAGGCGGTGCTGGAGATGCTGCAGCGCTTCTCCGAGGACCTGACCGCGTTGCAGAAGGCGATCCGGGTGGGCGACGGCGCGACGCTGTTCGACCACTTCACGCGGACGCGGGCGATCCGCCGGTCGATCATCGAGATGGGCCAGGACGACGCGCGGCCGGACTTCGGCCGCAAACACTAGGCGCGGCGGCGCCGCAACGGGAGGGTGGAATGCTCAACGTGATCGGCGCGCTGATATCCGGGTTCTTCATCGGCACCCTGGCGAAGTGGCTTTATCCCGGGTCCATCCCGCTGGGGTGGTGGATGACCTGCCTGCTGGGGATCGGCGGCTCGCTGCTGGCGGGGATGGTGGTGGCCGCCTCGTCGCGGCGCGGCATCAACGACGGGCTGAACCGGGCGGGCTGCCTGGCTTCGGTGCTGGGCGCGATGGCGCTGATCTTCCTGGGGCGCAACCTCGACCTGCATTGGTGATTGACGCTGCGCGGTTTAGCTATACACCTGCCTAGCAACAAAGCGGCAGGAGGATGCGATGAGCGAAGCCGACCCCGGGATCGATTACGACAAGACCGACGTCTTCACCGCGTACGACATCGCCGCGAAGCCGCACCCCTATTTCGAATACCTGCGCGGCAAGGGGCCGATCGTGCCGCTGGGCTATCGCAACGTCGTGGCGGTGACCGGGTACGATGAAGGGCTGGCGATCTTCCGCGACGACATCAACTTCTCCGCGATCAACACCGTCACCGGCCCGTACCTGCCGCTCGACTATGACCCGCACCGGCCGATGGACGAGCAGATCGAGGAATGTCGCGCCAACAATGGCTACCTGTCCTCGGTGATGTCCGAGGACACCGCCGCGCACGAAAAGTCGAAGGCGATCCTCAACGGCATCATCACCCCCGCCCGGATGAAGGCCAACGAGGCCTACATGTACGAGGTGGCGGACCAGATCATCGACGAGTTCATTGGCAAGGGCCGGTTCAATGTCGTCACCGATTTCGGCCAGCCGTTCGCGCAGCTCGTCATCGCCGAGCTGATCGGCGTGCCGCCGGAGGACCGCGTCGCGGTGCGCGGCATGGCGGCCGATCCCGGCCAGATGCCCGGCAACCTGGGCGGCGGGTTCGACATGTCGGCCAATCCGCTGCTGCGCATGGGCATGCAGTTCTACGGCTACGTGCTCGACCGCCGGGCCAACCCGCGCGACGACGTGCTGACGCGGCTGTGCGAGCAGACCTACGACGACGGCACGCTGCCGCCGCCCGAGGCGGTGGTGGCGGTGGCGACGTTCCTGTTCGGCGCCGGGCAGGACACCACGGTGCAGCTGTTCGCGGCGATGCTGCGCCAGTTGGCGGACAACCCGGGTCTGGAGGACCGGCTGCGGGCGGAACCGGCGCTGATCCCGGACTTCGTCGACGAGGTGCTGCGCATCGAGGGCGTGACCAAGAGCACGTTCCGCTATGTCCGCAACCGCACGACCGTGGGTGACTTCACCTTCGAGCCGGGCCAGCACGTGATGCTGCACATCAGCGCGATGAACCGCGACCCCGCCAAGTTCGAGAACCCGGCGGCGTTCGACGTCGGCCGCAAGAACGTGCGCCAGCACGTCTCGTTCGGGCGCGGCCTCCATGCCTGTGCCGGCGGGCCGCTGGCGCGCGCGGAAGGGCGGGTGGCGATCGAGCGGCTGCTGGCGCGGGCGAGGAACTTCCGCATCGACGAGGGCCGCCACGGACCGCAGGGCGCGCGGCAGTTCGACTTCCTGCCGAACTACTCGCTCTATGGCGTGCTCGAGCAGCAGATGACGTTCGAGCGGATCTGACGCGAAAGGACCGAAGCCGATGGTGAAGATCACCTTCCGGGAGCACGACGGCAGCGAGACGATCGTCGACGCCCGCCCCGGGCTGTCGCTGATGAAGAACGCCGTGGCCGCCAACGTGCCGGGCATCCTGGCCGAGTGCGGCGGCAATTGTGCCTGCGGCACCTGCCGCATCTACTTCGATCCCGAGTGGCGCGCGCTGATGGGGACGCCGCGCGAGAGCGAGGTGGAGATGCTGGACTATTGGCACGAGGAAGGCGACGGGGCGCGGCTGTCTTGCCAGGTCCTGGCGGTGGAGGCGATGGAGGGCATGGTGCTGCGCCTGCCGGAATCGCAGAGCTGATTAAAGCGACGGTACCGATTCATTATGGATGACGACGGCGTTCGGCCGCGCTAGCCTGCGGACGCCGACGGGGACAAGCCCGCGCCGATTCGGAAGGATGCCGCCATGCTGAACAACGTGCCCGCCGCGTGGGATATCGAGACCGACGTCGTCGCCATCGGCTCGGGCATCGGCGGGCTGTCGGCCGCGATCACCGCGCACGAGCACGGCGCCAGCGCGGTGGTGCTGGAGCGCAGCGACCAGGTCGGCGGGGTGACCGCGCTGTCGATGGGCGAGGTCTGGGTTGCCGGCAACCATCATGCCGAGGCGATCGGCGTCGAGGATTCGGTCGACAGCGGCTTCCGTTATCTCAAGCGGCTGTCGATGGACTATGGCGAGGACGGCGCGATCCTGAACAAGGTGGTCCACGCGCGGCAGGCGCTGGCGTGGTTCGAGGACCGCATCGGGCTGCGGATGGAAGTGATCCGCAACTGCCCGGACTATTACTACAAGGCGACCAACGATGCAGTTCCGGAAGGACGGATGCTGGAATGCGTCCCCTTCCCCGGCGCGACGCTGGGCGAATGGCAGGCGCGGACCCGGCTGTCGCCGCAGATGCCCTATGGCCTGACCCACCACGACATGTTCACCGCCGGCGGCACCGCGAACATGATGAAATGGGACTTCGCCAAGATGGGCGAGCGCCTGCAGAACGACGAGCGCTGCCTGGGCCCGGGGCTGGCCGCCTATTTCGTCAAGGGAGCGCTGGACCGGGGCATTCCGCTGATGACGGGGACCGAGGCGGTGGAGCTGATCGCCGACGGCAGCCGCGTGGTCGGCGTGCGGGCGCGGCAGGATGGCAAGGACCTGTTCGTGCGCGCCGACAAGGGCGTGGTGATCGCGGTATCGAGCTATGAGCAGAACCAGGAGCTGAACCGGACGCTGAGCCGCACGCTGGAGCAGGGTTCGATGCTGTTCTCCGGGATCAACGGCGCGCATTTCCGGCTGGCCGGGCCGTTGGGCGCGCGCATCGCATCGGTGCCGGACATCACCTCGCTGGGGATGCTGGTGCCGGGCGAGGAGGACGAGGAGGGCAAGCCGCTGTGGCGCAGCGCGCTGCCGGTGATCGGCCAGCCGCACACCATCGTCGTCAACCGCGCCGGCAAGCGCTTCGGCAACGAGGCGTTCTATCGCTCGTTCTACTATACGATCGACCAGATCGACGGCGGCAACCAGACGCACCCCAATTTCCCGTGCTGGGTGGTGATCGACAGCCAGGTGCTGGAAAAGTATCCGTTCGCATCGCTGACCCCGGGGCAGGACTGGCCCGAGGGATTTGGCGCCCGGGCGGACACGCTGGGCGAGCTGGCGTGGATGATCGGCGTCGACGCGGCCGGGCTGGAGGCGACGGTGGCGCGGTTCAACGAGGGGGCGGCGAAGGGCGTCGATCCCGATTTCGGCCGGGGCAGCCATCCGTGGAGCACGTGGATGTGCGGCGACCCGTTCCACAAGCCCAACCCGAACCTCGGCGCGCTGGAAAAGGCGCCGTTCTATGCGGTGGAGCTGCATCGCATGGGGGGCACGGGCATCCCGTCGACCGGGCTGATGATCGACTACCAGGCCCGCGTGGTCGACTGGAACGGCGCGGCGATCCCGGGGCTTTACGCGTCGGGCAACTCGACCGCGCGGATGGAGACCGGCGCGGTCATGCAGAGCGGCATCTCGAATGCGCGCGGCATGACCTATGGCTGGCTGGCGGCGCGGCACGCCTGCGGCGACCCGAGCGACGCGCTGCTGGCCGAAGCGCGGAGGATGGGAATCTAGCCGTCCGCTTTCACCCATCCGCAGCCCCCACAAGAAGCGATCGCTTGTCGATCGCGACCCCATGAGACTCCGTCAGTTCAACGTCGCCGCGACCAGCGGCGACTCCGCTGGGAGCGTGGGTGTTACGCGAGACAGGCGGTCGGGGTGTTGACACACGTTGACAAGGTTCAGGCGGAGACTTTTCTGCTGCCGCTGTTCCGAGAACTTCTTAGCAAGCGCGCGCGAAATTCCGATCGCACGCCACGAGCATGGGCGATCGATCCTTACCCTCTCGGGCGGAAATACAAACGATGGCAAAGAGCGTTGATATCGTTAACAAACCTTCACTCTGTAGGAAAGTGGATTGTGCGATCCTGTCTGCACCGGGCGATCCATGCGACGCAGGGCCGGACGTCCGCAAGCTGATTGCCGATGATCCCGAGCTTGGTACGGTGTTGCGCGAGATCATGTCCGAGGTGCGCTTGCCGCGATAGGCGCGGGAGCGAGCCGGGGGCGCATCGGCCGCGGCGAGGATGGCATGGCAACGGATTCGACACGGATGAGCACGCGCCTGCCGGCGGGGACGGTGCTGTATCGGGCGGGGGACGAGTGCCGGGGCTTCGTGACCGTCCACGAAGGCACGATCCGGGTGGGACTGACCGCGCCGAACGGACGCGAGATCGTGCTCTATCGGGTCGGGCCGGGGCAGGTGTGCCTGCAGACGTTCAATTGCCTGGTCAACGGCACCCGCTACTCCGCCGAGGCGGTGGCGGAAGGCGAAATCGCCATCGAGGTGACGCCGCCGGGCGCGTTCCAGGCGCGACTGGCCGAGGATGCGGCCTTCCGCGACCGCCTGTTCGCCAGCGTCGCGGCGCGCTTTGCCGAGCTGGAACGGCTGGTCGAGGACGTGGCGCTGGTCGGCATCGAGTCGCGGCTGGCGCGGGCGCTGCTGCGGCTGATGGGCGAGGACGGGGTGGTCACCGCGACGCACGAGGCGCTGGCCAGCGAGATCGGCAGCGTGCGCGAGGTGGTGAGCCGGCACCTGAGCACGCTGGCGCGCGACGGGCTGGTCGAGCTGGCACGCGGGCACCTGCGGGTGATCGCGGCGGAGCGGCTGGCGGCGCTGTGACGCGCCCCCGGCGAACCGGCGCCTGTGTGACCGCGGTCACAGACGGCGGACGGGGCGGCGGGCAGGACAGCCCTGTCCAAGAGGAGGGAGTGCACGTCATGCGTAACGAGGGAACCATCGACCGGCTGCTGCGGGTGATCGTCGGGCTGGTGCTGATCGGGCTGGCCTGGACCGGGCAGTTCGCGCCCTGGGGATGGATCGGCGTGGTGCCGCTGCTGACCGGGGTGATCGGGTATTGTCCGGCCTATTCGCTGTTCGGCATCCGCACCTGCAAGATGTGACACGCGATCCGCGGCCGGCGGGCGCGGCGCTGCCGCCGCGGCCGCCGGCGCGTCATTGCAGCGGCTGGATCGCCGCGAAGTTGC
Organism: Sphingomonadales bacterium; assembly: GCA_028868535.1. Taxonomy (GTDB): domain Bacteria; phylum Pseudomonadota; class Alphaproteobacteria; order Sphingomonadales; family Sphingomonadaceae; genus Novosphingobium. The sequence continues at coordinate 38,408 of JAGWUH010000017.1, read as the reverse complement.
AGGCGCGGTCCTCCTCCCACTGGATGAGGTGGGCGGCGAGCGCGGTCTCGACGTGGGCGGCGGCGAAGTAGGCGTGACGGTCCGCGAGCGGGGCGAGCGCGACCTCGAGCAGCGCGACGATGGCTTCGTCGGGATCGCCGTGGGCGAATGCGATCGTTCTGAGCGCGGACTTCATGGCGGCTATCCTGCGACTGACTCTCCACGGCCCGGCTGGGGCCGCGACCGCTATCGGCGCAGGCGCTTGGCCTCGTCCTGAATGTCGCGTGCAGCAATTGTTCATGAACGGGGCCGTTTTTCTGAATGCGACGGGCGTCGGACCGTCGCTGGCCGGGCTTGTGAGGCCGGGTTGCCGTGGGCGATCGAGGCCGCCGCTTTCGCGGGGATGACGAGGGTGCAGGGTCTGGACGGGCGGGCGTCGCTGTGGTCTGGCCGAGCCTCCCCACGAGACAGAGGAGCCGACGTGGCCAAGACGATCAAGTTGTCGCTGAGCGAAGATGAAGCCGAGATGCTGGTGGACGCGCTCGAGGCGGACATGGAGAACTATGTCGAGGCGGCCAAGGAAGCGCGCGGCAACAACCAGCGCGAGGACGTCAAGACCTTTACCGAGGCGGCGGAGCGGATCGGCGCGCTGATCGAGCGGATTCGCAAGGAACTGCCCTGACCAACGAACGACGGGCGGACTGATGCGCGGTTCATCGCGCATACAGAACGCTTCGTCTACAAATCCTGCCGCTGCCGCGCGATCCGGCATGCGGCGGCGGGAGGATGTCATGGCAGGGATTTCAGGGGTTCTCGCACCGCTTGTCGCCACCAATCGCCGCGCTTTCGTCACCGGCAGCGCCGCGATGGCGCTGGGGCTGGCGCTGGGCGGGCAGTTGATCGGGCACGGCATGGTGCAGATGAAGCGCGCCGATCGCGAGGTGACGGTGCGCGGGGTGGCGCAGCGCCAGGTGACCGCGAACCTGGCGCGATGGCAGGCGAAGTATTCCGAGCGTGCCCATGACCTGCCCGCGGCGCTGGCGGCGGTCGATCGCGACAGCGCGCTGATCGCCGGCTACCTGAAGACGCAGGGGTTCGGCGGCGCCGAGGCGAAGCCCGGCAGCGCCGAGGTTTCGGTGGGCGACGAAATGGTCGACAACAAGCCGACCGGGCGCAAGGTCTATGCGGTGACGCGCACGATCGCGTTCACCACCGCGAATGTCGCGGGGGTGCAGCAGGTGCAGGCGCACAAGGACCGGCTCGCCGAGCAGGGGCTGGTGCTCGACAGCGTCGACGCCAGCTACGAGTATACCCTGGTCGACCGGATCAAGCCCGACATGATTGCCGAGGCGGCGAAGGATGCCCGGCGCGCGGCCGAGAAGTTCGCCGGCGATTCGGATTCGACGGTGGGCGGGATCAAGTCGGCGACGCAGGGCTACTTCTCGGTGACCAGCCGCGAAAGCAGCGAAGGCGGCGACAGCGAATACGGCGATTCCGGCCGCACCGCCAGCAGCCCGGACCAGCGGGTGCGGGTGGTGACGACGATCGTCTATTACCTGGGCTGAGGACGGCCGGGCATATCCATCAGGTCGCAGTTCAGCGTCGCCGCAGACGTTCGGGCGTGAGCTGGCTGGTGCCGGTGACGCCCATCAGCTTCATGCCGCGCTCGATCTCGTCCCGGAGCAGCGCGATTGCGCGTTCGACGCCGGGCTGGCCCGCCGCCGCCAGCGCGTAGAGGTAGAGGCGGCCGCCGCTGGCGCAGGTGGCGCCGCTGGCGAGCGCTTTCAGCACGTGGGTGCCGCGACGGACGCCGCCGTCGCAGATGATCTCGATCTCGCCGCCGACCGCGTCGACGATCTCGGGCAGCGCGTCGAACGGGGCGCGGGAGCCGTCGAGCTGGCGGCCGCCGTGGTTGCTGACCATGATCGCATCGGCGCCGATTTCCACCGCGCGCCGGGCGTCCGCCACGCTCATCACGCCCTTGAGCGCGAAGGCGCCGCCCCACTGCTCGCGGATCTGCGCCGCCGTCTGCCAGGTCATCGACTGGTCGAGCATGGTGTTGAAGTAGCCGGCGATCGACACTGCCTCGCCGGTGCCCTGATCGACGTGGGTATCGAGGTTGGGCAGCGCGAACTTCTCGCGGAAGACGTAGTCGAGCGCCCAGCGCGGCTTGAGCGCGTAGGACAGCGCCGAGGACGGGGTGAAGCGCGGCGGGCTGGTGAAACCGGAGCGGGCGCAGCGTTCGCGCTTGCCGGAGACGATGGTGTCCACCGTCAGTGCGATCGCGTCGAACTTCGCCGCCTGGCAGCGCTGGATCATGCTGGCGTTGAGGCCCTTGTCCTTGTGGACGTAGAGCTGGAACATCTTGGGCGTGGAGACCAGCGCGCCGATCTCCTCGATGCTGACGGTGGCGAGGCTGGAGATGCCGAACCACAGGCCGGCCTTTTCGGCGGCGCGGGCGACGGCGCGCTCGCCCTGCCAGTGGAACACGCGCTGCAACGCGGTGGGCGAGAGGATCAGCGGCAGCGCCGACTTGCGGCCGAGCACGGTGACCGAGGTGTCGATCTGCTCGACCCCGGCGAGGACGTCGGGGACGAGATCGACGTCGTTGAAGGCGGCGGTGTTGCGCGCCTTGGTCAGCTCGTCGTCGGCGGCGCCGTCGATGTAGTCGAACACCGGCCAGGGCAGGCGGCGGCGGGCGAGCTCGCGGAAATCGGCGATGTTGTGGCAATCGGTGAGGCGCATGCGTTTGCGGTAGCGCGGGGGGCGGGGGATGGGAAGGTGGCGGAAGGGAGAGGTGGCGCGCACCCCTCCCCTTCCCCCTGCGGGGCAAAACGGCTAGGCGCGCGGCATGTCGACGATCACCACCTTGCACGCCGGGTTTGCCGGCCATGTTTCCGATGCGCTCGATGCGCTGGTTGCCGCGGGGGCGCTGCCCGGCGGATTGAACCGCGGCGCGGTGACGGTGGAGCCGCCGCGCGATCCGTCGCATGGCGATCTTGCCACCAACGCGGCGATGGTGCTGGCCAAGCCCGCCGGCACCAACCCGCGCGCGCTGGCCGAGGCGCTGGTGGCCGAGCTGGTCAAGCTGCCGCTGGTGACCGAGGCGTCGATCGCCGGGCCGGGGTTCATCAACCTGCGGCTGGCACCGGGCGCGTGGCTCGACGAGTTGCGCGCGGTGGCGGCGCTGGGGGCCGATTATGGCCGTTCGGCGCTGGGCGCGGGGACGACGGTGAACGTCGAGTACGTGTCCGCCAACCCGACGGGGCCGATGCACATGGGGCATTGCCGTGGCGCGGTGGTCGGCGATGCGCTGGCGAGCCTGCTCGAATTTGCCGGGCACAAGGTGATCCGCGAATACTATGTGAACGATGCCGGCGCGCAGGTGCAGGTGCTGGGGCGCAGCGCGCACGTGCGCTATCGCGAGGCGCTGGGCGAGGATGTCGGCGAGATTCCCGAGGGGCTGTACCCGGGCGACTACCTGATCCCGGTGGGCCAGGCGCTGGCGGCGGAGTTCGGCGACCGCTATGTGGGCGCGCCCGAGGAAGACTGGCTGGCGCTGTTCCGCACGCGCGCGGTGGCGGCGATGATGGCGATGATCCGCGACGACCTGGCGCTGCTGGGCATCCGCTTCGATCGGTTCAGTTCGGAGGCCGAACTGCAGGCGGCGGGCAAGCCCGACGAGGCCGAGGCCTGGCTGCGGGCGCGCGACCTCGTCTATGACGGCGTGCTGGAGGCGCCGAAGGGCAAGGTCGTGGAGGACTGGGAGCCGGTGGCGCTGCCGCTGTTCCGATCGACCCGGTTCGGCGACGACCAGGACCGGCCGATCCGCAAGAGCGACGGCAGCTGGACCTATTTCGGCGCCGACCTCGCCTATCACTTCCAGAAGGCGGAGAGCGCCGATGCGCTGGTCGACATCTGGGGCGCCGACCATGGCGGCACCGTCAAGCGGATCAAGGCGGCTGTCGCGGCGATGACCGGGGAGGACGGGCATCCGACGCCGTTCGAGGTCAAGCTGGTGCAGATGGTGCAGCTGCTGCGCGACGGCGAGCCGGTGAAGATGTCGAAGCGGGCGGGGACGTTCGTGACGCTGGCCGATGTCGTCCGCGAGGTGGGCAAGGACGTGGTGCGCTTCACCATGCTGACCCGCAAGCCCGAGGCGCAGATGGACTTCGACTTTGCCAAGGTGGTCGAGGCGTCGAAGGACAACCCGGTGTTCTACGTGCAGTACGCGCACGCGCGGATCTGCTCGACGCTGCGCAAGGCGGCGGCCGAGGGCTTTGCCCCCGGCGACGGCGCGCTCGACGCGCTGGGGTCGGAGGAGCTGGCGCTGGTCGCGCAGGCGGCGCAGTTCCCGCGCGTCGTCGAGGCGGCGGCGGTGGCGCGCGAGCCGCACCGCATCGCGTTCTTCCTGCACGACCTGGCAGCCGCGTTCCACGCTTACTGGAACCTCGGCAACGATCGCCCGGACAAGCGCTTCATCGTCGCGCAATCGGCGGATTTGAGCGCGGCGCGACTTTTCCTTGCCGCGCAGATCGGGCAGGTTGTGCGCAACGGGCTGGCGCTGCTCGGGGTCGAGGCGGTGGAGGAAATGTGACGATGAACGGGGAAGAGGGCGCGCAGGGCGCGGGTGCGGCCGAGCCGGCGGGCGAAGCCGTCGGGTCGACGGAAGAGCAGGCCGGCGCGGTGGCAGGCCCGGCGGCTGGGCCGGCGGAAGAGCTCGACCTGCACGAGACGGCGCGGCTGCCCTGGCTCGAATCGGCCGACGACGACGACGAGGACGACGGCGGCGTCGACATGCACCGGGTGACGGTGGTGCTGCTGGCGGGCCTGGCCCTGCTGGTGGCGATCGTCGGCGGCATCTGGTGGAGCACGCACCGCACCACCGCCGGCGATCGCGTCGCCGACGGCAGCGTGATCCCGGCGCCGGCCGGCCCTTACAAGACCGCGCCCGCCAATCCCGGCGGCAAGACCTACGAAGGCACCGGCGATTCGAGCTATGCGGTCTCGCAGGGCAAGAACCCGACCGCGCACCTCGGCGGGACCGAGCCGTCGGCGGCGCCGGCGACCCCGGCTCCGGCCAGGAGCGCCGAGCCGGCGCCGGCGAAGGCTTCGCCGGGCGCGGCGTCCGCCGCGACCCACGCCGCGACCGCCGCCGCGGCGCACGGCGGCGGGGGCGGGGGCGGTGTCGGCGTCCAGGTCGGTGCCTATACCAGCCAGGCCAGCGCCGAGGCCGGCTGGGCCAAGCTGGAGAAGCAGTACGCGCCGCTTGCGGGCGTGCATCACCGCATCGTCCAGGGCCAGGCCGACATCGGCACCGTCTATCGCCTCCAGGCAGTGACCGAGAGCGACGGCGCCGCGAACGCGCTGTGCGCGACGCTGAAGGGCGCCGGGCTGGCCTGCCAGGTCCGCCACTGACCGTCCGCCGGTGACGGTTCGCGACGGCGGCGCGCTTTCGCGGCCGTCGCGAACCGGTCGCAATTGCGGGGCATGGCCGGAGCGCCTATAGGAGCCGACATGTCATCGCATCGTCCCTGGCGCGACATCGCGCGCCGCCAAAGCCGTCAGATCATGGTGGGCCGCGTGCCCGTGGGCGGCGACGCGCCGATCACCGTGCAGACCATGACCAACACCCCGACTTCCGACGCGAAGGCGACGATCGACCAGATCCGCCGCTGCGAGGAAGCCGGCGCCGACCTGATCCGGGTTTCCTGCCCCGACGTCGAGAGCACGGCCGCGTTCCGCGAGATCGCCCGCGCCGCCAGCGTGCCGCTGATCGCGGATATCCATTTCCACTACAAGCGCGCGCTGGAAGCGGCGGACGCGGGGGCGGCGTGCCTGCGCATCAACCCCGGCAACATCGGCAGCAGCGACCGCGTCGCCGAAGTGGTGCGCGCGGCCAAGGCCAACGGCTGCGCGATCCGCATCGGCGTCAATGCCGGCAGCCTGGAGAAGGACCTGCTGGAAAAGTACGGCGAGCCCTGTCCCGAGGCGCTGGTCGAATCGGCGCTCGACCATATCAAGCTGCTGCAGGACCACGATTTCCACGAGTACAAGGTCGCGGTGAAGGCCAGCGACGTGTTCCTCGCGGTCGCCGCCTACATGGGGCTGGCGGAGGCGGTCGATTGTCCGCTGCATCTCGGCATCACCGAGGCGGGCGGGCTGATCGGCGGCACCGTCAAGAGCGCGATCGGCATCGGCAACCTGCTGTGGGCCGGGATCGGCGACACCATCCGCGTCTCGCTTTCCGCCCCGCCCGAGGAAGAGGTGCGCGTCGGCTACGAGATCCTCAAGTCGCTGGGGCTGCGGGTGCGCGGGGTGCGCGTGGTCTCGTGCCCGTCCTGCGCGCGGCAGGGGTTCGACGTCGTCAAGACCGTCTCGCTGCTCGAGAACCGGCTGCAGCACATCAAGACGCCGCTGTCGCTGTCGGTGCTGGGCTGCGTCGTCAACGGGCCGGGCGAGGCGCGCGAGACCGACATCGGCATCACCGGCGGCGGCAACGGCAAGCACATGGTCTACCTTTCGGGGGTCACCAGCCACCACGTCGAGAGCGAGGCGATGCTCGACCATATCGTCGAGCTGGTCGAGAAGAAGGCCGCCGAGATCGAGGCGGCGACGAGCGACGCCGGCCACGCGACGGTGGCGGCGGAGTAGGCCCGGACCGGCACCGAAGGGCGCCGGCACGCGCGGGGCAACGGGTTTTTCCGGCTTGGTAACCTGTGCGGGCTACGATGCGCGCATGGCCAGACCCGTCAACCGCCTGCTCGGCATCGTCTGCGCTGCTCGTCGCACCGCTGCTGCGGCACCGCGACGATTCGCCGGTGCGGACGGCCGACGCGGCCCCGCTGGTGGCGGGAACGCGCTCGCCCTGGGCGCCGGACGCCCCGAAGCAGGCCGATGGCTCGCCGAACCCGTTTGCCGGCCCGGCGGTGATCAGCCGCGACCGCAACGGCACCTTCCACCTCAACGGCGCGATCAACGGGCGCTCGCTCGACATGCTGGTCGATACCGGGGCGACCGTCGTCGCGATCCCGGCCACGCAGGCGGCGGACCTCGGCATCGTCGTCCAGCCCGATGAATTCCGGGCGACGGTGCGGACCGCGTCGGGAACCGCCAGCGCCGCGCCGGTGCGCATCGCCTCGCTGACCATCGGCACGACCGAGCTGCGCGACGTCGAGGGCGTCGTCGTCGAAGGGCTCGACCGCATCCTGCTGGGCCAGTCGGCGCTGGCGCGGCTGGGCAAGGTCAGCATCGACGGCGATCACATGGCGATCGGCGGGAATTGATTGCGGGGTCGCGGCGGGAACGCTACCGGCCGCGCATGTCCACCGCCATCCGCGCCGCGGAACCGACCGATCTGCCGCTGATCGCCGCGCTGATCCGCGAGCTGGCCGCTTACGAGAAGCTGTCGCACGAGGTGCGCTTCGATCCGGCGCGACTGGGCGAATACCTGTTCGGGGCGCGGCCGATGGCGGAAGTGCTGATCGCCGAGGCCGACGGCGAGGCTTGCGGCTTCGCGCTGTTCTTCCACAATTTCTCCACGTTCGAGGGCCGGCCCGGGCTCTACCTCGAGGACCTGTTCGTGCGGCCCGCGGCGCGCGGGCGCGGCCTCGGCAAGGCGCTGCTGGCGCGGCTGGCGGCGCTGGCGATGGAGCGCGGCTGCGCACGGCTGGAATGGTGGGTGCTGGACTGGAACACGCCGTCGATCGGGTTCTACCAGGCGCTGGGCGCGCGCCCGATGGACGACTGGACGGTGATGCGCGTTGACGGCGAGGCGCTGGCGGCACTGGCGAAAGCCTGAATCGTTTCAACGGTTTCCCACGACTCGTCGTACGCAGGTCACCGCAGGACGATTCGAAATGGAAATTTAGGGCTGCGGCGCCTATTATCCACAGCCTATGGGTGGTGGGTTCAATCGACGCGGACTGTTGAAGACGACGCTGGCGGCGGGTGCCGCGCTGGCGTTGCCCGGTCGCGCGAGTGCGGAGCCGGCCGCCGTCGGTGATTTCAACGCCGATTTCGACCGGGCTTTCGCGCCGCGCCGCGTCAGTGCCGAAGCCACCGGGCTGACCCCGTACCAGCGCCGCGTCATGCAGATCGCCGCGCGCGAGCGCGGCCGCGCCGGTGGGGCGCTGTGGCGCGGCGATATCGTCGCAGTCGCCGATTTCGCGATGCCCTCGTCGCAGCCGCGGCTGCATTTCGCCGATATCGAGGCGGGGACGCTGCGCAGCTTCCTGGTCGCGCACGGGCGCGGCTCCGACCCCGAGCACGACGGCTGGCTCAAGCTGTTCTCCAACACCGTCGGTTCCGAGGCGACCTCGCGCGGGGCCTACCTCACCGGCTCGTGGTACAGCGGCAAGTATGGCACCTCGATCCGGCTGCAGGGCATGGACGCGGACAATTCGCACGCGCTGGAGCGCGCGATCGTCATGCACCCGGCCTGGTATGCGGCGGCGGACATGCTGCCGAAGTACGGCAAGCTGGGCCGCAGCGAAGGCTGCTTCGCGATGGCCCCCGAGGATTTCGACCAGGCGCTGCTGCACATGGCCGGCGGCCGGCTGCTTTACGCGGACCGCATCGGCGACGCGTGAGGGCTGAACGCGGCCTGCCCGGCGGTCACTCCCGGAACAGCTGGTTCTGGAATTTCTCGCTTTCCTCGATGTAGCGCCGACTCACGTATTTTTCCGTGAGCACGCCGAGCACCCGGCCATCGCCATCGACGACCGCGAGATCGTCGGCGTTGAGCGCCTCGAACTGGTCGAGCAGGTCGGTGATCGGCAGGTGCGGGGCGACCGCGCGGTCGGCCAGCGTGGCGAGCGCGGCGAGCGGCGATTGCGGATCGAGCGCGGGATCCCAGGCGCGATCTGTGGCGACGATGCCGCGATAGCACGCGGCGCCGTCGACCAGCACGACGCGGCTGGTGGCGCCGAGCGGCACTTGCGCGCGGAACGCGGCGATGGTGGCGTCGGCATCGATGGTGCGGGCATCGCGGCGCATCAGCCGTTCCGCACTGAGCGCGCCGGCCCAGCCGATGTCGCGTGCGCTGCGCACCGAGGCGCCGCGCAAGTGCAGGCGCCAGGTCGAGAACGAATAGCCGAAGCGCGCGCGGGTCCAGGCGGAGGCGCAGAGCGAGGCGGCGATGACGACGCCGGTGATCGCGAAGTTGTGCGTGGCCTCGAGCACCAGCAGCGACATCGTCATCGGTCCGCCGACGACGGTGACCGCGAACGCCGCCATGCCGACCAGCGCGGCGTCGAGGTCCCCCAGCATCGGCTGGCCGGCGATCGCGTTCACCGCATGGGCATAGACCGGGCCGAGCAGCGAGCCGAGGAACAGCGAGGCGAAGAACAGGCCGCCGCGGAAGCCGAAGCCGAGCGAGACCAGCGAGGCCAGCACCTTGATCGCGAACACGAACAGCAGGAACTGCGCGCCGGGCTGCAGCGCGAGATCGAGCCGCAGCGCACCGTGGCCCGAGGACAGCGCCTGCGGACTGGCGAGGGCCAGCGGCACCAGCAGCAGCCCGCCGAACACCGGCCGCCAGCCGGCGAGCGGCAGCCGCGCGACCAGGCGTTCGAGCCGGGCCTGCGCGCGCATCAGCGCGATTCCGGCGATCGCGCAGGCCAGTCCCAGGCCGGCGCCGAGCAGGTAGTGCCGGGTGGTGATGACATCGTCGAGCGGCACCACCAGCAGGTAGGGCTCGGCGCCCAGCGTGCGCGTCACCAGCGCCGCCGCCAGCGCCGCCGCCGCGACCGGGGCCAGCGCGGCCGGGGCATAGGCGCCGATCACCACCTCGAACGCGTAGAACGCGCCGGTCAGCGGCGCGCCGAAGGCGGCGGCGATGGCGGCGCCGGCGCCGGCGCCGACCAGCATCCGCAGATCGCCGCGCCGCAGCCGCAGCACCTGCCCGGCGAGCGAGGCCAGGCCGCCCCCGGCCTGGCTGTACGCGGCCTCGAGCCCGACCGAGGCGCCGAAGCCGTTCGAGACGATGGTCTGCACCATGACCCACAGGCTGTCGCGCCAGGGAATGCGGCCACCGTGCAGCGCGTTGGCCTCGACGACGTCGACCGGGGCGTTGCGCAACCGGGCGAGCCGGTTGATCGCGACCAGAACCAGACCGCCGAGCGGCAGCGCCGCCAGCCGCCAGGGGTGGTGGATCGAGCCGAGCGCCGACAGCCGGTTGATCCGGACCCCGAAGAACCAGTGCTGGAGCCCATGCGCGAGCAGGCCCTGCGCCGCGGTGAGCAGGCCGGCGCCGATGCCGACAAGGACCGCGAGCGCGATCAGCGTCGCCTCGCCGCCCCGGATGCGGCGGACCAGGCGCAGCGCGGCATAGCGGAAAGGCAGGCGCGGCAAGTCGAATCCTCTCCCTCGCCCCGTCGCCCCGAACGCTAGAGGGGGTTGTCGAGCTTGATGATGGCCTCGTTGCTGGTGCGCTGCGTGGTCTTGAGCTGGCGCGGCTGGGCGAAGCTTGCGAGCACCGGCGCGTCGCGGCCGTAGATGTCGTCGAAGGCGGTGAGCTGGCCGGTCGTGTCGCGGCCATACGTCGTGTAGTTGATGTAGACCGGGAAGGTCTTCGTCATCACCACGCGGTTGTACTTGCCGCTGGTCGACTTGGCGATCGCGTCCTCGGGCGAGAGGTTGGCGCCGAGCATAGCCATGATCATGCCGAGCTCGACCGCCTTCTCGGTGCGGATGCAGCCGTGGCTGAAGGCGCGGACCTTGGCATCGAACAGGCTGCGCGCGGGGGTATCGTGCAGGTAGATCGCGTGCGGGTTGGGCATGTCGATCTTCATCATGCCGAGCGAGTTCTTCGGGCCGGGCTGCTGGACGACGGTGATCACGCCGTCGGCCGACTTCGACACCTTGTAGCCCTGGCGCAGCGCCGAGGCGGGGTTGCCGATCAGCTTTGCCCCCAGCCCCTCGCCGACGACGATCGACTGCGGCACCGTCCAGGTCGGGTTGAACACCACCGCCTGGACCTTTTCCGCGAGCTGGGGCGTCGCGGTCTTGCCGGGCTTGCCGACGATCGTGCGGTAGGTGCGGATGATCTTGTGGTTCGAGACGAGGCGCACCTCGAACTCGGGCACGTTGACCAGCAGGTAGATCATGCCGAGTTCGCGCGGGAGCCAGCGCCAGCGGTCCATGTTGATGCGGATCTGGTCGCGCAGCGCCTTGTTCGACGCCGGGGTGGCGGCCAGCTGGTCGCGCAGCGCGGCATATTCGCCATGGTCGGGATCGAGCGCGGAGAGCGTGCCGCCGATGTCGTGGCTGGCGAGCGCCTGCGCCATGATCCGGTCGGTGGGGTTGGTGTCGTCGTCGGTATCGATCGCGAACCACTGCACCCGCGCGGTCATCGGCGTGCGGCCGTCGCGCAGGTCCTCCGCGAGCCAGGCGAACGAATGGCTGGCGACGTCGTCGAGCTGCGGGCCGGGGCCGGCGGCGATGGCCGCGGCGAGCCGGTCGGGCTGGTAGTCGGCGGGGACCAGGCCTTCGCCGTCGATCGCACGGATGAAGGCCAGCAAGGCGCGCGCATCGGCGACCGGCCAGGCCATCACCGGCTCGACCACCGGGACGACGCTGGGCAGGCGGGGCGGGGAGACCAGGGTGGCGGCGGGGGTGCCGCTGTCGGCCGGATTGGCGACGACGTTCGGGGTGGCGGGGGCCGGGGCGGGGACCTGAACCGGGGCGGTTGCCGGCGTGGCGCGCGGCTTGGGCGCCGGGCTGGCCGCGGGCGGCAGGATGCTGATCGGGGGCGGGGTCCGGGCCGGGGCAGCCTGCGCGGTGGCGGCGCTGGCCAGCGCGAGCGCTGCCGCGGAAATGCTCGCCCAACGCCGAATCTCGAACTGCCTGTACATGGGCCCCTGCCTTGCTGCGGGTAAGGAATCGAGCACCCGCTTTGCCCGTTCGCCCGCGCGCCATCAAGCATCGCGGCTTGCGCCAGGCTGAATGCGCGGCAATTGTCCTGTGGACGGGGCCGGCGCGACCGCTGCCCCCGGCGGCGCCAGGCGGCTATGCAGGCGCGATGGCCGACCGCCCGACCCTGCTGCCCGTCGTGTCCGCGCTGACGGGGATCGCGCTGTTCAGCGTGATGGACGCGTTCATGAAGCGCGCCTCGATCGACGTCGGCGCCTACAACGCGGTGCTGTGGCGCAACGTGATCGGCGCGGCGTTGGGTGTGGCGCCGTGGCTGGCGGGTGGCTGGCGCGGCGGCTTCGGCGGCGGCTTCTGGCCCGACCGCCGGCGCCTGCTGGTCCATCTGCTGCGGTCGGCGGTGGTGGCCGGGATGGCGGTGCTGTTCTTCTACGGCCTGGTGCGCACGCCGATGGCGCAGGGCATGGCACTGTCGTTCATCGCGCCGCTGATCGCGCTGTACCTTGCCGCGCTGTTCCTGGGTGAGCCGGTGACGCGGCGCGCGGTCATGGCATCGGTGCTGGCGCTGGGCGGGGTGTTCGTGATCGCCGCGGCGCGCAGCGGCGAGGCGTCGGGCGACCACCACGAGGCGATGCTGGGGCTGGCGGCGATCCTCGGTTCGGCGGTGCTTTATGCAGTCAACCTGGTGCTGCAGCGGCACCAGGCGCAACTGGCGGGGCCGATCGAGATCGCATTCTTCCAGAACCTGTTCGTGGCGCTGGTGGCGGGGCTGGCGGCGCCCTGGCTGGGCGCCTGGCCGGCGTTGCCCGGCGAGGCGGCGCCGCTCGCGGTGGTGACGGGGGCGGCGGTGCTCGCGTTCGTCTCGCTGATGCTGCTGTCGTGGGCCTATGCCCGGGCCGAGGCGCACCGGCTGCTGCCGATCGAGTATTCCGCGTTCGTGTGGTCGGCGGCGATGGGCTGGCTGTGGTTCGGCGAGCCGGTGGGGCTGGCGACGCTGGCCGGTGTCGTGCTGATCGTCGGCGGTTGCGTGATCGGCACGACCGGCGATTCGCCGACCGAGCAGACCGCGCTTTGAGCCTGCTTTCTGGTAACGCTTCGCAAGCGCAGCGCCGCGATCGCGAAATCGTCGCCACGGCATGGAAAACCGGCGCGGTCCGGCCCTTCTCCCCTTGACCTGAACGGGTTTGCCGCGCATCGGCGCACGCGACGCATCCGCCCCCGGATACGGGTCTGGCGGACGGCCATTCCATGGCAGCACGCTGCCGCATCAGTGAGGGAACCGCCACGCCATGACCGCCAAGACCGAAGTCGGACAGGACACGCTCGGCACTCGCAGCACCATGACGGTGGGCGGGCGCGAATTCGCCTATTACTCGCTGAAGAAGGCGGGCGCGAAGCTGGGCGACGTGTCGCGGCTGCCGTTCAGCATGAAGGTGCTGCTCGAGAACCTGCTCCGCTTCGAGGATGGCGGCTTCACCGTCTCGACCGCCGATGTCCAGGCGATCGTCGACTGGCAGAAGAACCCCACCGAATCGAGCAACGAGATCCAGTACCGCCCGGCGCGCGTGCTGCTGCAGGACTTCACCGGCGTGCCCTGCGTGGTCGACCTCGCGGCGATGCGCGACGCCATCGCCACGCTCGGCGGTGACACCAGCAAGATCAACCCGCTGGTCCCGGTCAACCTCGTCATCGACCACTCGGTGATGGTCGACGAGTTCGGCCACCCCAAGGCGTTCGAGCAGAACGTCGAGATCGAATACCAGCGCAACATGGAGCGCTACGACTTCCTCAAGTGGGGCTCGAAGTCGCTGGCGAACTTCTACGCCGTCCCCCCGGGCACCGGCATCTGCCACCAGGTCAACCTCGAGAACATCGCCCAGGCCGTGTGGACCGCGCCTGACCAGACCGGCGCGATCGTCGCCTATCCCGACACCTGCGTCGGCACCGACAGCCACACGACGATGGTCAACGGCCTCGGCGTGCTCGGCTGGGGCGTCGGCGGCATCGAGGCCGAGGCGGCGATGCTCGGCCAGCCGGTGTCGATGCTGATCCCCGAAGTCGTCGGCTTCAAGTTCACCGGCACCCTCAAGGAAGGCGTCACCGCCACCGACCTCGTGCTGACCTGCACCGCGATGCTGCGCAAGCACGGCGTCGTCGGCCGCTTCGTCGAATACTACGGCCCCGGCCTCGCCGGCCTCACCCTCGCCGATCGCGCCACCCTCGCCAACATGGCGCCCGAATACGGCGCCACCTGCGGCTTCTTCGGCATCGACGACAAGACGCTCGACTACATGCGCCTGACCGGGCGTGAGGAAGACCAGATCGCGCTGGTCGAAGCCTATGCCAAGGAGCAAGGCTTCTGGCTCGACCCCAACGCCGAGCCGATCTTCTCGAGCACGCTGGAACTGGACCTCGGCACCGTCGTGCCGTCGCTCGCCGGGCCGAAGCGCCCGCAGGACCGCGTCTCGCTCCCCGAGGTCGACGACGTGTTCAACAAGGACATGGCCGAAGTCTACAAGAAGGCGCAGAGCCGCGTCCCCGTCGAAGGCATGGATTTCGACATCGGTGACGGCGACGTGACCATCGCCGCGATCACCTCGTGCACCAACACCAGCAACCCGGGCGTGCTCGTCGCCGCCGGCCTCGTCGCCAAGAAGGCCGACGAATTCGGCCTCAAGCCCAAGCCGTGGGTCAAGACCAGCCTCGCCCCCGGATCGCAGGTCGTCACCGACTATCTCGAGAAGGCCGGGCTGCAGAAGCACCTGGACAATGTCGGCTTCAACCTCGTCGGCTATGGCTGCACCACCTGCATCGGCAACTCCGGCCCGCTGGCCGAGCCGATCAGCAAGGCGATCAACGAGAACGGCCTGGTCGCCGCGGCGGTGATCTCGGGCAACCGCAACTTCGAGGGCCGCGTCTCGCCCGACGTGCGCGCCAACTTCCTCGCCAGCCCGCCGCTGGTCGTCGCCTATGCGCTCAAGGGCACCGTGATCGAGGACTTCACGACGACGCCGATCGGCCAGTCGAAGGACGGCAAGGACGTGTTCCTCAAGGACATCTGGCCGACCAACGAGGAAGTGTTCTCGACCATGGCGACCTGCATGGACCGCGCCATGTTCCAGGCGCGCTATGCCAACGTCTACCTCGGCGACAAGCACTGGCAGGCGATCGATGTCACCGGCTCGGAAACCTATTCCTGGCGCGCGGGCAGCACCTATGTCGCCAACCCGCCGTACTTCGAGGGCATGAGCATGACCCCGGCGCCGGTGACCGACATCATCGAGGCGAAGCCGCTGCTGATCCTCGGCGATTCGATCACCACCGACCACATCTCGCCCGCCGGCAACATCAAGGCCGACAGCCCCGCCGGCCAGTGGCTGATGGAGCACCAGGTCGCCAAGGCGGACTTCAACTCCTACGGCGCCCGCCGTGGCCACCATGAAGTGATGATGCGCGGCACCTTCGCCAACATCCGCATCAAGAACGAGATGGTCCCCGGCATCGAGGGCGGCATGAGCCGCTATGGCGACGAAGTCGGCGCGGTCTACGACGTGGCCATGAAGCACAAGGCCGACGGCACGCCGATGGTCGTCGTCGCCGGCAAGGAATACGGCACCGGCTCCAGCCGCGACTGGGCGGCGAAGGGCACCAACCTGCTCGGCGTCCGCGCGGTGATCGTCGAGAGCTTCGAGCGCATCCACCGCTCGAACCTCGTCGGCATGGGCGTGCTGCCGCTGCAGTTCAAGGACGGCGAGACCCGCCAGACCCTGGGCCTCGACGGCGATTGCAGCTTCACCATCACCGGTGTTGCCTCGCTCAAACCGCGCCAGGACGTGACGGTCGAGGTGACGCGCAAGGACGGCTCGACGTTCAGCTTCACCGCGCTGTGCCGCATCGATACCGCCAACGAGGTCGAGTACTTCATGAACGGCGGCATCCTGCACTACGTGCTGCGCAAGCTGGCTGCCTGAGCCAGCCAGCTCCCCTCCCGCTTGCGGGAGGGGCCGGGGGTGGGCAGTCCACCACCCCGAAACAACGAAGGGCGGCCTCGCGGGGCCGCCCTTCTTGCTTATGGACGCGTCAGGATGCCTCGCGGCTTCTGTCGGCACGCAGCCGCGTGCCCGTGCGTTTACAAGACGTTGCCCCGCGCAGCATGGAGCAAGTCCGGGCCGAGGTGGCCGCCGAACTGGCTGACGGCGCGTTCCTGATGGCCGTCCCCCGCGTCACCCGCCAGCACAAGACGGTGCGCGTGAACCTGTCCCTCGATCGCGGTATTCTCGATGCCATCGACAGCGCCACGGCGGCGCGCAAGCTGACCCGCAGCGCCTTCATCGCCGAAGCTGCCCGCAATGAAATACAGGGCGCGCATTGATCCGGCGACGCAACTGACAACACGCGAAAGGCGCCGCCGGGGTTGCCGGCGGCGCCTTCACGAGGAACCGGAACGGGAGTTCAGTCCTGCTTCTTCGCCAGCTTGCGGCGCGCGACAAGCGTTGCCGTCGCCATGCCAAACAGCGCCAGCATCGGTGGTGCCGGGACCGGGGTGCCGCCGGTCGAGCTCGACGTCGAGCCGCCGGTCGAGGACGACGTGGACGTCGACGAGGAGGTCGAGGTCGATGACGAGGTCGACGACGACGTCGAGGTGGAGGTCGAACCGCCGGTGGAGCTCGACGTCGAGGTGGAACCGCCGGTCGAGGACGAGGTCGAGCTGCCGGTCGAGGTCGAGCCGCCCGTGGACGACGTGGTCGACGAACCGCCGGTCGAGGTCCAGCCGCCGGTCGAAGAGTGCCAGCCACCCGACGAGGAATGACCACCCGACGACGAATGCCCGCCCGACGACGTCGAAGTCGAGGTCGAGCCGCCGGTCGACGACGAAGTGGACGACGAGGTCGAGGAAGAGCCCGAGGTCGAGGAGGAACCGGACGTCGACGACGAGGTCGAGGTCGAGCTCGACGAGCTGAAGAAGCCGCCGCTGCTGCCGAAGAAGCCGCCGAACAGGCCGCCACCGAAGCCATGGTCGCTCATGTCGTCATAGACGACGCGGGTGCGCACATCGGGCTGCTCGGTCGGTGCCGGGATCGACTGCGGCTGCTCGGGCGGGGGCAGCTGGGCCACGGCGGTCTCGCGCACTTCGATGCAGCGCAGCACCGGGGTGGGCTGCACGGCGCGGTGGTGACGGCCGCGATAGACCGGCGTGGCGGCCGGCGGGGTGTCCAGCGGCGCCGGCGTGGTGCCCGGCGGGCAGGTCAGCGCCAGCTGCGGGCGCGGCGGAGCCGGCTTGCGGACCAGGCGCGGCGCCTTCTTCTGCTTGGCGTGCTTGACGTACTGCGGTTTGCCCTTGTGCGCCTGTTCGGCGTAGTGGACGGCGCCGCCGCCGACCAATGCTGCACCGGCGCCCATCGCGGCGATCTTGAGCAGCGCTATGCGAACCGTGGACATGAGGGCCCCTTCCTGAACTGCATGGCCGGAGCTTCCTGCCCCGGCACCGACAGCACGCGGCCGTCGGTTCCGGCAAGGAGATGACATGCAAAGGTTTAGGGACAATTCCTGGCGGGGGCCGAAACCGTCCAGATTCGGGATTCGGCGGTTTTGTCGTGGCGGGACAAGGTGCTTTGTCCCGGAGCGGGACGAAGGCGGCCGCGTTTATGAATCGGGATCGGGGTCGAACAGGTCCGGAGACAGCGGAACGCCGCTCGCCGGCGGGGTCATCCCGAGGTGCTTCCAGCCGCGATCGTTGAGGCAGCGGCCGCGCGCGGTGCGGGCGACGAGGCCGAGCTGGATCAGGAACGGCTCGATCACGTCCTCGATGGTGTCGCGCGGCTCGCTGAGGCCGGCGGCGAGCGTCTCGACGCCGACCGGACCGCCCTTGTAGATATCGGCGATCATCAGCAGGTAGCGCCGGTCCTGCGCGTCGAGGCCGAGGCTGTCGACCTCCAGCCTGGTCAGCGAATCGTCGGCGATCGCCTGCGTGATAACGGCGCTGCCGGCGACGTGCGCGAAATCGCGCACCCGGCGCAGCAGGCGACCGGCCACCCGGGGTGTGCCGCGTGCACGGCGGGCGATCTCGCGCGCGCCGCCGGCATCGATGCCGATGCCGAGCAGCCCGGCGCCGCGCGTCACCACCGATTCGAGCTCGTCCACCGTGTAGAACTGCAGCCGCACCGGGATGCCGAAGCGATCGCGCAGCGGCGTTGTCAGCAGGCCCTGCCGCGTCGTCGCCCCGATCAGCGTGAACGGCGGCAGGTCGATCCGCACCGAGCGCGCCGACGGCCCTTCGCCGATGATGAGGTCGAGCGCGCGATCCTCCATCGCCGGGTAAAGCACTTCCTCGACCACCGGGTTGAGCCGGTGAATCTCGTCGATGAACAGGACGTCGCCTTCCTCGAGGTTGGTCAGCAGCGCCGCCAGATCGCCCGACTTGGCGATCACCGGGCCGGAGGTGGCGCGGAAGCCCACCCCCAGCTCACGCGCGACGATCTGCGCCAGCGTGGTCTTGCCGAGCCCGGGCGGTCCGAAGAACAGCGTGTGGTCCATCGCCTCGCGCCGCATCTTCGCCGATTCGATGAAGACGCGCAGGTTGTCCTTCGCCGCCGCCTGGCCGACGAACTCCGCCAGCGACTTCGGCCGCAGCGCGGCATCGGCATCCTCGGCCTGGCGTTGCGCGGAGAGGAGGGGGTTGTCGGTCATCCAGCCACCATCCCCAACTCTTCGTGAATGGTTAACGCCAATTCCAATGCGACTTGTGAAATGTGTGTCAGTTGTGCTTTCACATATTCTAGATCAATCAAACGGAATGTTCTGACTAGTTCCGCATTCCTCTCGCCGTCCCGATGCCACTTGCGAAACTCCAATCCAAAGTCACCGTCAGGAGTATAGTGGGCAGTACAGAAACCGTGAGATAACAAGTTTCTAGTTTGATGATGCGCCTCAAAACTCTCAATCAAATCTTCCAGGCGTTGCCGATACGTAGCAAAGAAACCTTCCGCTTCGACGATCTTCCTGACCTTGGCGATGCGCTTTTCAACTCTGTGCGGCAATCGCTCAATTAAGGGCGCATATTCCGGCATAGCAATTGCCTTCGAAATCACGTCGCCAAGAAGGTATTCGACCTGAGCATATCCGTTCGCAATCCAGCCGCGCAGTCGCTGTCCCTCTTCGACTGCTGCACGAACCTCGTCCGCTGTCATCGTCATCACCCGCTCGCCTTCTTCAGCGCCACGCGGATCAGCGTGTTCAGCGCGGCGCCGTCGCCCAGCTCATCCAGCGCCGCGCTGACCGCCTGCGCGGCGACCAGCGGCTTGAAGCCGAGGTTTTCAAGCGCGCTGACGGCGTCAGCGCTGGAGGAGCCGGCCGGGGCATGGGCGGCAGCGGCAATGCCGGCGGTGGCGGGCAGCGTGCCGGCCTTGTCCTTCAGCTCGTTGACGATCCGCCCCGCCAGCTTCGGGCCGACGCCCTGCGCGCGGGCGACCATCGCCGCATCGCCGCCCGCGCAGGCGCGCTGCAATTCCTCGATCGTGAGCGCCGAGAGCACCGCCAGCGCCATCTTGCTGCCCACCCCCTGTACCCCGGTGAGCAGGCGGAACCAGGCGCGCTCCTCGCCGCTGGCAAAGCCGATCAGGCGGACGTCGTTCTCGCTCACCTGCATCTCGGTGTGAAGCACCGCGCGATCGCCGCGAGCGCCGAGCGCCGTCAGCGTCTTTGCCGAGCAGTGGACGAGGTAGCCGACCCCGGAAACGTCGATCACCGCCCAGTCGGGGCCGAAATCATCGAGGCTGCCGGTGAGCTTGGCGATCATGGTTTGTTCCATGACACAGGCTGCATTGAGGGGAAAGCCTTTTTCCCGGCTTATCCCCGCGCCGGCAGGCCGGCGGCGCGCAGCGCGGCGTGGGCTTCGGCGATGGTGTGCTTGCCGAAGTGGAAGATCGAGGCGGCGAGCACGGCGCTGGCGTGGCCCCTGGTGACGCCCTCCACCAGGTGTTCGAGATTGCCGACCCCACCGCTGGCGATCACCGGCACGCCAACCGCGTCGGCGATCGTGCGGGTCAATTCGAGATCATACCCCGCCTGCGTGCCGTCACCGTCCATGCTGGTGACGAGCAGTTCTCCGGCACCGTACTTCCACAGCCGGATCGCGTGCTGAACCGCGTCGATACCGGTGGCCTTGCGGCCGCCGTGGGTGAAGATTTCCCAACCGCCCGAGGCGACCCTGCGGGCATCGACCGAGGCGACGATGCACTGACTGCCCATCTTCTCGGCGATGTCGGACACGACTTCGGGGCGCGAGACGGCGGCGGAGTTGACCGCGACCTTGTCCGCCCCGGCCAGCAGCAGCGCGCGCGCATCCTCCACCGTGCGGACGCCGCCGCCGACGGTGAGCGGCATGAAGCAGACCTCTGCGGTGCGGCGGACGACGTCGAGCAGCGTGCCGCGCCCCTCGTGGCTGGCCGAGATGTCGAGGAAGCACAGCTCGTCCGCCCCCGCCGCATCATAGGCGCGCGCCTGCTCGACCGGATCGCCGGCGTCCTTGAGGTCGACGAAATTGACGCCCTTGACGACGCGGCCGTCGCGGACGTCGAGGCAGGGGATGACGCGGACGCGGACGGTCATGCCATCAAGCCTTCCCGGCCATGGCGATCGCCGCCGCCAGATCGAGCCGCCCTTCGAACAGCGCGCGGCCGGTGATCACCCCCTCGATCCCGTCGGCCGCGTGGACCGACAACATGCGGATGTCGTCCAGCCCCTTGACCCCGCCAGAGGCGATCACCGGCAGGTCCACCCGCCGCGCCAGTTCCACCGTCGCGTCGATGTTGACGCCCTTGAGCAGCCCGTCGCGGCCGATGTCGGTGAACAGCAGGCTGGCGACGCCGGCGTCCTCGAAACGGCGGGCGAGATCGACGACTTCGACGTCCGAAACCTCGGCCCAGCCCTCGGTCGCCACCATGCCGTCGCGCGCGTCGACCGCGACGACGATGCCGCCGGGGAACTCCTTCGCCATGTCCTTGACGAATTCCGGGTCCTTCAAGGCGGCGGTGCCCATGACCACGCGCGACACGCCGAGATCGAACCAGCCGGCCACCGCCTCGCGGGTGCGGATGCCGCCGCCGAGCTGCACGTGGCCGGGGAACTCCGCGAGGATCGCCTCGACCGCCTCGCGGTTCTCCGCCCAGCCGGCGAACGAGCCGTCGAGATCGACGACGTGGAGGAACTGCGCCCCCGCCTCCGCGAACAGCATCGCCTGCGCCGCCGGGTTGTCGCCATAGACGGTGGCGCGCGCCATGTCGCCCTCGGCCAGGCGGACGACCTGGCCGCCCTTGAGGTCGATGGCGGGGAAGACGATCATCGAGTCATATCCACTTAGGGCTTCCATTCGAGGAACCGGGCGAGCATCTCCAGCCCGTAGGCCTGGCTCTTCTCCGGGTGGAACTGCACGCCGACGAGGTTGTCGCGCGCCACCGCCGCGACGAGGCCGCCGCCGTGGTCGGTCATCGCGGCGATGTCGCGCCCCTCGTCGGCCGCGAAATGGTAGGAGTGCAGGAAATAGGCCTCGCCATGCGCGATCAGCGCGGCGCCATCGGCGTGGTGGGTCGGGACGACATCGTTCCAGCCCATGTGCGGCACCTTGATCGCCGGATCGGTGCGCTCGATCAGCCGCACCTCGCCGCCGATCCAGCCGAGCCCCGGCGTCACCCCGTGCTCGACCCCGGTGGTGGCGAGCAACTGCATGCCGACGCAGATGCCGAGAAACGGCGCGCCGCCGACGAACACGCGCTCCTCCATCGCCTCGACCAGCCCGGGGATCGCACGCAGCCCTTCGGCGCAGGCCTTGAAGCTGCCGACGCCGGGGAGGACGATGCGATCGGCCGCGCGAACCACCATCGGGTCGGCGGTGAGCGTCACCGCCTCCGCCCCCGCCGTCCGCAGCGCGTTGGCGACCGAATGGAGATTGCCGGCGCCGTAGTCGATCAGGGCCAGGGTCTCGGCCATCGCCTAGCCCGCCGCCCCGAGGCTGCCGTCCCCGAGCAGGCCCTTGGTCGAGGGCACCGCATCGCCCTTGCGCGGATCGCGCTCGACAGCGGTGCGCATCGCGCGGGCAAAGCCCTTGAAGATGCCCTCGATCACGTGATGGTTGTTGCTGCCGTAGAGCAGCTCGATGTGCAGGGTGATGCCGACCGCCTGCGCGATCGAGTGGAACCAGTGCTCGAACAGCTCGGTATCCATCTCGCCCAGCCGTTCCTGGGTGAACTTCGCCTTCCACACCAGGTACGGCCGGCCGGAAATGTCGAGCGCGACGCGGGCGAGCACTTCGTCCATCGGCGAATAGGCCATGCCGTAGCGGCCGATCCCGGCCTTGTCGCCCAGCGCCTGGACGATGCACTGGCCGATGGCGATGGCGCTGTCCTCGGTGGTGTGGTGCTGGTCGACGTGGAGGTCGCCGGTGATGTGGCAGGAAATGTCGATCAGCGAGTGGCGGCTGAACTGCTCGATCATGTGATCGAGGAAGCCGATCCCGGTCGAGACGTCGTACTGGCCGGTGCCGTCGAGGTTGACCGAGACGGCGATGTCGGTCTCGTGCGTCTTGCGGGCGAGGCTGGCGGTGCGCATGGCGCGCGCTATACGCCGCACGCACCGGTTTACAAGTATAGCGGCGGCCCGATCGGCCAAATTGCGCACGAATTCGCCTTGACCATGCGCCCTCCCGTCGCCACTTGGGAAGCACCATGGAAGACATGACCCCCGACAGCCTGATCCCTTACGACGAAATCGTGCAGGAAGCGCTGCGCGCGGTGGTCGGTCGCGTCCTCGGCCAGGTGCAGGATTCGGGCGGCAACCTGCCCGGCAACCACCACTTCTACATCACCTTCAAGACCGGCGCGCCCGGCGTCTCGATCCCGCCGCACCTCAAGCAGCGCTTTCCGGACGAGATGACGATCGTGCTCCAGAACAAGTTCTGGGAACTCAAGGTGACGGAGGACCAGTTCTCGGTCGGGCTGTCGTTCAACCAGGTTCCGGCCAAGCTGGTGGTGCCGTTCGCGGCGATCACCGCGTTCGTCGACCCGGCGGTGGACTTCGGCCTGCAGTTCCAGGCCGCCGGCGGCGACGACGAGCCCGAGCCCCACGGCGACGCCGGCAACGATTCCCCCGATGCCGAGGCTCCGGCCGCGACCAGCGAGGACGGATCGAATGTCGTCACCGTGGATTTCGGCAGGAAGAAGTAACCGCGAAAGGCACCGCGATGGCGCTCCGGCTCCCGCTCGACAACACCCTGATCGCCCGCATCGCCCGCAAGGGCGGCGGCCGCCTGATCGACAGCACCGTCACCCAGTTGCTGCCCGAGGAACCGGGCAGGTTCTCGCTCTCGAACAAGCTGGTCGGCGCGGCGCTGGTGCGCATCGCCAGCTGCTCGGTGCCGGGGGCGATCCTCGTCGGCGGGGGCCTGCTGGCCCGCGCCGTGCACCGCAAGCGCCAGCAGGAGCGCGCGGCGGCGAAGTCGGGGACGAAGACCAGGGCGCCCGGGGCCTGAGACGCGCTCTCGCCGCTTGATCCCGCGCCGCGTTCGTTGCAAACGCGCGCATGGCTTCCGATACCCTGCACCGCCGCGGCCTGATGTTCATCCTGTCCTCCCCGTCGGGGACCGGCAAGACGACGATCGCCCGCCGCCTGCTCGACGCCGACGCGGAGATCAGCCTGTCGGTCTCCGCCACGACGCGCCCGCCCCGCGCCGGGGAGGTCGACGGCAAGGACTATCACTTCGTCGACGACGCCGGCTTCGACCGCATGGTGGCGGAGGACGATTTCTACGAATGGGCCCACGTTTTCGGCAACCGCTACGGCACGCCGAAGTCGCACATCCGCGCCGGGCTGAAGGAAGGGCGCGACTTCCTGTTCGACATCGACTGGCAGGGCACGCAGCAGCTCTACCAGAAGGACGCGCAGGACGTCGTCCGCGTGTTCCTGCTGCCGCCCTCGATCGACGAGCTGCGCCGCCGCCTGACCGGGCGCGGCACCGACAGCGACGCGGTGATCGCCGCGCGGATGGAGCGCGCCCGCGCCGAGATCAGCCACTGGGACGGCTACGACTACGTGATCGTCAACGACGACATCGACGCCTGCTTCGCCAAGGTGCGCGGCATCCTCGAGGCCGAGCGCATCAAGCGCAAGCGCCAGACCGGCCTGATCCCGTTCGTGCGCGACCTGCTGAAGCCCGATTGAGGTGACGATGGACAGCCAGCCCTCCGCCGCGATCGCGGTCCCCCGCGCGCTTTACGCCTATACCTTGCTCTACGGCGGGCTGGTCGTGCTGGCCGGGGTGCTCGGCACCAAGCTCGCCTCGCTCGGCACCTGGCCGGTCCTCGGCAGCCTCGCGGTCGAATCGGGCATCTTCGCCTTCCTGCTGCTGGTCGTGCTCTCCAGCACCGTCGCCGAGCTCTACGGCAAGGCGATGGCGGACCGGCTGGTGCGCGTCGGCTTCGTCCCGCTGATCGTGTCGATGATCCTGCTGATGGCGGTGATCCACGTCGTCCCGCCGGCGCCGTTCTGGCACGACCAGGACGCGTTCGCGCGGCTGCTGGGACAGGGCGCGCGGATGCAGCTCGCCGGGCTGATCTCCTACGGCACCTCGCAGACGCTCAACGTCGCGGTGTTCGCGAAACTGGCCGGGCGGCCCGGCACCGGGCTGATGCTGCGCGCCTGGATCGCCGGGGTGCTCAGCCAGGTCGTCGATACCGTGCTGTTCATCACCATCAGCTTCGTCGGCGTGCACGATCCGGTGACCGGCGCGGCGCTGCCGCTGGGCGCGATCATGACCGGGCAGATCCTCTCCAAGCTGCTGCTGTCGACGATCATGGTGCCGCTGTTCATCCAGCTTTTCGTGTCGCTGGGCCGCAGACTCGACGCCCGCACCTAAAACGCTAAAGGGGCCGCCATGCCACACGAATCCGCACACGATTCCGCCCTCCTCGCCAAGGCCGAAACCCTCGTCGAGGCGCTGCCGTATCTCCAGCGCTATGCCGGGCGCACCTTCGTCGTGAAGTACGGCGGCCACGCGATGGGCAATCCCGAGCTGGCGCACGACTTCGCCGAGGACATCGTGCTGCTCAAGGCCTGCGGCATCAACCCGGTGGTGGTCCACGGCGGCGGCCCGCAGATCGGCCGCATGCTCAAGGCGCTGGGCATCGAATCGCGCTTCGTCGACGGGCTGCGCGTCACCGACAAGCAGACCGCGGAAGTGGCCGAGATGGTGCTGGCCGGCGCGATCAACAAGGAACTGGTGAGCTGGATCGCCCGCGCCGGCGGCAAGGCGATCGGCATTTCCGGCAAGGACGGCGGCATGGTCATCGCCCGCAAGGTCGCCGCCAAGAAGGCGCCCAAGGCGATCGCCGACGAGGAAGGCGGCCCGCTCGTGGTCGACCTCGGCTTCGTCGGGGAGCCGGACCGCATCGACACCACGGTGATCGACACGATCTGCGCGGCGGGGATGATCCCGGTGATCGCCCCGATCGGCATCGGCGACGACAACGAGACCTACAACATCAACGCCGATACGATGGCCGGCAGCATCGCCGCCGCGCTCGGCGCCGCGCGCCTGCTCCTCCTCACCGACGTCCCCGGCGTGCTCGACAAGGACAGGAACCTGCTGACCGACCTGCGCCCCGCCGACATCGCCCGGCTGGGCGAGGACGGCACGATCAGCGGCGGCATGATCCCCAAGCTGGAAACCTGCGTCCATGCGGTCGAGGCCGGCTGCGAGGCGGCGGTGGTGCTCGACGGGCGCGTGCCGCATGCGATGCTGCTCGAATTCTTCACCTCGCGCGGGGCGGGCACGCTGATCCGCGCGTGAGCCGCAGGATGCCGGCCCTTTTCGCGCTCGCCCTGCTGGCGGCGTGCCAGCGCGGGCAACCGGCGGCGCAGGCGCCCGACAGACACCCGGCCGCCGTCCCCAACGCTGCGCCCTCGCCGACGGCGGCGGCCTCCCCGGTGGCAGCGCCCGCCCCGGTGGCAGCGCCCTCCGCCGCGCGCGATCCCGAAGTGGTGCTGGCCGGCTGGGCCGCCGCGGTCGAGGCGCGCGACTGGCGGCTGGTGCGCGCCTACTGGGGCCACGGCGGCAGCGATGCCGGGCTCGACGAAGCCGCCTTCGCCGCGCGCTGGGGGGCCCTGAAGGCCCCTCGCGTCACGCTCGGCCTGGCCGAGGAGGAGGGCGCCGCCGGCTCGCTGTTCTACGATGCGCCGGTGATGATCGCGGACGGCAAGCGCCGGATCGCCGGCCACGTCGTGCTCCGCCGCGTCAACGACGTCGACGGCGCCTCGGTCGAGGACCTGCGCTGGCACATCCAGTCGAGCACGCTGGCGCCCTGACGGCGGTTGCCCTGCCGGTTTCCCCCGTCTAGACAGCGCCTTCCATCCCGAGGGGTAAGACATCCGTGCTCATAGCCTTGATCCAGATCGTCAACCTGCTGATCAGCCTGGTGACGACGCTCGTCATCGTCCAGTTCGTGCTGAGCCTGTTGATCTCGTTCAACGTCGTCAACACCCACAACGATTTCGTCGCGGCGTTGTGGAAGGCGGTCAACGCGCTGCTCGATCCGCTGCTGCGGCCGATCCGGCGGCTGATGCCCGATACCGGGATGATCGACTTCTCGCCGCTGGTGCTGATCGTCGGGCTGCAGATCCTGCAATACCTGCTCGAGGGCGTGTGGAGGTCGATGTACGCGCTATGAGCAATGGAAAAATCATCGACGGAAAGGCCTTCGCCGAGGACCTGCGCGGCCGCGTCGCCGTGCTGGCGGCGCAGTTCGAGGCCCATGCCGGGCGCAAGGCCGGCCTCGCCGTGGTGCTGGTCGGCGAGGACCCGGCCAGCCAGGTCTACGTCCGCTCCAAGGGTAAGCAAACCGTCGCCTGCGGCATGGCCAGCTTCGAGCACAAGCTGCCCGAGGACACCGGCGAGGGCGCGCTGCTCGACCTCGTCGAGAAACTCAACGCCGATCCCGCGGTCGACGGCATCCTCGTCCAGTTGCCGCTGCCGCCGCACATCGACGAGCAGAAGGTGATCGCCGCGATCAACCCCGACAAGGACGTCGACGGCTTCCACGTGATTTCCGCCGGCCGGCTCGCGGTCGGCCAGCCGGGCTTCGTGCCGTGCACGCCGCTGGGCTGCCTGATGCTGCTGAAGGACCGGCTCGGCTCCTTGTCCGGCCTCGACGCGGTGGTGATCGGCCGCTCGAACATCGTCGGCAAGCCGATGGCGCAACTGCTGCTGGCGGAAAGCTGCACGGTGACGGTCGCGCACAGCCGGACCAGGGACCTGCCCGCCGTGGTGCGCCGCGCCGACATCGTCGTCGCCGCGGTCGGCCGGGCGGAGATGGTCAAGGCGGACTGGCTCAAGCCCGGCGCGACGGTGATCGACGTCGGCATCAACCGCGTGCCCGATACGCGGCCCGGCGCCGAACCCGGCAAGACGCGGCTGGTCGGCGATGTCGACTATGCAGGCGCCATTCAGGTGGCCGGGGCGATAACCCCGGTTCCCGGAGGTGTCGGC
The DNA here is from genome assembly GCA_028868535.1 of Sphingomonadales bacterium. Classification (GTDB taxonomy): domain Bacteria; phylum Pseudomonadota; class Alphaproteobacteria; order Sphingomonadales; family Sphingomonadaceae; genus Novosphingobium. Next base: position 11,026 of record JAGWUH010000017.1, on the reverse strand, counting down.
CCGATGACCATTGCCGTGCTGTTGCGCAACACCCTCGTCGCCGCGCACCGCAACGCCGGGATCGCGCTGGCGGACGACGCGATCTGATGCGTCCAGCCGCCGCGCTGCTGGGGCTGGCGGGGCTGCTGGTCACGGGACCGGCCCTGGCGCAAGCGCGCGACGAGGGCCGGCGCGGGCCGCCGCACGGTCCCGGCTGGGCCGATCCCAGCGACGTGATCTCGGCCGACATCGCCTTTTCCCGGCTGGCGCAGGAAAAGGGGCGCTGGGCGGCGTTCCGCGCCACCGCCGCCAAGGGCGCGCAGCAGTTCGCGCCGGGGCCGGTGCGGGTCGAGGCCGTCCCCCGGCCGAAGACCCAGCCCGAGGCGCCGCTGGCCTGGCAGCCGCACGCGGCGTGGATGGCCTGCGACGGGACTTACGCGGTGACGCGCGGCGCCTGGCAATCGGGCAAGGCCGCCGGCTGGTACATGACGGTGTGGCAGCGGCAGGACAAGGGCGGCTACAAGTGGGTGCTCGACCAGGGCGACACCCTCGCCCAGCCGCTGCCGCCGCCCGAATTCCTGACCGCGAAAGTCGCCGACTGCCCGGCCCGCCATCGCCCTGCGGGCGATCCGCCGGCGGCCAGGAAACCCGACAAGCCGGCGATCCCCGCGGAGTACCTGTCGGGCGCCTCGCCCGACGGCACCCTGGCCTGGACCACGACGCTGGCCCCCGATGGCGACAGGACCGGCGCCCGCAGCATTTCGGTCCGCCTGCGCAGTGGCGGCACGATGGCGGAAGTGGCGGCCGCGACGATCAAATGATCGAGCTGTTCCTCTCCGCCTTCTTCACGCTGTTCGTCGTCATCGATCCGGTCGGCTGCGCGCCGATCTTCGCCGGGCTGGTGCGCGGCATGCCGGCGCGCGAAACCACCGCCACCGCGCTGCGCGCGACCCTGATCGCGACGCTGATCCTGGTCACCTTCGCACTGGTGGGGGAACGGCTGCTGGCGGCGCTGCAGATCGGGCTCGACGCCTTCCGCATCGCCGGCGGGCTGATGCTGTTCCTGATCGCGCTGGAAATGGTGTTCGAAAAACGCACCGAGCACGACCAGGAACGCGCCGAACGAGCGAAATCCGCACCCCCGGCCGAAGACCTCGCGGTGTTCCCGATGGCGATGCCGATGATCGCCGGGCCGGGCTCGATCGCCAGCGTCATGCTGCTGACCGCGCAGGCGCAAGGGCTGCAGCAGACCGTGGCGGTGATGGCCGCGCTGCTCGCGGTGCTGGCGCTGGTGGCGATCGCGCTGGCCGCCGCCGGGCCGCTGATGCGGCTGCTGGGAACGCGGGTGGAGGGCGTGATCACCCGCCTGCTCGGCGTGCTGCTGTCGGCGCTGGCGGTGCAATACGTGATCGACGGCGTGCGCGGCGTGCTGGCACTGCGATAACGTGGCCTAAAGGCCACCATAACGCGACCATAACGCCACGTTATTGCCCTGTCCTACTGCAACGTCGCCGCGTCGCCATCGTCGTCGCGCTTGCCGAAGAACTGCATGAGCTGGACCAGCAGCTCGCACCGGTCCGACAGCGTCTCCGCCTCCAGCAGCGCCTGTTTGGACGCCGGATCGAACGGCACGATCTGCGAAACACCGTTGATCAGCGAGGCATCGTCGAGCCGCGCCACCTGCTCCCAATCGACGCTGTAGCCCTGCGATGCCGAGAACCGCCGCGCCTCCCGCTCGAAGCTGGCGCGTTCGACCGGGGCCAGCGCCGCGTCCTCGTCGTCGTCGATCAGTTCGGCCTCGACCTGGCGGAACGGCGTCGTCACCACCATTTCGCGGACGATCCGGAAGCGCGCTATGCCTTCGAGCAGGATGTTGTAGCGGCCGTCCTCCATCGCCTCGACCTCGCCGATCTTGCCGATGCAGCCGATCGCATAAAGCGGCGCGCCCTCCACCGGCTGGCGCGGCTGGATCATGCCGATCAGCCGCTCGCGCACCAGCGCGTCGCCGACCATGGCGCGGTAGCGCGGCTCGAAGATGTGCAGCGGCAGGTGCAGCCCCGGGTAGAGCATGGCCCCGGTCAACGGGAAGATCGGGATGCGCCGCGTCGCCACCGGCGTCAGCCGAACAGCACCGTGGAGAGCTTGCGCCGCGTCTGCGCGACCCAGGGGTCCTCCAGGCCGATCGCCTCGAAGATCTGCAGCAGCTTGGCGCGCGCCGCGCCCTCGTTCCAGGCACGATCGATGGCGACCATCCGCAGCAGCGTCGTGGCGGCTGCATCGCGGTCACCGCCGGCGAAGGCGGCATTGGCATAAGCGAACTGCGCGTCCATGTCGGCCGGCGCGGCCTCTGCGGCGGCGCGCAGGCCGGCCAGTTCGCCGGCCTCGGGAGCGTCCTTCGCCAATTCAAGCGCAGCCCGGGCACTGGCGATTTCCGGCGCCGCGGCAAGCTCGGGCGGAAGCTGGGCCAGCGCCGCCTCGGCCTCGTCGGCATGGCCGGCGGCAAGCAGCGCGCGGATCAGCCCGGCGTGGGCGGCGGCATTGTCCGGCGCGATGTCCAGGATCTGCGCGAAGATCGCGGCGGCGCGCTCCCCGTCACCCGAGGCCAGCACGTCCTCGCCCATCGCGATCAGCGGGGCGACATCCTGCGCCGGCTCCCCGCCCGCCGTGATCGGCAGCTTGGCCAGCAACTGGTCGAGCATCGCCTTGAGCTGTGATTCGCTGCGCGCCGGGGTCAGGTCCGCGACCGGCTGGCCCTGGAACATCGCGTAGACCGTCGGCACCGAGCGGATTTGGAACTGCGACGCGATGAAGGCTTCCTTGTCGACGTCGATCTTGGCGAGCACCACGCCCTTGTCGGCATAGTCCGCAGCGACCTTCTCCAGCACCGGGCCCAGCGCCTTGCACGGCCCGCACCATTCCGCCCAGAAATCGAGGATGACGAGGCTGTGCATCGACGGTTCGACGACGCTCTTGCGGAAGCGGTCCACCGCCTTCTGTTCTTCGAGATTGAGGCCGAGGCTTGCCAAGTTCCACTCCATTGCCGGCGATTGCGCGAACGCCATGTGGCGATTGCCGCGCGAATGTGAAGGGTTTGCATAGCCGGTCGGGCCGGTTCTGGATACAGCCGCCGCCGCCGGAGCCCGCGATCACGCAAAAACGCGATTTTCCGCTTGGCAAGCTCCGGGGCCGATGCTAACGGCGCGCCTCACCCCGGCCCACCGCCTTCCAGGCAGCGGGCCGCGAACGTCAGAGCGGGCGTAGCTCAGGGGTAGAGCACAACCTTGCCAAGGTTGGGGTCGAGGGTTCGAATCCCTTCGCCCGCTCCAGTTTTTCTAAGGAAAAACAAGCAGTTGGGCGACCCTAGCGGGTCGCTTTTTCTGTTTACGCGCTCCGCAAAATCACAAAAGTAAGCACGGCGTAAGCGGCGTAACTCGCAGAAACGGCGGTGTTTGGGTGCCTCTCGGCGGAGATCAGCATTCAATCGGCTATTTTGAGCGGTTTTTCGCGGCCTGACATTGGTTGATTGCGGAGGAAGCCTGCCCGAATGCGAAGCATTGACGCTGCTTACGCAAAACCAAAAATCTCGCTTACGCGAGACCGAATTCTGCTTACGCCACGATATGCACCGGCTCCCCTCAAGGCGGTGCGCTGCCCCTTGTAACGCAATTTGGTTGACAGTGTACTCTTTTTGTTCCAGCGCGCATCGCGGTGAGATCGAAAGGAAAAATTGCTTGTTTTCGAACTCCGCATTACTCGTAGCCCCCGATAGGCCGGGAGGATGAGTTGGCTTTCATCAATGATGACGAAATTGCGGCGCTTCGCATTGAAAATATGATCCTGCATGTTGTGGGCGATGAACAGTTCAATGCCGAGCCAATGAGGATGGTCGAGCATGCTGACTTCTTCGTCGAGCGCATTCGCAACACTGATGTTGCCTCAGTGTTCGAGTTCCATGCGGATTCGCAGACAAAGGCTCAGCTTGAGCGTATGGCATGCGACGAAGATGAGTTCGAAGCAGGCGGTCAGGCGCTCGCGCGCGAATTCTCTCGCTTCCACCCAGGTAGCAGCCGCGACGGCGCCTTCTTCATTTTTGATTTGAGGACCGATAACCCTGATGTTCGCATCTACAGCCTGATCAAATATGATTATCAACAGGTGATCGAGCAGCAGCAGCAAGCCGATGGCGCCAATCTGTTGCGCCTTATTGTGCAAGCCTTCGTGGCCGATAAACGTGCAATCCAGAAATCTGCTCTGGTGCGGGTCGTCGATGGCGTGGCGGAAACTGCGATTGCGGCGAAAGATCGGATGAAGCAAGCGCCAGAAATCGGGGATTATTTCGCAAATTATTTGCACGTCGTCCGCACGCGTGACGATGAGCAGCTGAACCGCAAAGCGATAGAAGCGGTGAGTAATGCGTTGAAAGAGCTTAAGGATATTTTGCCCGATTGCGATGTCCCGCTGGCCTTCCGCGAGGCAAAGGCGGCCTTGAACAATCGTCAACGTATCACCCCCGCTGCCCTGGAAGAGGCTGTACTCGCGGCTGCCGGTAATCCCGAGGACGAGCGCGTCATCGCACGGATCCAGAATTGCGTGCGGCGTAAAGTCAAATCAGCGAAGCTCGAAGGGCTTGAATTTGCCCCGAACCGGAACCTCCTTCGTAGTCCGGCGATCCGGCGGGTACGAACCACTGAAGGCGTTCTGCTGTTTTATCCGGATCGCGTAGGTGGCGCGAATGTCGATCGCGTTCGAACGGCCGAAGGTGGCGAAGTGATCACTATCACGACGCGGCATGTCGAGGAGGATGGCATTGTCCGTCGAGAGCCTCGCAGCGCGGCTTGACGCACTTGATGCCGATGGCGCCTTTGTTTCCGAAGGTGAGGCCATTGTCAGCGTCTCCAACCTGGGGGTCGCAGTTGCGCGCGAGATCGCGGCTCTTGCCTTCGCTTTGAGCTGGAACGCGACCGCCTTTGACGGGGCTGGGACTGAGTGGGCATTCGAAGATCTTGATGAGCCATTTGCGCCATTCCGAGTCGATCTTGAAAAACCACATGGGCCGGCAGGGGTGCTGCGGCTACTGACCAATGTCGGCTTCGCCTCTTGGTTAGACCGCGAAGCACCCAGTAAGCACTGGCAGGTAGCACAGCTTACGACTGAGATTACTGCGGTTGGCGCGTGCTTCACGCCTTGGGGTGATGAGATCACTGAGCTTGAGCCTGATCTTGCCTTACGCGGCCCTCGAACACTTGTTCGGGAGTTTTCTGGACAGCGAGCTGTGCCGGCCAGCTTGGCGCGCTGGCTCCTGCGCGATTCCGATACCCTGTCGCTTGATGATCCGGCCGCCTGGGTATGGGCAGAGCGCGCATCGCGCATGCTGCTTCTGTCGCTGCCGGATGAGTTTGACGCGGATCGCGGATCGCTACGATTCAAAGGGCCTCCGCGACTTGAACTGAGTTATCCCCCAATGGGCGCTCTCTTCGCGACGGTCCTTGGCCTCCTAGGGATTAAGGACCTTCAGGCAGCATTGGCTTGGGTATTTGAGGTCGAGCGCGAGAGCGAGATGCGCCATATATTGCTGGCGACCGAACTTGCCCGATGTGGCGGTACGGGTGAGGAGGCGTCGGAGTTCCTGCGCGATTATCTCGGCGCGGCCTTGGAAGGCGCAAAGACTGCCTACCAAGTCCAACTAGCCGGCATGAGTAGTGATGCTCTCAAGACGCTGGCAGAACTGCGCAAGAGCGTCACCGATGAAACCGCGAAATTATCGGATGCAACACGCCAAATCATCACGGCGGTGGCGAGCGCGCTGGCAGTTGGTGCCGGACTGATCGCCGCCCGCATGACGACGGGCGCAAACCCATTATTGATTGTACTCGTTATGGTGATGGCTGGTGCCTATGTTGCGATTACCATCCTTTCGGGTGTAATGTTCACTGTGTTGCAGCGCAAAGTGCGTAAGGAGTGGCAGCCCAGACTCTACAGATTTTTATCGCAACCGGACTATGAGGCGCTGGTCGCCCGCCCGGCGCGCACGGCGGAGAACGCGCTCTGGTGGTCCTCAATTTTGGGCGCGCTCGCTATCATTGCGATGGCCTTCGCGATCTTCTTGATCCCTCCCGCATTGAGCGAACGAAAAGATGATGCGCTGGACCAAGAGAATGTGTCGGCACCTGCATCGGTCGGAACCCACACGCCGTTGGGGAACAAGACGATACCGGTTAGCGGCACCCCAGAAAATGTTACGGTGCCGGCGCTATCCGGCGGAAATTCCAAGCACGATACCAAATAGCTACGGCCGTTACCCGAAGCGAACGAGGAAATCGCTCCAATCAACCACTCGGCTAGGCCGCATTAACGAGCCTCCCATCAACCGAAAGTGGCTTATGCCGTTTTGCGGAATGCGCGAGGATCGCTGATCCACATACCCCATCGCCGTGATGCCACGCTGCTTTTATTGACCCAGATTTCTTGGACCGTGCTCTCTTTGGAGGGAGCTTCGTCCATATACGGGTAAATGCTGAGATACTCTTGACCTTCGAAGCTCGTCTCGCTGCTTCTGGTCACGGGAAGAATCGCTACCGCCCCGTTGAAGCCGTCGAAATAGCCTAACTCCCAAGGCATCCATTTGGAGCTACCAGAGTTAACGGTATGCACGTAAACCAATGACTTACACTGTCGCATCCGCGCCCGAATGACCTCTGCAGACGCTGCGGTGACATTGCGTCTGTCAAGTTGTGGATCTTCCAGCCAGTCAACATAGACCGTCTTTCCATAGTCCTCGAGGACGCCCTTCACGCCCAAGATGATTTCAGCATCGGAGGTCGAATGACTGAGAAAAATGTCGAAACTGGTCTTGATCTTGGCCGAGGCGACCTCTTCTTTGAGGACGGTCGCCGCTTTCCTCAAGGTTCCAGTCTTCTGCTGCGCGCGATGTCGTATGCGGCTTTCAGTGAACGTCGCCATTAATTCCCTTTCGCCCTTCAAATCCCCACGCTGCCGAACCCACCATTCTAGCGACCCGCAGCCTTCGCCGCGGTCTCGATCCAGCTGCCAAGATTGACGTAACCGTTGTCGCTGACCCAATCATAGGTCGGGATCGAAACAACTACGCCGTTTCGCTTGAAGGTCCACTGGCTGAACGGATTTGCGCCCTTGGTGTCGGTTTTTTGCGCGGCGTCCTTGATGTTGTGGACATAGACACCCAAAAGGCCGTTGTCCTTGGCCCAACTTTGGGTGATCTCGTAATTCACATAGTCGCGGTTTGCTGTCTCGGCACCGATCAGCACGACCGTAACCGACGTGCCCTTGAGTTGCGCGTCGATCCAACCTTTGATTGCCGCGTCACCTTTCTTCTTGACCTCTTCCCACGCCGCCTTGTCGAAGAAACCAGATGCGACCCGCTCTTGCGTGACCCAGCTGTTGCGAACCTGCCCCGCCCGCCAAACGTCACGTTCATAGTGGAAGCTAAAAAAGGTGTGGCGCGCCATGCTTATTCCTTTCTGAGGATGTCGATGATCTGGAGGATGGGATCGATAAGCTCGAGCGGATTGTTGACCTGCTGGCCAAGCCGCTCAAACAGTGCATAGAAATCGTTGTCGCGTCCCGGAAATGCGGCTTGCAGATCGACCATCATCTCGTTCCAAAAGTCAGCCGATATCGAGCCGCTTGCGCCGATTGGCAGGCAATGCAGGCCCGCTTTGCGCGCAAGATCGAATTCCACGCGCATGCCGTCCGCCGGCTCTAAGCTGCCCGATTGCACCTTGTTGCCCATCACGAAAACGGCGATCCCAGCCTGCGCGATCAGCTCGTCCCGATATCGTTCGAAAACGCGTGCGCGTTCGGCTTGGTCTTGGATTCCGGCCGGGAAGGGGCGTAGCAGTAGATGGCTGTCGATGCTGCGCTGGCTGCTGGAGTAGATTTGCTCGACCGCACCGGTGACGACGGCACTGCCGATACCCAAGCCAAAACCGCTGGTGATGCGGCAGTCGCGATCGATGAGCGCCGCCGCTAGGCGCGCCAGGAAATTTTCGGTGTCCTGCTGTCCCCACGGGCCATAATCCGCTGCGCTTCCCGAGATGAAAACGGTTCGCTGTCGGAACCGATTTGCTACCGTGCGCAGTAGCTCGGTAATATCGCCGAATCCGTCGACGGCGATGGTCTTGATGTTGAACCGCAACAGGTCCTGCGCGACGAGGTCTTGGCGTGTCTTGGCATAGACGAAGTCGGCCTCGGATTCGTTCGGCAGCTTGGAGCGGCTCTTGATTATGCAGAAATGCTGCCGCTGGTTCTTCTCGAAGCGCGAGCGAATCCGCGCCAGCACATAGTCGAGATTGGGATCGGTGAAGCTGAAGCCGAGGAATAGGAAGGTCCGCTCGACGAGATCGCCGGTCAGCGCTGTAATGAACGGCGCGTGCGTCGCTGAGTAGCGCTCATAGTCGTCCCTGGTAAGCACGGCCTTGTCCGGATTTTCGATGTCGCCGTGCATCTTGTAGACGATGGCGTCGCGACCACGAACCGTCAGCGCAAGCTGCTCTACGGTGTATTTCGCGTCAACCCGCTTCCCGCTGTCCTTCAGAGCCTGTTCGATCAACCGGTCATAATTGGTGGTCCAGTAACTGCGGATCGGAAGGCGGGCGAGCAGTCGGTGATTTTCAGTGGGCGTCGGAAGGTCCGCGAATTGTTCAATAAGGAGTTGGTTGAGCTGATTACGGTTGCCGCCGTTAATATTGAGGTGAAATTGAGCTAAGCCGACGAGATCGCTCTCCCTCTCGACATCGAGCCCCAACGGAGCGGCAATCGGTGCGAGAAGGCCGCGCCAATCTACAAAACCGGCCGCCTTGGAAAGGCCCGCTCCAATAAATACGGCGGCATTGTCCTCGCGCAGTTCGGTCAGGAACTTGGCTATGAATTCTTCCGAGAGGCCGTCCATCAATCACCCTTGTCCTAGCTCTGCTAGACATTCTCTAGACGCATCTTTCAAGTATTCTGGGTATATTTCTATAGGCTTGACGATTTTCAGGTAGCGATAAATTGTTCCTCGAATGTAGGCGGAAGTGACGCCTCGCGTCAGGATGCGCAAGATGCAGCTGTCGCAAGGTCGTTCCCTAAAGCCTGCCCGTCGGCCTGCAACTCAGTTCGGGTCGTGGTGGGTGGCCGGTCTGGCGGACGATGGGCGTCGAGTATTGGCTGGAACCTGCCGCTGTATATGGCGCGAGAAGACAACCGTAATATCCGGCATAATTGTCACAAACCACAAGTCCTCCGTTCACATGGCCGGAATGAACTGGGCATTGGCGGCATCATATCTGTATTTCGTGATGCTCCCATCGCTGATCCTGGCAACCAACTCATCAATTGCATTGAGGGGTGCCAGAAACCATTCTCGCGGCTGCACCGTCTTGCCGAAGCGATCTCCGGCTGACAGGTCAAGCCGTGCTGGCGCAAGCGCGCGATGGATCAGGTTCTCCAGCTTCGTCCGGTTGATATTGTAGAGCCGGTATTCCGCTACGATCTCGACATCCGCAAGAAGGAAGGTCGGGTCATTGCGAGCATTGGCAATCCGGCTTGCAACGGGCTGTCCGGTTACGCCGATCTTGTGGATCAGTTCACGATGCTCGTCGACATAGGGATGAGCTGACTTGCTGCGCAGGACGTAGATGGTTCCGCTGGCGAGGTCATCGGGCTCCGCAGTATCGCCAAACAGCGGTCCTGCGCTCTGTTCGGTGATCCGGCGCGCGGTTTCGTCGCGGTAGAGAGCTTTTTGGAAGGATCGAGACAGGACACTGGCTTCGGTGGCATTATCGTAGATCACCCGGACGCGGCGATCCTTGCGCTCGTACTGTGTTACGAACTCGTCGGTCGATGCGGCGACATAGGCCAATTGGCCGCCGACGATGAAGAAATTGCCAGGTTGGATCTCCGCCAGCGTTACCTCGGTCTGGTCGAGCACCTTGGCCTGGCGGTTGCCCGATGCGAGATCGGCCTGGACCCGCTCGAACAAGGGCTTGAATGTGTCGAAGTCCTCGCACCGTTCGCGGTTGGCGATTTCCTCGGCAGCACGCTTATCGGCGCGCGGGGCGACGTGACGAAGCTGGGAAATGTCGTCCTCGGCACGGGGTTCGATGCCCAGTTCCGCGAGCAGAGCTGTGTCATCGAGACTGACCGGCGCCGCGCCGACGATTGTGGTGCCGTCAAGAATGCCGTCCGTATCGAGCGTCGCCAGCAACTCTCGAGCTTCGGGCTGCGCGCGCAGACGATCGAGGCGCACGGCATAGAGCCGCTCGAAAATGTCGCGATCTTCGCCGTGCTGTGGCAGGCGGCCATGTTCGATCACGAACCGCTGGATATCTTCAAACCCGGCAATGATCCGCTCCTGCAGCGGGCTCAGCGAGCGCGCAGGCTGCACCGCCGTCTCGACGCCCAGCTCTGCCAGCAGTTCAAGGTCGCTGAGGTCAGCCATCGGCGGCTGCCTTCGTCGCATGGCGCTGGAGGAAGGCGACGCCTTCCGCCATTTTGCGCTCCCAGGCATCCTGCGAGGTCAGCGACGGCAACCGGCCCCGTTCGCGCTTGAACTCCAGCGCACGCTCGGCCAGCGCACGGGCATCGTCGTAGGTCAGCTTGTCCTTCTTGGCATTGATCACCGCCTGGACCTGCAACAACGTCTTCTCATCCATCGCCTTGGCCAGCACGGCATAGGTCGCGCTGAAGGGATTGACCCGGTCGATAAGGTCGATGTCGAGGTCGGTCACGCTGAGCGCGAACTTGCGCACGCCGTCGATGAACGCCGTATTGGCCTTAAGATCGCCGTCGACACCCGCGCCGCTGATCGCGGCCTTCGCCTGCTGGGTCAGCGTCATGGCCGCGATCGCATGTTGGCGCACCGCCTCTTGGTCCTCTTCGCTGAGTTCGGGGTACTTCTCGCGGATGATCTTGCCCATCTTGAGCTGGGTCAGTTCCTCCGGCACCACCTCGGGATCGAACATGCCGCGCTCCAGCGCCGCCTTGTCCTGCACGAAGCTGGCGATCACTTCGTTCAGGTCTTCGCGGCAGA
>JAGWUH010000054.1 GCA_028868535.1 Sphingomonadales bacterium | reverse complement strand
CCGGCGAGGATCAGCTTCTTGAACGCGGCCGAGCCGGTGACGTTGGTGCGCTCGCCGACGTTGACGAAACGGGTGGAGGAAAGGGTCATGGTCGGTTCCGATGGGTAGGCGGGTGTGGGGAGGATAGGCGAGATGCCCACCCCCGACCCCTCCCGCAGGCGGGAGGGGAGTCGGCAGCGCGTCTACGCCGCCATGATGAAAGGTTCGAGGCCCGCGAGGCGGGTGACCGGCGCCAGATCCGGCACGCGGCGCGGCGCGATCCCCGCCACCGCTTTCGCGATCGCGGCGATGTGCGCCGGGGTCGAGCCGCAGCAGCCGCCGAGCACGTTGACCTGGCCGCCCTCCGCCCATTCGCGCACCAGCGCCGCGGTTTCCTCGGGCAGCTCGTCGTACTTGCCGAGCTCGTTCGGCAGGCCGGCGTTGGGATAGACCATGATCAGCGCATCGGCGATCTCGGACAGCAGCTTGACGTGCGGCCGCAGTTGCGTCGCCCCGAACGAGCAGTTCAGCCCGATCGTCAGCGGCCGGGCGTGGCGCACCGCGTGCCAGAATGCCTCGACCGTGTGGCCCGAGAGGTTGCGGCCGGACAGGTCGGTCAGCGTCATCGACAGCATGATCGGCACCTCGCGGCCGATCTCGCGTTCGAGCTGCTTGCAGGCCATGATCCCGGCCTTGGCGTTCAGCGTGTCGAACACCGTCTCGATCAGGATGAAGTCGGCCCCGCCCTGCATCAGCGCGCCGGCCTGCTCCTTGTAGACGTCGACGAGAAAGTCCCAGTCGATTTCCCGGAAGCCCGGATCGTTGACGTCGGGCGACAGCGACAGCGTCTTGTTGGTCGGGCCGATCCCGCCGGCGACGAAGCGCGGGCGGCCATCCCTGGCGGCGTATTCGTCGGCGATCCGCCGCGCCAGTTGCGCCGCGGCGACGTTCAGTTCCCCCACCAGATGCTCCGCGCCGTAATCGGCCTGGGATATCCGGTTCGACGAGAAGGTGTTGGTCTCGGCGATGTCGGCGCCGGCCTCGAAGTAATTGCGGTGGACCCATTCGACGGCATCGGGCTTGCTGAGGTTCAGCATGTCGTTGTTGCCCTTCTGCTCGTGCGAAAGGCCCAGTGACCCGGCATAGTCGGCCTCGGTCAGCCCCAGCTTCTGGAACTCGGTGCCCTGCGCGCCATCGGTGATGAGGATGCGCTTCGCGGCCTCGGCCTCGAACGCCTTGCGCGCTTCGGAAGGGATCAGGGTCATGCGCGTTTCTCCGGTCGCAGGCCGAGCAGGTGGCAAATCGCATAGGCCTGCTCGGCGCGGTTAAGCGTGTAGAAATGGAAGTCGCGGACCCCGCCCTGGTAGAGCCGGTGGCAGAGGTCGACCGCGACCGTCGCCGAAACCAGCGCACGCGCGCCGGGGTGGTCGTCCAGCCCCTCGAACATCGTCTCGAGCCAGCCCGGAATCTCGGTGTTGCCGCTCATCCGGCGGATCGCGGCAAAGTTGGTCACCGGCATGATCCCGGGCAGGACCGGCGCGGTGATGCCGGCGGCGAGCGCCTTGTCGAGAAAGCGGAAATAGGCGTCGGTCGAGTAGAAGAACTGGGTGATCGCGCGCGTCGCGCCGGCATCGAGCTTGCGCTTGAGGTTGTCGAGATCGCTCTGCGCACTCAGCGCCTCGGGATGGACCTCGGGGTAGGCGGCGACCGAGATCTCGAAATCGTGCCGCGCCTTCAGCCCGGCGACGAGGTCCGCCGCCCCGGCATAGCCATCGGGATGCGGCACGAAGCGGCCGCCGTCGGCCGGCGGCGGATCGCCGCGCAGCGCGACGATGTGGCGCACCCCGGCGTCCCAGTACTGGTCGGCGATCTCGGCGATCTCGGCCTTGCTGGCGGCGACGCAGGTCAGGTGCGCGGCGGGCTTCAACGCCGTCTCGCGCACGATCCGCGCAACGGTGGCGTGGGTGCGCTCCCGCGTCGAGCCGCCGGCACCGTAGGTCACCGAGACGAAGCTGGGGTTCAGCGGGGCCAGCGCGGTGATCGCTTCCCACAATTGCTCGTCCATTTTCTCGGTCTTCGGCGGAAAGAACTCGAATGACACCGAAATGTCGCCGGGAACGCCGGCGAACAGCGGGGCTTGCGGGGGCTGGTTCATGCTTTCTCTCGATCGAAATTGTCGGTGCGGGCGGTGCTGCGCGTCGCGGTCCAGATCTTCACGGTCAACCGCTCGCCGGGCAGCGCCACCGGGGCATCGCCGGCAAAGCCGGCATCGGCGAACAGCGCCAGCATCGCCTCATCGCTGAAGCCGAGGCGGGCATGGGCGTGCTCGGTGCGCAGCGCCTCGTGATCGTGCGCCGCGAAATCGACGACGGCGATGCGCCCGCCCGGCGTGAGCACCCGCGCAGCCTCGGCGAGGACCCGGCCCGGCTCCTGCGCATAGTGCAGCACCTGGTGCAGCGTCACCGTATCGAAGCCGCCATCGGCGAACGGCAGCGCCCCGAAGTCCCCCTGGACCAGATCGACGCTGTCGGCCGGCAAGTGCTGGAGCCGGGCGCGGGCGATGCGCAACATTTCCGGGCTCATGTCGAGGCCGGTGACGTGAGTCGCCCGGGGGGCGAGCAGCTCGGCGATGCGCCCGGTGCCGGTGCCGACATCGAGCAGGCGGCCCAGCCCTGCCGTCCGCTGTTCCGCCAGCGCCCCGACCAGCGCCGCCTCGACCGGGCCGTCGGCGCTGTGCAGCGAACGCAGCGAATCCCACTCGGCCGCGTGGCGCGCGAAATAATCCGCCGCCGCCGCTTCGCGGCCCGCGCGGATCGCCGCAAGGTGGCGCCGATCCTCCGCACAGCGCGCGGCGAACTGGGCGTCGTCCGCCTCGGCCACCGCCAGCAACCGCGCCACCGCGGCGCCAAGCGGCGGCGCCCGCTCCGGCCCGATCGCGCTGCGCAGGAACACCCAGGCGCCTTCCTTGCGCCGTTCGGCCAGGCCCGCGTCGCACAGGATCTTGATGTGCCGCGAGACGCGCGGCTGGCTCTGCCCGAGAACTTGCGCGAGTTCGCCCACCGCGAGCTCCATGTGAGCCAGCAGCCGCATGATGCGCAGCCGGGTCATGTCGGCCAGCGCGCGCAAGGTGGGATCGATCCGCATCATCATCGTCGTCTCTGGCAGCATCATATAAAGAAATCTTTATATGATGCAACCGGGGACACGCGGACGTCGGCTCTCTTCCCCTCGCTGCGCCTGCATGGCACATTCCGGCGACGCTGTCGTTAACGACCGGCCCGTCGAACCCCGGATTCACGCCGCAACCTTTCGGAGAACCAGCCATGAAGCCTTTCACCGCCCTCGCCCTGCCGCTGGCCGCCGCCGCGCTCGCGCTGGCCGGCTGCGCCAAGTCGGACAAAGCCGGCGACGCGGCCTCGGCCGACAACGTCGAAATGCCGGCCGAAGAGGCGATGAGCGGCGCCACCGGCACGCCCAGCGCCGATCCCGGCGCGCTGGCGAGCGAGGCGGCGGACCAGGCCGCCAGCGCCGCGAACCAGGCGGGAACCGCCGCCGGCACCGCCGCTTCCGCCGCCGGTGCCGCCGCGAAGGAGACCGTCAAGGCCGCCGGCGATGCCGCGAAGAAGGGCGTCGACGCGGCGACCAGCGCCGCCGAAAAGAAGATGTAGCCGCGCGGTGGCCGGCGCCGGAACGCTGCGGGGCAAGGTCGTCGCGGTCACCGGCGGTGGCCGAGGCATCGGGCGGGCCTGTGCGCTGTTCTGCGCGGCGGAAGGCGCACGCGTCGTCGTCAACGATCGCGGCGTGGCGCGCGACGGCAGCGGCGACGATCCGGCACCCGCGCAGGAAACCGTGGCGGCGATCGTCGCCGCGGGCGGCAGCGCGATCGCCAACGCCGCAAGCGTGACCGAACCTGGCGGCGCCGACGGGATCATTGCCGATGCGCTCCACCATTTCGGCCGCATCGATGCGGTGATCCACGCCGCCGGCTTCCTGCGCGACGCGATCTGGCACCGAATGACCCGCGCCGACTGGGACGCAGTGATCGACGTCCATCTCAACGCCGCCTTCGCGATCTGCCAGTCGGCGACGCCGCACTTTCGCGCGCAGGGCGGCGGCAGCTTCGTGCTGTTCACATCGGGCGCCGGGCTGGTCGGCAATGTCGGCCAGGCCAACTACAGCGCGGCGAAGCTGGGCGTGGTCGGGCTGATGCAGTCGATCGCGCTCGACATGGCGCGCCATGGCGTCCGCGCCAACGCGATCGCGCCCGTTGCCCTGACACGGATGGTCGGCGAAGCCCCGGCGCTCGCCCACCTGACCGCGGAGAAGATCGCGCCGGTCGCCGCCTGGCTGGCAGGCGATTCCTCCGCGCCGCTGACCAACCAGGTGTTCGGGGTCAGCGGCGACGAGGTGACGCTGTTCTCCCGCCCCCGGCCGGTCGCACGGTTGACCAGCGAAGGCGGCTGGACGCCGGCATTGCTCGCCGAGCGCGTGCCGGACGCGTTCGCCGGCGCGCTTGCCGGCGCTTTCGAGACGGCGGTGGACACGTTCGCGGCGCCCCCGGGGGCGAACCTGCGCCGGCCCTAGAGTGATTTCAAGTGAATTGGAACATTTCACGGCTCGGAAATCACGAAAAAACAGAAGAATCTAAAGTCGATACCGGTTCAATTTGAATGGTATCGACTCTAGTCGAACCGCACCTTGCCCCGCCCCGCCTTGACGGCGCCGCGCTTCTTCTTGCCTTCGAGGCGCGCGGTCTTGCCGATACGGTTGAGGCGGGACTTCGCCCGCCTTTCCGGCAGGTCGTGTGCGTCGCGCAGCAGTTCGGCGAGGCGCTCGCGGGCGTCGGCGCGATTGGCCTCCTGGGTGCGGAAGCGGCGCGCCGCCAGCACCAGTTCCCCACCCGCCGTCATGCGCGTGCCCGCCAGCGTCCTCAGCCGCTGGAACACCGGCGGCGGCAGGCGCAGGGCATAGACGTCGACGCGCAACTGCACCGCCGTCGCCACCTTGTTGACGTTCTGGCCGCCCGGGCCGGCGGCGGCGATGAACGCCTCGCGCGCCAGAGCCTGGGCGCGGGCAATCACGGCATCGACGTCATCCATCGAAGCCCAGCGCGCGGAAATCGGCAGGCATCGGCGCGATGGCGTGGACCGGCGGCTTGCCGTCGCGCGGCACCGTCAGCTCCGCCGCGTGCAGCATTGTCCGCCGAGCACCGCTGCCGTCGCCATAGACCGGGTCGCCGAGCAGCGGCTTGCCCAGCCCCTTGAGCGCATGGACGCGGATCTGGTGCGTGCGGCCGGTCTCGGGACGGAACTCCACCAGGGTGTTGCCGCCGGCTTCGGCCAGGACGCGCCAGTGGGTGACCGCGGGCTTGCCCTTGCGGGCGGCGATCATGTGCCAGCCGCCGGCGGCGCTGCTGATCTTGGCCAGGGCCAGCGCGATCGTCCCCTCGCCCTGCGCCAGCGTCCCGGCGATCACGCCGAGGTAGCGCTTCTCCACCACGTGCGCCTCGAACGCGGCGGAGAACCGCTTCAGCGCCTTGGGATTGCGCGCCAGCAGCAGGCAGCCCGAAGTGTCGCGATCGAGGCGGTGAACCGCCACCGGCGCGCGCTGGAAGCCCAGGCGCAGGCCGTCGAGATGGTCGTCGAGGCATTCGCCGCCGGCGCGGGGCCGGTCGACTGCCAGGCCGCTGGGCTTGTCGATCACCAGCGCCTCGCCGTCCTCGAACAGGATCGGCAGTTCCATCATGCCACCGCCGCGGCGATGCGGCGCAGCGCCTCGGTCAGCCGCGCCTCGTCCGCGGCGAACGAGATGCGGAAGCCGTCCCTGCCGCCGAAGCCCGATGCCGCGACGACGGCGACGCCGCTTTCCAGCAGGTGCAGCGCCAGCGCGTCATCGTCGCCGAAGCGGCCCATCAGCGGCGCGGCATCGATCATGCAGTAGAATGCGCCATCGGGCACAGGGGTGGAGAGGCCGGGGATCGCATTGATCGCGGCGACGACCATGTCGCGGCGCTGGCGGAAGCGTTCGCACCAATCGGCCAGGAAGTCCTGCGGCCCCTCGAACGCCGCCACCGCCGCCGCCTGGCTGATCGAGCAGGGGTTGCCCGAGGAGTGCGACTGCAGCTTTTCCATCGCCCCGATCAGCCACTTCGGCCCGGCGGCGACGCCGATGCGGAACCCGGTCATCGCGTGGCTCTTCGACACGCCCGACACGGTCAGCACGCGGTCCGCCAGATCGGGCCGCTCCACCGCGAGCGTGGCGTGGCGGCCGGGGGTGTAGCGCAGCGGCGCGTAGATATCGTCGCTGAGCACCAGGACGCGCGGGTGCGCTGCCAGCACTTCGCCGAGCGCCTGCAGCTCATCGGCGGAATAGGTCGCGCCGGTGGGATTGCCCGGCGAGTTGAGCAGCAGCCAGCGCGTGCGCGGGGTGATCGCCGCGGCGAGCTGCGCCGGGCTGATGCGGAAACCGCTGGCGGGCGTGGTCGCGATCGGCACCACGCTGGCCCCGGCGAAGCGGACGATCTCGGGATAGGAGACCCACCACGGCGCCGGGATGACCACCTCGTCGCCGGGATCAAGCGTGGCCAGCAGCGCGTGGAAGATCGCCTGCTTGCCGCCGGCGCTGACGGTAACCTGCGTCGGCGGCACGGCAATGCCGAGATCGCGCTCGAAATGCAGCGCGCTGGCCGCCTTGAGCCGGGCGGTGCCGCCGACGGCGGTGTACTTCGTATCGCCGGCGTCGAGCGCGGCCTTGGCCGCGGCGACGACGTGCGGCGGGGTGGCAAAATCGGGCTCCCCCACCGACAGCGAGATGACGTCGCGGCCCTGCTCGCGCAGCGCGATCGCGCGATCGGTCATCGCGGTGGTGCGCGAGGGGGCGATGCGGCCGAGCGCGCCGGACAGGGTCTGCGTCGGGTTCATGCCGCCACCGCCGGGAGCAGGCCGCGCAGGGCATTGCCGATCAGGAATCCTTCGGTGAGATCGGCAAGGGTCAATTCGGCCTCCCGCGCCCGCCCGGACTCGAGCAGCGAACGGCGCAAGACGCCCGGCAGCAGGCCGAGACGGGCGGGCGGGGTCAGCAGCATGTCGTCGCGTTCCACGAACAGGTTGGTGAAGCAGCCTTCGGTGAGCAGCCCGTCATCACGCACGAACAGCGCTTCCTGCGCGCCCTTGCCCTGGGCGACCTTGAGGCCGAGTTCGTAGAAGCCGCGATCGCTGGTCTTGTGGCGCAGGCGCCAGTCGCCCTCGTCGACCGGCAGCGGCAGTACGATGCAGCGCGCCGGCGTCGGCAGCGCCGGCGGCAAGGCGCCGATTTCCAGCGCATAGGCACCGCCGCGCGAGATCGACAGCCGCAGCCGCGACGGCGCCTCGGCCTCGAAGCACAGCGCCTGGATGGCGTTGCGCACCGCGTGGCGATCGAATTCGAAGCCGAGTTCCCGGGCGCTGGCGCCGATCCGCTGCAGATGCAGATCGAGCAGGGCGACGCCGGCCTCGGGGGTGAACGCCATCGTCTCGATCAGATCGAAACCCGCGACCGCCGGCGCTGCCGCCTCCGTTACCGCCGCCGAATCCCGCACGAAGCCCCCCTTCACCAGACATTCCCGCCATTCCGGCCAGCATTCGGAATCGGCGACGACCGCCGATCCCACCCCCATGCTGGCACGGCCCCCGCCGTGGACGTCGGGGGTCAGTCGCAAGCTGCGGATTGCCACATTGAACGCTGCCCCGCCAGCCCGTTCGCCGTCGACGGCCGTCCCGGCCGCATCGATCCGCCCGACGGCGCCGCAATAGACGCCGCGCGGGTGCGGCTCGACAGCGGCGATCAGCTCCATCGCGCGGATCTTGGGCGCCCCGGTGATCGAGCCGCACGGGAACAGCGCGCGCAGCAGGTCCACCGCCCCGAGGTGCGGACGCAGGCGGGCGCGGACCGTCGTCACCATCTGGTGGACCGTCGGGTAGGTCTCGATCGCGAACGGCGCCTCGACGCGGACGCTGCCGGGGACGGCGACGCGCGACAGGTCGTTGCGCATCAGGTCGACGATCATCAGGTTCTCGGCGCGGTCCTTGGCGGCGGCGGCGAGATCGGCCGCCTGCGCCGCGTCGGCCGCCGCGTCGCGGCCGCGCGGGCGCGTCCCCTTCATCGGCCGCACCAGCACCGCGTCGCCATGTAGCGAGAAGAACAGTTCGGGCGAAAGGCTGAGGACGACGTGGCCGCCATCGCACACCACCGCGCCATGGCCGGCGCCGGCGCGCGCGCGCAGCGCGGCGTAGATCGCCAGCGGATCGCCGCCGTAGGGACCGGCCAGCGGCAGCGTCAGGTTGGCCTGGTAGATGTCCCCGGCGTGGATCGCGGCGTGGATCGCGGCAAAGGCACGGGCATAGGCGCCCGGCGAAACCTGCGGCTCGAGCGGGCCGATGCGGGCATCGGTGCCGGCCTGGGCGGCGAGCCAGCCGGGGACTTCGGCCGCCGCGATCGCGTCGTAATCGCGGAAGGCGCCGAACCACAGCAGCGGGCCGTCCGCGCCGGTGCGTCGCGCCGCCAGCGCCTGCAGCCGGGGCTCGAGCGCCAGTCCCGCTTCGTACGCGCAGTAGCCGGCGCAGTGCAGCCCGGCGTCGGCAAGCGCCTGCAGCCGCGCCAGCGCCGCATCGACCGCGCCGGGGGTGCGCGCCACCACCACCTCGACCGGATCGCGATAGAGCCGCGCCGGCGCCGCCCCCTGCGGGCGCGCGTCGTCGAGCAGGACGAACGGGGCAGGGAACGGAGGCACGGCGGGCTGCATCGCGGCGCGCTCTTAGCCGCCCGCGGCGCGGCTGGCAAAAGCCCGCCGTGCCCGCTAGTCTTTTCGCGCCATCATGCTTTGGGGACGCTGGAACACATGGAAGAAATTTTGATCGGTCAGGCCGACAACGGCGAACGGCAATACCTGACGCTGTCGCGCGCCAATCGCCACGGACTGATCGCCGGGGCGACGGGCACCGGCAAGACGGTGACGCTGCAAACCCTGGCCGAGCAGTTTTCCGCCGCCGGCGTCCCGGTGTTCCTGGCCGACGTCAAGGGCGACCTGTCGGGCATCACCATGCCCGGCAGCGCCGAGTTCAAGCATGCCGACAGCCTGGTCCAGCGCGCCAAGGACATGGGCATCGCCGACTATGGCTGGCGCGACAATCCAGGGGTGTTCTGGGACCTCTACGGCGAGGCCGGCCATGCCGTGCGCACGACGATCTCGGAAATGGGCCCGCTGCTGCTGGCGCGGCTGCTGGGGCTGAACGAGACGCAGGAGGGCGTGCTCAACATCGCCTTCCGCTATGCCGACGACAACGCGCTGCTGCTGCTCGACCTCGCCGACCTGCAGGCGGTGCTGGTCGCGGTGGCGGAGAACGCGGCCACGCTGACGACGAAATACGGCAACGTCTCGAAGGCGACGATCGGCACGATCCAGCGCCAGTTGCTGAGCTTCGAGAGCCAGGGCGCCGACCGGTTCTATGGCGAGCCGGCGTTCGAGATCAACGACCTGATCCGCTGCGACGAGAACGGAAAGGGCATCGTCAGCGTGCTTTCCGCCGAGAAGCTGATGCAGAGCCCGAAGCTCTACGCGACCTTCCTGCTGTGGATGCTGAGCGAGCTGTTCGAGGCCCTGCCCGAGGTCGGCGACGTCGAGAAGCCGAAGCTGGTGTTCTTTTTCGACGAAGCCCATCTGCTGTTCGTCGATGCGCCCGATGCGCTGATGGAAAAGATCGAGCAGGTGGTGCGACTGATCCGTTCCAAGGGCGTCGGCGTGTATTTCGTGACCCAGAACCCCATCGACGTGCCCGAAAGGGTCGCGGCGCAGCTAGGCAACCGCATCCAGCACGCGCTGCGGGCGTTCACCCCGCGCGACCAGAAGGCGGTGAAGGCGGCGGCGGAGACGTTCCGGGTGAACCCCGGCCTCGACGTCGAGACGGTGATCACCGAGCTCAAGGTCGGCGAGGCGCTGGTCTCGACACTGGGCGAGGATGGCGCGCCCTCGGTCGTCCAGCGCACGATGATCGCGCCGCCGCGCTCGCGCCTCGGCCCGGTGACGCCGAAGGAGCGCGCGATCATCCAGTCGATCAGCCCGTTCGAGGGCAAGTACGATACCGCGGTCAACCGCGAGTCCGCCGCCGAGGTGCTGGCCGCCAAGGCCAGCGATGCCGCCGCGGCGGCCAAGGTCGTCGACGAGCAGGGCGCCGAGGCGCAGCGTGCGCAGGCGCGGCAATCGCCGAGCCTGTGGGCCAAGGCCGGCAAGGCGGCGGCCGGCGCGGTGGCATCTTCCGCCGGCGCGATCGTCGCCGCCGAGCTGACCGGGCGCAGTTCGCGTGCCTCGCCGATGGCCAACGCGGTCGGCGCCATCGCCGCGACCCTGGGCACGGCGCTGGGCGGGCAGGTGGTCGGCCGGTTCGCGCGCGGCCTGCTGGGCAGCCTGCTGCGCTGACTTGCGTTTTCCCCTCTCCTCCTCCCGACCCCCCCCTCTCCTCCCCCCGAAAGGACACCACCCCCCATGCGTTCGCTGATGCTTGCCGGCTCGCTGCTGGCGCTCGCCCTCGGCACCCAGGCCGAGGCGAAGCCGAAGCCGGCCGCCCCAGCCGCGCCCGCGGCCCCGGCCCCGGCCCCGGCCCCGGCCGAAGCCGTGCCGCCGATGCCCGAGGGCAAGCTGACCGACGCGGTGAAGCCGTCGCTGTACCGGCTCGACCTGACCGTCGATCCCGCCAGGCCGCGCTTTTCCGGCCATGTCGAGATCGATGCGACGCTGGCCCGGCCGTCGCGCCACGTCTACCTGCACGGGCGCGACCTCGCGGTGAGCAAGGCGGTGGCGCTGGTCGGCGGCCGGACCGTGACCGGCGAATGGAAGCAGGTCGACCCGACCGGCGTGGTGCTGCTGACGTTCCCGGAGCAACTGCCCGCCGGGACGGTGACGTTCGCGTTCGATTATGACGCGGCGTTCCAGGACGGGCCGGCGGGGATGTTCCGCGTGAAGGTCGGCGACGACTGGTATGCGTGGACGCAGTTCGAATCGATCGATGCGCGCGCCGCCTATCCCTCGTTCGACCAGCCCGGCTACAAGCAGCCGTTCCGCGTGACGCTGCGCACCCCGGCCGGGCTCAAGGCGATCTCCAACGCGCCCGAGACCGGGGTGACGCAGGCGGACGGCATGGACGTGCACGCGTTCGCCGATACCGCGCCGCTGCCGACCTACCTGCTGGCGATGATGGTCGGCCCCTATGTCGCGGTCGAAGGGGCGGCGCCGCCGACGCCGCAGCGGGCGACGCCGCTGCCGATGCGAATCGTCTCGACCCGGCCCAATGCGGCGAAGCTGGCTTTCGCGCTGGAGAACTCCAAGCAGATCGTCGCCCTTCTCGAGGACTATTTCGGCCAGGCGTTCCCGTATCCCAAGCTCGACCAGATCACCTCGCCGATCATGCCCGGGGCGATGGAGAACGCCGGCGCCGACGTCTACCAGGACAGCCTGCTGGTGCTCGACGACAAGGCCTCGACCGCGCAGAAGCGCGCGTTCGGGATGGTCGTCAGCCACGAGCTGGCGCACCAGTGGTTCGGCGACCTCGTCACGCCGGCCTGGTGGGACGACATCTGGCTGAACGAGAGCTTCGCCAACTGGATGGGCTATCGCATCGGCAACGTCTGGCGGCCGGACCTGAACCTTGGCGCCGGGGCGCTCGAGGAAGGCTTCGCGGCGATGGGAACCGACGCGCTCGTCGCCGGGCGGCCGATCCACCAGCCGATCACCCGCAACGCGCAGGTCGACGCGGCGTTCGACACGATCACCTATGGCAAGGGCGGGCAGGTCGTGGCGATGATCGCCGCGTTCATGGGCGACGCCAAGTTCCGCGACGGCGTCCGCGCCTACATGGCCGCGCACCGCTATGGCAACGCCACCAGCGCCGACTTCTTCAAGGCGATGGCCGACGTTGCCGGCGATCCGCGCATCCTGCCCGCGATGCAGAGCTTCACCGACCAGCAGGGCGTGCCGCTGCTGACGTTCGCCGGGGCCAAAGGCAAGTACACGGTGACGCAGAGCCGCTATGCCCGGCTGGGCGCCAATCCGCCGCCGACCCGCTGGGGCGTGCCGATGTGCCTGCGCATGGGGACGACGCGGCAATGTACGCTGCTGGACCAGGCCAGCGCCGATGTCGCCCTGGCCGGGTCGGGCAAGGACCTGCGCGGGCCGCTGATGCCCAACGCCGGCGGCACCGGCTATTACCGCTTCGAGCTGCCGCGTGCCGAATGGGACAAGCTGATCGCCGCCTCGGCGACGCTGCCGGCGGGCGAGGCGCTGGCGCTGGCGGATTCGCTGCGCGCCAGTTTCCAGGCCGGGCGCGGCGGGGCCGACCTGCTGGTGGCGCTGGCGCGGACGATGTCCGCCAACACCGACAGCTATGCCAGCGATGCCGCGCTCGACGGGGTCGAATCGCTGGAGGCCTGGGGAATGCTCGACAAGCCGGCCGAGGCGGCGCTGCGCGGGTTCGTCGCGCGGGTGCGGCTGCCGCAGCTGGCGAAGCTCGGCTTCGACCCGCGGCTGGGCGCCCATGCCGCCGACGACGCCGACCGCGCCCAGCGCCGCATCGCCATCGTCCGCCAGCTCGCCGATGCCGAGGAACCGGGGACGCGCGCGCGCCTGCAGGCCGCCGCTAGCGCCTGGCTGGGCGGCGACGACAAGGCGCTGGACCCGAGCTTCTATGGCCCGGCGTTCGACGCGGCGATCCGGCAGGGCGGCATCGCCGTCGCGCGGACGTTGCTGGACCGGGCGCTGGCCAGCCAGGACCCGCTGTTCCGGCCTTCGGCGCTGGCGGCGATCGCGCGCAGCGGCAATGCCGGGATCGCCGGCTGGGTGCTGAACGACATCAAGGACCAGCGGCTGCGCACCAGCGAGCACCTGTCGATGGTTGCCGGGGTGGTCGCTTCGGCCAAGACCCGCGACCTCGGCTACAACTGGATGCGCGATCACGTCGACAGCCTGCTGACCGGCGGCGCCGGGATCTTCTTCTCGTCGCGCCTGCCGCAGTTCTTCGCCGGCTACTGTTCGGTCGAGAAGGCCGACGGCATCCGCAAGGACTTTGCCGAGCGGCTGGCCGGGCGATCGTCGCAGCTCGAGCTCGATCGCACGATCGAGCGCGTGCGCGCCTGCGGGATGCTGAAGGAGGCACGGGCGCGCGAGGCCTCGGCGCAAGTGGCGCAGTTGCGCTGAACGTGGGCGGACGGGGCGCGATTTCTCCGGCCGCCGCATCGCACCCCCTTGCCTTGACAGGGGAATTCGACAAGAAGCCGCGCCGTGCTTGCCCGACTTCCCCGCCCTTTCGCCTGGTTGCTGGCGCTGTTGCTGGCGGCGACCTGCGCCTGGTGCCTGACCGCGCAGCCGCCGCCAATCAAGACCGCGGGCAAGGGCGGCTATACCGACGTGCGGCTCTATCACGACATCGCCAGCTCGGTCGCGGCCGGCAAGCCGTACCATCTTGCCGCGGCCGAGCTGCACCGCGCGCACCACTATCCGCTGAAGCCGTTCGTGACGATGCGGCCGCCGACGCTGGTGTGGCTGGCGGCGCAGATCGGCTGGCCGAACCTGCAGCGGCTGGCCTGGCTGGTCAGCGGGATCGCGCTGTTCGCCTGGGTCGTGGCGTTCGAGGGCGTGCTCGACTGGTCGGAGCGCGTGCTGGTCGCGGTGGCGGTGGGCGCCGGCTGTTCGGTCGTGGTCGACCAGGGGCTGATGGCGCTGCACGAATACTGGGCCGGGTGGTTCACCGGCATCGCGCTGGCCGGGGTGATCGGCTGGCCGCGAAAATGGGGCCTGATCCTGCTCCCCGCCGCGCTGGGGCTGGCGGTGCGCGAGCTGGCGCTGCCGTTCGCGCTGCTGAGCCTGGCGTTCGCGCTGATCGAGCGGAAGCCGAAACAGGCGCTGGGCTGGATCGCCCTGATCGCGGCGTTCGCGCTGGGCATGGCGATCCATGCCGGCGAGGTGAACGCGCTGCTCAAGCCCGGCGATCTCAGCTCGCCCGGGTGGCATGCCGGGCAGGGCTTCTCGGCGTTCCTCAAGGCGGTGATCTTCACCTCGGTGCTGCAGGACCTGCCGCTGAATTTCGCGCTGCTGGCGGCGACGCTGCCGCTGCTGGGCTGGACCGCGCTGGGCGGCCGGGCCGGGCTGTTCGCGCTGCTGTTCATCGCCGGGGATGCGTTCATGATCGCCGCGTTCTCGCGCGCGGACACGTTCTACTGGGGCGCGATCATGCTGCCGCACTACTTCGTCGGCTTCGCGCTGCTGCCGCGCGCGCTGTGGCAGTTATGGCAGGCGATGCGGTTCGAGCCGGGGCAGCGCCGGCCGTTCCCGCTGGCACAATAGCGGCTCCCTACGGCTTGCCGACCGCGGCGATCGGCGCTGCCTCGTTGCCCACCACCTGCAACACCGCCGCCCAGGCATCGACGTTCTGCTGGAGCTGGGCCGGGTCGATCTTGTCGAGGGTGTCGTCCGGCGTGTGATGCAGGTCGAAATAGCGGGTGCCATCCTGTGACAGGTCGATCACCGCCAGCTTCTGCGCGGCGATGATGCCCTCGATGTCGGTGCCGCCCTCGGTCTCGCCATGCGCGGCGACGATGCCCAGCGGCGACAGCGCGTCGGCCACCTTGTCGGCCATCGCCTGGTTGGAAGCGGCGGTGTTGAACACGACCTTCCAGACGCGGTCGGCGCCGAAATCGGATTCCATCGCCAGCGCGTGCGGCTCGCCCGCGTGCGCCCTAGCATAGGCGGCGGCGCCGAAGCCGCCGCGCTCCTCCGCCCCCGCCCACAGCACGCGGACCGTGCGCAGCAGCGGGCCTTTCGCGGTCGCCTGCAAGGCGGCGGCGGTGACGATCGCGCAGCCGGCGCCATCGTCGATCGCGCCGGTGGCGAGGTCCCACGAATCGAGATGGCAGGCGGCGAGGACCGGCGGCAGCGTCGCATCGCGCCCCACGATCTCGGCGACGACGTTGCCGGAGGGCTGCTCGCCGGTGAAGCGCGGCGTCATCGTCAGCGCAACGGTCATCGCCTTGCCGCTGCGGGCGATGCGGGCGATCAGGTCGGCATCGGGGGCGGAGACCGCACCGGCCGCGACCGGCGCCGCGCCGTCCGGCCAGTTGGTGACGCCGGTGTGGGGGTCACGGTTGTGATCGGTGCCGATCGAGCGGATCAGCACCGCGACCGCGCCTTTCGAGGTGGCAAGCGCCGGGCCCTGCCGCCGGGCGGCGCCGTAGGGGCCGTAGCCCGAGCCGTCCTGTGCGGGCTTCATCGCGTTGTCGATGAAGGCGACCTTGCCGGCCAGCGAGCCGGCGGGCGCCGCCTGGAGCGCGGCGAAGCTGTCGAGATAGACCAGCGGCGCGGTCAAGCCCGAGGCGGGCGTCGCGCCGGAATTGCCGAGCGCGGTGACGGCGAGCATGTGGGGGGCGGGCGCGGTCAGCATCGCGCGTTCCTCGCCGCGCTCCCAGCCGGGCATCGTGTAGGGCTCGATCCTCACGTTGGCGAAGCCGAGCGCCCTGAGCCGCGCCACCGCCCAGTCGCGCGCCGCCGCCTCGCGCGGGGTGGCGGCGAGGCGCTGGCCGACTTCGGTCGTCAGGTCGGCGACGATGCGATAGGCCAGGCCCTTGCCGTCGGGATCGGGGATGGCCGGGGCGGGGGCCGATCGTGCCGGGGCGGGCCGGGTGGACGCGGTGGCCGGGCTGGCGAGCGCCAGCAGCGCGAGCGCGATGGTCTTGCGGGTCATCGGCGAAGGCTAGCTGCCTGCCCTGCCCCCGGCAAGCGGCGCTTGCGGCGGCGATCCCCGCCCTGTAGAGGCGCGGGCCAAGACATCCCCGATCGCCGATCTCCCAAGAGGACCCCCGATGGCCGCCCAATACGCCTTCGTCATGAAGGACATGACCAAGACCTTCCCCGGCGCGCAGAAGCCGGTGCTGAGCAACATCAACCTGCAGTTCTACCAGGGTGCCAAGATCGGCATCGTCGGCCCGAACGGCGCCGGCAAGTCGACGCTGATCAAGATCATGGCCGGCATCGACAAGGACTTCACCGGCGAGGCCTGGCCGGGCGAGAACATCACCGTCGGCTATCTCGAGCAGGAACCCCAGCTCGACAACAGCAAGACCGTGCTGGAGAACGTCAAGGACGGCGCGCGGGCGACGGCCGACATGGTCGAGCGGTTCAACCAGATCGGCATGGAAATGGCCGAGGAGGACGCCGACTTCGACGCGCTGGGCGCCGAGATGGCGGAACTGCAGGACAAGATCGACGCGGTCGACGGCTGGACGCTCGACAACCAGCTCGAGATCGCGATGGAAGCGCTGCGCTGCCCACCGGGCGACTGGCAGGTGGACAACCTCTCGGGCGGCGAGAGGCGCCGCATCGCGCTGACCCGCCTGCTGATCCAGAAGCCCGACATCCTGCTGCTCGACGAGCCGACCAACCACCTCGACGCCGAATCGGTGCTGTGGCTGGAAAACCACCTCAAGGACTATGCCGGCGCGGTGCTGATGATCACCCACGACCGCTACTTCCTCGACAACGTCGTCGGCTGGATCCTCGAGCTCGATCGCGGCAAGTACTTCCCCTACGAGGGCAACTACTCGACCTACCTGGAGAAGAAGGCCCAGCGCCTTTCGCAGGAAGAGCGCGAGGAAACCGGCAAGCAGAAGGCCCTCACCCGCGAGCTGGAATGGATCCGGCAGACCCCCGCCGCCCGCCAGACCAAGAGCAAGGCCCGCGTCCGCAAGTTCGAGGAACTGCAGAACGCGCAGGACAACCGCCCGATCGGCAAGGCCCAGATCGTCATCCAGGTGCCGGAGCGGCTCGGCGGCAAGGTCATCGAGGCCAAGAACATCTCCAAGGCCTATGGCGACAAGCTGCTGTTCGAGAACCTCTCGTTCATGCTGCCGCCGGGCGGCATCGTCGGCGTGATCGGCCCCAACGGCGCCGGCAAGTCGACGCTGTTCAAGCTGCTGACCGGCAAGGAACAGCCCGACAGCGGCACCATCGAGATCGGCCAGACGGTGCGCCTCGGCTTCGTCGACCAGAGCCGCGACGACCTGAACCCCAAGAACAACGTCTGGGAGGAGATCTCGGACGGGCTCGACTACATGAAGGTCAACGGCCAGGACATGAGCACGCGCGCCTATGTCGGCGCGTTCAACTTCAAGGGGCCGGACCAGCAGAAGAACGTCGGCAAGCTCTCGGGCGGTGAGCGCAACCGCGTGCACATGGCGAAGATGCTCAAGCAGGGCGGCAACGTGCTGCTACTCGACGAGCCGACCAACGACCTTGACGTCGAGACGCTGGGCGCGCTGGAGGAGGCGATCGAGAACTTCGCCGGCTGCGCCGTGGTGATCAGCCACGACCGCTTCTTCCTCGACCGCCTCGCCACGCACATCCTCGCGTTCGAGGGCAACAGCCACGTCGAATGGTTCGAGGGCAACTTCGAGGCCTACGAGGAAGACAAGCGCCGGCGGCTGGGCGACGCAGCCGACCGGCCGACCGCGCTGGCGTATAAGAAACTGACGCGCTGACGCGGCTGCGGGCGGGGCGCGCGCCCGGCCCGCCTCAGGCCAGGGTGACGGCCAGCTCCGGGATCGTCAGCGATTCGATGCGGGCGAACGTGGTCTCGCGCCGCGCGGCATAAGCCTCGCCCTGCGGCTGCCAGAACTGGTGGACGCTGCGCGCCTTGAGATCGACCACCCAGTATTCGGGCACGCCGTTTTCGGCATAAAGGCCGGCCTTGGTGCCGAGGTCGTTCTGCTGGGTGGTATCGGCGATCTCGACGATCAGCCGCACGGAGGCGAGCGGCACCGGGCCTTCGCCGTCGGGCTGGGTGGTGAGCAGCAGATCGGGCTCGGGCGCGCTGAACGGCGGCATCGCGACGGTGGCTTCGATCAGGACCTCGAGGTCGCTGTTCATGGCGGACAAGGCTTGCTCCAGGGCCTTGAACAACTGCCCTTTCGCGCGCGCATGGGGACGGTGCTGGGAGTTCATGTAGAAGATTTCCCCCCGGATCAGCTCCGTCTTGCCATAGTCGGCGAACGCCCCAGCATCGTCCAGACGGAAGAAATCCTCGACCCGCAGCCGCACCGGCAAGGGCGTCGTGGTCAAGGGCACGTGATCGGTCATGCCGCAAGTGTATCACAGCGGGACCGCATGACAACCGCAGGGGCTTGCGGCGGGGAACGATTGTCAGGAAAATCCGTTCCAACATGAACGGGAGGCAACTCAGGCCATTCAGCGGCCATGCAGCGCGAATCGGTTAACAGGTTGCCAACGCAGGCCGCAATCCGCGGCGCACACCGATGGAGAGACGGCGATGGCCGTGAAGCACAACATCCGTAACGGCAGCCTCGCCGCGATCGCGGTCGGGCTGGCGGCCCTCACAATCACGAGCCCGGCAGCGGCGCAGGAACATCACGGCGGCTGGCGC
>JAGWUH010000016.1 GCA_028868535.1 Sphingomonadales bacterium | reverse complement strand
GCCCGCGTCGCGCTCTCGGGCCTGACCATGGCCGAGTACTTCCGCGACCAGGAAGGCCAGGACGTGCTGTTCTTCGTCGACAACATCTTCCGCTTCACCCAGGCGGGTTCGGAAGTGTCGGCGCTGCTCGGCCGCATTCCCTCGGCGGTGGGCTACCAGCCGACCCTGTCGACCGACATGGGCGCGCTGCAGGAGCGCATCACCTCGACCACCAAGGGCTCGATCACCTCGGTGCAGGCGATCTACGTCCCCGCGGACGACCTTACCGACCCGGCGCCGGCGACCTCGTTCGCGCACTTGGACGCGACCACGACGCTGAACCGCGCGATCTCGGAGCTGGGCATCTACCCGGCGGTCGACCCGCTCGACTCGACCTCGCGCGTGCTCGAGCCGCGCGTCGTCGGCCAGGAGCACTACGAGACCTCGCGCCGCGTCCAGGAGACGCTGCAGAAGTACAAGTCGCTGCAGGACATCATCGCGATCCTCGGCATGGACGAACTGAGCGAAGAAGATAAGCTCACCGTCGCCCGCGCCCGCAAGATCCAGAAGTTCCTGTCGCAGCCGTTCCACGTCGCCGAAGTGTTCACCGGCATCCCCGGCAAGTTCGTGCAGATCGAGGACACCGTGAAGTCGTTCAAGGCCGTCGTCGACGGTGAGTACGACCACCTGCCCGAGGCCGCGTTCTACATGGTCGGCGGCATCGACGAAGTGATCGAAAAGGCCAAGAAGCTGGCCGAAGAGGCCTGATAACGGACCGGGGGCGGACCAGCGCCGCCCCCGCCCCGGCCTCACATCAGGAATTGATCCCATGTCTCTCCACTTCGAACTCGTCACCCCGGCCCGCCTCGTCCGCTCGGAATCGGTCCACATGGTCGTGGTCCCCGGCACCGAAGGCGAATTCGGCGTGCTCGAAGGCCACGCGCCGTTCATGTCGACCGTACGCGACGGCGCCGTGAAGGTGTACAAGACCGAGGGCGGCGCGCCGGAGGAGATCATCGTCCAGGGCGGCTTTGCCGAAGTCACCCCGAAGGGGCTGACCGTTCTCGCAGAGCACGTCGAGAACTGAGGTTCGCGCCGATCGGTTGTGCAGGAAAGCGGCCCTGGCGGCCGCTTTTTTGTTGGCATTCGGCCGGTCCGGCGAAAACCCGGTCCGGCGCGGTTGCTCCCGGGCGGCAAATCCGCCACTCTGGACGACATGACCCCCGCGATCTTCGGCCTTACCGGGACTGAGCTTACCGCCGACGAGCGGGCCTTCTTCGCGGACGCCGACCCCGCCGGTTATATCCTGTTCGGCCGCAACGTCGCCAACCGCGCCCAGCTTCGTGCCCTGACCGACAGCCTGCGCGCCATCCACGGTCGCGATCGCCTGTTCATCTGCATCGACCAGGAGGGCGGCCGCGTCGCGCGCATGAAACCGCCGGAATGGCCTGCCTATCCCGCCGGGGAACTGTTCGCCCGCCTGTTCGAGGTCGCGCCGGCCAGTGCCATCCAGGCGGCGCGCCTCAATGCCCATGCGCTCGCGCTCGACCTCGCCGAAGTGGGCATCTCGGTCGATTGCACGCCGCTGCTCGATGTCCGCCAGCCCGGTGCCCACGACGTCATCGGCGATCGTGCGCTGGGCGAGGAGCCGCTGCGTGTCGCCGCGCTGGCGCGCGGCATCCTCGACGGGCTGCGAGCCGCCGGGGTCGAGGGCATCGTCAAGCACATGCCCGGCCACGGCCGCGCGGCCTCCGACAGCCACAAGGAGCTGCCGACGGTGACCGCCAGCGAGGCCGAGCTGGAAACGGACCTGGCGCCTTTCCGCGCGCTGGCCGGCGCGCCGGTGGCGATGACCGGGCACATCCGCTTCACCGCATGGGACGGGGACAACCCCGCGACCCAATCCCCATTCGTCGTGCAGGAGGTGATCCGCAAGCGCATCGGCTTCGACGGCCTGTTGCTGACCGACGACATCGACATGGAAGCCCTTTCCGGCACCATCCCGGAGCGTTCGGCACGCGCCATTGCCGCCGGCTGCGACGTGGTGCTGAACTGCTGGGCGAAGATGGCCGACATGGCCGGGATCGCCGCCGCCCTGCCGACGATGACTGACGCCACCGCAGCCCGCCTCGATCGCGCGCTGGCCCATGTCCGCCCACCGCATGGCCACGACCCGGCGCTCCATGCCGCGCTCCTGGCCGAACGCGACGCACTCGCCGCACCGGTGCTGGCGGCGGCATGAACGCCGGCGGGGCAGGCGGGATCGCGGACGACTGGTCCGGCGTTGCCGCGGCGACCACCGCCGACGAGGCGCTTTACCTGGAGCTCGACGGCTGGGAAGGCCCGCTCGACCTGCTGCTCGATCTGGCGCGGCGGCAGAAGGTGGACCTGCGCCGGATCTCGATCCTCGACCTCGTCGATCAGTACCTTGCCTATATCGACCGTGCCGGGGCCTTGCGGCTCGAACTGGCGGCCGACTACCTGGTGATGGCGGCATGGCTGGCGTATCTGAAATCGGCGATGCTGCTGCCCAGGGAGGAGCAGGAAGACCCCTCCCCCGAGGAACTGGCGTTGCGGCTGCAATTGCGCCTGCAACGGCTGGCGGCGATGCGCGACGCGGCGGCGCGGCTGATGGCGCGCGACCGGCTGGGCCGCGACGTCTTCGTGCGCGGCGCGCCGGAAGGCCTGCGCGTCGATCGCAAGTCGGCATGGCGTTCGGACTGGTTCTCGCTGATCCAGGCCTACGCCGCGATCAAGGCGCGCAACGAGCCGGTCGTCCACATGGTGCGCGAGCGCCCGGTGATGACGCTCGATTCGGCGCTGGCGCGCGTTTCCGCGCTGCTCGGCGTGACGCTCGACTGGATCGAACTGCGCGATTTCCTGCCCCCGCGACAGGGACTCGACGGGCAGGACTGGCGCGATCCGCGCCTGCGCCGCTCGGCGCTGGCATCGAGCTTCGTGGCGGCGCTCGAACTCGCGCGGCTCGGCAAGGCGGAGATTGCCCAGGACGAGACGTTCGGGCCGCTGCGACTGCGGCGGGCGTCGGCATGAGCGACGAGCTGGCGCGCGCGGTCGAGGCGACGCTGTTCGCCGCCACCGAGCCGATGACCGCGGCCGCGATCGGCGAGCACCTCGGCGGCAGCGACGTGCGCGAGGCGCTGGCTTTGCTCGCATCGCATTACGCCGGGCGCGGGGTCGAACTGGTCGAGCGCGGCGGCCGCTGGCACTTCCAGACCGCGCCCGACCTGGCCCACCTGCTCCGCCGCCAGCGCGAGGAACCGCGCCGGCTGTCGCGCGCCGCCACCGAATGCCTGGCGATCGTCGCCTATCACGAACCCGTCAGCCGCGCCGAGATCGAGGCGATCCGCGGCGTGCAGACCGCCAAGGGCACGCTCGACGTGCTGCTCGAGGCCGGCTGGGTGCGCGTCGCGGGGCGGCGCGAGGTGCCGGGACGCCCGGTGATCTATGCGACGACGCCCGAGTTCCTGACCACGTTCGGCCTGCAATCCCGACGCGAGTTGCCGGGCATCGACGAACTGCGCGCGGCCGGCCTGCTCGATCCGGTCGACGAGGCCTACGAGGCGCTGATGGGCGCGGAAAAGGAACCGCCGCACGAAGAATCGGCGGAACCGCTGGAACCGGGCGAGGAAAGCGCCTAGATAGGGCCGCAGCAGGAGGGACGGGCGCGGGACAACCCGCCGGCGCCCGGTTTGCGCAATTCAGGAGTTCAAGCAAATGGGTCTGTCGCTTCCCCACCTGGTAGTTCTGGCGCTGGTGGTGCTCGTGCTGTTCGGCCGCGGCCGCATCTCGGAAATGATGGGCGATTTCGGCAAGGGCATCAAGAGCTTCAAGGAAGGCATGGCCGACGAGACGACGGTGCAGCCGAAGGCCCCCCCCTCCCAGATCACCGCCCCGCCGGCCGCCCAGCCCCCCGCCCAGCCGACCATCAACGGCGAAAGCCTTCCCGAGAACAACCGGCCGTCGTAACCGCGCGGACGGCGCAGGCACGCGACCATGTTTCTCGACATCGCCCCTTCCGAGTTCCTGCTGACCGCGATCGTCGCGGTGGTGGTGATCGGCCCCAAGGACCTGCCGCGGGCGCTGCGCACCGCCGGCAAGTGGATGGGCAAGATGCGCCGGATGTCGAACCACCTGCGCAGCGGCTTCGAGACGATGATCCGCGAGGCCGAGTTGCAGGAAATGGAGGAGGAATGGCGCAAGCGCAACGAAGCGATCATGGCCGCGCACCCGCCCGGCTCGGTGGAGGCGCTTCCGGGCGCGCCGACCGAACCCCTGCCGCCCGCCGCGGACGCCAGGCCCGCCGAAGCCGCCCCGCTGCCGCCGCCGCCATGACCGGAGGCTGAGGCGGACCATGGCCTTCGAGATCAAGGACATCGACGAGACGCAGGCGCCGCTGCTCGAGCACCTGATCGAGCTGCGCGCGCGGCTGCTCCGCGCAATCCTGGCGCTGGGCGCCGCGTTCTGCGTGTGCCTGTACTTCGTCAACGATATCTTCGGCCTTCTCGTCCAGCCGCTGCGCGCGGCGTTCCACAACGGCCAGGGCAAGCTGATCTACACCGGCTTCTACGAAGGTTTCTTCGTCGACATGAAGATCGCGCTGTTCGCGGCGTTCTTCGTCAGCTTTCCGGTCATCGCCAACCAGATCTGGGCGTTCGTCGCCCCCGGCCTTTATGCCAGCGAAAAGCGCGCCTTCCTGCCGTTCCTGATCGCAACGCCGGTGCTGTTCCTGGCGGGCGGGTCGCTCGCCTACTTCGTCGTCATGCCCACCGCGCTGCACTGGCTGCTGGGCTTCGGGGGCATGAAGGGCGGGGTGGAGGTACAGGCGCTGCCGTCGATCGGCGATTACCTCGGCATCGCCATGCAGTTCATCCTGGTGTTCGGCGTCTCGTTCCTGCTGCCGGTGCTGCTGCTGCTGCTCAACCGCGCCGGGCTGGTGACGCGCACGCAGCTTGCCGGCGCGCGCCGCTACGTCATCGTCGCGATCGTCGGCCTGGCCGCGGTATTGACCCCGCCGGACGTTGCCTCGCAACTGATGCTGGCGATCCCGATGCTGCTGCTGTTCGAAGGATCGCTGGTGGTCATGTGGCTGGGCGAGCGCAAGGCCGCGAAAGTCGATCCCGGGGTGCCCGTCGCCGAGTAGGACGGTCAGCGTCCTTCCGCGGCGGCCCCCTGCCCTGCCGTTTCCCGGACCCAGACCTTGCGACCGTTGACCCAGGTCTCGGCGACGCGGTTGCTGCGCAGCTCGCTCGCCGAAGACAGTTCGAGATCGGCGTCGACGAGCACGAAATCGGCCCGGGTACCCACCGCGAGCCGCCCGAGCCGGCCTTCGGCGAACATCGGTTGCGCAGCATCGACGGTATAGCGCCGCAGCCCCGCAGTGCGATCAAGCCCTGCCGCCATCTCCGCCAGCGGCTCGGGAAGCGCGGTGGCGATCGCCGCCTCCACGCGCCAGCGCCGGTCGCCCTGGTACGTCCGCGACAATTCCTCGATCGCCGCCCGCACGCCCGGGGTCGCGGCGGCGTCGGCGCGCACCAGCGGCTGGAAGTGGTCCATCGCCGCGCGGCTCATCCAGTTCTTGAGCTGCACGTCGCCGGCAGGGGTGGCGCCGGCCGGCGCTTCGAGCAGCACGCCGACCGCGCGGAGCCGGTCGTCGTAGAGCCAGGGCGTCGGGCGCGGGCCGCCGATCAGCGTCATCGCCTGGGTGCCGGCGGCATAGGCGACGATGCGGATCGACAGGCGCGCCTCATCGCCGGCCCGGCGATAGGTCTGCCAGTCCTCGATCGTCGTGCCGGCGTCGGCGACGGTGGTCACACCGCGCGACAGCAGTTGCGGCTGGATCGTCGCCAGCGCGAGGTCGCGGTCTTCCGGCCGAGGTGGCGGCAGCGGCGCCCCCGGGCTGGCCGGCGCGATCGCGGCGAGCGCCACCGGCATCAACCGCAGCGCCGGAACGATGAACCCGGGCAGCATCGTCCGCTGCCGGCCGTCCACCGCGAAATCGGCGCGCGGCCGCTTGTCTCCGGCATGGAGCACCTGCGCCACCCGCCCGTCGTTGCCGATCAGCAGCCCGGTGAAATGGTCGAGGCGTCCCTCGGCGGTGAACGTCAGGCCGTTGACCCGATCGACCAGCGTATCGGCGGCGGCGGGTGCAGGCAGCAGCGTCAGGACGAGCGCCGCGAACGCGCCCCTCACTTGCCGCCTTTCCGCGGCAGCCGCCGGACCAGGGCACTGGTGTCCTGGCGCCCGCCGCCCAGGGCCTGGACATCGGCGTAGAACTGGTCGACCAGGCTGGTTACCGGCAGCGAAACGCCGAGGCCGCGTCCCTCGTCGAGCGCCAGGCCGAGGTCCTTGCGCATCCAGTCGATCGCGAAGCCGAAACCGTCGAAGCGGTCCTCGGACATCGATTCCCAGCGGTTGTCCATCTGCCACGATTGCGCCGCGCCGCCCGAGATCGCCTCGTAGACCTTGGCCATGTCGAGATGCGACGCCTGCGCCATCCGCAGGGCTTCGGAAACGCCGGCGACGGCGCCGGCGATGCAGATCTGGTTGGCCATCTTGGTCAGTTGCCCGGCGCCCGACTTGCCGACGTGGACGATGCGCCGCGAATAGGCTTCCATCACCGGCCGCGCCGCCTCGATCGCATCGGGCCGGCCGCCGCACATCAGCGTCAGCGTGCCGTTCTCCGCGCCGATTTGCGAGCCGGTCATCGGCGCATCGACGCATTTTACCTGAAGATCGCGCGCCTCGACCGCGATCTGGCGGGCGATGCGGGCGGATACCGTGGTGTGGTCGACGAACACCCCACCCGGCCGCAAGCTGCTGAACACGCCCTGCGGCCCCAGCACGACATCGGCAAGATCATCGTCGTTGCCGACGCAGGTGATGACCATTTCCGCTTCGGCGGCGGCTTCGGCCGGGCTGCCGGCGACACGCACCGCGATGTCCGGATGCGCCTCGCGCCAGCGATCGGCACGCCCGGGAGAGCGGTTGTAGATCGTCAATGCATGGCCGGCGCGGCCGATATGGCGCGCGATCGGGCCGCCCATGACGCCGAGCCCGATCATCGAAACACGCTTCGCAGTGGTCATGGCCGCTCCCTAGCCGATCGCGGGCGGGGCTTAAAGCGGTTCCCTTGCCCGCCTGTCGGGTATATGGCCGCGTTCACCATGACCGATGCCGTTGATACCGCAGCCCATAGTCCGCTCCATCCCGCCAGCGCGGTGATCGGCATCGACGACGTGCGCGCGGCGGCGGCGCGGCTGGCGGGCAATGTCGTGCGCACGCCGACGCTGCATTCGAGGACGCTGTCGGCGATCACCGGCGCGAACGTCTGGCTGAAGTTCGAGAACCTGCAGTTCACCGCCGCCTACAAGGAACGCGGCGCGCTCAACAAACTGCTGACGATGGACGCCGCGGCCCGGGCAAAGGGCGTCATCGCCGCCTCCGCCGGCAACCATGCGCAAGGCCTCGCCTACCACGGCGGGCGGCTGGGCATCCCGGTGACGATCGTCATGCCGACGCACACGCCGATCGTGAAGGTGCAGCAGACGCGCGGCCACGGCGCCAACGTCGTGCTGCACGGCCACTCGTTCGAGGAAGCCTATGGCCATGCCCGCAAGCTCGAGATCGAGCGCGGGCTGACCTTCGTCCACCCCTTCGACGATCCGATGATCATGGCCGGCCAGGGGACGGTGGCGCTGGAGATGCTCGAGGACGCGCCGGAAATCGACACGCTGGTCGTGCCGGTGGGCGGCGGCGGGCTGATCTCGGGCTGCACGATCGCGGCCAAGGGCCTGCGGCCCGACGTCCGCGTCATCGGCGTGCAGTCGAACCAGTACCCGGCGATGTACTTGCTGAAGAACCACGAGACCGCGCGCGGCGGCGGCGACACCATCGCCGAGGGCATCGCCGTGGTCGATCCCGGCCGGCTGACGCGGCAGGTGGTGATGGAGCTGGTCGACGAGATGCGCATCGTCGCCGAGCCCAAGATCGAGGAAGCGATCTCGCTGCTGCTGGAGATCGAGAAGACCGTGGTCGAGGGCGCCGGTGCCACCGGCCTCGCCAGCCTGCTGCCGGCGAAGAACGGGCATCACCGGCCCGAGTTCGCCGGGCGCAACATCGGCGTGATCCTTTCGGGCGGCAACATCGACCAGCGCTTCCTGGCCAACGTCATCCTGCGCAACCTGGCGCGGGCCGGCAAGATCGGGCGGATCAGCGTGCTGCTCGACGACAAGGTCGGCGCGCTGCACGAGATCTCGGGCATCTTCACCGCCAATGGCGCCAACATCATCGAGGTGTCGCACCAGCGCATCTTCGGCGTGCTCTCCGCCAAGAGCACGCAGACCGAGATCGAGTACGAGATCCGGGACCACGATGCCTACGAGGCGCTGCTGCACGATCTCGACGAGCACGGCTACAGCTACGAGGTGATGACGATCTCGGGCCGCAAGTCGGGCCGCTCGCTGCGCCGGGGTTAATCGGCCCGGCCCGGCCTGCGCCGAAACGGGGCAGATCGGCCCGGCTGCGGCCAGATAGTCGCCGATTTACCGTGAAATGTGGTTAAGGGGGCTTTTACCTTTTGGCCGCGCCATGCATATTCCCTGGAGACGGTCATCCTTCCGGATGCGCCGCGCCAGAGGACCCTGCCGCCCGTGACTGCCCCGGTTCGCTTTCCCCGTTTCTTCGTGACGAGCCCGGCGCCGTGCCCGTACCTGCCGGGCCGCAGCGAACGCAAGGTGTTCACCGAACTGAAGGGGCCGCACGCCGATTCGCTGAACGACGCGCTGAGCCGCATCGGCTTCCGGCGCAGCCAGACGGTCGCCTATCGCCCGTCGTGCATCGATTGCGCGGCGTGCGTGTCCGTCCGGGTCGTCGCCGGCGAGTTCGAGGCATCGTCCACCCAGAAGCGCAACCTGCGCCGCAACGCCGACCTGGTGGCCACGCTGTGCCAGCCCTGGTCGACGGCGGAGCAATTCGAACTGCTGCAGCGCTATCTCGGCGCGCGCCATCCCGGTGGCGGCATGGCGGCCATGGACGAAGTCGATTTCGCGGACATGGTCGAACATACCCCGGTGACCACCTTCATCGTCGAATACCGCGAACCGTCGCGCGACGGCGTCCCCGGCCGGCTGGTCGGCGCCTGCCTGACCGACCGCCAGGCCGACGGCCTGTCGATGATCTATTCCTTCTACGAGCCCGACCATCCGGGCCGCTCCGGCCTCGGCAACTACATCATCCTTGACCATATCCGCCGTGCCGCGCACGAAGGCCTGCCTTACGTCTATCTGGGCTACTGGGTCGATGGTTCGGCGCGCATGCAGTACAAGGTCCGCTACCGCCCGCTGGAGAAGCTGGCGCGCGATGGCTGGCAGCGCTTCGAGGTCGATGAGCAGGCCCGGCTCATCGCCGCCACTGCCGCCGCGCGGCGCAGCGCCATTCCGCTGGGCGATGGCCCCGGCAAGGACGGGCTCGGCGGGGATCATCTGGTCCACGACCATCGGGCCGGTGGCAGTGAACGCGCGGCCCTCGCGCAAGACCTGCGCAGCAGCGCGTGAACCCGCGCCCGCTCCGGGGGGCGCTTGGGGAAGTTCCTTGACCATCGGCACCAGGCTGTGCGCAACATCGCTGGCGATTTCGCTTGCCGCCGCACTGGCGCTGGCGAGTCCGGCGGCACGGGCGCAGCAGGCGGTCGATCCCGAACTGAAGGCGCTGATCCCCGATGCCGCCGTCAGCGACCCGGAAGCGTGGGCCAACGCCCGGATGCCCGGCGAACCCGCGCCGCAGACCGAGTTGCGCCCGGATTCGCCGCTCGCGCAGTTGCCGGAATTGACCTTGCCCTGGCCCGATACCGGCCTCGACCTGCCGAAGTTCGTCTCGCTCGAGCCCGAGCCCGATCTCGCCCCTGCCCTCGCCACTGCGGTCGAAGCCCTGCCGCCTGCCCCCAAGGGCGCCAAGGGCGCGCGGGAGGCCGAGCATCGCACCGCCCGCTATGTCATCGCCTACCCCGGCGAGGCCGGCAATTTCCCGGAGCGCGCGGCATTCGAGGCCCGCTTCCGCTCGCTTTCCGCGTTGCAGACGCTGCCTGGCAAGGAGCAGGACGCGATCGGCCAGATCGCGGTCCGGGCCGCCAGCGATCGCGAACTGCTCGAACGGTTGCTGCGCAACTACGGCTACTACGAAGGCGAGGTGCTGCAGACGGTCGCGGGCATCCTGCCCGGTGAACAGGCGGCCGGCGGCGGACCCGCCGTCCGCTTCGACGTCACCCCCGGCGCGCGCTTCCGCTTCGGCGCCATCGATCTCGGCGCGCTGCCGGCAACCGGCGAGGATTACCCGGCGCTGCGCCAGAGCTTCGCGATCGAGACCGGCGATCCGCTCCACGCCGAGGCGATCGTCAGCGAGCAAGGCCACCTGGACACCGCGCTCGGCGAGGCGGGCTATCCCTTCGCGACGCTGGGGGAACCGTCGCTGCTGGTCGATCATCGGCGCGAGGCGGGCGACCTGACGCTGCCGGTGACGCCGGGCGGCAAGTACCGGTTCGGCGCGATCACCAGTTCCCTGCCCCGCTACCTGTCGAGCCGGCACCTGGCCGAGATCGCGCGCTTCAAACCGGGGCAGACCTGGAAGCGCAGCGAGATCGACGACCTGCGCAAGGCGATCCTGGCGACGGGGCTGGTGTCGAGCGTGACGGTCACCCCGCGCGAGACGACGCCGCCGGCGGCCGGCGCACCGGGCGTGGCCGAAGTCGACGTTGCCATCGCCAAGGCGCCGCAGCGCACGATTGCCGGGGCGATCGGCTATGACACCGGCGAGGGATTCCGGCTGGAGGCGAGCTGGGAGCACCGCAACCTGTTCCCGCCCGAGGGATTGCTGCGGCTGCGGGGCGTGGCCGGGACCAACGAACAGCTTGCCGGCATCACCTTCCGGCGCAACAACTTCCGCGGGCGCGACCGGGTGCTGACGGTCGATCTTTATGCGGACAACGCCAACCTGACCGCTTACGCGGCGCGCAAGGTGGCGTTTGCGACCACTTATGAGCGGCTTACGACGCTGTTGTTCCAGAAGCCCTGGACCTGGTCGCTGGGGCTTGAGGCGGAAGCGAGCGAGGAACGCGAGGGCGCGCAGAACGGGGTGCAGGGGCCGCGCAAGCGCTACGTCACCGCGGCGCTGCCGCTGCGCGCGGCGTTCGACCATTCGGACGACCTGCTGGATCCGCACCGAGGCTGGCGGGCCAGCCTGCGGGTCTCGCCGGAGCTGGCGATGGACAACGGCAGCCACGTCTATGCCAAGCTCCAGCTCGACGCCAGCGCCTACCAGCCGCTGGGCGGGGTGGTGCTGGCCGGGCGGGTGCGGCTGGGGGCGATGCCCGGGAGCAGCATCGACAACATCGCCCCATCGCGCCGGTTCTACGCTGGCGGCGGCGGATCGATTCGCGGCTTCGGCTACCAGCTGGTCAGCCCGCGCCAGCCGGCGAACGATCCGCAGGGGATCATAACCGGCGGCCGCTCGCTGTATGAGTTCAGCCTCGAGGCGCGGGTGAAGACCGGGTTGTTCGGCGGCGCGTTCTCGGTGGTGCCGTTCCTCGACGCGGGCGGTGCCGACGCCAGCGCGCTGCCGCACTTCGCCGACGTGCGCTATGGCGCCGGCATCGGCGTGCGCTACCAGACCGGCTTCGGGCCGATCCGCGTCGATATCGGCACGCCGCTGGGCCGGCGTCCCGGCGAATCGCGCATCGGCGTCTACGTGGCGCTGGGGCAGGCGTTCTGATGGCCGACGAGGCACCGCAGGCCGAGGCGCCCGCCGCGCCGCGCCGCCGCTGGCGCTGGCTGGCGGCGAAGTACCTGGGCCTGGTGCCGCTGCTGGCTCTGGCGCTGGCGGCGCTGGCGGTGGCCATGCTGGATACGGCGATCGGCCATCGCGTGATCGCCGATGCCGTCGCCGGCTGGCAGGCGAAGAACGGGCTGCGCCTCCGCATCGGGCGGATCGAGGGTTCGATCTTCGGCCGTGCCCAGTTGCAGGACGTGGCGGTGGCGGACAGCAAGGGCGTGTTCCTGCGCCTGCCCCAGGTCACGCTCGACTGGCGGCCGCTCGACTGGTTCGCTCGCGGGCTCGATATCCGCGAACTGGCATCGCAGCGCGGCGTGCTGCTGCGCGTGCCGGCGCTCACCGCCGCCGAGCCGACGACCTCGATCCTGCCCGATTTCGACATCCGCATCGATCGGCTGGCGATCGAGCGGCTGACCGTGGCGAAGCCGGTGCTGGGCATCGAGCGCCGGTTCGACCTGCACGCGCACGCGCTGATCCGCACCCGGCACGCCAACATCGCGCTGCTGGCCGAGGCCGGCGGCGGGGATCGCGTCCAGGCGCTGCTCGACGCCGATGAGCGCGCCGGCCGGTTCGCGCTGGGGCTGGACTATGCGGCGCCGCGCGGCGGCCTGCTCGCGGCGCTCACCGGCGCCACCAGCGATCGCCGCGTGCGCATCGGCGGCAGGGGCGGCTGGCGCGAATGGCATGGCGGCCTGCTGGCGGAGCAGGGCGGCGCGCGCGCGGCGGCGATCGCGCTGGTCAACCACAGCGGCACGTTCGACATCGCCGGTCAGATCGTGCCGAAGACTTTCGCCGGTCCGGGGGTGGTGCGGCTGCTGGGCGGCACCGTGGCGGTGACCGGGCGGGGCCGGCTTGCCGACGGCGTGCTCGACGGGCGGCTCGCGCTTGACAGCGCGGCGTCGCGGTGGACGGCGGCGGGCGGGATCGACCTGGCGGCCATCGCCTTGCGCAAGCTGGCGGTCACCGCCGAGGTGCGCGATCCCGGCGCGCTTGGTGCCGATACCGTCGCGCGGGGCCTGCGGGTGCATTCGCTGCTGGACGGACCGTTGCCGGATCTCGTCGCCGATACCCGGCTGAGCGCCGACGAGCTGGCGCTGTCGGGAACCCGGTTGCTGGGCCTGGCCGCGCAGGCGCGGATCAACCGGCACCAGCGGATCTGGGCGACGCCGCTGACGCTGACCACGGCACGGGTGGTGCCCGGCAATGCCCTGTTCGACCCGCAACTGGTCCACGGCCGCGCCCATGGCAGCCTGCTGCTCAACGGCCAGGCGCTGAGTTCGAGCGACCTCGTCCTCGCCTTTCCCGGGCTCGGTGCGAAGCTGGTGCTGAAGGGCGACGTGGGGCGCGGCGGCTATGCCCTGGCCGGCCCGATCGTCGCGCGCGGCCTGCGCCTGACCGACATCGGCACGGCGCAGGCCGATGCCCGGCTGCTGCTGCGGATCGATCGCGCACGCGGCTGGGATCTCGGTCTCGACCTGACCGGA
Source organism: Sphingomonadales bacterium (assembly GCA_028868535.1). GTDB lineage: Bacteria > Pseudomonadota > Alphaproteobacteria > Sphingomonadales > Sphingomonadaceae > Novosphingobium. The sequence goes on along the minus strand of JAGWUH010000016.1, from coordinate 55,143 downwards.
CGCCTGCTGCGCGTCGAGAACCGGACGCTGGCGAACCTGGCGGGCGAAGGGCTGCGCTTTGGCGGACGCATCGCCACGGGCCGCGGCCGGCCGCTGGCGATCGAGCGGGGCCGGCTCGACGGTTCGCTGCTGACGCTGGCCTTCAACGGCAGCGCCGCGGGGGGCGTCACCCGGCTGTCGGGCAACGGCCGCCACGCCAGCTATGGCAGCTTCACCATCCAGGGCAGCGTCGAAGGCGACGGCCCGCACGCCCGGCTGGTGTTCGCGGACCCCTTCCCCGCCGCCGGGGTGCGCGACATGGCCGTGGCGCTGGCGCCGATCCCGCAAGGCTTCCACATCGACACCGAGGGTCAGTCGACGCTGGGGCCGTTTTCCGGGACGCTGGCGCTGCACATGCCGGCGCAAGGGCTGGCGCGCATCGACATCGAGCGGCTGAAAGTCTCCGACACCGCGGTCAGCGGCACGGTGCTGCTGCAGCCGGCCGGGCCGGAAGGCACGCTGGCGCTGGCCGGCGGCGGCGTCGACGGCACGCTGCGGCTGGCGCCGCGTGCCGGCGGCGAAGGGCTGGACCTGGCCCTGGCGGTGCGCGACGCCAGCTTCGGCGGCGACCAGCCGCTCACCGTCGGCGAAGGCAAGATCGAGGCCCGAGGCCTGCTCGCCAAGGGTCACACGACGCTCGACGCGAACATCTATGGCGCGGGCATCGGCAAGGGCCGGCTGTTCCTCGGCAAGCTGGCGGCGCGCGTCACCCTGAACGATGGTCGTGGCCGCGTGACCGCGACGCTGGCCGGGCGGCGCGGCAGCCACTTCGACCTGCAGGTGATGGGCGACGTGGCGCCGCAGCAACTGGCGTTGGTGGCCAACGGCAGCTTTGCCGGGCAGGCGATCCGGATGCCGCGTCGCGCGCGTTTGACCGCGGAGGTGGACGGCTGGCGGCTGGCGCCGACGGAGATCGACTTCGCCGGCGGCCGGGCCATCGCCTCGGGCCTGTTCACCGCCGGCTCGCGCGAGCTCGACCTGGCGCTCGACGCGATGCCGCTGTCGCTGAGCGACGTGGCCTTTGCCAACCTCGGGCTTGGCGGCACCGCCACCGGCCTGTTCCACTATGCCCGCCCGCGCGAGGGCTTGCCCACCGGCGAAGCGCGTCTGCTGCTGAAGAAGCTGACCCGGTCCGGGCTGGTGCTGACTTCCCGCCCGATCGACCTCGCCCTCGTCGCCCGGCTATCGCCGACGGCGCTGGAAGCGCGCGCCGTCGCCAACGAGGATGGCCAGGTCCGCGGGCGCCTGCAGGCGCGCATCGCCAACCTGCCGGCCACAGGGGATCTCGGCGCGCGGCTGCGCGCCGCGCCGCTGTTCGGGCAATTGCGCTACGACGGTCCGGCGGACGCGATCTGGCGCCTGATGGCGATCGAGACGTTCGACCTGACCGGGCCGCTGGCGGTTGCCGCGGATCTGACCGGCACGATCGACGAGCCGCAGATCCGCGGTTCGCTGGCGGGGACCGGCCTGCGCCTGCAAAGCGCCATGACTGGCACCGACGTCACCCAGCTGACGCTGCGCGGCGGCTTCAACGGATCGCAGCTCACGCTCGACACGATGAGCGGGCGTACCGCCGGCAACGGATCGGTGACCGGGAGCGGCGTGGTCCGCTTCGCCGAGCTTTCCGCCAGCAAGGGCCCGGGGCTGGACCTGAAGCTCGGCGCGCGCAACGCCATGCTGCTGTCGCGGCCGGACATGGCGCTGGCGGCCACCGGACCGATGCGGATCGTGTCCGACGGGATGACCGGCACCATTGCCGGGCGACTGGCGATCGAGAGCGCGCGCTGGCGGCTGGGGCAATCGCAGGCCGCGGCCGAGCTGCCGCAGATCCGCACGCGCGAGATCAACCGTGGCGCCGACGTCGCCCCGGCCAGCGTGCGGCGGATGCCGTGGCGATTCCTGGTCGATGCCGCCGGCCCTTATCGCATCCGCGTGCAGGGCCTCGGCATCGACAGCGAATGGGGCGCCGACGTCCACTTGCGCGGCACCGTCGACGCGCCGGCGATCGGCGGGCGCGCGCAACTGGTCCAGGGCACCTACGAGTTCGCCGGCAAGCGCTTCGACCTGACGCGCGGGCGGCTGAACTTCGATGGCAACAGCCCGCCCGATCCCCGGCTCGACATCGCCGCCACTGCGTCGGTCAACGGCCTCAGCGCCACGGTGACGGTGGGCGGCACCTCGCTGAAGCCGGAGATCGCGTTCTCCTCGATCCCGGCGATGCCGGAGGAGGAATTGCTGTCGCGCCTGCTGTTCGGCGATTCGATCACCCAGATCTCCGCGCCGGAAGCGCTGCAACTGGGCGCCGCGCTGGCATCGCTGCATGGCGGTGGCGGGCTTGATCCGATCAACCGGCTGCGTTCCGCCATCGGGCTCGACCGGCTGCGCATCGTCAATGCCGATCCCACGCTCAACCGCCAGACCGGCATCGCCGCCGGCAAGTACCTGGGCCGGCACTTCTATGCGGAAATCGTCACCGATGGCCGTGGCTATTCGGCGACCAACCTCGAGTTCCGGGTGATGAGCTGGCTGTCGCTGCTGGGAACCGTGTCCACGGTCGGGCGGCAGAGCGTCAACGCCAAGATCTCGAAGGACTACTGACCGGGCAGCGGCGGGTGCCGCCGCCCGGAACCTGGCGGGTCAGAGCCTGCCGCCGGCGTCGCTGCGCGTGCCCGGCGAAAACAGGCGGATCACGGCGACGATCACCGCGCCGAGCAGCAGCAGGTGGATCAGCGCGCTGGTGACGTGGAGCACCACGAAAGCGAGCACCCAGGCCACGACCAGCGCCGCGGCGACGAGAATGAGCATAGCGGAACCCTTCTTGTTATGACCGGTTGTAGCACCGGTTTTCTCACAACGCGGCCCGGGCGCGCGCGGTTCCGCCGGGCCCGGGCGATTGCGACCGATCGCGCCGCCATCGGGCCGGACAGGAAAAACCCGGCGGAAGCCGATGCTCCCGCCGGGTCCGTCCAGGTTTCCTTCAAGCACGCCGCCCCGCGCGGGGCGGCGGGCAATCAGGCGCTGTAGTACATGTCGAACTCGACCGCGGACGGCGTGGTTTCCCAGCGCATCACTTCCGGCCACTTCAGTTCGATGTAGCTTTCGATCTGGTCCTTGGTGAACACGCCGCCGGCGAGCAGGAACTCGTGATCGGCTTCGAGCGCGTTCAGCGCCTCCCGCAGCGAACCGCAGACGGTCGGCACTTCGGCCAGCTCTTCCGGCGGCAGGTCGTAGAGGTTCTTGTCCATGGCTTCGCCCGGGTGGATCTTGTTCTTGATCCCGTCGAGGCCGGCCTGGACCAGCGCGGCATAGCACAGGTAGGGGTTGGCCATCGCGTCCGGGAAGCGGAACTCGACGCGCTTCGCCTTGGCGCCGGCGCCATAGGGGATGCGGCACGAGGCCGAGCGGTTGCGGGCCGAGTAGGCGAGCAGCACGGGGGCTTCATAGCCCGGCACCAGGCGCTTGTAGCTGTTGGTGGTCGGGTTGGTGAAGGCGTTCAGCGCCTTGGCGTGCTTGATGACGCCGCCGATGAAGTACAGGCAGGTTTCCGACAGGCCGGCGTAGCCGTTGCCGGCGAACAGCGGGTTGCCCTTTTCCCAGATCGAGATGTGGGTGTGCATGCCCGAGCCGTTGTCGGTTTTGATCGGCTTCGGCATGAACGTGGCGGTCTTGCCGTAGTTGTGCGCGACCTGGTGGACGACGTACTTGTAGACCTGCATGCGGTCCGCGGTCTGCACCAGGGTGCCGAAGGTCAGGCCGAGCTCATGCTGGGCCGAGGCCACTTCGTGGTGGTGCTTGTCGCAGGGCAGGCCCATCTCGATCATCGTCGAGACCATCTCGCCACGGACGTCGACGAGGCTGTCGACCGGGGCGACCGGGAAGTAGCCGCCCTTGGCGCGCGGACGGTGCGCGAGGTTGCCGCCCTCGTATTCCTTGTTCGAGTTGGTCGGCAGCTCGATGTCGTCGATCGAGAAGCCGTTGCCGTTGTAGCCGTCGTAGAAGCGGACGTCGTCGAACACGAAGAACTCGGCCTCGGGGCCGACGTAGACGGTGTCGCCGAAACCGCCCGACTTGACGAACGCCTCGGCGCGCTTGGCGGTCGAGCGCGGGTCGCGGCCATAGAGCTCGCCGGTCGAAGGCTCGACGATGTCGCAGACCAGGATCAGCATCGGCGTGGCCGAGAACGGATCGACATAGACGGCATCGAGGTCCGGCTTGAGGATCATGTCGGACTCGTTGATCGCCTTCCAGCCCTCGATCGACGAACCGTCGAACATCAGGCCATCCTCGAGCTCACCCTCGCCGAGGACCGAGGCCACCATGGTCAGGTGCTGCCACTTGCCCTTCGGGTCGGTGAAGCGCAGGTCGACCCATTCGATTTCCTCGTCCTTGATGCGCTTGAGGATGTCTGCTGCAGTAGCCATTCGCGTGGTTCTCCAAAGTTCCGGCGCCATGCCGTCCGGAAAGGGGGCTGGATGATGACGGAAGCCGCGCCCTGACCCCTTGCGGGCGCCCTTCCCGATCCTGACGCGGCGCGGAGGCAGCCCCCGCGCCGTGCGGAAATTCAGATGGCGTCGTCGTTGCGTTCGCCGGTGCGGATGCGCAGCGCGGTGTCGACCGGGATCACGAAGATCTTGCCGTCGCCGATGCGGCCGGTCTGCGCGGCATTGGCGATCGCCTCGACCACGCGTTCGGCCAGATCATCCGAGACGACGACCTCGAGCTTCACCTTGGGCAGGAAATCGACGACGTATTCGGCGCCGCGATAGAGCTCGGTGTGGCCCTTCTGGCGGCCGAAGCCCTTCGCCTCGGTCACGGTGATGCCCGACACGCCGACGTCGTGCAGCGCTTCCTTCACTTCATCGAGCTTGAACGGCTTGATGATCGCCTCGATCTTCTTCACGCCAGCGTTATCCCTCTTCTCGGCCCGAAACCCCCGGTTGCCTGTTCGCGACGGCGTGCAGCATGCAACCGTGCGTGGCTCTGGACCGGGCCTGTTCGGGTAAACGAAACTTCAAGAATCGTGCCAGACTCGGCCGGGCACTCCGTAGGGCAAAACCGGCCCCGCGAAAACGGGGATTCGGCCGTTTGGCGTGCTGCAATGCAGAAAGATTCGGACACGAAACTGCGCCGATCCAAAGGATTGCACAAGTTTCGATCAATTCCTGCCCAAAACTTGGGCACCGCTTGCGGCTCAGGAGGCAATCGGGCGACGACGTGGCGCCGGCGTGGTCACGCTTGCAGTGCGAGTCCCGCCGTCTCCGGCAGGCCGGCCATCAGGTTCAGGCTCTGCACGGCGGCGCCGCTTGCGCCCTTGCCGAGGTTGTCGAGCACCGCGACCAGCCGGGCCTGCCCGCCGTCCCCGGCGCCGAAGACGTGGAGCGTCATCGCGTCCGACGGCATCGCGCTGCGGCGCAGGAGCAGTTCCTCCGGCGCGTCGGCGGCAACGCGGATCACCGGGCTGCCGGCATAGAACGCCGCCAGCGCCTCACGCAGGGCATCGGCGGGCGCGGCGCCCGGCATGAGCGAAAGGTGCAGCGGCACTTCGACGACCATGCCGCGATGCGCCGGGATCACCGCCGGCGCGAACACCGGGGCGTGGCCGAGGCCGGCATAGCGCTGCATTTCGGGCACGTGCTTGTGGCCCAGGCCCAGGCCGTAGCCGCGCCAGGCGATGTCGGCATCGGCCTCGAACCGCGCGATCAGCGCCTTGCCGCCGCCGGAATAGCCGGAAACGGCATGGCAGACGTAGGGCCAGTCGGCCGGCAGCAGGCCGCCGCGGACCAGCGGCGCAAGCAGGGCGATGAAGCCGGTGGGATAGCAGCCGGGGTTGGCCACGCGCGCGGCACCGGCGATGACGTCGCGACCGACCACTTCGGGAAAGCCGTAGGCCCAGCCCGGCGCGGTGCGGTGCGCGGTGCTGGCATCGATGATGCGGACCTTGCTGCCCTCGGCCATGGCCACGGCATCGCGCGCGGCATCGTCGTGCAGGCACAGCACCGCGAAATCGGCGGCATGCAGCGCCGCCTTGCGCGCTTCGGGCGACTTGCGGCTGGCGTCGTCGAGGATCAGCAGCTCGAACTCGCTCCGCCCGGCGAGCCGGTCGGCGATTTCAAGGCCGGTGGTTCCGGCCGCGCCGTCGATGAACACGCTTGCGGTCATGCCGCGGGCTCCAGCAGATCGGCGGGAATGTAGCCGACGAAGCCGTCGTCGCCAACCTGGCCCCAGTGCCAGCCGCCGGCCATGTCGAGCACGTCGAACGCGGCACCGGCCGGCAGTTCCGCCAGCACTTCGCCTTCGGCCTGGGCGGTGCGGCGCAGCGGCGCCGCCACCTTCAGGCGGTGCGGCATCGGCACCGCATAGTGCGGCACGAAGCAGCGGCCGGCGAGGCGGATGTGCGCGAGGTCACCGCGCACCGGCCAGTGCGCGGCGTCGAGCTTCTCGCTCGGCCCGGACAACGCAAGCTGCCCGGTGGGAATAGTCGGTTCGGTCAAGCCCATTGCCCCGTGTCCAATGCTGCGCGCGCTTAGCGGCGCCGGAACGGGGTGGCAAGCTTTGCACGGAAGCGGGCCCGCCGGTTTGCATTCGGGCGCGGCCGCGCTAAATGGTCCAGGTGGTCTTTGATCGCACCGGACCGACGGTGCGCGGATGGGGATGGAGCTATGGGCAGCGTCAATCGTCCGGTGCGCGATGCGGCACCCGTGGCGCGCACCCGCGGCCGCCCCCGCCTGGCCGAGGTCGCCGAGATCGACGCGCAGTTGCTCGCGGCGGCGCTGGCGGAGTTCCTGCAGCACGGCTTCGGCGGCGCCTCGATGCGGAGCATCGCCAAGGCGGCCGGCGTCTCGCGCACGACGCTGGTGGCGCGCTTTGCCAGCAAGGCGGACCTGTTCCGCGCGATCATGACCCAGCAGGCGGCGCGCATGGCCGCGACCAGCGCGCTCCATGCCGAAGGGCCGCCGGCTCTCGCGCAGGGCCTCGCGGCGTTCGGCAATCGCGCGCTTGCCTACAGCCTCGAGGGCGACCTGCTCGAGATCAACCGGCTGATCACCAGCGCCGCGGGGCAGTTCCCCGAAGTGGCCGCTGTGGTGCTGGACACGACCGAAGCGGGCATGGCGCAAGTGGCCGCCTTCATCGCCCGCTGCGCCGAAGCCGATGGCGTGCCGTGCCGCGACCCGGCGGCGGTGGCCGAGTGCTTCATCCTGGCCTTGCGCGGCTGGTACGGGCGGGTCCTGCTGGGCGGGGCGCTGCCCGGCGCGGCGGAGCGCGAGGCCTGGGTGGAACGCATGGTCGAGATGCTGATCGCCGGACGGCCCGGCTGGTAGAAAACGGATCAAGGAGAGCATGATGGCAGGACGGGTGGCGCTGGTGACGGGCGCGGCGGCGGGAATCGGCGCGGCATGCGCCAGGCAACTGGCGGCGGACGGCCTGGCCGTCGGCGTGCTGGACATCGAGGCATCGCGCTGCACCGGCACGGTCGAGGCGATCCGCGCGGCCGGCGGCAAGGCCGTGGCGCTGGGCGCGGACATTGCCGACCGCGCGCAGGTCAACGCCGCCGTGGCGGAGTTGCGGGCGTCGCTCGGGCCGGTGGCGGTGCTGGTCAACAACGCCGGCATTCCCGGCTTCTGTCCGTTCCTGGAGATGACCGACGCGGTGTGGGGGGAGATGATGCGGGTGAACCTCACCGGCGCCTTCGTCGTCACGCAGGTCGTGCTGCCCGACATGGTTGCGGCCGGGTGGGGCCGGGTGATCAACATCTCGTCGATGGCGGCGCAGAAGGGCGCGAAGGACATGGCGCACTATGCCGCCTCGAAAGGCGGCATGATCGCGATGACCAAGGCGCTGGCGCACGAGTTCGGTCCGCAAGGGATCACGTTCAATACCGTGCCGCCGCGCTTCATCACCCAGACGCTCATGTCCGATGCCTCGTTCGCCGCGTCGAAGCAGCCGCTGGCACTCGACGCCGAAATCGCCGCCGGGCCGATCACCCGGGCGGGCGTGCCCGCGGACATCGCCAGCGCCGTCAGCTGGCTGGCATCGGAGGGCGCCGGTTTCGTGACCGGGCAGGTGATCGGCGTGAACGGCGGCCGCTACATCTGATCGTTGGCAGCCTGGTCGCGCGCCTCCGCGATCAGGCCGGCGATGGCGCCGCGCATGCGCGCATAGAAACCCGCCATGCCGAGCAGGCGCTCGGCGACGGCGGGGGCGACGCCTTCGCGCTGGCGATCGCACAGCAGCCGTTCGAGCCGCGCCAGCAGTTCGACCTTGGAAGCGAACGGGCCGGTCTGCACGGTCGGCGCGGAATAGAAGATGCGCTTGGTGCCGGGCTCGGTGTGGCGGCGGGCATTGCCGAACTGCTCCAGCGTCCGTGCGGCGATGCTGGCGTTGCTCTTGGCCACGCCGAGATCCTCGGCCAGCCGGTCCAGCGTCACCGGCGCTTCGGCGAGCAGGAGGTAGGCGTACATGCGGCCGACCGGCCGCGGCCAGCCCCATGGCGCCATCAACGAGGCCATGGCGTCGCAGAACTGCTGGTCATGATCGCTGAGAGTGGACATATTCTGAATTATCGGAATATACCTGCTGCAGGACGACGAATCAAGGGAGAGTTCGGCCATGGCCGAAGCGGGATTTGGGGAGAGATACGGGCCCTGGGCACTGATCGCCGGCGCTTCCGAAGGCACCGGCGCCGCCTTTGCCCGGCAACTGGCGGCCGCGGGGCTGAACCTGATCCTGATCGCGCGGCGCGAAGGCCCGCTCGATGCCCTCGCCGGCGAACTCCATGCCGCCCATCCCGACACGCAGGTGATCACCGCGACGATCGACCTCGCGAAGAAGGACGCCGCCGAGCGCATGGCGCAAGTCGCCGAAGGGCGCGAGGTCGGCCTGTTGATCCTCAACGCCGGGGCCGATCCCAACGGCGCGACGTTCCTCGACAACGCCGTCGCCAACTGGATCGACCTGACCAACCGCAACGTCATGACCGTGCTCAAGGCCTGCCACCACTTCGCCGGGCTGATGCGGCCGCGCGGGCGCGGCGGGATGATCCTGGTGAACTCGGGCGCGTGCTACATGGGGCTGCCGGGCTGCTCGGTCTATGGCGCGACCAAGGCCTATGACCTCGTGCTGGGCGAGTCGCTGTGGGCAGAGCTGGCCCCGCACGGCATCGACGTGCTCAACCTGGTGATGGGCCAGACCGACACGCCGGCCTATCGCGAGCTGATGGCGCGCAAGGGCATCCCTTTCCCCAGCGGCACCGCCGATCCCGAGGCCGTCGCCGCGCTGGGCCTGGCCCGGCTGCCGCACGGGCCGACGACCAACTGGGGCGAGGCCGACGACGCGGCGGGGATGACGTTCTCGTCGGCCGCGCAGCGGCGCGAGCGCATCCGCATGATTGCCGCGCACGCGATGCAATACGGCGCGAAGGAGTGAGCACGATGGACGAAGCCACCTTGCGCGCGCTGGCCGACAAGCAGGCGATCCGCGACCTGATCCACACGTATTGCCGCGCGGTCGATCGCATCGACGTGCCGCTGGGCCATTCGATCTGGCACGACGACGGCCATGCCGACTATGGCGCGGACTATTACCAGGGCCCGGGCAAGGGCGTGATCGACACGATCTGCGCGCATCATACCGGGCTGACCAGCCATTCGCACCAGGTCAGCAACATCCTGATCGCCCTGCACGGCGACCGCGCCGGCAGCGAGAGCTACGTCACCGGCACGATGCGCATGGAGCGCGACGGCAAGATCCTGCACCTGGAGGTCCACGGCCGCTATTGCGACCGCTGGGAGCGGCGCGACGGGCGCTGGGGACTGGTGCACCGCGTGGTGGTGATGGACCACACCGGCATCCGCGAGGTGACGCCGATGCCGACGCACGGCGCCACGCCGACGCACGACCGCGACGATCCGTCCTACGCCGCGCTGGAGTGGTTCCGGTGAAGGCCGCCGTCATCGAGAACGGGCAGGTGCTGGTGCGCGACATGCCCGAACCGGTGCCCGGCAAGGGCCAGGCGCTGGTGCGCACGCATTCGTGCGGGCTCTGCGCGTCGGAGGCGCATTTCCTCCACGCCGGGCAGAACGTCATCGACCTTTCGCGCCGGCTCGGTGGGCCATACACCGCGCTCGACTTCGGGCGGGCGTTCGTGCCGGGGCACGAATATGTCGGCGAGGTGCTCGACTATGGCCCCGGCAGCCGCCGCACGGTGAAGCCGGGCGCGCGCGTGACCTCGGTGCCGATCATGCGCCAGCAGGGCGCACACGCGGTGATCGGTTTCAGCCACGATTGCCCGGGTGGCTTCGGCGAGCTGATGCTGCTCGACGAGGACATGCTGATGGAAGTGCCGTCGGACCTGCCCGACGATTTCGCGGCGATGATCGAGCCGCTGGCGGTCGGTCTGGAGCACGCCCGGCGCGGGCGGCCGGACCACGGCGATGCGGCGCTCGTGCTGGGCTGCGGCGCGATCGGCCTCGGCGTGATCGCCGGCCTGAAGCTGATGGGGGTGGCGCCGATCGTCGCCGCCGATTTTCATGCCGGGCGGCGCGAGCAGGCGCTGAAGATGGGCGCGCACATCGCCATCGACCCGCGCGAGACCGATCCCTATGGCCCCCTGCCCGATTTCGGCAACCGCCGCGTAAACCTGATCTACGAGAACGTCGGCCAGCCGGGCATGCTGTCGCGGATCGTCGAGGCGGCGCCGTTCGACGGGCGCATCGTCATGGGCGGCTACTGCATGGAGCCCGAATCGATGTACATCTTCGCGGCGCAGAACAAGCGGCTGAACATCCAGTTCGCCGGCGGCGAGGAGCCGCAGGACATGGCGCTGGCGATGCGCGCGATCGCCGACGGCAGCATCGACGTGGCGCCGTGGATCGGCGCGCGGATCGGGCTTTCCGGCGTGGCCGCGGCGATCGCCGCGATGAGCGGGCCGGAAGCGCCGGTGCGATCTGTGGTGGACCCGCGAAGGCTCTAGAGCGTCAATACGGCGGCTTGTGCAGCCCCTTCGGGCTGGTGGTGAAAATCTCGCAGCCGTCCTCGGTGATGCCGATCGAGTGTTCGAACTGCGCGGAGAGCGAGCGGTCGCGCGTGACCGCGGTCCAGCCGTCGTCGAGCATCTTCACCGGCGCCTTGCCGAGGTTGATCATCGGCTCGATGGTGAAGAACATGCCAGGCTTGAGGATCGGTCCGGTGCCGGGATAGGCGGCATGGACGACTTCGGGCGCGTCGTGGAACAGGCGACCGAGGCCGTGGCCACAGAATTCGCGGACGACGCCGTAGCGGTGCGCTTCGGCATGCTTCTGGATGGCGGCGCCGATATCGCCCAGACGCGCGCCCGGTTTCGCCTTGTCGATGCCGATCATCAGGCACTCGTACGTCACCTCGACCAGCTTGCGCGCCTTCAGCGGCACGTCGCCGACCAGGTACATGCGGCTGGAATCGCCGTGCCAGCCGTTCAGCAGCGGGGTGACGTCGACGTTGACGATGTCGCCGTCCTTCAGTTGCCGATCGCCCGGGATGCCGTGGCAGACGACGTGGTTGATCGAGACGCAGCTCGAATGGGCGTAGCCGCGATAACCGAGCGTGGCGGGCACCGCGCCGCCTTCGAGCGTGAGCTTGCGCACCATGTCGTCGATCGCGCCGGTGGTGACGCCCGGCTGGACCAGCGGGACGATTGCGTCGAGGATCTCGGCGGCGAGGCGGCCGGCCTTGCGCATGCCCTCGAAGGCGGCGGGGCCATGCAGCTTGATCGTGCCGTCGCGCAGCACGACGTCGGCATCATCGATGGTCTGGTATTCGGTCATGCCGCGCGATGTAGCGATTGCGCGCGATTTTTGCGAGCGGTTATCGTTTGACCGAAAACGCCGCTCGATATTCGGGGCGAACCGCCGCCATGACCGCCGGAGTGACCGGCAGCGTCACCTCGTAATCACCCTCGACATAAGGTCCGGCTTCGTAAGGGCCGACCAGCACGCCGATGCGGTCGAAGGTGCGGTGGTTGGACGAGCCGAGGATCACCGTCGATCCGGCCGGATCGATGCACGCGTCGAATTCGTCGCCGCCGGCGCGGTCGACCGGGGCGCCGCGCCTTTCCGCCCGCTGCCGATCGAGGGCATCGCAGAACGGTGCCCGGATCGCCCGCGACAGCGCCGCCTTCGAGGTGAACAGCTCCGCCACCGCGCGCTTGCGACCGGCAGACTTGTCCCACAGCAACGCGGAATAGCCGTGATTGGGATGTGCGCCGCCCAAGTAATCATAGACTTGCGCGGACATGCTCAGCCAGCCCGGAAGCTCGGCGACGACCTGCCAATCGGTGCCCGAGCTGTAGGCCACGAACGGAAACCGGTTCTGCCTGGCTTCGGCCTCGCCTGCCTTCGCCTCGGACTCGATCGTGGCGCGCGCCTGCGCCAGATCGGCGTCCAGCGCCGCCTTCAGCGCCAGGATCGCCGCCGCCGCGGCGGGATAGGCAAAGTCGAACTCGAACAGCGGCGTCTCGACATGGACCTTCCGCGCCTGTGCGGGCGGGGGTGCGGCGGGGACAGCCGGCGCTGCCGGGGCATCGGCGCGGCGCGGCTGCGGCACCTGCGCCTGCTTGCCGCAGCCGGCCAGGGCCAACACTGACAAAAGCACGGGACCAAACGCACGCATGGGCATTTTCCTCTGGCACTCCGCCCCACCAGCGGGCACATCCGGAAGGGACCATGACCGACAAGCCCGCACCGATCCAGCCCGATCCCACCGCAGCCGACCTGATCCGTCCCGACAAGGGCGCGCCCGCGACGGCGATCCATCTCGTCGCCAAGGACGGGTTCGATGCCTGGCTGGCACAGCGAAGCGCCGCGCAGCGCGCGCAACTGGCGGCGCAGAAGTTCAAGGGCGAAGGCTATAGCCACGCCGTCTTCGCCGAAGGCGACGGCATCGCCGTCGTCGCCGGGGTGGCCGATCCGGCCAAGCTGTCGAGCTGGTGCCTGGCCAAGCTGGCGGAAGTGCTGCCGGCAGGCTCCTACCGGCTGGCCGACGCTGCCACGATCGATGCCGCGCCGTCGCTGATCGGGTGGGTGCTCGGCCAGTATCGCTTCGATCGCTATCGCGCCGACGCCTCCACCGAGGGCGCGCGCGTGCTGCTGACCGGCGCGGTCAGGGCGATCGACGCGGCCGTGGCGGAGGCAGGCGCGGTCACGCTGGTGCGCGACCTCGTCAACACGCCGGCCGAGGACATGGGCCCCGGCGAGATCGAACAGGCGGTGGAGGCGGTGGCCAAGCCGCACAAGGCGCACGTGCGGGTGACGCGCGGCGAATTGCTGGAGCGCGCGTTCCCGATGGTGCACATGGTCGGCCGCGCCGCCGGGCGCAGCCACGCGCCGCGCATGATCGAGCTCGAATGGGGCGATCCGGCGCATCCGCGCCTTGCCATCGTCGGCAAGGGGGTGTGCTTCGATTCTGGAGGGCTCGACCTCAAGCCGTCATCGGCGATGCTGCTGATGAAGAAGGACATGGGCGGCGCCGCGCACGCGCTGGCGCTGGCGAAGCTGATCATGGGCGCGGGGCTGAAGGTGCGGCTGCACCTGCTGATCCCGGCGGTGGAGAACGCGGTCTCGGGCAATGCCTTCCGCCCGGGCGACGTGCTGCGCAGCCGCGCGGGGATTTCGGTCGAGATCGGCAACACCGATGCCGAGGGGCGGCTGATCCTGGGCGATGCGCTGGCCCGGGCGGGCGAGGAGAAGCCCGACCTGATCGTCGATTTCGCGACGCTGACGGGGGCGGCGCGTTCGGCGCTGGGGCCGGACCTGCCGGCGCTGATGGCGCGCGAGGACGCGACGGCGCAGGCGCTGCTCGACGCCGGGCTGGCCAGCGACGATCCGTGCTGGCGGCTGCCGTTGCCCGAGAGCTACCGCGAGTGGCTGAAATCGGACATCGCCGACATCGCCAATGCGCACAGCAACGGCTTTGCCGGGGCATCGGTGGCGGGGCTGTTCCTCGACCGGTTCGTGCCCGAGGGAATCGACTGGGCGCACTTCGACACGTTCGCCTGGCGGCCGACCGCCAAGCCCGGGCGACCGAAGGGTGGTGACGCGCTGGGGTTGCGCGCCACCTGGGCGATGCTGCAGCGGCGATACGGTTAGGCCGCGTTTTGGCCGCGTTTTGGCCGCGTTATCGTCGCGTTATCGTCAGGCCATCGCTTCCTGCGCCGCCTCGATGATCCAGGAGCCGGTGTCCTTCGCCTGCTCGTAGATGTCGAGGTGGATGATGCGGTTGTCGGCATCGAAGCGATAGACGGCGATCACGTTCTTGCGGATGAAGGTGTCGCCGCGATAGTGGCGCTCCTCGATCTCCTGGAAGACGGCGCCGCCGATCTCGTTGATGTGGAACTCGGTCATCTCGAACTTCGTGCCGCCCTTGCTCCATTCGGTGAGGAAGGTCTTGTAGGCCGGCCAGTCGAGCTCCTCGAGGTAGGCGCCGACGCGCTTGAACGCGACCGGATCGAGGAATTCGGTCAGCGGCTCCCAGTCCTCCGGCCCGGTGATGCCCTTGGCCAGCAGTTCGCCCTGCTTGGCGCAGAACGCGTTGATCACCTGCATCAGCGGGCCGACTTTGGCCTCGGTGGCGGTGGCGGTGGTGGTCGTGGTCATCGTTCTCCCTTCAGCCGTTGCGGCCGCGTTCGAGCCAGGCGTCGAGCACGGCGTGGTAATGCGCCAGCCGCACTTCCTGCTTGGTCAGCACGGTTTCCTTGAGCGTGCGGTTGCGCAGCCCGTTCTGCTGGTGCTGCATCTGCTCCCAGTCCTGCTCGAGCGGCAGGAAGTAGGTGAAGTGGTCGCCCTCGGCGATCTCCAGCAGCGGTTCCATCGCCGCGCGGCGCTGTTCGGGCGGCAGCCACATCAGGTTGATGACGTGCCAGACGCAGCGGTTGGGATCGCCGTCGGGGTGCGGCCACGAGAGGATCGTCGTGCATTCGCCGCCACGGATGGTCATGAACAGGTGCGGGAACACGGTGTGGAAGTGGTTGTCGCTCATCTGCGTGTCGGTCAGGCCGGACACGTCGAGGCCTTGCGCGGTCCAGGTCTCGCGCGTGGCCTGCTGGAGCAGCTGGCGCACGCCGGTCTGGTCGGTGAAGTGGAGCTCGCCAGAGGCGTCGCGACATTGCTCGACCAGCGCCTCGAAGCGGGGCAGCGCCTGCGCCACGGCCGGGAAGGTGCCGGGCAGCGCGCGGATCACCGCCACCTGCTCGTCGGGCGAGAGATCGACCATGTTCGAGGCACCGAACGGGCCGGTGGCGACCGAGTGATCGCCGAAGAAGCCGTAGCGTTCCTTCGATTCGTCCATCGCCGGGATCAGCTCGGGGTGGACGCCCTGGATGTGGTAGCCTTCCTGGAACGCGTCCTGGATCACCTTCCAGTTGCAGTCGATCGCCTCGCGGACGTTGAGGCCGACCGGCACCATCTCGTCGAGCTTGTAGGGGCGCAGCAGGTCCGCGACCTCGCCCAGGTAGTCGAGCAGCGGCTCGGCGGCGGGATCGGGATTGAGGAAGATGAAGCCGGCAAAGACATCGACCGGCACCTGGATCAGGCCGAGCTCGTCCTTGTCGCCGACGAAGTCCTCGATCGTGCCGTCGAAATCGGGGCGGGCGACGGCGAGCAGGGCGCCGTCGAGCCCGTAGGTCCAGTTGTGATAGGGGCAGGTGAAGCGCGCCGAGTGGCCCTTGCCCTGGCAGAAGGCATTGCCGCGGTGTCGGCAGGCGTTGACGAAGCCGCGGATCGTGCCGTCCTTGCCGCGCACCAGCAGCCACGACTGGTCGAACAGCGTGTAGACCTTCCAGTCGCCGGGTTCGGGCAGTTCCTCCTGCCGGCCGGCGACCTGCCAGCAGCGCATCCACAGCCTTTCGCGTTCGCGCGCGTGGTATTCGGGATCGCGATAGCGATCGGCGGACACGCGCATCTTGAACGGCGCGAAGTCGATTTCACGGATCAGCGGACCATTGTCGATCGCCGCGCCGGGGCGTGCACTTGCCATCGAACCTCTCCCAAAGTCGCGGACTCGGATTAATCGAGCCAGTCGGCACATTATTGCCCGGGGACGCCGAGTCAAGCAAGGGTTATCGGTCGCGGCCTCGCGGTGACGTCGACGACCAGCGCATCGATCAGCGTGACGACGTTGGCGACCGGGTAGTCGGCCGGCTGGCGCATCCACCAGGAGAGGATCTCGAACAGCCCGGCCGCGACGAACGGCACCGCGAGATCGACCGGAATCCACGGATTGATGCGCGGCCGGCTGGCGGCCATGTCGCGGACGATCGCCATGAATTCCTCGCGCATCGCCGACGCCGCGCCGCCGGTGAGCAGCGTGCACCAGAGCCGGCGGTGCGCGGCGACGTGATCGCACATCGCCTGCGGCGAACTGGCGCCGGGCGTGCCCATCGCCCCTGCCCCCAGCGCCAGCAGGTGGCGCACCTCGGCGGTGGCGATATCGGCCAGCAGTTCGTCCTTGCCGGCGAAGCGGCGGAAGAAAGTGGGATAGGAGACGCCCGCCGCCGCGGTGATGTCGCGGATCGTGACCGATTCGAACGGACGGGTCTCGATCAGCGACAGGAACGCGGTGCGCAGCGCCTCGACCGAGCGGTGGGCGCGGGCATCATCGGGCTTGCGGGGGGT
This sequence comes from Sphingomonadales bacterium, assembly GCA_028868535.1. Taxonomy (GTDB): domain Bacteria; phylum Pseudomonadota; class Alphaproteobacteria; order Sphingomonadales; family Sphingomonadaceae; genus Novosphingobium. Next base: position 38,464 of record JAGWUH010000016.1, on the reverse strand, counting down.
TGTCGTCCGTTGCCGCGCCAATGCCCGCCTTGCCCCCGTTCGTCGGCGTCAATCCTCGCCGATGCAGCCGTCCTCGTTCGCCATCCAGTGGACGAAACGATGCAACGGGTACATCGCATCGTGCGGATTGCCAATCGCGCTCGGCCCGGCTTCCCCCAATCGCACCACGCGCTGGGCGCCGCCGCTGGCGAGGCGGTCGCGCAATCCGGCCATGCGGTGGAACGGCCAGACGCCCACGGTCTGGGTGGCGACGTTGACGTACTTCATCGCCGCGTCGAGGCTGGGGACGCAGACGACGTTGCTGGTCTTGCGCAGCGGGTGAAAATCGACCGGCTCCTCCGAGCGGATGGCGACGCCGCGCCCGTCCGAGGCGCCGAACACGGCATAGTCCTCGTCCATCATGCGCAGCACGTCGATCGCTTCCTTGAGGTCCATCTCCAGCGGGCGCGGGGTGCCCTCGCCCATGCGGTCGACGCGGATCTCGCGGGCGAGCATCTCGCAATAGCGATCGGCCTGGTCGGGCGTCGCCTCGATGAAGGTGAAGCGGCTGCAGACGCAGGCTTCCTGGTTGGCCATCGCCACGTCCTGCGCGTTGCGGCGCGCAGCCTCGGCCAGCGCTTCGTCGCTGTCGAACGCCTCGCGGCCGACCATCGAGATCGAGGTCTTGGGATCGAAGCTGACGAGCTGGAAGCCGGGGCCGATGTATTTCATCACGTTCGAGATGGCATCGCCGCCGCCCCACGCCACCAGCTTGTCGAAATATTGCGGGCGGAACAGCACGCGCTCCACCGCCTCGTCACCGCCGCGCCAGTAGACCGCGGACATCGACTGGACCACCGGATGCGCGGGATCGACCTCGGCCATCGTGCGCAGGAAGGCGACGGTGGAGAACGGATCGGCCGAGGCCATCTTGAAGACGTTGACCGCCTTGACCAGCGCCGACTGCGCGATCGAGCGGATGCCTTGCGCCGGGGCGTTGCCCGGCAGCACGTGGATCAGGCGCGGGGCATAGGCGCGGATGAAGCTGCGCCGGCCCTGGTGATCGGTGTGCGGCACCCATTCGTCGAGCGCCTTCGGGTTCGGGAAGTTCTGCTCGACCACCTCGCGCAGCACCTTCGGGTCGAGGTATTCGGCGGCGTTGGTGACCATGAAGCGGATCGTCGCCAGCGGTTGCAGGCTGACCTTGGCCATGCGCTCGACGCAGGCCTCGACATGGTCGTTGCCGGGAGCGACGAGGCGCTGGCCGGCTTCGGCGAGGAAGTCGATGATCTCGGCCAGCGGCACGTTGAGCAGCGGCGGCAGCTCGGTGCGCGGGCGCACCAGCGCGTCGAGATCGAGCCGAGGCGTCGCGAAATCGACGCCAAGGTCGCGCGAGCGATGGAGCACGTCCATGCCCTCGACGACGCGGCCGGCGATGAAAAACGGGGCGCTGTCGACGGTGGCAGCGATCGGGGACTCGGCGTTCATGGGTCTGTCCTCCTAGGAGATGCCGCGCACGTAGGCATCGACGGTGCCCGAGCAGGCGATCTTGTCGTCGCCCTCGATGTCGGCATAGCGGGCGATGTCGTCGGCGATCGACGGCGAGGCGGCGCCGCAAGCGCAGGGGCGGTAGTCGATCGAGATGCGATCGCCCGAGATCACCCCGCCCCAGCGGCCCTGCATCGACAGGTCGAAGAACGCGGCGCGGGCCTCGACCTCGCCGGTCATCGGCAGCAGTGCGTCGCCGGCCTTGTTCAGCGGCAGGCACACCATCCACGCCGGGACGTGGTAGCGGCCGTGGCTGCAGCGCGGCATCGAGGTCTGCGTCTCCTGCATGCCGTACATCTGGTACGTGAAGGCCGGCGAGAGGTTGAAGGTCTCGTAGATGTATTCCTTGTAGTTCGGCGGCACTTGCGCGCGCTTGAGGCCGCCGCCCAGGAACACCGCGTTCTCCGGGTGGAAATCCTTGCCCGACAGGCCGCGGTTGCGGACTTCCTCGGCGAGCAGGTAGAGCGGCCCCCACATCGCCATGATGAACAGCTTGTCGGCCCGATGCGCGATGACGTGATCGGCGGCGGCCGCGAGCGCGCCGGAGAACGCCGCCTCGCGCGCGGCGCTCTCGCGCTCGAACTCGGCGATCTCGGCCGGGCGCGCGGTGCCTTCGGCGATGGCCTTGCGCAGCGTGATCATCTTCGAGATCGAGCCCATCGTGATCGCCGGCACCTTGGAGGTGGCGAGCCGGGTATGATCGACGAAGGCGGCGACCAGCGCGCTGCCGGTGGCGTTGTTGCGCGGGCTTTGCGCAGTGGCGCCGTATCCGGCCATCACGCGCTTGTCGCCGGCTCGGATCGCGGAGCCCCATTGCACGGCGACGATGTTCTCCGCGCCGGCGAAATCGAGATCGGAACGGGCGGCGGGCAGCATCGCCGGCTTGCCGGTGGTCCCGCTCGAGCACGACACGAACACGCCGGCCGCGGCGCAGGCTTCGGCCCACTGGTCCATGTCCTCGACCCCGGCAAGATCGACGCCGTCCACCGGGCAGGCGGTGACGGTGCCGAGCCAGCGCGTCAGCTTGTCCCACTTGCGCTCGTGCAGGAAGCTTTCCGGGTAGCTCTTGTAGGCGGTGTGCGGCAGCAGCAGCGGCACCATGTCGGCGTGCGACGCGATCGCATCGATCCCGGCGTCGGCGGCGCGCATCTTCACCAGCTTGATGCGCTGGCCCACTTCCTGCAGCCGCTCGTTCATCGCCGCGACCTGGAGGTCGCGAACGTCCGCGAACGCGGGGGCGAAGCCCTCGCCCGCCGGCATCATCGCCAAAAGCCTGTCCGTCGCTGCGCCCATCGGCCCTCTCCTCGTGGCGCGCCGAATCGCGCCTTCGGGGAGAAGGCTAATATGTTATTTGAAGTAACACAAGTCTCGGGTCAGAAGTCGATCCTGGCGATCACCTCCTCGCCGAAGCGGCGCGCCAGGTCGCACCACTCGCTGCGGTTCTCCACCCAGACGCTGGCGCCCGAGCCGATCACGCCGAGGCGGTGCAGGCGGCCGTACTGGTCGAGCGCCTCCTGCGCGCTGAAGCCGGGCTTGATCGTGAAGGTGCTGGAGGCGATCACCGGCGGCGGGGTGGCGCGGCCGACCCTGGCGCTGTGCTCGGCCATGTAGTCGATCGCCGCGGTGATGTCCTCGTCGTCGGAGATGTTGGCGGTGCGGGCGGTATCGGTCACCATCTTCGGGACGATGAACGGATGCCAGGCATCGCCGAGCTCGACCGCGCGGCGCAGCGCGCGCTTGGAGTTGCCGCCGATCAGCAGCGGCGGGTGCGGGGTCTGCGCCGGGGTCGGGCGCATGCGGTTGCCGACGGCGGTGTAGCCGGTGCCCTCGAAGCTGAAGTCCTCGCCGGTCCAGGCCAGCTTCATCGCACGGATGTATTCGTCCATCAGCTCGTTGCGGCTGTCGAAATCGACCCCGAGCGCCTTGTACTCGGGCTTCAGGTAGCCGGCGCCGAGGCCGAACACGAAGCGGCCGCCGCTGAACGCATCGAGCGAGGAGACCGCGCGCGCGGTGATGAACGGGTTGCGGTAGGGCAGCACGACGATGTTGGTCTGCATGCGCAGGCGGGTGGTGATCGCGGCCACCATCGACAGCATCACGAACGGGTCCTGCGCGTAGTGGCCGCCGTTGTCGAGCCAGCGGTACGACGGCACCGGGTGATCGGTGGTGGTGCCCGACCAGAACCCGGCCTCCTCCGCCGCGCGCGCGCATTCCTGCACCGCCGCCATCGAGACGAACTCGTCCCCGAACTCGACGTGATCGAACGGAAAGGTGATGCTGAGCGTGAAGGCCATGTTCGGGTTCCCTGGTGGTTTCGCCAAGGCTAGCCAGCGTGTCCTGCCTTGCCAAGCGCACCGGAACGCCATGGCGATGGTCCTGTCCGGCCAAATGTCGCCATCGCCGGGGCAGAGCGTCACTCCGAATCCGGCTGGACCTCGGGGCGCGCGGCGGCGAACGCGGGCAGCGCCGCGCAGGCCGCCTCGATCGCGGGGAAGCGCGGCCAGTCGACCCGGGCGCCGAAGCGGCGGGCATTGCCCAGTTGCGGGATCAGCAGCACGTCGGCCAGGGTCGGGACGGCGCCGAAGCAGAACGGGCCGCTTTCCGCCGCGACCAGCGTGGCGCAGGCGGCGAGGCCGTGGTCGATCGTCTCGCGCGCCCACTGCTTGACGGCGGCGCCGTCGAAGCCGCGCGCGCGCAGCCGGTCGAGCATGCCGAGGTTCTGCAGCGGGTGGACCTCGCAGGCGATCGCCAGCGCGAAGGCGCGGACGCGGGCGCGGGCGAGCGGATCGGGCGGCAGCAGCGGCGGACTGGGCCAGCGCTCGTCAAGGTACTCGCAGATCGCCAGGCTTTGCGTGAGCACCGCGCCGTCGACCTCCAGCGCCGGGACCAGCGCCTGGGGGTTGAGCGCGCGGTAGGCCGGATCGTGCTGGGCGCCGTCGCGCAGGTGGTGCGAGACCTGGCGGTAGGCGAGCCCCTTGAGGTTGAGCGCGATGCGCACCCGCCAGCTCGCGCTCGAGCGGAAATAGCCGTGAAGGACGAGAGACTCTGCCATGGTGGGTTCCTGTCGCCGGTTGATCCCACGTCCGGGCGGCTTCATCAACCGTCGCGGCGGGTCTCGCGCAGCGGACCGGGCAAGGGGAGCAGGCGATGGAATTCGAGCAGGTGATCCTCGATCGGCGCAGCATCCGGGGCTATCGGCCCGATCCGGTGCCGCGCGCGCTGATCGCGGAGGTGATCTCCCTGGTGATGCGGGCGCCCTCCTCGTACAACAGCCAGCCGTGGCATTTCCACGCGATCAGCGGCGAGCCGCTGGCGCGCATCCGTGCCGGCAACGTTGCGCGGATGGTCGCGGGGGTGCCCGAATCGCGCGAGTTCCGCGCCGGATCGGCTTACGCCGGGGCGCACCGCGAGCGGCAGGTGGGCGTGGCGAAGCAGTTGTTCGCGGCGATGGGCATCGCCCGCGACGACAAGGCCGGGCGCGAGGACTGGATGCTGCGCGGGTTCCGCCAGTTCGATGCGCCGGTCTGCGTGATCATCACCTTCGACCGGGCGCTGGCCGATGGCGACGACGCGATCTTCGATTGCGGCGGGGTGGCCAACGCGCTGGTCAACGCGGCCTGGTCGCGCGGCTTGGGCACGGTGATCAACAGCCAGGGGATCATGCAATCGCCGGTGGTGCGCGAATACGCGGCCATCCCCGAAGACGAGGTGATCATGAAGAGCGTCGCGCTGGGCTGGCCGGACCCGGACTTTCCCGCCAACGCGGTGGTATCGGAGCGCAAGCCGCTGGACGAGACGCTGCGGTTCGTCGGGTTTCCCTGACGCGCCTACTCGTCGCCGGCAAGGCGCTCGCGGAAATCGAACGTCTCGCCAACGGCTTCGGGCAGCGGCGCGAGCATCGTGTAGACGAGGTCGCGATCGGCGTCGCCGAGCCGGGTGAGCCAGTATTGCGCCAGCTTCATCGCCCCTTCCCACTCCTCCACCGAGCGGAAGCGTTCGTGGGCACGGGCGCCTTCGAGCTGCGGCGGGCCATCGCGGCGGATGCGCGTCAGCGACGGGCGCCAGGCGTGGCGCTTGCCCTCGGCATCGATCTCCAGCGTGCCGCCGAGCCGTTCGAACAGCGTGCCGACGAACAGCGCCAGCGCGGGCTGGTCGGGAAGCGTTTCCCGGCCCGGCTCGGGCGGGTTGGTGGACGGCGCGGACCTGGACATCTGGGCGACCCCTTCGTGCGAGAACCTAGTCTCTCTCCCGCAGCCAAGGGGCCGCAAATCGCCTTCGGGGTCAATCGTCGTGCATTCGGTTGCGTCATCGTTTCGTCGCATTGCAGCATTGAAATGCGACGAAGCGTTGGGAACTCAGGCGGGCAGTGCGGGTTGCGTGCCGGGCTTGAGCACGATCTTGGTGGTGGTGTCCTGCTCGTCGTGGAACTTGCGATAGCCTGCGGGGCCGTCCTCCAGCGCCATCGTGCGGCTGATCAGGAACGTGGTGTCGAGCTTGCCTTCGGCGATCGCGGTGTAGAGCGGGCGCAGATAGCGCTGGACGTGGGTCTGCCCGGTCTTCAGCGTCAGGCCCTTTTCCATCAGCGCGCCGAGCGGGAACTTGTCGACGAAGCCGCCATAGACGCCGGGCATCGAGACGCGGCCGCCGCGCCGCGCCGCCATGATCACCTGGCGGATGACGTGGGCGCGATCGGTGCCGAGGAAGGTGGAAACCTTGATCTGGTCGATCACGTTGTCGACGAAGGCGCCGTGGGCTCCAGCCCGACGCAGTCGATGCAGGCATCCGGGCCGATGCCGCCGGTCATGTCCTGCAGCGCCTCGTAGACCTTGGTCTGCTCGAAGTTGACGGTCTCCGCGCCGAAGCGTTGCGCCAGTTCAAGGCGGTGAGGGAAGTGATCAATCGCCATCACGCGTTCAGCCCCCATCAGGAATGCCGATTGCACCGCGAACAGGCCGACCGGGCCGCAGCCCCACACGGCGACGGTGTCGCCGGACTCGATGCCAGCGTTCTCCGCCGCCATCCAGCCGGTCGGCAGGATGTCCGTGAGGAACAGCACCTTCTCGTCGGGAATGCTGTCGTCGGGGATCACCAGCGGGCCGACGTCGGAGAACGGCACGCGGACCAGCTCGGCCTGGCCGCCGGAGTAGCCGCCGGTCATGTGGCTGTAGCCGAACAGCGCGCTCATCGGCTGGCCCATGCCCTCGCGGCCGATGTCCTGGTTCTCGGCCGGGTTGCCGTTCTCGCAGGCGGCGTACTCGTGCTTGCTGCAATGGTAGCAGCGCCCGCAGGCGATCGGGAACGGCACGACGACGCGCTGGCCGGGCCGGAGCGTCGACCGGGCGCCGACCTCGACGACCTCGCCCATGAACTCGTGGCCGAGCACGTCGCCCTTCTGCATCGTCGGGATCATGCCGTCGAACAGGTGCAGGTCCGAGCCGCAGATCGCGGTCGAGGTGATGCGGACGATCGCGTCGCGCGGGTTGAGGATCTCGGGATCGTCGACGGTGTCGCAACGGACGTCGTGCTTGCCGTGCCAGGCTATCGCTTTCATGGGCGTTGATCCTCGTTGCGTTCCTGCCGGAGACGGCGGTTGCGGGCGCCGGTGGCGATCTCGCCGGCTTCGAACAGTTGCTTGAGCCGGTGCAGGTCGCGGCGGGCCTGGACGCGCGGTTCGCGCTGGAACAGCCTGGCGATGGTCTGGCCGATCAGCCCGCCGGGCGGATCGTAGGCGATCACCGCGCGGACCACGGTGCCGCGCGGGCCGGCGTCGCGGAACTCGATGCGGCCGCTGTTGTCGATCTCCGCCCCCGCGACCGATTGCCAGCCGACCTCGGCGTCGGGCACCTCGTGGGTGATCACCGATTCCCAGCTGACGGTGCGGCCCCCGGGCGCCTTCACGGTCCAGCGCGAGCGCTTGCCGTAGATCGGCTCGATGCGGACCACGTTCTCCATGATCGACGCGAGATTGGCGGGGTCGCGCCAGAAGCGGTACAGGTCCGCGCGCGGCGCGGCGATGGTGACGGCTTCGGCGAGCAGCGCGCGATCGGCGTGGAGATCCTTGGCGGCGGTGGGCGGCGCGTCGTCGCGCGTTTTCCGGGTGGGGGCGTCGGCCATCAGGTCACCGGCAGCCATTCGTGGCCGGGACCGGCGTAACGGTCGAACTCCTGCGGGAAGCGGGCGTTCAGCCTGGCGCGATCGGCCGGCGAAAGGTGCTGCTGGAGCTCGGGAAACCACTTCCCTTCTTCCTCGCAGACGTGGTGCGCGACGGCGTCGCGGATGTGGGTGAGCTTGTCGCGCCAGTCTTCCGACATCGGATCGAGCTTTTCGAGCAGGCCCATCTCGATCTTGACCATCGCCTGTTCGTTGTAGGCCATCATCGCATCGGCCTTTTCGCCGATCTCGGTCAGGGCCGGATAGATCACCGATTCCTCGGCGTTGGCGTGTGCGGTCAGCGTGATTGCGAGGTTCTTCAGGGCGACCAGGCGGCGCTCGGCGTCAGGGTAGTCAAGCGCTTCGCCGAACAGGGTCTCGATGTGTGCGTGGTGCTGCAGCACGGTGGAGAGCCAGTCTCCGGCGGCGCTGAGCGATTCCGCGACCTTGCGAGCATTGGCCCGGTCGGAAGCGCTTTCGGGGGGCATCACCGCGGCGGCGATGCGGTCGAAGAAGGACATGGGCAGGCTCCCGGTGACGAGGTCCAAGGCATGGAAGAAGTGCAGGGCCGGGCCGCCCGAAGGCGGCCCGGCGGCACCGGCATTGCGATCAGCGGCGGTTTTCCCAGCCGCGACGCGAGGCTTCGGAGTGGCCGCGGCTGTCGCCGAACCAGCCGCCCCGATTGTCCTGCGAGCGGCCACGATCGTCGTCGTCGCGGCCCCGGCTCGAACTGGAGCCGGAACTGCCGCGGCTCGACCCGCCGCGGCTGCCGCCGCGATCATCGTCGTCGTCGCGGCTCGAGGCGCGCGAGCGGCTGCCGCCACCGCGTCCACCCAGATCGTCGTCGTCGTCACGCCCGCGCGAGGAGCGCGAGTCGCCGCGATCTTCCCAGCCGCGACGCGACGCCTCGGAATGGCCTTCGCTGTCGCCGAACCAGCCGGACCGGCCGTGATCGGGGTTGTCCCAGCCGCGACGCGAGGCTTCGGAGTGGCCCCGGCTGTCGCCGTACCAGCCCGACTGCCCGTGATCGGGGTTGTCCCAGCCGCGCCGCGAGGCTTCCGAATGGCCCTCGCTGTCGCCGAACCAACCACGGCCGTCGCCGCCACGGCTGCCGCCGCCGCTGCGTCCGCCACGGCTGCCGCGATCGTCGTCATCGTCATAGCGGCTCGACGAGCGCGAGCGGCCGCCGCGATCGTCATCGTCGTACCCGCGCGAGCGGCTGCCGCCGCGCCCGCCGCGATCGTCGTCGTCGTCACGGCCCCGGCGCGCGGCCTCGGAGTGGCCTTCGCTGTCGCCGAACCAGCCGCCGTGGCCCCGGCCACCGCTGCTGCCGCCGCGACCGCCCCGGCCGCGATCGTCGTCATCGTCATCCCGGCCGCGACCACCGCCGCGCCCGCTGCCCACGAAGCGGCCCTCGTCGTCGCGCTCGCGGTCGGAGGAACCAAGCGAACCGCCCCGGCTGCCGCCGCGGCCGCCGCGATCGTCGTCATCGTCGGTGAAGCGACCGCGCGAGTCACGGTCCCTCGTCTGGCTGTTCTGCATGTCATACTCCTCTGCTTGTCGGGCCTGCGACCCACGGGAAATATCGATGGCGACCGGGCGGCCGGCGGGCACGCGGTCGCGCGCCTCGAGTTCTGCCTTGCGGCGGCGGATGCGCTCGGCGAGTTCGGGGGTGTTGACCCCGGCGGCCTGGGCGCGGGCGAAGATGCCGGTGCGCGCCTTCTCCTCCTCGGCGACGTGGTGGCGGATCTGCTCGGCGAGGACGGTGACCTTGGCCTCGCGGTATTCGTCGCCCGAGCGACCCCGGGCGAGATCGGCGATCAGCAGCCTGGCGCTGTCATGCTCGACCTGGGCTTCGTCGAGCGGGTCCTCGTCCGAGGCCTCGTCGCGGGCGGCGGGGTAGAACAGCTCCTCCTCGAGCATCGTGTGGATGGCGAGCGCCTTGCAGATCTGGGCGACGATCGCGTCGGCCTCGGTGCCGCTGGCGGTCTCGAACTGCTCGAACAGCTTTTCGACGGCGCGGTGATCGGCCTTGAGCAGCGCGATCGCATCGCTGTCGGCGCCGGCGGTCGCGGAGGCGCCTGCCTTGCTGCCGGCCTTGCCGCTGTCCTTGCCAGCATCCTTGGCGGTGGCAGCGCTGCGCGACGCCGCGCCGCCCGACGAGCCGGCTTCGGACGCGGCGGTGCCGGCGCCCTGCCCGCCAGTCGCCTGGCCGCCAGCGGCCTGGCCGCCTGACGCGCCGCCGGCGGATGAAGCGGTTGACGGGTTGCCTGCCTGGCCGGCGGGTTGGCCGGGCGATGCCTTGGCGGCATTCGCGTTCTCATTGGCCATCTGGACGTCCTCCTTGGTTGCGGGATCAAGCCGGTGCGCCGCGAGGGCGCTTCACCAAGGGAAAGCGGGACCGGGCGGGGGTGATCCGCCGCGCTAACGCAGGTTAAGCGATTCCCGGCGGCGGCGGCCGGTGCGGCGGCGGCGGCTTCGGTCCGGCGCGGTTCCTGCACGGGCTGCACCGGGCTGTATCAAAATGGCGCAACCCGGGCCTAACTGGGCAGGCCTCACAGGGGCACGTCCATGAATGCCGTTCCGAACACCTGCGAACAACTGTCTGAGACTGAACACTTCCGGCGCCACCAGCACCTGACTCGGGCGGGCGACTCGCCGCGCGTGATCTGGCAACTGGAGGAAGGCTGGGCCTGTCGCTACCGGATGCTGAGCGGCGCGCGCCGGCAGATCACCGGGCTGTTCCTGCCGGGCGAGTTCTGCGAGCCGCAATGGCTGCTGGGCGAGCGGCCGCGCCACGCCATCGTCGCGCTGACGCCGCTGCGGGCGCGGGGCGTGCCGCTCGATGCGCCGGGCGGCCGCAGCGCGACCGCGCAGGCGCTGGTGGCGGCGACGCTGCGCACGCTGGCGCGGCAATCCGACTGGATCGTCGCGCTGGGCCGGCAGAACGCGGTGGAGCGGATGTGCACGCTGCTCGACGACCTGTTCGACCGGCTGCGCGACGCCGGGCAGGTGCGCGAGGACAAGTGCCTGCTGCCGCTGACCCAGGCGGACCTGGCCGATGTCGTCGGGCTGACGCCGGTTCACGTCAACCGGGTGCTGAAGATGCTGCGCGCGCAAGGCGTGATCGAGAAGGACGGCGCCTGGCTGCGCGTGCCCGACGGCGAGCGGCTGCGACGGCTGGCGGCCGGTGGCGGCGCCACCCCCACCGGGCGCAAGGCAATGGCCGCGGACAGGCTGGGCGTGCCCGCCTGAGGCGCGCGCCGCCCGCGAAATTCCTTGCTTTTCGGGCGCGGCTGGCCTAGCGGCGCGCGGTTCGACGGGCAGACAACGCCCGCAGGACGCTTTCCGCGGCATCCGGCCCGGGAGGCACATCGGCCCTTTTTGGCCTGCGGCGGCATGGTGCCGCGTGCAGAGGAAAGACCGGCGGAAACAACCGCCTGGCCGGCAACATGGACAAAGGAACACAGGATGGCCAGCACGGCTAACCCGACCCGCGACGATTTCGCGGCACTTCTCGACGAGACCCTGGGCGGCGCCGCCGCCGGCGGCTTTGAAGGCCGCGTGGTCAAGGGCACCATCACCGCGATCGAAAACGACAAGGCCGTGATCGACGTCGGCCTCAAGAGCGAAGGCCGCGTGCCGCTGCGCGAGTTCGCGATGGCCGGCCAGCCGCACGGCCTCTCCGTGGGTGACGAAGTCGAAGTCTTCGTCGACCGTGTCGAGAACGCCGACGGCGAGGCGATGCTGAGCCGCGACCGCGCCCGCCGCGAAGCCGCGTGGGACAAGCTGGAGAGCGAGTTCGGCGAAGGCAAGCGCGTCGAGGGCGTGATCTTCGGCCGCGTCAAGGGCGGCTTCACCGTCGACCTCGACGGCGCCGTCGCGTTCCTGCCCGGCAGCCAGGTCGACATTCGCCCGGTTCGCGACGTGCAGCCGCTGATGGACATGCCGCAGCCGTTCCAGATCCTGAAGATGGACCGTCGCCGCGGCAACATCGTCGTGTCGCGCCGCGCCGTCCTCGAGGAAACCCGCGCCGAGCAGCGCTCCGGCCTGATCCAGAACCTGTCGGAAGGCCAGATCATCGACGGCGTCGTCAAGAACATCACCGACTACGGTGCGTTCGTCGACCTCGGCGGCATCGACGGCCTGCTGCATGTCACCGACATGAGCTACAAGCGCGTCAACCACCCGTCGGAAGTCATCGCCATCGGCGACACCGTGCGCGTGCAGATCGTCCGCATCAACCAGGACACGCAGCGCATCAGCCTCGGCATGAAGCAGCTCGAGAGCGATCCGTGGGACGGCGTCGCCGCCAAGTACCCGGTCGGCGCGAAGCTGCGCGGCACCGTCACCAACATCACCGAATACGGCGCCTTCGTGGAGCTGGAGCCGGGCATCGAGGGCCTGGTCCACGTTTCGGAAATGTCGTGGACCAAGAAGAACGTCCACCCCGGCAAGATCGTCTCGACCTCGCAGGAAGTCGACGTGCTGGTGCTGGAAGTCGACAGCGACAAGCGCCGCATCAGCCTCGGCCTCAAGCAGGCGATCCAGAACCCGTGGGAAGCCTTCGCCGAGAAGCACCCGGTCGGCTCGACCGTGGAAGGCGAAGTCAAGAACGCGACCGAGTTCGGCCTGTTCATCGGCCTCGACGGCGACGTCGACGGCATGGTCCACATGTCGGACATCGCCTGGGGCATCTCGGGCGAGGACGCGCTGGCGCTGCACCGCAAGGGCGAGCAGGTCTCGGCGATCGTGCTCGACGTCGACATCGAGAAGGAGCGCATCTCGCTCGGCATGAAGCAGCTCGAGAAGGGCGCTCCGGCGGCCGGCGGCACGGCCGGTGCCGGCAGCTCGCTGCGCAAGAACGAGATCGTCACCGTGACCGTGCTCGAAGTGCGTGACGGCGGCCTGGAAGTCCAGGCCGGCGAGGACGGGGCGACCGGCTTCATCAAGCGTTCGGACCTCGGCCGCGACCGCGACGAGCAGCGTCCGGACCGCTTCCAGGTCGGCCAGAAGGTCGATGCCATGGTCACCGGGTTCGACCGCTCGAAGAAGCCGAACTTCTCGATCAAGGCGCGCCAGCTCGCCGAGGAGAAGGAAGCGGTCGAGCAGTACGGCTCGTCGGATGCCGGCGCCTCGCTGGGCGACATCCTGGGTGCGGCCCTCAAGGCCAAGAAGGACTGATCCTTCCACCCGGCGCCGCGGCGCTCCAAAAAGGCCCGCCCGGATCAATCCGGGCGGGCTTTTTTCTTGACTTGTTGGAATTTGTTCCGTTTATGTTCCGACCGTTGGCAGGAATGATTCGGGGAGAACGCGCATGGCCGGGCCGCTGGTTTTCTACACCAATCCGCAGTCGCGCGGGCAGATCGTCCGCTGGATGCTGGAGGAGCTGGGCGTCCCGTACGAGACGGTGGTGCTCGACTATGGCACGACGATGAAGGCGCCGGACTACCTGGCGATCAACCCGATGGGCAAGGTGCCGGCGATCCGGCACGGCGCGCAGGTGGTGACCGAATCCGCGGCGATCTGCGCCTATCTCGCCGATGCCTTCCCCGCCGCGGGGCTGGCCCCTGCCCCGGCGGATCGCGGTGCCTACTATCGCTGGCTGTTCTTCGCGGCGGGTCCGATCGAGGCGGTGTTCACCGCCAGGGCGATCGGCTGGGAAGTGCCGGCGGACAAGCAGGGCATGGCCGGGTTCGGCAGCTTCGAGGCGACGATCGAGACAATCGCCGGCGCGGTGGCGGGCCAGCCGTTCATCGCCGGCGAACGGTTCAGCGCCGCGGACGTCTACGTGGCCTCGGTGCTCGACTTCATGCTGGGCTTCGGCATGATTTCGCCGCGCCCGGAATTCGACACGTACCTTGGCCCCTTGCGCGAGCGGCCTGCCTATCGCAGGGCAAGGCAGATCGACGCGACGCTCGTGCCGGCGAAGGACTGACAGGACAGGCCATGCTTGAGGTTCACCAGTTTCCCTGCCTTGACGACAACTACGGTTTCCTCGTCCACGATCCCGCGAGCGGGGAGACGGTGGCGATCGACACGCCGGATGGCGCCGAATACCTGCGGCAGGCGGCGGCCAGGGGCTGGACGATCACGCAAGTGTGGAACACCCACTGGCATCCCGACCACGCCGGCGGCAACGAGGCGATCAAGGCCGGGACCGGCGCTACGGTGACCGCGCCGGCGGTGGACGCGCCGAAGATTGCCGGCGTGGACCGCACGGTCAGCCAGGGCGACACGGTGGCGCTGGGGGCGTTCACGGCGCGGGTGATCGACGTGGGCGGGCACACGCTCGGGCATATCGCCTATCACCTGCCCGAGGCCGGCATCGCCTTCGTGGGCGATGCGCTGTTCGCGCTGGGCTGCGGGCGCATGTTCGAGGGCACGGCGCCGCAGTTCTGGGCGAGCCTGGAGCGGCTGAAGGCATTGCCGGCGGAGACGACGCTGTACTGCGCGCACGAGTACACGGCAGCGAACGCGAAGTTCGCCGTCCACGCCGACCCGGACAACGCGGCGCTGGCGGTCTATGCCGCGGAAATCGCCGCGAAGCGCGCCAGGGACGAGCCGACGGTGCCGTTTTCGCTCGAGCGCGAGCTGGTGACCAACCCGTTCCTGCGGGCGGACGACGCCGATCTGCGCGGGCGCTGGGGCGGCGGCGACGCGGTGGCGACCTTCGCCCGGCTGCGCGAGGCGAAGAACGCCTTCTGAGCCCCGCCTGCAGCTCAGGCCGGCGCTGATGCCTGCCGATCGAGGCGCGCGGCCGCGAGTTCGCGCAGCTTGCCCGCCTGGATCTTCTCGTTGCCGGTCAGCGCGTAATCCGCATCGCTGAAGAACAGCACGCGGCGCGGAAGCTTGAAGCTGGCGAGGTGGGGCTTGAGGTGAGCGACGATCGCCGCTTCCGCAAGCTGTGCGCCATCGACCGGGACGATGCAGGTGACGACGATCTCGCCCAGCAGGTCATCGGGCACGCCGACCGTCTGCGCACGCTTCACCCCCGGGAGCTTCGCCAGCAGGTCGTCGATTTCCTGCGGGGCGACGTTGGCGCCGCCGGTCTTGATCATGTCGGTCAGGCGGCCGTCCCAGAAGAAGCGGCCCTGGGCATCGACATGGCCGGCATCGCCGGTGCAGTAGAAGCCTTCGGCATCGAAGCACTGCTCGGGCGACTTGCCGAGGTAGCCGGACATCAGCGTCGGCCCCTTGATGCACATCTCGCCCTTCTCGCCCAACGGCATCAGTTCGCGCGTCAGCGGATCGATGATCTTGAGCGTGTTGCCCGGCAGCGGCGCCCCCATCGAACCGGCGTAGAACGCCTCGTCGATGCTGGCGACGCGCGAGGTGCAGATCGTCATCGTCTCGGTCGTGCCGAACGACATCGGCACTTCCCACGCGAGGTGCGCGGCGGTGGGGTGCTGCTGCAGCAGGTCCTTGCGGGGGACATAGCGCAAGCTCGAAAAATCCGCCGACGCCCAGTTCGGCGCGGACTGGAAGCGCGCCCACTGGTGGGGACGGCCGTTGGCGAAGCTGACCCGCTCCTGCGCGATCAGGTCGATCGCCTCGGCTTCGTCGAACCAGCGTTGCAGCACCACCGCGCCGCCGGTGGACAGCGCCGAGCCGACCACCATCGAGACATTGCCCGACCAGAAGAAGCCGTTGCCGGTCCACGCGCGGACCGGTTCCGCCATCGCGAACACCCGCGGCCAGCGCCACCACTGGATCGCGAAGGCGCGCTGCGAATGGACGATGCCTTTCGGCAGGCTGGTCGTGCCCGAGGAGAAGAACACGCCGCCGGGATCGCCGGGGTGGGTGCTGTCCGCCCGGGCGAGGACGATCCCGTCCGGCGTCCCGGCGCCATGGGCGAGGAACTGCGCCCAGCTTTCGACGACGCCCGTCGCCGGCGCGTCGAGCGGCTCCGGCCCGCCGGGCACGCCGCCGAGGACGACGAGGTGCCGCAGGAACGGATAGCGCGCGGACACCAGCGGCCCGGCAGCGCCGGCTATCGCGGGTTCGAGCCCGCGCAGCATGGCGCCGAAGTCCTTCTTCAGCACCCGGTCCTCGTACAGCAGGACCGCGACCTGCGCGGCCTTGAGCATCACGTCGAGCTCGGGTTCGGTGGAGAACGTGCTGAGCGCGACCGGCACGCCGCCGGCCAGTGCGATGCCGAACAGCGTGGCGAGGAATTCCGGCCGGTTGGTCATCAGCAAGCCGACGCGGGTGTCGCGGGCGACGCCGATCTCCACCAGGCTGCGCGCGACATCGAGACTGCGCGCGAGCAGTTCGTCGTAAGTCCATGACAGGCGCTGGTTTCCGGCGCGCAGCACCAGCGCTTCCGACGGGCCGTGGCGGCGGACGACCTCGCGCAGGTAGCCGGCGATCGTCAACGGGCCGAGGCCGGGTTCGTCCTCCAGCGGCGTGCCGTGGATCAGCGAGAGCGCGGGCTGTGTCATGGCGGTCCTTCCCTGCCCTGCCCTGGAACCCCTGGTCTGATGGAATCAGATCAGGCGCCCCGGATTCCTTGTTTTTCGCGTTTTTCCGAGTCGCTTCGTGTGCCACTCCGTTCAAAGAACGCGATAGGCCAGCAGGCCCCGCCCGGCCAAGTCCCGGCGCGGACCAGTCACGTCGCTGCGCCGCCCGGGGCAAGCGGCTCACACCGCCAGGCCGCCCCTGTCGACCTGCGCCGGCCCGCGTCGACCGTCAGGGATTCCTGAGTCCGTACAGCGTGGCGCCGACATGTCCGCCGTGATCGCAGAACTCGATCGCGAGACGGTTGATCCCGGCGCCATGGAGTTCGGCCAACACCACCGACATGTCGTAGTCGTGCATGAGCATCGTGCCTTCGGGCACGCGCGCGGCGGAAAGTCTGCCGGCGATCGCCGTGGCGCCGTCCGGGCCGAGCACGACGCGGCCACCGACCGAATTTCCCAGCGCTTCCGATCGAGCGAACATGAACTGAAGGGTGACTCCGCCATCCTGTGAAAGGCACCCCAGCAACTTGCGCAACTGCGCGAGACCTTGTGACGGGGGTATGTGCTGGAAGACGATCAGCGAGATCACCCAGTCGACCGTGCGGTCAGCCGGGATGAAGCTGGAGAATTCGAGATTTTCCGGCGCACGAAGCCGCGCCTGCTCGATCATGCCCGGGGAGATATCGACGCCGACGACATGCTCGAGCCGTTGCGCGAGCGGGATCGACAGCCGCCCGACCCCGCAACCGAAGTCCAGCGCGCTGCGCGGCGCGAACCGTCCCAACTGCGCCATCCGCTGCCAGGCGTGGTCGATGTCGCCGACGCCGCTTTGATAGAATTCGTCGATGGCCTGCGGATCGAGATTTTCCCGGCGGAAGCGATCATGGCTGAGAACCCCGTAGTAGGGCTCGCTGGCGCCGATGATCTGCCAGTCGCGGTCGGTATCGCGGGGGGTGGCCGGACCTTCTGGTTTCCGCCGCCGGAAAAACTGGCGCAACAGGGACATCGAAAATCCTTTGCGAATGGCCGCTCGAATCCGCTCCGTAGCGGATCGGCGCCACGCCGCAACCGGCAACGCATGCCCGCCGCGCGGTTGCAGCGTGGAGCGGCGCCGTTCCGAAGGTCCGGCGGCGCGGCGCCCGTCACACCTGGTTCGACAACCCCGCGGCGTGCTTGGCGGCGATCCAGCCGAAGCACATCGACGGGCCGACCGACGCACCCGCGCCCGGATAGACCCGCCCCATCGCCGAAGCGGTCGAGACGCCGCAGGCATAGAGGCCCGGGATCGGCGTGCCGTCGCCCTTCAGCACGCGCGCGCTGGGGTCGGTCACCACGCCGCCGTAAGTGCCGACGTCGCCGGGGAACACCTCGAACGCATAGAACGGGCCCTTGTCGATCGGCCCCATCGTCTTGTTCGCGCCGTCGTAGAACGGATCGCCGAGCCAGTTGTCGTACTGGCGGTCGCCGCGCTGGAAATCATCGTCGTGGCCCTTGGCGCAGAGCGCGTTCCAGCCGTCGACGGTGGCGCGCAGCGTCGCCGCATCGACGTTGATCTGGGCGGCCAGCGCCTCGATCGTGTCGGCCTGCTTGAGCCAGCCGCTCTTCACCCACTCGGCGATCCTGGCCGGCTTCGCCGCGACGCCGGCGACCTGGTATTCGGCCATGAACCGGGAATCGAGGATGGCGAAGCTGGGCACCCCGCCCGGATGCTTGAGCATGGTCTCGCAGAACAGTTCGTACGAACCGCCCTCGTTCATGTAGCGCTTGCCCGCCTGGTCGACCTGGATCGCATGCGGCTTGGCGGTGACGCTCTGCGTGCCGGGCTTGACGTAGCTCGTGTCCCAACCGGGCATCTTGGTCATCTGGAAGCCGACCATCTCGTCCATCTGCGCCAGCACGCCGCCGACGCGCTCCATCTCGATGTGCAAGTCGCCGGTGTCGGTCTCGATCCCGTTCGACCATTCCTTGTTGGTGCCGGGCTGGTACTTGTCGCGCATCGGCTGGTTCTGCGAGAACCCGCCGGCGTTGACCAGCACGCCGAGCCGCGCACCGACGCGCCAGGGCTTGCCGTCGCGCACGGTGACGACGCCGGTCACCTTGCCGTCCTCGACGACCAGCTCGCTCACGGCGCTGTTGACGCGGATGTCCGTCCCCGCCTTCAGCGCGGCCTGGAGCATCCGTCCCTGCAGCGCGGCCCCGGCGGTGACCCAGTGCTTGCCGGTGAGCTTGCCGAGCACCACGGCGACGGCGGTCTTGAGGAAGATCTTGCGGGCTTCCCAGCTCTTCCTGAACCACTGCAGCTTCATGCCGTCGTCCAGCAGGATCGGCGCCTCGACGAAGCCGGGGCGCAGCTTGTCGCGCCATTCGCGCGGCAGTTCGTTGCGATCGAACGGGCGGGCAACCACGGTGCGGCTGGTCTTGCAGCCGCCGGGCAGGTCGTCGTAGTAGTCTGGCCAGAACACCGAGCCGCGGGTCAGGTCGATGCCCTGCTGGACCAGGAAGTCCACCATCCGGGGCGCTTCGCTGACATAGGCGGTGCGCCGCGCGACCGAGGTGCCGGGCGCGTCGGAATCATCACCGACAACGGCGTTGAGGTAGGTGATGCCCTTCTCGGTGCTGTCCTCGCCGGGCGCCATGAACGGGTTGTTGGGAATCCACATCACGCCGCCGGACTTGCAGGTGGTACCGCCGACCCACTGGCCTTTCTCGAGGATGACCACCGACTTGCCCGCCTGGCGCATGATCAGCGCCGAGGCCATCGAGCCTGCGCCACTGCCCACGACCACCCAGTCGAAGGTTTCGTCAAACCCGGCCATTCGCTCTCTCCAATCCCGATCGATATCCGGCGCACTTGTTCAGCACGGCCGCGCGCAATGCAAGCCGGGGCGGCCGGCATATCGCGCGGGCGGGGTGGTGCCACTGGCGTCGCGGCGCGCACCGGCTTATCGCTGGCCGCCAACGCGCGATTGGGAGCCCCTGCGATGACCGACACCCCTGCCCTGCCGCAACTCGGCACGATCCTGTTCGAGCGCCGCGGGCGGCTGCTGGTGATGACGCTGAACCGGCCGGACGCGATGAACGCGGTGAACCTGCAACTGCACGACGACCTGCTCGAGGCACTGTGGTTCGCGCAAGGGGACAGCGGCTCGGACGTGCTGCTGGTGACCGGCGCCGGCCGGGCCTTTTCCGCCGGGGGCGACATCGACCATATCGAGCGCAATGCGACGCATCCCGAGCTGTTCGACCACGAGGCGCGGATCGCGAAGCGCATCGTGTTCACCATGCTCGACATCGACAAGCCGGTGGTGTGCCGGATGAACGGGCACGCCGTCGGCCTCGGCGCGACGCTGGCGCTGCTGTGCGACATCGTCATCGCCTCGGACAAGGCCAAGATCGGCGATCCGCACGTCGGCCTCGGGCTGGTCGCGGGCGATGGCGGCGCGGTGCTGTGGGCGGCGCGGATCGGGCTGGCGCGGGCGAAGGAATTCCTGTTCACCGGCGACCTGCTGGCGGCGCCGCGCGCGGCGGAGGTCGGGCTGATCAACCACGCGGTCGCGCCGGAGGCACTCGACGGTGCGGTCGACGCGCTGTGCGCGAAGTTGCTGGCGACGCCGATGCCGGCGCTGCGCGCGACCAAGATGCTGACCAACCTGGAGACCAAGCGCGTCGCCCACGCGCTGATGGACGCGGGGATCGCGTACGAATCGCTGTCGGTGCGCAGCGACGAGCATCGCGCCGCGGTGGCCGCGCTGAAGGCCAGGCTGGCGAAATAGCGCCGTGCTTGGCCGGCGACGCCGGTTGGGGTATGCGCCGGGCACGGTGCTTCCGCACGGGACGACGGCATGGAAGTCGAGATGAACGCCGAGGCGAAGGACAAGCGCCTCAACCGCATGGTCGCCATTACCGTGGTGGTGCTGTCGGTGTTCACCGGCCTGTGCGCGATCAAGGACGGCAACCTGGTGCAGGCGATGCAGCAGGCGCAGTCCAATTCGATCGATGCCTGGAACGAATACCAGGCCGACAAGGTCAAGCTGCACGTCGCCGAGAGCACCCGGAGCGAGATCGCGACGCTGGCGGCGGGCAACCCGGCGGCAGCGGCAGAAGTGGCCCGGCTCGACGGGGAGATCGCCAAGTATCGCGCCGAGGCACCGATGCTGCAGCAGCAGGCCAGGGGCTTTTCCGGCCAGTACGATGCGCTGAACGTCCATGACGACCAGTTCGATGCCAGCGAGGCGCTGATCTCCACCGCGATCTCGCTGGCGGCGGTGGCGGCGCTCAGCGAATCGTTCTGGCTGCTGGCGGCGGGCTGGGGCTTCGGGGCTTTCGGGATGTTCCTCGGCGTCTGCGGCTTTGCGAAATGGGGTTTCCACCCCGACGTCCTCAGCAACTTCCTCGGATAGCATGGCCGTGCCGACCCTGCGGCCGCTGCGCTCCCCCTGGATCTTCGCGGCGACGCTGGCGGTGCTGGCGCTGCCCGGCGTGGCGCGCGCCGACAGCCTGCGCAGCTATTGCCCGGATCGCCCGGGGATGAACACGCCGCCGTGCACGATCGACGCCGGGCACCCCTCGGCCGAGCTGTCGTGGTTCGACTGGACGCGCGCGAACGATGCCGCGGCGCGGACCGACACCGTGCTGATCGGCGACATGGCGCTGCGCTACGGCATCGACGGCCGCACCGAGCTGCGGCTGGGCTGGACCGCCTATGGCCACGTCCGCAGCCGCGACAAGGCGAGCGGCACGGTGACCACCGCCAGCGGCGTCGGCGACGTGACGCTGGGGATCAAGCGCAACCTGGTCGGCCCGGACATGAGCGGGTTCTCGCTGGCGTTGCTGCCTGCGGTCAGCCTGCCGGCGGGCGGCACCGCGATCGGCGCGGGGGACTGGGGCGCCGGGCTGCAGGCGCCGATGAGCCTGCCGCTAGCGGGGCCGGTGTCGCTGGCGGTGACGCCCGAGGTGGACGCGGCGGTGAACGCTGGCGGGCATGGCCGGCATCTCGCTTATGGCACGGCGGCGGGACTCGCGATCGCCGCCTCGACCCGGGTCAACCTGGCGCTGGAAATGTCGGTGCTGCACGACGACGATCCGGCCGGGGCGAGCACGTCGGCGACCGCGGGGGTGGCCGCCGGGCTGATGCTGGGCAAGGCGACGCAGATCGACATCGCCGGTGAATTCGGGCTCGACCATGCCGCCCCGGGGCTGCGTCTCTATGCCGGGATCGCACGCCGCTTCTAATCGACCCGCGAACCGGCTAGGGCTTCTGGCCATGTCGCGCCAGCTCATCACTTTCGAGATCGAACACCAGCTGTTCGGCATCGACATCGCCGCGATCCGCGAGATCCGGGTCTGGCAGGCGGTGACGCGGATCCCCGGGGTGCCGCCGCACGTGATCGGCGTGGCCAACCTGCGCGGCACGATCATCCCGGTGCTCGACATCGCGCTGCGTTTCGGCTGGGCGGCGACGGAGACCAGCGAACGCCATGCGATCATCGTCGTCGAGGTGGCGGAGCAGCTTTATGGACTGGTCGCCGAAAGCGTGAGCGACCTGGTGGAGATCGACGGGGCGTCGCTGCAGCCGCCGCCGGCCCTGCAGGATGCGGCGATGGCAGCGTTCCTCGAAGGCATCGCGCCCGGCGCGGGGGAGCGCCTGATCATGGTGCTGCGGCTGGAACAACTGGTGGGCAGCACGATCGCGGGCGCGCCGGCACCGGCGCAGGCGCCCTCGGCGGAACCGGCGGAGATCGCCGTGGCATTGCCCAGCCTGCGCAAGGGCAAGTAGCCGGGCGGCAAAAGGGGGCCGGTTGCCCGCCCCCTCCGGCGGCGCGCGGGAGCCCCCTGCCCGGCGCGCGCCGCAAGCGCAGGAGCGTCAGGGCTTCAGCAGTTGCGGCTGGCCGGTGCCCATGTACTTCGCCAGGTTGCGGTGCAGGCTGGTCACCGCGCCCTCGTTCTTGGGATTGGGCATGTTGCCGCGGAAGCCGACGTTCTTCATTCCCTGCTGCACCGCCGCCATGTTCGAGAAGTCCTGCGTCAGCACGTGCGGGAACTGGTCGGGCGCGAGGTAGCCCCACTGCGTTTCCGGCGCCTCGCCCTCGGGCCACAGCTCGTAGACGGCGACCTCGAAGAAGCACTTGTCCGGGTTGAAGCCGAACGGCCGCGCCTGGTAGCAGAGCATGTTGTTGACGGCATGGCCGATCTGCTGGTTCGGGAAGATCTGCCAGGACGTGCCCGACCGCCCGGTGTGCTCGCTGTCGACCACCGGCCAGTGGACGCCGCGCTCGGCATCGACCTGGCGCGCGGTCTCCAGCCAGTACTTGATGACGTCGCCGGGGGCGGTACCTTCCGGCAGCACGTCGGGCAGGGTCTGCGCGACCTCGTAGAGCGTCCGGGTGGTGTTGGTGTTCACTCCTTCCCAGGTGTACTTCTGCATTTCCGCGGTGGAGGTGCGGGGGTCGCCGTCGCCCAGCCGCAGCTTGCCCTTGGCCTCGCCCATTTCCTTCGGCCCGCCCTTCGGCACGTCGTAGCCGATGTGGCTGTGCCGGCCCTGCTGGCGGCCCCAGCCGACGTACTGGCCGAACTGCATGAATTCCGGGTGGGTGCCGGCGACGTGGTAGGTCTCGTTGAACGCCTCGAGCGCGACCTTCCAGTTGCAGTCGAAGACCGTCCAGTAGCGCCAGCGCGGGCGCATGTTCTGGAGCTGGAACGGATCGAGCATCGTTGCCGCGGGTTCGAGATAGTCGCGCAGCGGCTCGGCCTTGGGATCGAGATTGATCCAGATGAAGCCGCCCCAGGTATCGATCCGGAACTCGCCCAGCCGGGTGTTCTGGTCGGACAGCGCGCCGTTCCATTCGTCCTTCTGCTGGATGTACGAGCAGACCCCGGCGTTGTCGCCGGTGACGTCGAAGGTCCAGGCGTGGAAGCCGCAGACGAAGTTGGCGGTCTTGCCGTGCGCGTTGCGCTCGCCCTTCGGCGTGTCGACGAGCTTGCGCCCGCGGTGGGTGCAGACGTTGGCGAAAGCCTTGAGCGCGCCCGGGCCGTCGCCGGGCCTGGCCCGGACGATCAGCACCGAATCGTCGAGGATGTCATAGGTGATGTAGTTGCCGACCTCGGGAACGTCCTCGAGCCGGCCGGCCTGGAGCCAGACCTTGCGCCACAGCCTGTCGCGCTCGGCGCGGGCGTACTCGGGCGAGATGTAGGCTTCGACGCCGTGGATCTCGGCGGGGAGGGTTTCCTCCGAACGATCGACGAACTGGGGTATGTCACCCATGGCATGGCTCCCGTGGCATGTGCTTTCGATGCCGCGAGAATGGCAAGGCGACGCCCGCCGCGATTTGACGAAACGCAAGGGCTCCGGCGAAAACCGGACTTGGGGCGACAAAACTTTGGCTTTATGCGCCATGTGCCGGGCTGGTCCCCCGGCACAGGCCCGGCCTGGAACTCAGGTGGCGCTGGCGGTCATGTTCCTGATCCCGCCCTGCGCGGTCCAGACGCTGGCGCCCTCGGCCGATGGCTCGCCACAGACGTACAGCGGCAGGCCGTCGAACGCCGGCACCATGCCGCGGAAGGCGAAAGTGCGCAGCGGGCGCCCCAGCGTCCCGGCGGCGGCCTCCGCCAGCAGGGTCGCCTGCAGGGGGCCGTGGACGACGAGCGCCGGATAGGCTTCCTCCTGCTGCGCATATGGGCGGTCGTAGTGGATGCGGTGGCCGTTCATGGTCAGCGCCGAATAGCGGAACAGCAGCACGGCATCGGGCATCACCTCGCGTCGCCACGGCGCCTCGGGCGCCGGCGCCGCGGCATCGGGCATGGCCGGCCCGGTCGCGCTCGCCTGCTTGTAGACGATGTCCTGGCGCTCGCTGATCGCCAGGCCGTTGGCGCCGCTGAGCGCATGCTCGACGGTGACGAAGACGAGATCGCCGCTCTTGCCGCTCTTCGCCTCTACGTTGCGCACCGTCGACACCCGGGTCACCGTCTCGCCAAGCACGAGATCGCCGTGGAAGGTCAGCGCGCCGCCCGCCCACATCCGGCGCGGAAGCGGCACCGGCGGCAGGAACCCGCCCTTGGCCGGGTGCCCGTCCACGCCCAGCCCGGCCGGCGGCGCAACGTTCCAGAAATAGAGCCAGTGGTGCAGCAACGGCAGCGCGTCGCCCTTGCCGAGCGGCCCGGTCTCGCCCAGCGCGGCGCGCAGCGCGTTCGAGCGCGCCGGATCGAGCGTATCGACCAGGGTTTCGCTGCGTCCGATCCAGGCGGCGAGGTCGACGGTGCTCATGCGGGTTCTCCAGTTGCTGTGCGCGGCGCGATATAATGCATTATTCCCGCCATGGATAGCCACCCCCAAGCATGACTTTCCGCAGCCTCCGCGCTTGCACTGCGATTGTCACGCTTGTATGATGCATTATCCACCCACCAACGCACTGGACGCCATGACCCCTCGCCCGCTCGCCGGCCGTCGCGTGATCGAACTCGGCACGATGATCGCCGCCCCGTTCGCCACCCATATCCTCGCCAACCTCGGCGCGGAAGTGATCAAGGTCGAACCGCCCAGCGGCGATACCACCCGCGCCCTGGTGCGCGGCGGCCCTTCGGGCACGTTCCTCGCCTACAACCACTCGAAGCAGTCGCTGTGCCTCGACCTCACCCAGCCGGAGGGCCTGGAGGTGTTCCAGCGCCTCGTCGCCACCGCCGACATCCTGATCCACAACCTCTCGCCCGCGGCGACGCGCAAGCTGCGCATCACCCGCGACGATCTCGCGGCGTTCAACCCGGAGCTGATCTATTGCCACATCCGCGGCTATGCCCACGGACCGCAGCACGACGACCTCGCCACCAACCCGGTAGCCGAGGCGCAGACCGGCGCGATGGACGATCACCGCGTCAACGGCCGGCCGAGCCGCTTCGGCCCGTCCTACCATGACCAGTTCGCCGGCTGCTTCGCGGTGATCCGCGTGCTGGCCGCGCTGCTCGCCAGGGACCTGACGCCCGAGCAGCGCTATTTCGAGATCGGCCTTTACGAAACCGGCCTGCACGTCGCCGGGCGCGACTATGCCGGCGTCCAGCTCAAGACGCAGTTGCTGGGCCGGCCCGAGAAGGAAGGCGGCGGGGAGTTCTCCAGCCCCGGCTACGGCGCCTACCTGACGGCGGACGGCCGCTGGGTCTACCTGCTGGTGCTGACCGACGCCCACTGGGCCAAGCTCACCCGCGCGCTGTCGATGCCCGAAGCCGGCGATGAATCGCTGGCCAGGCTGCGCGATCGCAAGAAGCAGCGCGACCGTTGCGAGGCGGCCGTCGTCGCGGCGATGGCAAAGGTGTCGTTCGCGGACTGCGAGCGCCTGCTGCGCGAGGCCGGCCTCGGCTTTACCGAGGTCCTCCCGGTGGAGCGCGTGCTCGAGGCGCCGCAGGCGCGGCAGCCCGGCAAGCTCAACGCCTTCGACTACCGCGGCTATCACTTCGACGTTCCCGAACTGCCCGGGCAGGACGCGCTGGCCGCCGCCACCCCGCCGCCCGAGCTGGGCGAGCATTCGCTGGCGCTGCTGGCCGCGCTCGGCTTCGATCCGGCGGCCAGCGCCGCGCTCCTGGCGCAAGGCGCCGTCGCCGCCGCCGGCGAGAACGCGCAGCCGTTCGCCTGGGCGCCCGTGCGCGACAAGCCCGCGGGCTGACGGCGCGCGCCGCGGGCGGAAACGACACCGGGGCAAAGGCACCCGGGGGAACGGCAGGCACCGACAGGGATTGACGGGGCGGGGCAAGTTCCCGTCAATGCCCTTTCCCGATGGCCGAAACCTATCCCCCTCCCGCCGAACGCCGCCTGCTGACGTTGTTCCTGATGATGTCGGCGGTGATGAACCTCGTCGACACCACGATCGCCAACGTCGCGCTGCCGCACATGCAGGGCACCACGTCCTCCTCGCGCGAGGAGATCACCTGGGTCCTGACCTCGTACATCGTCGCCTCGGCGATGTTCACCCCGCTGACCGGCTGGCTGGCCAGGCGCTTCGGGCGCAAGCGGCTGCTGCTGATCTCGATCGTCGGCTTCACCGCCGTCTCGGCGCTGTGCGGCATGGCCCGGACGCTGGACGAACTGGTGCTGGCGCGGCTGCTGCAGGGCGTGTTCGGATCGTCGCTGGTGCCGATGACGCAATCGACCCTGCTCGACATCAATCCCCCCTCGCAGCACGGCAAGGCCATGGCGATCTTCGGGCTGGCGGCGATCCTGGGACCGCTGATCGGCCCGCTCGCGGGGGGCTGGCTGACCGACAACCTGTCCTGGCGCTGGGTGTTCTACATCAACCTGCCGTTCGGCCTGTTCTCGTTCCTGGGCCTGTCCGCGACGATGCCGGCGCGCCCGCCCGACCGCACGGCGCGGCTCGACTTCTTCGGCTTCGGGCTGCTGGCGCTGGCGCTCGGCTCGCTGCAGTTGATGCTCGATCGCGGCCAGAAGCTCGACTGGCTGGCCTCGGGCGAGATCGTGTTCGAGCTGACCCTGTGCCTGCTGGCGCTGGCGATGTTCGTGATCCATTCGCTGACCGCGCGGCGGCCGTTCATCAGCCCGGCGATCTTCGCCGATCGCAATTTCGTCATCGCGACGATGATCGGCTTCTCGCTCGGCGTACTGATCTACAGCGCGATGGCGCTGATGCCGCCG
Source organism: Sphingomonadales bacterium (assembly GCA_028868535.1). GTDB lineage: Bacteria > Pseudomonadota > Alphaproteobacteria > Sphingomonadales > Sphingomonadaceae > Novosphingobium. The sequence goes on along the minus strand of JAGWUH010000016.1, from coordinate 11,695 downwards.
ATGCTCGAGGCGCTCTACGGCTACTCGACGACGCGGGTCGGCCTCGTGCTGGGGCCGCGCGCGCTCGGATCGTTGATCGCCATGCTGCTGGTCGGCCGGCTGATCGGCCGGCTCGATTCGCGGCTGCTGGTGGCCGCCGGCCTGCTGCTGATGGCGCTGTCGATGATCCAGATGGCGCACCTCAGCCTGGCCTCGGACAACCGGGTGATCCTCATCTCGGGCATGATCCAGGGCCTGGGGTCGAGCTTCATCTTCGTGCCGTTGACGACGATGGCGTTCGCCACGCTGTCCGCGCACCTGCGCGACGAAGGCTCCGCGCTCAACGCGATGATCCGCAACATGGGCGCCTCGGCGGGGATCGCGGTGGTCGAGGCGCTGACCTTCCGCAACACCGAGACCGTCCACTCGCGGCTGGCGGAAGGGTTGCGGCCCGACAGCCCGGCGATGGCACTGCGCTTCGGCGGCTTCGACTGGGGCTCGCTGTCGCAGGTCTCCGGGCTGGAGGCGCTGCTGACCCGGCAGGCGATGATGGTCTCGTACATCGATTCGTTCTGGCTGCTGGCCGTTCTCGGCGTCGTCTCGGCGCCGTTCGTGTTCCTGCTGCGCAAGCCCCGCAACGCCGCGCGCGGCCCGGCGGTGGTCGAGCACTGAGCGCCACCGGCATTTGACCGCCATCAATTCGCCGGCGGCGTGGATAGTGAACACTCTCTCCATTCGCATCGGGCCGCACGGCGCGATGCCGCCTCGCAAGGGAGAGTTGAGATGAAAATGGAAGACATGGTGGTCATCTCCACCGACGATCACATCTGCGAACCCGGCAACATGTTCGACAACCAGCTTTCCGGGGAACTGCTGGCCAGCGCGCCCAAGCTGCGGACCGATCCGCGCGGCAAGAACTACTGGGAATACCAGGGCCACATCCGTGCCTCGATCGGGCTCAACGCCGTGACCGGCCGCCCGTTCGAGGAATACGGCATGGAGCCGACCAGCCTCGACCAGTTGCGCGACGGTTGCTACGACGTTCACGCCCGCATCGACGACATGGACGTCAACGGCATCGCCGCCTCGCTGTGCTTCGGCAATTCGATCGGATTCGACGGCCAGACCTTCCACAAGGCCGCCGACAAGAGGCTGGCGCTGCGCCACATGCAGGCCTGGAACGACTGGCACTACGACGAATGGTGCATGGCCTACCCCGGCCGCTTCATCCCGCTGGGCATCCTGCCGACCTGGGACCAGGGCGCCACCATCACCGAGATCAACCGCCTGGCGAAAAAGGGCGTGCGCACGGTCTCGATGAACGAGAACCCCACCGTGCAGGGCCTGCCGTCGATCCACAACGATTACTGGGATCCGATCTACAAGGCGATCCACGACAACGACATGACAATCGTCTGCCACATCGGCTCGGGCAACCCGGCGCCGCACGCCTCGATGGAAACGCCGATCGAGGCCTGGATCAGCACGATGCCGATGTCGGTCGCGCAGGGCGTGGCGGACTGGCTCCAGCTCGAGGAACTGCACCAGTATCCGGACCTTCGCATCGTCGTGTCGGAAGGTTCGATCGGCTGGGTGCCCTACCTGATGGAGCGGGCGGACTTCTCCAACTGGCGGCACGGCACCTGGACCAAGTCGCGCTTCCAGGCGAATGCCATCAAGCCGAGCGAGGTGCTGAAGCGCAACTTCTGCCATTGCTTCCTGTGGGACCCCTACGGCCTCAAGAACCTGTCCGAAGTGGGCGAGGACAACGTCACCTACGAGGTCGACTATCCGCATTCGGACGCGCTGTGGCCCGATGCCGCCGAAATGCTCTGGCAGCAGGTGCAGGGACTGACCGACGCGCAGATCGAGAAGGTCACCCACCTCAACGCGATCCGCTGGTTCCGGTTCGACGACATGTTCCGGCACAACCAGCGCGAGGACCTGACCGTCGGCGCCTGCCACGCCCGCGCCCGGGCCAAGGGCGTCGATACCGCGCCCAAGTCGTCGGGCGGCGCGACCCCGCTGACCGATGACCGGCCGGTCACCTCGGGCGACATCATCGGCATGTTCAGCGCGCACGCCGAACGCCGCGCCCGCGAAATGGCCGACGCCTGACGCCGCCACCGGCCCCGCGCGCGGGGGGCAGCCCAGCCCTCCCCCCGCACGCGGGCGGTCGCGATCGCTCAGCGCCGGGGGCGGGAAGGCCGCGCCGCCGGCGGCAGGTCGATCGTCCGCCGCTGCCGGGCGCTGAGCAAAGCCGTCTCGAGAACCTCCATGACCGCCAGGCCTTCCGCGGCGGTCACCGGATTGTCCCCCTGCCCGCGCAACGCGGCGGCAAGCTCGCGCCAGAACCGCGCATAGTCTCCGCGCCGGCCGGCTGTCGCCTGCGGCGTGGCATGGGGGTCCGCCGGCGTGAACGCGCCCGGGCGGTCGTCGATGCCCATCGCCGCATCGTCCACGGCCATGCCGGCGACGATCGCGGCTTCCTGCGGATCCAGCCCGTGCTTGATCCAGCTCCCGCCCGTCCCGTGCACGGCAAAGCGCAAGCCATGGTCGGCGGCGAGCTTGCTGGAATGCAGGATCGCCCGCATCCCGTCGTAGTGCAGGATCACGTGGAACCAGTCCGGGCCGGGGGCCCCGGCCCGCATCGTCGCGATATCGGCCGTCACCGCCTGCGGCCGCCCGAACAGGCACAGCGCCTGGTCCACCAGATGCGGGCCCAGGTCCTGCCACGAACCGGCCTCGCGCGCCTCCTTCCACACCGCGGGCGGCTCGGGCCGCCAGCGGTCGAAGTGGCTCTCGAAGTGGACGATGTCGCCGAACCGGCCGTCCTCGACCAGCGCGCGCAGCGTCAGGAAATCGGCGTCCCAGCGGCGGTTGTGGAACACGGTCAGCATCCGGCCCACCGCGTCGGCAGCGGCCGCGACCGCGCGCGCCTCGTCCAGCGACGTCGCGAAGGGCTTGTCGACCAGCACGTGCCTGCCCGCCGCGAGCGCCGCCCGCGCGTCGCCGGCGTGGCAGTGATCGGGGCTGGCGACGATGACGAGGTCGATGCCCGGCAGCGCCAGCAAGCCCGCCACGTCCGGCGCCACCGTCACGCCCGGCCAGTCGGCGTGGACCTTTGCCGCATCGCGCGAGACCACGGCCCGCAAGGACAACCCCGGGGTCGCCGCCACGAACGGCGCATGGAACACCTTGCCGGCCAGGCCATAGCCGATCAGGCCGACACCCAGGTCCGCAACGTCCGCGATCATGGCAGCACTCCGAAATCACGCTGGAAACCCTGCACCATCTCGCGCAGGCGCGGCGGTTGCAGCACCTCCACCGACTTGCCCCACGAATAGAGGTGCCAGCACATCTCGAGAAGGCCCGAAGCCCGGAAGCGCACCAGCAGCGAACCGTCGGACTCCGCTTCGACGACCTGCGTGGGATGGAACACGAAACGCCGCGCGTGCGGCGCCGCTTCCGGGGTGAAGCGCCAGACGACGTCGCCATGCTCGGCCGCGCTCTCGTAGGAACCGAAGCCCTTTTGCGCGTGGCGCGCGATGCTGAAGTCCGGATCGATCTCGAAGCTTTCGTCCTGCACTTCCGCCAGCGTGATCTCCTCGACCCGGTAGTGCTGCAGCGGCGCATCCGGCCCCTTGCGGAGATCGCGCGCGACCAGGTAGCGGCGCGTGCCGAGCAGCAGCCCGTGCGGCGCGACGATGCGGCTGGTCGGCTGGTCCTGCTCGCGCTTGCGGTAGAGGATCCGCAACAGGAACGGGCCTTTCAGGGCTTCCGAGATCGCGGCGTCGACCTCGCTGCTCGACGCCGGGCGCGGCCCCGGTCGCGCCGCATGGCCCAGCGCCTCGAGCAGCGCTTCCTCGTCGACCGCGAGCCGCGTCCCGGCATTCGCCGGCAGCAGCGCCCTGACCTTCTGCTCGAGCTGCCGCGCCGATCGCGCCTCGCTGGCCATGCCGGCGGCATCGAGCTGGCGTATCGCGGTCGTCAGCGCCGCCAGTTCCTCCGCCGCCGGGGTCAGCAGCGGCGCCACGGCGCGGGTCGGAATGCGCCAGCGGCGCTTGCGATCGTCGCCGTCCTCCGCCTGGGCCTGCGGGAAGGCCGCCTCCAGCGCCTCGGTCATGCGCTGGGCGGTGCGGTGGACGCAGCCGAATTCTTCGGCGATCTCCTCCAGCGAAACCCCGCTGCGGCGCGTGGCCATCATCGCCAGCCTGAGCAGGTCCTGGGCCTTGGCGAACGACAGCGCACTTCTCCATGACAGCTTTTGACGTCCCGACCGGGCATAGCCGAAGCTGGCGCCAAGTCCATGCCGTGGCGGCCGGACGGCCCCCGACCGGACGACGGCGCCGCCCTCGCGAACGGGGTGACAGGTTTTGACACGGCCGGGCGCGATAGTGCCTCCATCGCAACACGGAGTACCGTCCATGGCTTACTGGGATATCGGACTGAACCACATCGTCGATGTCGATGGCCAACTGCTCGCCATCGATGCCGGGTCGATCGACGCCACCGCCCTGCTCGCCCGGGCGCGGCGTCCCGCCGACCACCAGCTCTGGCTGATCCGCGCGGGTGAGCGTTTCGCCCTTGCCCCCCGGCAGGTGATCCCGCTGTCCCGGGACGAGGTGCTGTTCTTCGAATCGGGCCACGCCTGGCAGCATTCCGCGCCGCTGCCGCTGGCGGCGTAAGGCGCCCCGCGCGCGGGGACGGTTTTTCCCGTGCGCCGGCCGACGGGGCCGCTATGGTCCCGCCATGTTCGGCAGGCGCACGGTCATCGGCGGAATCGGCGGGCTGCTGGCGGCGCCCGCGCTGCCCGCCGCCGCGTGGCCCGGCTCCGCGACGCGGCCGGCGCGGCTCAGCCTCGGCGACCGCGTCGGCCTGATCGCGCCGGCGAGCTCCGATGACGAGCCGCACCACCTCGAAGCGGCGCAGCAAACGGTCCGGGGCATGGGGCTGGTGCCGGTCACCGGCCGGCACGTCGCCGATCGCTACGGCTACCTGTCGGGCACCGACCGGGATCGCGCGGCGGACATCAACGCCCTGTTCGCCGATCCCGAAGTCCGGGCCATCTTCGTCATCCGCGGCGGCTGGGGCAGCGCCCGGCTGCTGCCGCTGATCGACTGGAACGTGGTGCGCCGGCACCCCAAGCTGCTGGTCGGGTCCAGCGACACCACCGCGCTGCACCTCGCCATCGCCGCGAAGGCGGGGTTTCCCTCGATCCACGCACCGAACGTCGGCAATCGCTGGGAGGCGGTGAGCTGGGACAGCTTCTGGCGCCTGGCCTTCACCGGCGAGACGCCGCTGCTGGGCCGGGATGGCCCCGACCCCGGCCAACCCCCCGGCCAAAACCCCGGCCAGGACGCCGCTGCGGACCGCTGGCGCACCACCACGATCCGCGCCGGCAAGGCCCGCGGCCGCCTGCTCGGCGGCAACCTCACCGTCCTCGCGACGCTGATGGGCACGCCCTGGCTTCCCGACTTCCGCGGGGCGATCCTGTTCCTCGAGGACGTCGGGGAGGCCGAGTACCAGATCGACCGGATGCTGAACCAGCTCGCGCTCGCCGGGGTGCTCGACCGGGTTGCGGGCGTGGTCTTCGGGCAGTGCACGCGCTGCACCAGCCCTTACCCCGGCTATGCCGGATTCACGCTGCCGCAGGTTCTCGACCAGTACCTGTCGCGGCTTCGCGTCCCCAGCTTCTCGGGGGCGAACTTCGGCCACGTCAGCAACCAGCTCAGCCTGCCGGTCGGCGCCGAAGTGGAGATGGACGCGGACGCCGGCACCATCCGCCTTCTGCATCCGATCGTCCGCTAGAGTGATTTCAAGTGAAATAGAACATTTCACGGCTCGGAAATCACGAAAAAACAAAAGAATCTAGGGTCGATACCGATTCAATCTGAATGGTATCGACTCTAGCGCTTCTTTCAAACGTAGCGACCCGGAAAGACGCGGCGAACCGGGAATCCGCACGCGGCCTGGCCTGGACGGAACGGCCCGTGCTCCCGCGCCGCCACGAGGCGCCAGGGTTTCATGCGGCAGATTGCGTATTTCCATTTTAGCCGCAATCTCATCAAACTCGTTCATTACGGTACCGTAAGTTCAAAAGTTCACGAATGAACATCGAGTTTGAAGGACCAGATGGATCGACGCGATCCCCCTCGCCCGACCGGCGTGCCGGCCCGCGCCAACCGTCTCGCTGAATTCTTCCGGAATCCAGAATGACAGAGAATAATAATAAGAATGGGAGTTTTTATGACCAACGAAGAGATAGCGGATAGACAGGATTTCTACAACCTCAAGCACGTGGACAAGCGGAATTTCCCCGATCTGCACCGATTGCTCAGCCAATCCATCGACGACATACTTTCGAAATTCTACAAGAAGATTTCCGCCACCGCCAAGACCGCGCACTTCTTCAAGAGCGACGGCATGGTCCAGCACGCCAGCAAAGCCCAGCGCGACCACTGGCTCGGCGTCTTTTCCGAGGGGATCAACGACGCCTACGTCAATCGCGCCATTCACATCGGCCAGGTCCACGCCCGCATCGGCCTGGAACCGAAATGGTACATAGGTGGCTACGTTTCCGTTCTCGAACAGCTGATCGAACGCATGGTCGCGGGCGGCCCGCTCGGCTGGCTGCCCGGCCGCCGCCGCCGCGCCGCCAACATCGCCACGCTGGTCAAGGTGGCGCTGCTCGACATCGACCTCGGGCTCGCCGGCTACTTCACCGACTCCGAGGAGAAGCTGCGCGGCATCGTCCGCGACCAGCTCGGCACCGCGCTGGCGGCGGTCGCCGAGCGTGACCTGACCCGGCGCGCCAACGGCCTGCCCAGCGAATACGCGCGGGTGGAACAGGACTTCAACGCGGCGATGACCTCGCTCTGCGACGCGCTCGGCATCGTTTCGGAAAGCGTGAGCGCCATCGGCGACGCATCCAACGAGATCCGCTCCGCTTCCGAGGACCTCGCCCGCAGGACCGAACGCCAGGCCGCCAACCTCGAGGAAACCTCGGCCTCGATCAGCGAACTGACCTCGAAGGTGCGCACCTCCGCCACCGGCGCGAATTCCGCCCGCGAAGCCATCATCCAGGTGAACCAGGAAGCGATCCACGGCGGCGAGATCGTCAAGACCGCCATGGAATCGATGACCCGCATCGCCAGCTTCTCGAAGCAGGTCGAACAGATCATCGAACTGATCGACGGCATCGCCTTCCAGACCAACCTGCTCGCGCTCAATGCCGGGGTCGAGGCGGCCCGCGCCGGCGAGGCCGGCAAGGGCTTCGCGGTCGTGGCGAGCGAGGTGCGCGCGCTCGCCCAGCGCAGTGCCGAAGCCGCCAGCGACATCAAGGGCCTGATCACCGGCAGCGTCGCCGAAGTGAAGTCCGGCGTCGAGCTGGTCGACCAGTCCGGCCGCGCGCTGGCCGACATCAACGGCAGCGTCGCCCAGCTGCGCGCCGTGGTCGAGGAAATCGCCCAGTCCGCGCGCGACCAGTCGGTCAGCCTCGACCAGATCAACATCGCCGTTTCCGACATGGACCGCATGACCCAGCAGAACGCCGCGATGGCGGAGCAATGCAACGCGGCGGCCCGCAGCCTCGCCGAACAGGCGGCGCAGCTCACCGGGACGGTGCGCAGCTTCAGCATCGGCGACGCCGCCGCCGCCCCGGCGCCGGCCGACGCCAAGCGCAAGCTCCGCTCGGTGGGCTGATTGCCAGGCTTGGAGACAGACATGGCTCGCTCGACAACCGCATCGAAGGCCGCAAGCAACCGCCCGGACGGCCTCGCCACCGCCTCGGAAGACCTTCTCGCCCTGTACCGCACCCGCGACAAGATCTTCGGGTTCGGCCTGTTCTCCCACGCCGGCTGGGAAATATTCCTGGCGATCAGCTGCAAGCAGGATGGCATCCGGATCGAGAAATCGGTCCCGTTCCTCGGCTACTCGCCGGCCGTAACCAACCGCTGGCTGAAGATCCTGCGCGACAACGAGCTGATCGCCGGCAAGGGCGCCCTGCTCGAAAACGACTATGTCCTGACCGAGCGGGGCGCCCTGTTCCTGCGCCACGTCTTCGCGCGCAGCCAGCCTTCACCCGGCCCGGCGACCGCCGCCCGGCCGTCGCTCGGGCAGTGGCTGGCGCGGCTGGTCCGCACGTGGGTGGCGGGATGAAGCGCCCCGGCCCGGACACCCCCGCCGGCCCCGGGCACCGGCGGGCGCTATCGGGCGGCCCCGACCTTCCGCAGGCAGTCGAGGTGGGTCTGGTCGTAGCATTCGCACGCCAGCGAGTGGAGGACCTCGCGATCGACGACTTGCAGGTTGCCCCGCGAATGCTGGATCGCGCCCGCGGACAGCAGCCGGTTATAGGCTTCGCTGACCGTCGCCGATCGCAGGCCGAGAATGTCCGACAGCGCCCGCTGCGTGAGATCGAAGCTCTCGCGCTCGACGCGGTCCTGCGCATGGAGGATCCAGTTGGCGATCCGCTGCGGCGCCGAGTGGTGACTGGCGCACAGGACGTTCTGCGCCATGCGGCTGAACACCCTGAGCAGGCAGGCATTGAGCGCGGGCACCACGCAGGGGAAACGCTCGATCGCGTCGAGGAAGGCGGCGACCGGAATCCAGATGGCCCGCCCGGAAATGACCGTCACCGCATAGCAGGGGAAGCGCCGCAGGCCGAGCAGGTAGTGCGCGCCGATGGCCCCGTCGCGCCCCATCGCGAAGACTTCCGCGTGGCGGCCGTCCTGCGTCGAACACTGCACCGAAACCATGCCGTCGATGGGAAATATGAGGTTCTGGACCGGCGCGCCTTCCTCGAAAAGGATCTCGCCCGCGGCAATCGACTTCTTGTGGACGTGCTCGTTCAGGAACTCCAGACATTCGGGCGCGAGATCCCCCAGGAGCCAATTGTCGTTCATGCGGCCACCTAAGCCGAGTTTGTCTGAAGCCGCAATTACGCAAATTGTCTGACCTCCGGCGAGGACAAAAAAAAAGCCCCTCGGACATACGATATCGTAAGTCGGAATTACTGGAATCGATATTTTCAGGAAGAAGCAGGCATGACCGACGCGACGTGAACCACGGCCCCGGCACGGGCTCCGCCGCAAGCCGGCGCAACACAACCACACGCACGATGGCCGGCGGCATCGCTCCTCGGGGGACGACCGGCACAGGGAGAAGTCGATGTTCCTAGACCGGATCCAGGGTGGCGAGGAAAGCGCCGAGGAACATGTCTCGCGCGACCTGCTGAACCTCCTGGTCGATCCGGAGCCGCAGGGCGGCGCCGGCCCCGACCACCTCGCCGGCTACAAGTGGGCGCTCGACCAGGTCGCGGACATCGTCTGCACCGACGTCGAGGGCCGCATCACCTACGTGAATTCGCAGTTCTGCCGGATGAACCGCTGCCGTCGCGAGGACGTCATCGGCCGGAACAACCGGATCTTCTCGTCGGGCGAGCACAGCCGCGCGCTCTATCGCAATCTCTGGCAGACGATCCGCGCCGGGCAGGTCTGGCGCGGCGAACTGTGCAATCGCGCCATGGACGGCACCACCTACTGGGTCGACACCACGATCGCGCCGCGACGCGCGCACGATGGCACCGGGGCGATCGTCGGCTTCATCGCGCTGCGCACCGACATCACCGCCCGCAAGCGCGCCGAGGAAAAGCTGCGCCACGAGCGGCGCCGGCATCGCGACGCGCAGACCCTGTTCCAGGACATCATCGAAAGCCTGCCCAACGGCGTCGTCGTGCACGACCGCAACGGCGCGCAGGTGTTCCGCAACAAGCGCCACCAGCATCTCGACCGGGCCACCCGCGAGCCGGACGGCAGCTCGGGCGAAGCGACCATCTGGCAGCTTCCGGGCGGCCAGTGGGTGCAGACTGAGGAGCGCCGCTCACGCTCGGGGCGCCTGGTGGCGGTCCAGACCGATATCTCCCCGCTCAAGACGATCGAACGGCAACTCCTGCATCAGGCGGAAACGGACTCGCTCACCGGCCTGAAGAACCGGGCCGCGTTCATCGCCCAGCTCGAACGCGCGATGGCCGGGATCGCGGACGGCCGCACCGGGACGCTGGCGTTGATCGACCTGAACGGCTTCAAGGCGGTGAACGACGGCATCGGCCATTGGGCCGGGGATGCCCTGCTGGTGCGGACGGCGGAAGCGATCCGCGGCGTCGTCCGTCCCGATGACCTGGTCGGCCGCCTCGGCGGCGATGAATTCGCGGTCTTCCTGGATGGCGTCGCGGAACCGGACAAGGTCCGCCGCCTCGGCAACCGGCTCGCCCGCGCCATATCCAGCCCGGTCCGCATCGACCGCCGCACCGTGACTCCCTCGACGGCGATCGGCCTGGCGACTTTCCCGCGCGATGCGGGGACGGCGGACGGGCTGGCCCGCTGCGCGGACATTGCGCTGCACCAGGCCAAGAAGGAACGGGGCAACCACTGCACCCTGTTCGACCACGCGCTGCGCCGCCACAAGCGGCGCCGCGAAGTGCTGGGCGCCAAGCTCCGGCAGGCCCTGCGCGACGATCAGATCAACGTCGTGTTCCAGCCCCAGTTCAGCCTCGTGGGGGAACGGCTGGTGGGTTTCGAGGCGCTGGTGCGGTGGAACCCCGGGCGCGAGAGCGTTTCCCCGCCCGATCTCATCGCCATCGCCGAGGAGACCAGCCTCATCGAGGCGCTGGGCACGCGGATCCTGGACAAGGCCTTCGCCGGCGTGGCGCGGATGCGCGCCGCCGGCATGGAAACCGGCACGGTCGCGATCAACGCCGTCGCGGCACAGTTGCTCGATCCCCGCTTTCCGTCGATGGTCCGCCGCATGGCCGCCCGGCACGGCCTGGCGATGGGCGACGTCGAACTCGAAATCACCGAGAACGTCGTCCTGGACCGTTCGGCCCAGACGATCGAGGGAGTGCTGTCACGCCTGCACCAGATGGGCGCGCACGTCGCGCTGGACGATTTCGGCACCGGCTATGCGTCGCTGATCCACCTCAAGCATCTCCCGATCCGCCGGATCAAGATCGACAAGTCGTTCACCGCAGGGCTGCCGGGGGCGGAACGGGATTTCACGATTGCCCGCGCGATCATCTCGATGGCCCACAGCCTGGGCTTCGACGTCGTCGCCGAGGGGGTGGAGACGCTGGAACAGAAGACCGCGCTGGCGGCGCTCGGCTGCGATGCCATGCAAGGCTTCCTGATCGGCACGCCGATGAGCGCCGATGCCATCATCAGGCAGCGCCTGTCCGCGTGATCACCGGCAGCCGGGCGCCCGCGTCAGCACGGTTCCGTACAGAGGGCGTTGCGCCCGGCGCTGCAGCGCCCCGGGCCGGAATTGTACGCACAGTGCTGGCGCCCATAGGCGGCGATCGCCAGTTCGATCACCTTGCGCCACTGCTCCTTCATCAGCACGACGTCCTGCCGGGAGCCATCGTCGGGATTGAAGGAAGACAGGACGACCGCACCATCGTCGAAGGGCGTCATCGAGACAAAGTGTCCCTCCCCGCCCTCGTCGCCGAGTTCGTGTATCGAGTTGAGCACTTCCCCACCTTATATTTCGCACGACACCGTGTCGGATAATGAACCACGGAAACGATTCCACTTCAACTGCAAAACCACAACAAATGGCTCCCGAACTCACGCGGAAATTAGAATCAAGTTCCAAATACAAGTCCATTTCTGCATTCGATTGCATGCAATGCGCAATATTTTTAGCCTCCCAATTAAATAAAAAT
>JAGWUH010000015.1 GCA_028868535.1 Sphingomonadales bacterium | reverse complement strand
AAGATCTTGCGCGCCCCTTGCCAACTCACCTTCTTCCCCGGGCAAAGGTGATCTGGTCAGCGCGGCTTCGCCGCAGCCGCTGCCGGCTTTGCGCTTTTCGCGTGAAACCTTTTCCCTGTCCCTCAGACGATCGAAGCCGGTCCCGCCGCCAGCAACACCTGGTGCGTCCCCGCCGCCGTGAAGGTCTTGCGCGCGAACTTCCAGCCTTCGGCCGTCCGCACCAGCTCGTCGACGTACCAGCCCAGGCATTCGAACGCCTCGTCCTTGTCGATGAACTTGCCCATCTCGCGGATCGTCGATTCGGCCGTCGCCCGGTCCCCGTCGATCCGGATCACCGCCGGCGCGTTCATCTGCACGAAGTACGCCATCTTCGCCAGGAACGCCGGCATCGCCTGCCCCAGCGCCGCGCGACCCTTGATCGTCGCGCCCGCCGCGCACCACTCGCCGTCCTCGAGGAACAACCCCGTCACCAGCTCCCAGTCCCGCCTGGAACAGCCGATGCTGTACTGCGTGACGACGTCCTGGATGTCTTCCCGATCGCTCACTAGACCTCATCCCCCTCGACCGTGTTGAACTGCGGATGCACGTCCTTCCACTTGCGCATCCACGCAAACCCTTCCCTGGCCCGCTCCAGGTCGTCCGGCCGCGGCGCCAGCGCCTCGGTCGCCGCCTTCGCCACCGCGTCGAGCACCGAGGTATCCCACCCCTGCTGCTCCACGTCCGCCGCCAGCCGCTCCGCCCCGGCATTCCGCAGCATCGTCGGAAGTCTCTCGCGCAAGGCATTGCAGGCCCAGGGAATCATCGGCCCGTTGGTATCGGGATCATAGCCCCACAGGATGTTGTGGTCACAGTCGTTCAGCACGTAGTGATAGTGCAGCACGGTCCCGAACACGTCGAAGCGGATGTATTCGGTCCGCCGGTCGGCGCTGCACACGTGGATGCTCGGCCCGCGCACCATCCGCTCCGCAGACTCTCCCAGCGCCCGCGCCTCGACCCCGATGCTGACCGGCCCCGCATCGAACCACCGCGTGTGCTTCTGCATCAGCGGGATCAGCACGAACTTGTGCCGTTGCCCGCGGATCGTGTCGACCATCCGGTTGCTGGTCGGCTGGCGCGGCGCGGGTATCCGCGCGAACGGCTCGTCCACGGCCTCTCTCCCATCGTGAATCGTTGTTCGCGATTGGACCTCCGATCCCCGCCAAAGTCAAACCGTCGCCGTTTCGCGATCAACCGCCGGAGCCACATCACCGCCCACGCGTTCCCTCGGAACTCCCCGCGCACGAAAAGGATCGAGCATGCCCCGCTTCGGATACAAGCTGATGAGCGAAGAGCACGGGCCGCGACCGCTGGTCGAGAACGCCGTCGCCGCCGAAGCCGCCGGGTTCGATTTCGCCGCGATCTCGGATCATTTCCACCCCTGGCTCGAGGCGCAGGGCCACGCCCCGTTCGCCTGGTCGGTGCTGGGCGCGATCGCCCAGGCCACCACCCGCCTTGAACTGTCCACCGGACTCACCTGCCCGATCATCCGCTACCACCCCGCGATCATCGCGCAGGCGGCCGCCACCGTCAGCCTGCTTGCCGAAGGCCGTTTCACCCTCGCCGTCGGCACCGGCGAGGCGCTCAACGAACACGTCACCGGCCAGCGCTGGCCCGCGGTCCCGGAACGGCTGGACATGCTGGAGGAAGCGATCGAACTGATGCGGCTGTTGTGGGACGGCGGCGTCCACACCCGCACCGGCAAGCACTTCCGGCTCAACCACGCCCGGCTCTACGATACCCCGCCGCAACCGATCCCGGTGATCGTCGGCGCCAGCGGCCCCAAATCCGCCGCGCTCGCCGCCCGCGCCGGCTACGGCCTGATGACCACCGCCCCCAAGCCGGATCTCGTCCAGGGCTGGCGCGAGGCCGGCGGCAAGGGCCCGGTCTACGGCGAAGTCACCCTCGCCTGGGCACCCAGCGAGGAAGCCGGCCGCAAGCTCGCCCACGAACGCTTCCGCTTCTCCGCGCTCGACTGGAAGGTGAACCCCGAGCTGCCCACCGTCGAAGGCTTCGAGGCCGCGACCAGGACCGTCCGCCCCGAAGACCTCGCCGAATCGATCCCCGCGGGCCCGGACCCGGACGTCCACCTCAAGGCGATCCGCCAGTACCTCGACGCCGGCTTCACCCATCTCGCGCTGCTGTGCCCGGGCGACGACCAGCAGGGCTTCATCGCCTTCGCGCAGAAGCAGCTGCTCCCCGCGCTGCGCGCGCTGCCGATCGAACAGGCCGCCTGAGGGCCGCGCCGCCATGCCCCCTTGCGCTCCCCGCCGCCCGCTCCCAATCTCCGTCGTCGCAACGCAGGAGATCGCATGGCCGACAGCTATACGCCCCCCCGGGTCTGGACCTGGGACGCCCCCAGCGGCGGCCAGTTCGCCCATATCAACCGCCCCGTCGCCGGCCCCACGCACGAGCGCGAACTCCCCCTAGGCAGCCATCCGTTCCAGCTTTACTCGCTGGCAACGCCGAACGGCCAGAAGGTCGGCATCCTGTTCGAGGAGCTGCTCGCCGCCGGCGTCGGCGACGCCGAGTACGACGCCTGGCTGATCGACATCGGCAAGGGCGACCAGTTCTCCAGCGGCTTCGTCGCGATCAACCCGAACAGCAAGATTCCGGCGCTGCTGGACCGCTCCGGCCCCGAACCGATCCGCGTCTTCGAATCGGGCGCGATCCTGGTCCACCTCGCCGAAAAGTTCGGCATGTTCCTGCCCGCCGGCGGCCAGGCCCGCGCCGAATGCCTGTCCTGGCTGATGTGGCAGATGGGCAGCGCCCCGTTCATCGGCGGCGGCTTCGGCCACTTCTACGCCTATGCCCCGGAAAAGTTCGAATACCCGATCAACCGCTACGCCATGGAAACGAAGCGCCTGTTCGACGTCGCCGACCGGCGCCTCGCCACCGCGCGCTACTTCGCCGGCGATGACTACACGATCGCCGACATGGCGATCTGGGGCTGGCTCGGCGCGCTCTGGCGCGGCGATGCCTACGGCGACGCCGCCACTTTCCTGTCGATGCACGAATACGAAAACGTCGGCCGCTGGGTCATGGACGTCGGCGCGCGCGAAGGCGTCCGCCGCGGCCGCCTGGTCAACAGCCGCGACGGCCTGCCCGAACGCCACGCCGCATCCGATTTCGACGCGCTCGACCCGGCCCGGCTCGCCACCCCCCAACCGCAGCGCTGACCCGGAACCCCCTTCCCAACCGCGCCGGGAACGTCTAAGCGCCCGCTCCTGCGCACTGGGGCGTCGCCAAGCGGTAAGGCACCGGTTTTTGGTACCGGCATTCGGAGGTTCGAATCCTCCCGCCCCAGCCAGCGCCCTCCGGGCACTGCCTGGTCCGGCAGGTGGCGAAAGTTGCAGCCAGACCGCTCCGCCAGGCATCGCCGCGACGCGAGTCGCGCACTGCTACCGCGGTATGATGCCCGGAAACAGATACTGCTGCGCCATGACCAGCAGGCCGAGCAGGAGCGTCAGGATCAGGCTGTGCTTGAACGTGCGGGCCAGGATATCCCCTTCCCGCCCCTGCATGCCGGTCATTGCCGCGCCGGTGGCGATGTTCTGCGGGGAAATGATCTTGCCGAGCACCCCGCCGGAGGAGTTCGTTGCCGCCATGAGGACGGGGTCCAGCCCCAGACGGTTGGCGGCGACGACCTGAAGGTTTCCGAACAGGGCGTTGCCCGACGTATCGCTGCCGGAAAGAAGCACGGCCAGCCAGCCCAGGAACGCCGCCAGCAAGGGAAAAATCGCGCCAGCCGCGGAGGCGGCGATGCCCAGCGTGTAGGTCATGCCGGAATAGTTCATCAGGTAGGCGAGCCCGACGATGAGCATCGTCGTGGCCACCGGATTCCTGATCTGGACGGCCGCCCGGGCGACCGCGTGGAGATACTGTCGCGGCGAAAGCCCGACCGCCGCCGCCACCACGATCGACGCGGCGGTTATGGCCGTCCCCGTGGCCAGGGGCTGGAAACCCCAGATTGCGTCGTAAGGCCTGCCGTAGGCCGTGATGAAGACCTTGTCGTGCAGCAGCGGCCAGGCGACCTTCACTTCCCCCACGGCGCTCAGCTTCAAGTGCACCCAGGCCGTGACGACGGCGACCATGAGCAACCACGGCACCCAACCTTGCCAGGGGGCCAGCGGGAGCCGGACTTGGTCGGCAGACCTGCTGAAGGCGGGCAGGGCATAACGCTCGTCGGGTGCCAGCTTCCAGACCTTCAGGAAGCCGATCGTGGCAACCATCGCGGTCATCGAGGAGGCGAGGTCGGTCAGCTCGTACCCGAGATAGTTCGACGCGAGGAACTGGCTCAGGGCGAACGACAGTCCGGACACCGCGAGCACCGGCCAGACCCCGCGAAGCGCGCGCACGCCTTCCTGGGTGGCGATGACATAAACGGGCAGCAGCATGGCAATGAACGGAACCTGGCGACCGATCATCGCGCCGAGCGTCGCCGGCGGCAGCTGGGTCACCGCGCCCAGGGTCGTGACCGGCACACCCAGTCCGCCGAACGCGACCGGCGCCGTGTTGAAGATCAGGGTCACGACGAGCGCCTGGATCGGGGGCAGGCCGAGCGAAATCAGCAGCGAACTGGTAATGGCGACCGGCAGGCCATACCCGGCCACGCCTTCGATCAGGCAGCCGAAGCAGAACCCGACGACGATCACGACCACGCGGCGATCATTGGGAAGATGCTCCACCATCCACTGGCGGAATGCGTCGAAACGGCCCGAGACCACGGTGACGTTGTACAGCGCGAGGCCATTGAGAACGATCCACATCACCGGCCACAGGGCAAATGTCGCACCCGCGGCGATGCTGCTGAACGCCACCGGCGTGGGCGTGCGCCAGATGGCCACGGCCGTCACGCAGGCAACGACCAGACCGGCGCTCGCCGCCTGCCAGGCAGGTCGACGCACGATGCCGAGCAGGACGAGGACCACGATGATCGGAAGCGAGGCGACCAGCGACGAAAGCCACAGGCTGTCCGCTACCGGGCGCAACAACTGGTGAAACATGCCTTCTCCCCGTGGTAATGCGGCGACCGTAATTCCGCGCCTTGCCGTCTACGCTTAGTCTGGTTAGATCTTTTGTCCACTATCGGCGTTGGTCTGCATCCGGGCGGATGCTTTGCCGCCCAAAACCGGATCCGGGGAACATGCATGGTGCAGGACGGACGCTCTTCCACCGACCGGCGATCGCTCATCAAGGGTGCAGCCGCGCTGGGCGCCCTGGCAACGACGCCGTTCGGCGTTCCCGAAGCCTTCGCGCGCCAGGCCCCCGATTGGGTCTGGAACCCGATGCGCTGGGTCCAGATCAATTTCACGGAGGACGATCCCGGCCGCTTCGATCCGCAGTTCTGGCTGGATTTCATCCGGCACAGCGACACGCAGGGCGTGTGCCTGAGCGCGGGCGGCATCGTCGCCTTCTACCCCACCAAGGTCCCCTTCCACGCCCGCAGTCCGTTCCTCGGAAACCGGGACACCTTTGGAGACATGGCGAAGGCCTGCAAGGCGATGGGCCTGCGCGTGCTCGCCCGCGTCGATCCCAGCGTCCTGCGCGCCGATGCGATCGCCGCGCATCCCGACTGGGTTGCGCGCACCATCGACGGCCAGCCCCGCAAGCATCCCGCCGATCCATCGCTTTACCTGAGCTGTCCCAACGGCCCCGTCAGCTTCGAGTGGCTGCCCCAGGTCATCCGGGAAATCGCCGGCGCTTATCCCGTCGACGGGATATTCGGCAACCGCTGGTCCGGCGGCCTGGTCCGGGTCTGCTACTGCGACCTGTGCAAATCGGAATTCCGCGCCTTCAGCGGGCTGGAGGTTCCCGGCAACCTGCTGAACCGGCAGGACCCTGCGGTGCTCGCCTACCAGCGCTGGGATGACGAAAAGCGCTTTGCCCAGATCAAGACCTACAACGACACGGTCCGGAGCATCAATCCCGAGGGCCTGTTCGCACCGGGATCCTCCTGGCAGCGGCTCGATCCGCGACGCCTGCGCGAGAATTTCCGCACGATCTATGCCGACCAGCAGGCGCGCAGCCCGCGCCATCCGATCTGGGCGGCAGGGCGGGGCGCGAAAGAAGCCGCTTGCATCCTGCGCGACGGCCCGATCGCCGGCAGCTTCAACGTGGCGCAGCCTGAATTCAAGGACTCGGTCCAGTCGATCGACGAAACCCTGGCGTTCATGCACGACGGCATGGCCCAGGGCTTTCGACCATGGCTGATCAAGTTCAAGGCGGAACTGTTCGACAAGCGCTGGGTCGAACCGGTCCGGCGGGCATTCGCCTGGCACGCCCGCCACGAACGCTATTTCCGCAATACGGCGAATCTGGCGACGGTCGCCATGATGCAGTCGCTGCAGACCAACAGCACTTATCGCGGCACCGGCTCGCCGAGCATGGAGCCGATCAGCGCGATGACCGCGGGCGGCAACGAAGCGGCGCTCAACGGGTGCTACCAGGCGCTGACAGAGGCGCGGGTGCCGTTCGTGCTGCTCGACGATCGCGATCTCGATCCGGCGGCACTGCAGCGGTACAAGGTCATCATGCTGCCCAACATCGCCGCGATGTCGGACAGCCAGTGTGCGACGCTCCGCGATTATGTCGCTGCCGGCGGGGCCATCGTCGCCACCGGCGAAACCTCGCTGTATGACCAGACAGGTGCGGACCGGAAGAATTTCGGGCTGGCGGACCTGTTCGGCTGCGACTTCGCCGGCAGGATCGATCGCAAGGTCGACAATTCGTACATCGCCATTGCGGGACCGCATACCCTCACCCGGGGGCTCGACGATACCACGCGCATCGCCGGGGGCAGCCGCCTGGTCCAGGTCGCGCCGCATCCGGGCACGCCCCGCGCGCCGCTGCGCCTGATCCGCAGCTACCCCGAGCTTCCGGCGGAAATGGTTTACCCGCGCGAGCCGGTGTCCGACCAGCCCATGGTGTTCGCGCATTCGTTCGGCAAGGGCCGCGTGGTCTATTTCCCGTTCAACCTCGACCAGGTCTACTGGGAAGACGCGGCCCGGGACCATCTCCTGTTGATGCGCAACGCCGTCGCCTGGGCGGCGGGTGAGGACCAGCCCTTGACGGTCGAGGGTGCGGGTTTCGTCGACGTCAGCTACTGGCGGCAGGAGAAGTCGCTGGCCGCGCACCTCGTCAATCTGAACAATCCGTCGGCCATGAAGGGATTCCTTCACGAGACCGTCCCCCTCGGCCCGTTCCGCGTCGGCCTCGCGCTTCCGGCAGGCACGCGGGCCACGCGGGTACGCCTGCTGGAAGCAGGGCAGGAGGCGCGATTCCGGCGCGATGGCAACCGATTGATCGTCGAAGTCCCGCGCCTGGACCTTCACGAAGTCGTCGCGGTCGATCTGGCCTAGGGCGGACTATTGTCCGTTGCCGGCAGCGGTTGGTGCGCCGGGAACGGGCAGCATGGCGCTCAGCCGGGCGAGCATGCGCCAACGGCCGGACGTCCAGTGCCAGGTTTGCATGACCTTGATGCGGCTGGCGCGGGTACGCCCGCCGCCCAGGTTCTTGACCTGGTCGACGGTCAGCGCGGCAACGCCGGTGTCGCCTGCGACCAGGAACTGGCTTTCGACGTGGGCAAGCCCGGCAAAGTAGCCCGAAGCCGACTGGGCGATCATCCGGTCCCTGGGCTGGGCAAAGCCGCTGGAGTGCATGTAGAGCAGCTCGGGGGCCAGCAGTTGTTCCAGCGCCGCTGCATTGCCGGTGAGCAGCGCCACGCGAAACGCCTCGACGGCCGCGGCGAGCGTGGCGGAACCCGGGGCGCTGCTGGCCTGCGCCGGCTCGCTGGCCAGCAGCAGGGCCCCGCCTGCGCCGAGTGAAACCAGCGCCTCTCGACGGCCAAGTCGGGTCACAAGACCATTCATGCCTGCACCTCTCGCGCAATTTGACCGGCGAGCTGGTTACCGCTCCACCTCGAATCAGATTTTGGACTAATTATTTGACCAGAAGCACGGCGTCCAGTAGGCGAAGATTGCTCACCGCGGGAACGACAGGCACGCTCGCGCGCCAGTTCGTCGTTGCGCATTGGACTGATATCATGGATTTGCCCGCGCCTCTCCCCGAAGCCCCGTCAGTCGCAAAGGATGGAGATCGCCCCGCCGCTGTCGCGTCACAGGGGGATGCGCGCGCGCGGCACCTGCTGGCGCAGCTCTTCGAAAGCGCCGTCGCGTCTGCCGATCCGGCGCGCGTCCTGGCGCGCTGCCTGCCTGCGCAGCCGGCCGGACGATGCATCGTCGTCGGCGCAGGCAAGGCCGCCGCTTCGATGGCTGCGGCGCTGGAGTCGGCCTGGCCCGATGTCGACCTCTCCGGCACGGTCGTCGCCCCGCACGGATACGGCGTGCCATGCCGCCGGATCGAAGTGCTGGAAGGAGGGCACCCGGTACCCGACGAGAATTCGGTCCGCGCCGCCACCCGCATACTCTCGCGGGTGCAAGGCCTGCATGCGGACGATCTCGTCCTGGCGCTGATCTCGGGCGGGGGCTCCGCCGCGATGTGCCTGCCCGCGCCCGGCATTTCCCTGGCCGAGAAACGCACCACCAATCGGCTGCTGCTGGCATCCGGGCTGGACATTCGCACGATGAACGCCGTGCGGCGGCGGATTTCCGCGATCAAGGGCGGCAAGCTGGCCGCCGCGGCAGCACCGGCGCGCGTCTGCACGCTGGCCATCAGCGACATTCCCGGCGACGATCCCACCGCGATCGCGTCCGGGCCGACGCTGGCGCCGGCATCCGTGGAATGCGACATGGGCGCGATCGTGGCACGGCTCGGCGAAGAATTGCCCGTCTCGGTGCGGGACCGCCTGCTTGCGCCTCCCGAGGACTTGCCGGTCGCGGCCGGCGATGTCCGGCTGATCGCGACTCCGGCCGGAGCCCTCGAAGCAGCCGCCGATAAGGCGCGCGCCGCCGGCTTGCGGGCGGTCGTCCTGGGCGACGACATCGAGGGCGAGAGCCGCGAGGTGGCGCGCGGCATGGCCCGCCTGGTCGCCGGCGTGCGCGAACCGACCGTGTTCCTGTCCGGCGGGGAAACCACGGTCACGCTGACTGGCGAAAAAGGCGGCCGTGGCGGCCGGAACACCGAGTTCGCGCTGGCGCTGGCCATCGCCCTCGAAGGGCATTCGTCGGTCTGGGCGATCGCCTGCGATACCGATGGCGAGGACGGCGCCAACCTCGGCGCCGCGGGCGGGATCATCGCACCCGATACGCTCGCCCGCGCCCGTGCCACGGGACTCGACCCGTCGGAGTTTCTCACCCGGCACGACAGCGGCAATTTTTTCGCGGCGCTCGACGACCTCGTCGTCTGCGGACCGACCCGGACCAACGTCAATGACTTCAGGGCCATCCTGGTGCTGCCCGCCGGGATGGATTGAACTTACCGGAGAATGCAATGAACATCGGATTTATCGGGCTCGGCATCATGGGTCTGCCCATGGCGGGACATCTCCAGGCAGCCGGCCACCAGTTGGCCGTCGTCCAGCACCGCACGCCGATCGCCAGCGAACTGCTGGACGGCGGCGCCGTGGTCTGCGCCTCCGCGCGCGCGGCAGCGGAACGCTCGGACGTCATCATCCTGATGGTGCCGAACACCCCGGACGTCGAGCAGGTCCTGTTCGGGCCGGACGGGGTTGCCGAAGGCATCGGCGCGGGCAAGGTCGTGATCGACATGAGCTCGATCGACCCGATCGCGACCCGTGAATTCGCCGCGCGCATTCGCGCGCTCGGCGCCGACTACATCGACGCGCCGGTCTCCGGCGGCGAAGTCGGCGCCCGCAACGCCGCGCTCACCATCATGTGCGGCGGTGAAGCCGCGACGTTCGAGCGGGTGCTGCCGCTGCTGCAGGCGATGGGCAAGAACATCACGCTGGTCGGCGGGGTCGGCGACGGCCAGGTCGCCAAGGTGGCCAACCAGATCATCGTCGCCCTCAACATCGAGGCGGTCAGCGAGGCGCTGGTGTTCGCCGCCAAGGCGGGCGCCGATCCGGCGCGCGTGCGCGAAGCGCTGCTCGGCGGTTTCGCATCGTCACGCATCCTCGAGGTTCATGCCGAGCGCATGCTGAAGCGTACGTTCGATCCCGGTTTCCGCATCGCCCTCCACCAGAAGGACCTCGACCTCGCGCTGTCGAGTGCGCGCAAGCTGGGCATGAGCCTGCCGAACACGGCGGTCGCGCAGCAGCTGTTCAGCGCCTGCGTGGCGCGCGGTGGCGCCGGCTGGGACCATTCCGCGATGGTCCGGGCGATCGAGACGCTGGCCGACACGGAGCTTGGCGGCTGACCGTACCCCGCGGGATCGGCGTGCATGTTGACGCGAAAGCGCGTCCGGTGGACAAGCACCGCAAACGCGTGCCGGAGACAGGAATGCCGCCCACTTCGATCAGGCCAGCCAAGCTCGCCGATGCGATCGCCTTTCACATCGAGGAACTGATCCTCGAAGGCGTGCTGCCGCCCGGCGAACGCCTGCTGCCCGAGCGGGAACTGTCGGCCAAGCTCGACGTGTCGCGGCCGTCCTTGCGCGATGCGCTGGCCAAGCTGGTCAAGCGCGGGTTGATCAAGGCCGACGAAAACGGCGCCTGCTACGTCAGCGACGAGATCGGCAAGTCGATCCGCGACCCGCTCCTGCACCTGTTCGACGACGCCCGCGGTCGTTTCGACTGCATGGAGTTTCGCGCCGTGAACGAAGCGGCGGCCGCCCGGCTGGCGGCAGAGCGAGCCTCCGAAGTCGACAGGGACGCGATCACGGCCTGTTTCGCGCGCATGGAAGCCGGGCATCGCGGCGCCAACGCCGACGAGATCGCCCGCAGCGACGGCGATTTTCATTTCGCCATCTACGAGGCGTCGCACAACCTCATGCTGCTGCAGGTCATGCGCAGCCTCGAATCCATCCTGCGCTCGAACGTTCACCTCAATCGGAAGAACATCTTCGAGCATCGCCGTGATCGCAACGAGCAACTCAACGAGCACCGCGCGATCTATGACGCCATCATGGCGCGCGATCCCGAGGCGGCGGAAGTTGCCGCCCGGCACCACATGGTTTCGACCATGCAGACCCAGCGCGAGATCCACGAGGAAGAAGAGCGGCTCGCCGCGGCCATCCGGCGCCTGGCGCGGAACGACCTGCTGGCGCAGCCCAAGGCCCGACGTCGGACCGGCTGAAGACTGCGGCTGCGGACTCCGGCGGAAGACGGGGCGCTCAGTCGTCCGCCGGCAGCGGCTTGCGGATCAGCCCCGCATAGAAGACGCCCGCCAGCGCGGCCATCACCCCGCCGATCGCCAGCGAAAGCACGAACGAGCCGGTCCTTTCGACCAGGATGCCCGTGACGATCGGCGCCAGCGCGGCGCCGGTGAAGCCGCCGAAGTTCATGACGCTCCCCACCGTGCCGATCGCGCGCTGCGGGGCGATCGCGGTCACCAGCGCCCAGCAACCGGTCCCCGCAAGGTTGGAAAAGAACAAGGTGCCCGAAACCAGCGCAAGCGACACCGCCAGCCCGGGGCCCATGGCCAGTCCGCCGGCGCAGACGGTCACGCCGATCATGCCGCAGACCGGCACCAGCCGGCGCGCGCTGAGCACGGGCATCCCCGAACCGATCAGCCGGTCGGAGGCGGTACCGGCCGCCAGCGCGCCAAGGTAGCCGAACAGCGTCGGGATCGAAGCGAGGACGCCGGTGTGCGCGATCGAGACATGGTGCGCCTTCTGCAGGTAGCCGGGCAGCCAGGTCAGGAACAGCCACTGCACGTAGTTCTGGCCGGCAAAGCCGAGCACCAGGCCCCACATCGTGCGATGCCGGAACATGCCCTTCCAGTCGGCGAAGCTGAACCGGCGGTTGTCCGCCCCTTCCGGATTCCCGTCGCCGATCGCCGCGAATTCCTCGCGCGACAGTCCGAACTGCTGCGGGTCCCGGTACATCCAGGCGAAATTGGCGACGATGACCAGGCCCGTCACGCCGCAGATCAGGAACATCGAACGCCAGCCGAACGTCAGCATCAGCACGGTCAGCAATGGCGGGCCAAGCAGCGCGCCGAGCTGGCCGCCCGAGAACACCAGCGAAATCGGCAGGCCCCGCTTGTCCCGCGGGAACCACTTGGCCAGCACCGCCGCTGCCGACGGCGCATTGGGCGCCTCGAACAGTCCGAGCGCGAGCCGGGCCGCGAAGAACTGGCCGAGACTGCGCGAGATGCCCCCCGCCATCTGCGACAGCGACCACAGCACGATGCTGCAGCGGATCATCTTGCGCGGCCCGAAGCGGTCGATCAGGTATCCGGACGGGAGCTGGGCGAAGGCGTAGGCCCACAGGAAGGCCGACAGCAGGAAGCCCATCTCGCTCGGCGACAGCCCGAGTTCCTGCGCGATCAGCGGGTTGGCGATCGCCAGCGAATGGCGGTCGAGCGAATTGATCACCGAGTTGAGGATCAACAGGACGATCACCACCCAGCGGTAGCGGGCCGCACGCGGCGAGAGTTGCGCCGACGAGTTCTCCGTGGTCATCGATTCCCTCCCCTTCAGTCCTGCCGCTTGCCTGCGTAGATGTCCTGTTCGGTCAGCCGGTTGCGCAACGGTTCACCGGCCTTGAAGCGGCGGATGTTGTCGCAGATGATGTCCAGCGAACGCGCCGTCCGGTCGGGAACCGCCGGGGTCACGTGCGGCGTGATCAGGGTGCGCGGCGCGTCCCACAGGCGGCTGTCGGCCGGCAGCGGTTCGACCGCGAAGGTGTCCAGGCCCGCCCCGGCAATCCGGCGCGCGTAGAGCGCATCGACCAGCGCCCCTTCGTCGACGATCGGCCCGCGGGCCATGTTGATGAGGAACCCGGCCGGCCCGATGAGATCGAGCTCGCGCGGGCCGATCAGGTGGTGCGTCGCATCCGACAGGGTCAGGGCCAGCACCACGAAGTCGCTGTCCCGCAAGAGTTCGTCGATGCTGTCGCCCGCGTCCGCGCTGTACAGCCGGTCGACGTGCGGCACCGACTCGCCCGCACGGCGGCGATAGCCGAGAACCCGCATCCCGAAGGCGCTGGCCCGTGCCGCCAGTTCGCGGCCGGTGTTGCCGAGCCCGATAATCCCGATCGTGCGACCGAACAGGCCCCGCAGCTGCTCCTGCCCCGGCACCCCCCAGCGATGCTCCCGCTGCGACGCGTGAAAGGCTGCGAAGTCGTAGCTGAGCGCCAGCGCGAAGAACAGCGCGTGCTCCGCCAGCACCGGTGCCGAACGCCCCGCTGATCCCGTGACCACCAACCCTGGGCGGAACGCCTCGGGCCTGGCGGACTTGTCGAGCCCGGCATGATCGACGTGGACCCAGCGCAACTTCGGGTGCGTGAAGAACCGCGCGGGCGGGTCCTTCTCCAGGATGGCGACGTTCGCGCGCGCCAGCGCCGTCTCGAAGCCGGGCGCATCCGGGCTGTCGAAGCGAACGATCTCCG
Organism: Sphingomonadales bacterium; assembly: GCA_028868535.1. Taxonomy (GTDB): domain Bacteria; phylum Pseudomonadota; class Alphaproteobacteria; order Sphingomonadales; family Sphingomonadaceae; genus Novosphingobium. The sequence continues at coordinate 55,511 of JAGWUH010000015.1, read as the reverse complement.
CCCCGGCCAATGCCGCCGCAAGCTGTTCCCAGTGTGCGCCCTGGTAGCGGAGCGTGGTGACGACCGTGAGACCCTGCATGTCAGCCGCCGACCACGACTTGCTCGAAATGCCGGATCGGCGGCAGCTCGATCCAGGCATAGCCATCGCCGTCGGGTTCGCCGAATGCGATCTCCACGTCCGACACCAACGTCCGCACCCGCCCGCCGGCATCCGGCACGCCAAGCCGCAGGCGCGTCAGCGCAGGCGGCCCTTCGTAGGCGCTGCCGCGCTGCCCGGCGTAGTTGACCAGATGGATGATGCGCCGTCCGTTTGCGAGCTGCTCGCGCACGGTGAGTTCGACCGCGCCCTCCCCCTCGAGCTTCGCCGGCGCGCGCGCGTCCTGGCCGACCAGTTGCAGCAACAGCTCGCGATGTTCGGGCAGGCCGTCGCGGTAATAGTGCCACTCGGGCAGCCAGGGCAGGTAGACCGCCCTGCCCTTGCCGAACCGGCGCACCATCACCCCGGCATCGTCGCCGGGCGCCTGCTCGTCGAAGCACAGTTCGGGCGGGCCGTACTTGGGCGGCGGCAGCAGCCGGAGCATCGCCGTCGCGTCGGCCTTGCGATCGCAGTGAAAATACCAGCCGTGCAGATGCAGCAGCCGGGTCAGCGGGAAATCGAGTTCGTCCTCGCCGATCCGGACGTAGGTTTCGAGCCCGCCGGCCGCCTGGTCGAGCCGCTCCACCGGCAGGCAATCCAGCGCGAAGCCGTCACGGGGCCGGCCTCGCTCGTCGTACAGCGCGGTCTCGCCCGTGGCGATGACGGTGCCGCCCTGCTCCACGAAGGCATCGAGCACGCGCGCTTCCTCGTCACCGAGGCAGGCGACGTTGGCGAGCACGATCACGTCGTAACGCGCGAGCTGGGCCAGCGCGTCGGCATCGCCCATCCGCTCGTCGCTGACGTAGTCGAACGGGACCCGGCCTTCGAGCAGCGCCCGATATGCCCCCCGAAACGCCTGCCCCTGCACCGCGCCGGTGCGGGTGGCGCCGGCGTGGAGGTTCGTGGCCCGCGAGTGATACAGCGCGACGCGGGCCGCCGATCGCGTCGCGGTGAAGTGGTCCTGGTTGCGGGCGTGCCAGTGCAGGAAGTCGCGCACCGGGCCGAGCGGGGCGGCGTTGGGCTGGTCGAAGGTGCCCAGCAGGTAGTAATCGACCTGCGCGCCGTTGGCGATCTGCTGGCCGAAGCGCAGCAGGTGATGCGCCGGCGTCTCCGAGGCATAGCGCCAGTTGTAGTCGAGAAAGTTGGTGGATGCACAACCGTAGGGCTTGCCCCGGCCATAGGCGGCGGCCCACTTGCTCAGTTCGCCGGCCTGGTGCGGCCACTCCGGCGCCGGACGCTTGACGGCGCGCTGCAGCTCGAGCCGCATGAAATCGCAATCGCCGCGCCCGCTGCCCATGACCCCGGCGCGCGGCCGGATCGCCTTGACCGTCTGATAGATGCGGCGTGCCGCGGCCTTGCTGGTCTCTTCCTTGAAGACGAGGAAATCGGCATAGGCCGGATCGGAGAAGTCCTCGCGCTGCGGCAGGGCGCGGCCGAACATCGCGGAAAAGCCGTCCTGGCAGTTCCGGCAATGGCAGATGCCGCGATATTGGCCGCTGTAGTCGACCGGCTGGTAGCCGGTCATGTTGAAGAACAACCCGTCGAGATCGTAGCGCTCCAGCGACTCGGTCAGGATGCGCAGGCCGTAGTCCCCCGCCCAGCCGCCATTGACGCAGGCCTGGTACGTGCCGTTGTATTCCTGGGGTTCGCCCTTCGCGTTGTGCACGAACCATTCGGGATGCGCGTCGTAGGCGATGCGGGTGCCCTTCGACAGATCGTAGCGGCCGACCATCTTCAGGCCGGCTCGATGCGCTGCGGCAAGCATGTCGCCGGTCAGATCACGCGTCAGGAACGGATTGCGCGCCTGCAGCTCGAGATCGGTCGGATAGAAGGCGAAGATGCCGCCGACGTTGAACGTGATCGCGGTGGCGCCGAACGCGCGCGCCTCCATCGCCAGCGCATCCGGATCGAGGGCCGCATCCACCAGCCGCAGGTTGGTCTGGACGATCCGGTAAGGCCCCTGCCACCAGGCGTCCATGTCGATGCCGTCCATACGAAACTCCCGAAACCCCGGGGCGCCATCATCACGTTGGCCCGCACCCGCACAAGTCAAAATTCCCGCAATCCGGGTGTCCCTGGCCGACCGCCGGCAACCCGCACGCCCACATGCGAGGCGGAGGCTCTGCATGACAGCCCCACCTTGGTCAACTTTTTTATCCATTTTGCGCTTATGGGCTGGCAAACTGCCCGATAGAGCGTCTATTGGCCGAATCCGCTCCCAAGCAGCCAACGACGGACCGATCGAGCCATGAGCCTGTGCATGCCTCCCGTTTCTGACGAAGTCGTCGCACGCCGGGAAGCGATCGCGGCCGCCCTGGCGCGGATCGTGCCCGATGGCGTCATCGTCAGCGAACGCGAGCGCAAGGTGTACGAGTCCGATGGGCTCACCGCGTATCGCCAGGCCCCGCTGGTGGTGGTCCTGCCGGAAGACACCCGGCAGGTTGCCGCCGTCATGGCGTGGTGCCAGCGCGAAGGGGTAAAGGTGGTCCCGCGCGGTGCGGGCACCTCGCTGTCGGGCGGCGCCCTGCCCCTGGCCGATGCCGTGCTCCTGGGCATGTCGCGCATGAAAAAGGTGCTCGACATCGATCTTGTCGATCGCGTGGCCGTGGTGCAGCCGGGTGTCACCAATCTCGCTGTGACGAAGGCGGTGGCCGGGCATGGCTTCTACTATGCACCCGATCCCTCCAGCCAGATTGCCTGCACCATCGGCGGCAACGTGGCGGAGAACTCGGGCGGCGTTCACTGCCTGAAATACGGACTGACCACCAACAACGTGCTGGGCGTCGAGATGGTGCTGCCCGATGGCGAGATCATCCGGCTCGGTGGCCGCCATCTCGAACCCGCGGACCTCGATCTGCTCGGCGTGGTGGTCGGCTCGGAAGGCCTGCTCGGCGTCGTCACCGAAGTGACGGTGCGCATCCTGCCCGCGCCCGAAACCGCGCGTGCCGCCTTGCTCGGTTTCCCCTCCACGACCGCCGCCGGGGACTGCGTGGCGCAGATCATCGCCGACGGCATCATCCCCGCCGGCATGGAAATGATGGACAAGCCCGCCACCCACGCGGCCGAGGCCTTCGTCAACGCCGGCTACCCGCTCGATGTCGAGGCATTGCTGATCGTCGAGGTCGACGGGCCGCCGATCGAGTGCGACCTGCTGCTCGGGCAGATCCAGGCGATCGCGGACACGCACGGCGCCAGCTTCGCGCGGGTTTCGTCGAACGAAGCCGAGCGGCTGGCATTCTGGGCGGGGCGCAAGGCCGCGTTCCCGGCGGTGGGCCGGCTGGCGCCGGACTACTACTGCATGGACGGCACCATCCCGCGCAAGCGCCTCAGCGAGGTGCTCGAACGCATGGCCGCGCTGTCGCGCCGGCATGGCCTGGGCGTCGCCAACGTCTTCCATGCCGGCGACGGCAATCTCCATCCACTGATCCTGTACGATGCCAACCAGCCCGGCCAGCTCGAGCGGGCCGAAGCCTTCGGCGCCGACATCCTGCGGATATGCGTCGAGGTCGGCGGCGTGCTGACCGGAGAGCACGGCGTGGGCGTGGAGAAGCGCGACCTGATGCCGACGATGTTCGACGCGGTGGACCTCGCGCACCAGCAGCGGATCAAGTGCGCGTTCGACCCGGACTTGCGCCTGAATCCCGGCAAGGTGTTCCCGGAACTCCACCGTTGTGCCGAACTCGGGCGCATGCATGTCCACGGCGGCGCCCTGCCGCACCCCGAACTGCCCCGGTTCTGACATGGACAGCAAGGATATCATCCGGCCGGAAAGCGCCCAGGATCTTGCCGAAGTCGTCAGTGCGGCCGCGGCCGCCGGCACACCCATCGAAGTGCGCGGCGGCGGCAGCAAGCGGCACATCGGCCGGCCCGGTCGATCGGCCCGCATCGTCGACATCGGCGGATTGTCCGGCATCGTCGATTACGAGCCGAGCGAGCTGGTTCTGACCGTGCGACCGGGCACGCCCCTCGCCCAGGTTGAGCAGCTCCTGGCGGCACATGGGCAGATGCTGGCGTTCGAGCCGTGGGATCACGGCTGCCTCGACGGCACGGCCGGTGCCGCCACGATCGGCGGCGTCATCGCCGCCGGCGTCTCGGGCTCACGACGGGTTTCGGCCGGCGGCGCGCGCGATCACCTGCTGGGATTTTCGGCGGTCTCCGGCCGCGGGGAGCCGTTCAAGGCCGGCGGCAAGGTCGTCAAGAACGTGACCGGCTACGATGTCTCCAAGCTGATGGCGGGCTCCTGGGGGCAGCTTGCGGTCTTCACCGAACTGTCGGTCAAGGTCCTGCCCCGGCCGCGGGCGGCAACGTCGGTGGCGCTGCGCGGGTTGCCGGTCGGCTCCGCGGTCGAGGCCATGGCCAGGGGCCTCGGATCGACGGCGAGCCCCGCCGCCGCCGCGCATGTCCCCGGCCGGGACGGTCGCGGTTCGACGGTCCTGCGGGTCGAGGGCTTCGCCGAGTCGGTCGCCGCCCGCGTGGACCAGTTGCGCACCCGGCTCGCGCCCTTCGGCGCGCTGGACGTTCTGGAGCCCGGCGACGCGGATTCGCTCTGGCAATCCGCCTGTACCGCCGCATCGCTGCCGCGTGCCGATTGCCTCTGGCGGGTCCATCTCGCACCCGGCCGCGCGGCAGACCTCGCGAACAAGCTGGAACGGGCCGAAGCCACGTGGCTGCTCGATTGGGGCGGCGCGCTGGCCTGGGCCAGCGCTGCTGCCACCGTCGACATGCACGCCATCGCCGCCCAGGCCGGCGGCCATGCCCTGCTGGTCCGCGCCAGCGCCGACATTCGCGCCGCCATTCGCGCGCGCACGGCGGAAAGCCGTGCCGTCGCCGCGCTGGCGGCCCGGGTCCGCAGGGCCTTCGATCCCGCCGCCATCCTCGATCCAGAACGATTTGCCTGACTCATGCAGACCCGCTTCTCCTCCGAGCAACTCCTCGATCCGCAAGTGGCGGCCTCCGAAGCTGTCATCCGCAAGTGCGTCCATTGCGGATTCTGCACTGCCACCTGCCCGACTTACGTGTTGCTCGGAGACGAGCTCGACAGCCCGCGCGGCCGCATCTACCTGATGAAGGAAATGCTCGAACAGGAGCAGGAACCGACGGCAGAGGTGGTCCGGCACGTCGATCGCTGCCTTTCCTGCCTCTCGTGCATGACCACGTGCCCGTCCGGCGTGAACTACATGCACCTGGTCGATCACGCACGCGCCTACATCGAGGCGCGCTATCGCCGCCCCTGGCACGATCGCCTGACCCGCGCCATGCTCGCGCGCATCCTGCCGTTTCCGGGGCGCATGCGGATCGCGCTGCGCGTCGCGCGCCTCGCCCGGTGGATGCGGCCCGTCCTGCTGCGCGTGCCGGCGCTGCGCCCGTTCGGGGAGATGCTGAGCCTTGCCCCGGCCCGGGTGCCCGCGCCCGTGGCGGCGCGCGGTGCAGCGGCCGTGGGGCTGAACAAGGGCCGCGTCGTCGTCCTGCAAGGCTGCGCCGAAGGAGTGCTACGCCCCGAAATCCGGGCCGCCACCGTGCGCCTGCTGACCCGCGCCGGCTACGATGTCGACTTCGCAACCGGCGAAGGTTGCTGCGGTTCGCTCACCTGGCACCTGGGCCGCGCCGACGAAGGCCTTGCCGCCGCGCGTCGCAATGTCGCGACCTGGCGCGAGGAAATCGACCGGGGTCTCGCCGCGATCGTCGTCACCGCCTCCGGCTGCGGCACGACGATCAAGGACTATGGCCACATGCTGCGCGACGATCCCGACCATGCCGCCGATGCCGCAAGAGTGTCGGCGCTCGCGGTCGACGTCTGCGAATTGCTGGCCGAAAGCGGCCTGCCGGCCGCAGGCGGTGCGCCTTCCTTGCGGGTGGCCTACCAGTCGCCTTGCTCGATGCAGCACGGCCAGAAACTTCGCCGCGAACCGCTCGACCTGCTGGCCGCCGCAGGCTTCAACGTCTGCGAACCGGTCGATGCGCACCTGTGCTGCGGATCGGCCGGTACCTACAACCTGCTGCAACCCGAGATTGCCGGCCAGCTCGGCGATCGCAAGGCTGCGACGCTCGAGGCGCTTGCGCCGGACGTCATCGCCACCGGCAACGTCGGCTGCGCCACCCAGATCGCTGCCCGCACCGGCGTGCCCGTGCTCCACACCGTCGAGTTGCTGGACTGGGCCACCGGCGGCCCGAAACCCGAACACCTGATGAAACCCGAGGAGAACCATTGATGTCCGCCATTCGCCTCGAACAAGCCAACCACATCGCCACCGCCGCGCTCGCCAAGGGGCGCGAACTCGGCCTCAAGCCGCTGTGCGTCGCCGTGCTCGATGCCGGCGGGCATCTCATCGCCATGCAGCGCGAGGACGGCGCCTCGACGATGCGGCCGCAGATCGCCGTCGCCAAGGCGGCCAGCGCGCTCGGTCTCGGCGTCTCGTCGCGCAAGATCGGCGAAATGGCCGCCGAACGGCCGACCTTCATCGCCAGCGTCGCCAGCCTGGCCCCGCAAGGACTGGTTCCTGCTGCCGGCGGTGTCCTGGTGCGGGGCGATGGCGGCGTCATCGGCGCCGTCGGCATCACCGGCGACACGTCCGACAATGACGAAGCCTGCGCCCTGGCCGGCATCGCCGCTGCCGGCCTTTCCGCTGCGGATTGAGTGGAAACCATGGCCAGAAAGACCATCGCCCGCATTCTGGCCGCCGTTGCGACGGCGGCCGTCACGGCAGCCGCCATGGCGCAGGACGCGCCTCCCACCGCGCGAAGCGACAGTCGCTGTCGGCTTTGCCGCCTCAGGCGGCGCTTTCCGCCATCCTCAGCGCCACAACGTCGAAGCTGCCCGCGAAGGCCACAAGTAACCCGGGAGACAACCGTGAAAACCAGGATCGTATCCATCGCCGCGACCGTCGCTTCCATCGCCACCTGGGGCATGACCGCGGTCGCTGCCTCACCGGAATCGCCGGAACCCCGGGTGGACATTCGTCCCGCACAATTGCCCTACCTGCGGACCATCGACGAGCGCTACCAGTCGTTCCAGGTCGGCATGTCGCACCTGACCGGCGGCGATACCTGGAAAACCTACGATCCCAAGGCAAAGGGCGCGGGCCAGCCGGCATCCCTCGAAGGCGTCCGCGAAGCGCGCAAGGCGGCCGACCTGTCCAGCCCGCGCCTGCGGCGGCTCACGGCGGCGCTGGCGCCGCTCTACATCCGCTATGGCGGCACCACCAGCAATTCGGTCTACTTCCAGGACAACGACGCGCCCGCCCTAGCCAAGGCCCCGGACGGCTACAGCGTGGTGCTCACCCGCGCCGGCTGGAAGCGTGGGCTCGATTTCGCCAAGGCGGTCAATGCCCGCGTCGTGACCGGGTTCACCGTGAGCTCCGGCGTGCGCGATGCCGCCGGCACCTGGACGCCGCGCATGGCGGCGCCCTGGCTTGCCTACACCCGGAAGATGGGCGGCAGCATCTACGCGGCAGAACTGATCAACGAACCCAATGCGCCCGACAGCAAAAGCTTTCCCAAGGGCATGGACGCCGCCACCTTCGCGCGCGACTACGCGGCGTTTCGCGCCTTCGCGAAGCACGCAGCCCCGGCGATGCGCCTTGCCGGGCCCGGGGTCGCCACGCTGGGCATCGCCATTCCTAACCTCGACGCCCTGACGCCCGAGGACTACCTCGCGGCCAGCCCGGCGCCGAAGTTCGACATCCTGTCGTACCACTTCTATGGCGCGCTGGCCGAAAGGTGCGCACCGGCCGGCTCCCCCATGGGAATAAGCCCGGAAAACGCCCTGTCCGAAGATTGGCTCGCGCGGCCCGACCGGCAGTTCCAGCGCCACCGGATGCTGCGCGATCGCTTCGCCCCCGGTGCCCCGATCTGGATTACCGAGACGGGTGCCGCGGCCTGTGGTGGCACGCGATGGCAGCCCACCTTCCTCGATACGTTCCGCTACCTCGACACGCACGCCCGGCTCGCCAAGCAGGGGCTCGACGCGATGTTCACGCACGCGCTGATAAGCGGCAGCAACGGCGTGATCGACGAAAAGACCTTCCTGCCCAACGCCGACTACTGGGCCGCGCTGCTCTGGCGCCGGTTGATGGGAACGCGCGTGCTCGATGCCGGTTCGCCAGCGCCGGGGTTGCACCTCTATGCCCACTGCCAGCGCGGTTCCGCCGGTGGCGTGACCCTCCTCGCCCTCAATACGGGCACGGAGGGCAGGACCATCTCGACGGGCCTGCCCGCACAGGTCTATCGCCTTTCGGCGAGCGAGCTTCAGAGCCCGACGGTGCTGCTGAACGGGAAGCCGCTGGCGCTGACGGCGCAGGATCGCCTTCCGGCCATCGCGCCGCAGGCGTCCGGCGGAGAGGTTCACCTGGCGCCCGCCAGCATCGGCTTCATCGTGCTGCCAACGGCAGCGAACCGGTCCTGCAAGCTGCGCTGACCGCCCCCGTTGCGCGCCCTGCGTCCGGCCGATGCCGGGCGCGGGGCCTTCGTGAACCGGCGGGGCCAGGCCCCTCACGGAAAACGCGGCGCACCTCGGCAAACTACGGTAATTTTATTTGACCCCACGAGCGACTGCGCATACCCAACCTGCAATTGGACTGACCGATACGAATCGGTTGGCATACCGGTTGGAGGGGCATCATGAGAAACTTTCGGGGATTTGTGCTGGCGGGCGTCAGCGGACTTGCGCTGGCAACGCCGGCGTTTGCGCAGGACGACGGCAAGGGCAGCAAGAGCGACACGACGGAAGAGATCGTCGTCACCGGCACGCTGGTCCGCGGCGTTCAGCCGACCGGTACGCAAGTCGTCGGAGTCAGCCGCGAAGCGGTCGAAGCCAGCGGCGCCAGCACGGTGACGCAGCTGCTCCAGACGGTTCCCCAGTTCGGTTCCTTCAACTCGATCCAGGCACCGGTCGGCGGCGGCAACACGGTGACCACCAACCGTCCCAACTTGCGCAATCTCTCGGCATCCAACACCAATGGCGCCAACTCGACGTTGATGCTCGTCGACGGCCACCGCGTTGTCGGAATGGGCATTCTCACCACCACGCCCGACCTCGACACGATCGCCCCCGGCGCGATCGAGCGCGTCGACATCGTGCCCGACGGCGGCTCGTCGATCTACGGCGCGGACGCCGTCGGCGGCGTCATCAACTTCGTAACGCGCAAGAAATTCGACGGGATCGCCGTCGACAGCCGGTTCGGCTTCGCGGATCAGTACAACACCTGGGATGTCAACGCGACCATCGGCAAGACCTGGGATGGTGGCGGCGCCTACATTTCCTACAACTATTCCCAGCACGATCCCCTGTTCGGCCGCGATCGGGGCTGGGTGCAGCAGTTCGCCACCCAGATTTCCGGCGTTGCCATTCCGACTCTGGGGATCGAGTGCGCCACTCCCAACATGCAGGTCGTGGGCAACAGCGCGATCTATGGCCTGCCGCTCAGCCCGACGGCGGCGGCCAAGCTGAACCAGCCGAACCAGTGCGACTATTCCGACTTCGCTACGGTTTACCCCAAGGAGCACCGCCATTCGGTGTTCGCCAGCTTCACCCAGGACCTGGCGGACTGGCTGAACTTCGAGGTCAAGGCCTACTACATGGACCGCCAGCAGGAAGCCATTACCGGCTACCTGCGCGCCACCAAGACCATCGGCACCGGCGCCGGCCAGCTCAACTCGCCGTTCCGGAGCCAGAACATCGTCTCGAGCCCGACCGAGGCGCACAAGGTCAGCTTCGCGTTCGGCGGCGCCGACGCCAATCGCCAGGAAGTGAGCTTGCGCACTTGGGGCGTGACGCCGACGTTCACCGCGGAACTCGGCAGCAACTGGCGCGCGAAGGTGCTGTTCAACTACGGCCAGAGCACCACCATCGTCCACTCGCCCACCCTCAACGACACGGCGTTGAGCAACGCCATCCGGGCCGGACTGTTCAATCCCTACGCTCCCGCGACCAGCGATGCCGCCACGCTTGCGGCGATCATGAACTACGAGACGCTCGGCGACGTGCGCCAGACCCAGTTCGAGACGCGCGCGGTCATCGACGGTGAGCTGTTCCGTCTCCCCGGCGGAAACATCAAGGTCGCATTCGGCGCCGAATACATGGACGAGAGCCTGCGTTCGCAGAAAGGCAACGTCGTTCCCGGCACCGCGTCGACCGGCTTTGCCGGCCTGTCGATCGGCAATGCCGCGATCGTCCAGTCCATCGCGGCGGTGCCGATCCTGCGCGCCTCGCGCAAGGTCAAGTCCGTCTTCGGCGAACTGGTCTTGCCACTTGCGGCGGACACCACGCTGTTGCAGGAGCTGACCGTCAGCGCCTCCGGACGCTACGACGACTACTCGGACGCCGGCCACACCTTCAATCCCAAGATCGGCCTGACCTGGAAGCCTTTCGACCAGCTGCGCATCCGGGCCCAGTGGGGCAAGTCCTTCGCCGCCCCCAGCCTCGCCAACAGCGCCGATGCCGATCCCTCGACGGCGACCTGGTCAACCGGCAGCACCTTCAACATCTTCGTATCGCCTTCCGGCATCGCGGCGCTCAACGCGCTCGGCTACAGCTCGCCGAATGCCACCAACGCCAACATCCTGACGCTGGGCGGCGGCTCGAACTCGCTCAAGCCGCAGACCGCGCGAACCTGGTCGTTGGGTGCCGATCTCGATCCGGTCCCGGGCGTCCGGCTCAGCGGGACGTACTGGAACGTGCATTACAAGGGCCTGATCGCGTCGCCCGTCGGCACCGCGGCCAGCAACCCCGCGCGCTATTTCCAGCAGTTCCTGTCGTCGTACATCATTGCGCCGTCGCAGGCGGACATCAACGCGCTGCTGTCCCAGGCGAAGATCGTCAACGGGTCGCCCTGCGGACCGCAGCCGCAGTGCCTTTACATCATCGAATACAACACCACGCAGAATCTCGGCAATTTCGACCAGTCGGGCCTCGATTTCTCGGCGCTGGTCACGCATCGTACCGGCTTCGGCAGCGTCGACCTGAATGTCGCCGCTACCTACATCCTCAAGCGCTCGCAAAGCGTCTCGGCAACGGCTCCGATGGTGGACCAGCTGCCGAACGGCATCAGCCGGCTGAGCATGCGCACGGTGCTCGGCGCGCAGATCGGCCACTTGCGGGCGCAGACGAGCTGGAACCTGACCGGGGGGTACGACTTCTCGCCGACCAATCTCGGGTTGACGGGGTTCTATCCCGACCAGGGGCATGTCGGCTCGTTCAGCACGATCGATCTCTTCTTCAAGTATGATTTCGCCGGCACCGGGCTGATGAAGGACCTGGCCCTTACGCTGGGCGTGAACAACGTCTTCGACAAGGATCCGCCGGTCCGCTACGTGGGCGGCGCCGTTCCTTCCCAGTTCGGCTACGCCAACGGCTCGACCGTGGGCCGCCTGGTGCAAGTCGGCTTCTCGAAGAAGTTCTGAGGTATTCGGGGCGGGGGCAATCGGGGAGGACCCCGCCCCGAATACGCCGCAAAATTCGCGGACCGCGGCAGGCAAACGGGAACGACCCAGCGCCGTCGACGTTTTCCGGCTGTGCCGGCTCTTGAATGGCATCGCCCCACGAAGCGATGCACACCGCCGGCCGACGGGGAGTGGGGCATGGCAGGTGGCGATGGCGCGGTGGCGAAGCGGGGCGACAGCGACATCGACGGCAGCTCCCCGGTGCGGCTGAAGGTGCGTCGATGACCGTGCCGTTGCACCACGATCCGATGCTTGTCGGCATCTCCGTCCTCCTCGCCGTGTTTGCATCCTACACCGCGCTCAACCTCGCGCGCCGCATCCGCACCTCCGCGCAATGGATGCGCCGCTTCTGGCTCATGGCATCGGCGGCCACTCTGGGCGGCGGCATCTGGTCGATGCATTTCGTCGCCATGCTCGCGGTGCAGCTGCCCGGCACCCGGACGGGTTACGTCGGCTGGCTCACCGCGCTCTCGCTGGTGCTGGCAGTGGCCTTCACCGGCGGCGGCTTCGCCGTCATGAACCGCCGCCCCGCGAACCTGCGGTGGACGATGGCGGCGGGGCTGCTGATGGGCGCCGGCGTCGTCGCGATGCACTACGTCGGCATGGCGGCGTTGCGCCTGCCGGCCCTGGTCCGATACGATCCGGCCTGGGTCGCGGCTTCGATCGTCATCGCGATCATCGCCGCCACCGCGTCGTTGCGCCTGGCCGCCACCGATCGCAACGCGCCCGGCCAGGTCCTGGCGGCCTGCTTCATGGGCGCCGCGATCTCCGGCATGCACTACGCCGGCATGCGGGCGGCCTCGATCCAGCCCTTCACGGCCCTGCCCGGCGACGGCCCGGCCGGCGTCGGCCGGTTCTACCTCGCCGCCGGCATTGGCTTCCTGACCCTGGTGATCCTGCTCTTCGCCCTCGGCGCCGCGCGCGTCGACGAGATCTTCCAGGCACTGGTCCGCCGCGAGGCACGCGTGGCGCTGCGCCTGAAGATCGCCGATGTCCTTCGGGACGATGCGCACCCAGAGGCGCTCGACCAGGTCGCGGCGCTCATGGGTGAGCATTTCGGCGTCAGCCGGACGGGCTATGGCCAGCTCGATGCGGCATCGGACCAGTTCGAATACGATACCTGCTGGACCGACGGCTCGGTCCCGCCCCTTCTGGGCAACTATCCCGCGGCGGCCTTCGGCGTGAAGATCGTCAAGGCCCTGCACGACGGCGTCACCATCGTCGTCGACGATCTGCAGGAAGCCGAAGTCAGCGATGAAGCCCGGACGCGCGAGACCGCGCGGCAGGTCGACACGCGGGCCATCCTGGTCGTGCCGTTCGTGCGCGACGGGCGCCTGCGGACGATCGTCTACCTGAACGACCGCAAGCCGCGCACGTGGCGCCGGGATGAAATCGCCTTCATGGAGGAGCTGGCCGAACGAACGCGGCTTGTGGTCGAGCGGGCCGCCGTCGAGAGGCAGCTGCGCGCGCTGAACGCCGAACTGGAGGCGCGGGTCGAGGCGCGGACGGCGGAACTCCGGCAGGCCCAGGAAGCACTGCTGCAAAGCCAGAAGATGGAGGCGATCGGACAGCTGGCGTCGGGCATCGCGCACGATTTCAACAACCTGCTCGCATCCGTGGTCGGTGCCTTCCAGCTGATCGGCCGCCGCGCCGACGATCCCGAGCGCGTCCGCCACTTTGCCGAAGCCGGGCTCGAAGCGGCCGAACGCGGCAGCAAGCTGACCGGCCAGCTCCTCTCGTTCTCGCGCGCGCAGGCGATCACCTTGCAACCCGTCGTGGTCTGCGACGTCATCGCCGGGATCGCCGATCTCCTGCGGCGCACGCTGGGATCGAAGATCGAGCTGGAGTTCGATCTCAACCCCAACCCGGTCCCGGTGATCGGCGATCCGACGCAAGTCGAAATGATGGTGCTCAACCTCGTCATCAACGCGCGTGATGCCATGCCTGATGGCGGCCGCCTCACCATCCGCACCCGCGTCCGCACGATCCGGTCCGATCCCGAGCTCGGCGATGGTGAATACGTGCAGCTTTCGGTCACGGACACCGGTCTCGGCATGGACGCCGATACCTTGCGCCGCGCCATGGAGCCGTTCTTCACCACCAAGCCGGTCGGCAAGGGCACCGGCCTGGGGCTGTCGCAGATCTACGGCAGCGCCCGCAAGGCGGGAGGAACCGCCCGGATCGAGAGCACGCCCGGCCTCGGCACGACCGTGCACGTGCTGCTGGCCAGGTCCCCGCAGGCGGTCGCGGTCCAGGACAGGCCGTCCACCGGTTCGTCCGCCACGCCTGCCGCGCCGCTGACGATCCTCGCCGTCGACGACGACGACCAGTTTCGCGAACTCCTGCAGCGGATGCTCGAGGATGCCGGCCATGCCGTCGTCACCGCCTGCAACGGTCCCGCGGCGCTGCTGGCGCTGGAACAGCTTCGTCCCGATGTCGTCCTGCTCGATTACGCCATGCCCGGAATGACCGGCGCCGAAGTGGCCGCACAGGTCCGCCGGCGCTGGCCGGAACTGCCGATCGTCTTCGCCACCGGCTTTGCCGACACCGCCGCGATCGACAGGGTCGTCGGCCCGAACGGCTGCTCGCTGCGCAAGCCGTTCCGCCAGGAAGAGCTTCTCGCCACGCTGGCCCGCCTGGCACCGGCCCGGCCAATTCCGCAAGCGCAGCCATGAGCAATGGGGGACGAAGATGAGCACTTATGCCCTGCCCTTGACGATAGTCGCCTACCTGATCGCAGCCCGGCTCGGCAGGGCGCGGGCGAACGGCACGATCGGGCGCCCGGTCCTGACCGCGACGTTCGTCGTCCTCCTCTCCGCCGCGCTGCTGGCCGAGGGGCGCTGGCCCGGTCTCCTCGAATGGGGGCGGCGCGACGCAGGCGCGGTGGCGCAGGGCCAGTTCCACCGCCTGTTCACCGCCTTCTGGCTGCAGTCCGGCTCCCCTGCGGGCGAGGTCTTCAACATCGTCGCGCTCGCCATGCTGGGCTCGATCGCCGAAGCGTCGCTGGCACGGTGGCAATGGCTGGTCATCTATCTGGCCGGCGCGCTGGGAAGCGAAGTGGTCGGGCTGTGGTGGCAACCCGTCGGCGCCGGCAACTCGGTCGGCTACATGAGCCTCGCCGGCGCCCTGCTGGCACTCGCCTGCGCCCGGCCGGTGCGCCCCGCCGATCGGCCCGCCGCCATCGCCGGTCTGGCGGCAGCCGCAGGCCTGTGCCTGATCACCGACATCCATGGCGCCGCCCTGGCCATCGGCTGCCTGCTCTGCGGCGCGATCACCCGCGCCGGCATGGCCGCGGGCAGCCCGTCGACGCCGCCACCCGAACGCCCCTGAAGCTCACCGGAACGATCACCCCCGGCGGAACCATCGTCCCGGCCCGCGCATTCCCCACCCATTGCCGCGCTGCTTCGCGCGCCCGGGAGGCAGGACGCCCATGGCTTCATCTCGCAACCGCCTCGCCGGCCCCTGGCACCCGCTCATCGCGGCGATGGGCGCGACCCTGCTGATCGCCGCCTTCTTCACCGACTGCATGTATTCCGGCAACGCGCTGATGCAGTGGGCGAACTTCTCGGCCTGGCTGATCACCGGCGGACTCGTCCTGGCGCTGGCGGCCGCGATCGTCCTGCTGATCGACCGCCTTGCCGGATGGGCCGGGCCGATGCGCTGGCTCGACTTCGCCCTGCTTGCGCTCGCCGCGCTGCTGTCGATCGTGAACATCCTCGTTCACACGCGCGATGCCTGGACCTCGGTCGTGCCGCAGGGCCTGATCCTTTCGGCGGCGGTCGCCGCCCTGCTGCTGCTGGCCGGCGTGCGCGGCTGGCGGGTAACCCTGCCGCCGGAACGCGATCGCGAGCTGCCCCGGTGAGCCGCCGCGCCCTGTCGCTGGCCGCCCTTGCGGCCACCGTCCTGCTTGCGGCGTGCAGCGCCAAGGGCGGCGATCCGTCGCGGCAGTACGGTCCAGATCCTTATCTGCCCGAGCCCGCGCAGTACCTGCTCCCGCCGATGCGCGTGCCGCAGGCGACCGGATGGGCGCCGGGCCAGACCCCGACCGTTCCCGCCGGCCTCGCCATCCGCGCCATGGCGACCGGGCTGATGCACCCGCGCATCGTCCATGCCCTGCCCAACGGCGACGTCCTCGTGGTCGAAGCGAACGGGCCCGGGACCGTGGCTTTCCGGCCGAAGGACTATGTCCAGGGCAAGGTCAAGGCGAAGGCCGGCGCCGCCGGCAAGGGCGGGAACCGGATAACCCTGCTGCACGATGCCAACGGCGACGGCATCGTCGAACTGCGCACGGTGCTGGTCGACCACCTGCATTCGCCGTACGGCGTGGCCTGGGTCGCCGGCACGCTCTACGTCGCCGATACCGACGCCATCCTCGCCTTTCCGCTCGCATTGGGCCAGACGCGCATTTCCGCCCCGCCGACGAAGCTGACCGATCTCCCGGCCGGCCAGATCAACCACCACTGGACCAAGTCCCTGGTCGCCAGCCCCGACGGGAACACGCTCTACGTCGGCGTCGGCTCGAACAGCAACATCACCGAGAACGGCATGGACGCCGAGCAGGGCCGCGCCGCCATCTACGCGATAGACCGGGCGACCGGCGCCCGGCGGGTCTACGCCACCGGCACCCGCAACCCGACAAACCTGGCGATCCAGCCCGGCACCGGCCGCCTGTTCGCCGTCGTCAACGAGCGCGACGAAATCGGGCCGGACCTGGTGCCGGACTACCTGACCGCAATCCGCGAGGGCGGATTCTACGGCTGGCCCTGGAGCTACTGGGGCCAGCATGTCGACGTCCGCGTCCACCCCCGCAACCCGGCCATGGTGGCGAAGGCGATCAAGCCGGACTACGGCCTCAGCTCGCACGTCGCCGCGCTGGGGCTGGCGTTCAGCCAGGGCCAGACGTTGTCGCCGCGCTTCGCCGATGGCGCCTTCGTCGGCGAACATGGCAGCTGGGACCGCGACCCCCTCAACGGTTACCAAGTGATCTTCGTGCCTTTCGTCGACGGCCGCCCGCAGGGGGCGCCGATTCCCGTCGTCACCGGCTTCCTCGCGCCCGACGGCAAGACGGTGCGGGGGCGGCCGGTCGGCGTCGCGCTCGATCGCACCGGCGCGCTGCTCGTCGCGGACGACGCCGGCAATGCCGTCTGGCGGATCAGCGCCGCCGCCGCCGCCCCCCCGGGCGCACTGACCGCGCGCCTTCCGGCGAGATACCCCCGTCACCGGCTGCCCGCCGACGCCTCGACCAGCCGATAGCCGATGCCGGGGTCGTTGCGGAGAATGCGCGGCTGCGCCGGATCGTCCTCGATCTTCAATCGCAGGCTGCGCGCCGCCACGCGCAGATACTCGACATCGTGCTCGTGGCCGATGCCCCAGACCGCCTTCAGCAGGTGCGCGTGCGTGACCACGCAGCCCGGCCGCTTCGCCAGTTCGGCGATCAGCGCGTATTCGCGCGGCGTCAGGTGGATCTCCCGGCCGCCCTTGCGCACCTGCCGCCTGGCGAGATCGATCTCCAGATCGCCGATCGTCACCAGCGGCTGGCTGGTTTCCACCCCCAGCCGCGTGCGCAGTGCCGACCGGATGCGCGCCAGCACTTCCTCGGAATCGAACGGCTTGGTGACATAGTCGTTGGCGCCGAGGTCGAGCGCGGCGACCTTCTGCTCGGTCGCGTCGCGTGCGGAAACGACGATCACGGCCGAACCTGAGGAACGCAGGATCGGGATCAGCTCCAGCCCGTCCCGGTCGGGCAGGCCGAGGTCCAGCAGCACCAAGTCGATCCGTTCGGCCGCCGTCACCCCCATCGCCTCGCGCGCCGATCCGGCGGAACAGACGCCATAGCCCGCTCTTTCGAGGCTGGTGCAAAGCAACCGGCGAATGGCGGGTTCGTCATCGACCACCAGGATGTGCGCGGCCACGCTCATGCCATGTCGCTTTCACGCAGGACCTGCGCCGGGCCGAACCGCAGCGCGAACTCGGCGCCGGGCCGATCGCTGCGGTTCGATGCGACGACGGACAGCCCCATAGCCTCGGCAAAGCCCTTCACGATCGCGAGCCCCAGCCCCGTGCCGCCCTTGCGATCCGACCCCTCGAACCGCGCGAACGTCTCGAAGATGCGGGTGCCGGCCCCGTCGGGCAGGCCGGGTCCGGCATCCCGGATGCGCAGCACCAGACCATCCCCGTCCTCGCGCGCGTCGATCACGATCGGCTGGCCGGTCCCGCCATGTTTCACGGCATTGTCCAGCAGGTTGATCAGGCAGTGGTGGAACAGTTGCGGGTCGACCCGCACGAACGGCAGGTCCGGCGGCAGGTCGAGCCGGACCGGATTGCCGGCCAACGTCTTGCGCACGTCGTGCAGCGCCGCCGCGACGGCATCGGCCAGGTCCACCGGCTCCACCGACTGGCGCAGCGCCCCCGCCTCGATCCGCGCCATGTCCAGCAGGTTGGCGACGAACCGGTTCAGCCGTTCGGCCTCGATCCGCATCGAGGACAGCTCGGCTTCCTGTTCGGGCGTCGTCGCGGACATGGCGCCCAGCGCCCCCAGGATCGATGTCAGCGGCGTGCGCAGGTCGTGGCTGACCGACGACAGCAGCGCCTGGCGCAGACGGTCGCGCTCGCGGAGCTGGACCACGCCGGCCATCTCGTCCTCCAGCGCGATGCGCTCCAGCGCCATCCCCGCCTGGTCGAGCAGGCTGAGCAGCATCGGCAACCGGTCGGAACGGATCGGCGCGCCGGCATCGGCGTTGGCGATGCCGAAGACGCCGCGCGGCCTGCCCCCGGCCGTGACCGGATGGAACAACCATTCCGACGCCGTCAGCGTGTCCGAGCCGCGCCCCGCGGGTCGGTTGGCATCGAACGCCCAGCGCGCCGCGGCCTCGTCCAGCGTCTCCAGGTGGACGGTCGTCGGCGACGCCGATTCGACCACCAGCGCCTCCTCGTGCGGCATCAGCATCACGGTGTTGACCCCCAGCAACCGGCCGATCTCGGCACAGACCAGTTGCGCCGTCTCCTGCCGCGTGCGCACCGCTGTCAACAGTCCGGCGAAACCGGCCAGCGCGCTGTTCTGCGAGGCACTGCGGCTGGCGAGCACCGCCTGCGCGCGCACCCGCGATGCCATCTGGCTCGACACCACCGCGACGCCGAGCAGCACCAGCACCGTCAGGATGTTTTCCGGGTTCTCGATCGTGAAGGTGTGCAGCGGTGGCATGAAGAAGAAGTTGTACGCCAGCGAACAGGCCAGCCCGGTCACCAGCCCGGTGCGCAGCCCGTACCGGGTGGCGGCGAAGGTCACCGGCAGCAGGTAGAGCAGCCCGAGGTTGGTGATCGCGCCGACCGAGAAGATCGCCGCGCCGATCAGCGTCACCAGCGCCGCCAGCAGCAGCGACCAGAGATAGCCGGCGGCCCCGGCCTCTGCCGATCCCCCGCGCGAAGGCCCGCGCCCGCGCCGCATCGCCGGCGATGGCGGTTCGGCCGCCAGCGGCAGCACGTGCACCGCCACGCCGGGGGTCTCGCGCACCAGGCGATCGACGACCGAGCCCTTGCGCAGTTCGAACCACCGCGACCGGACCGACTTGCCGACGATGAGCTGCGTCGCGCGGGCCTCGCCCAGGAAGCGCATCAACCCTTCGGTGACCGACACCGCCGGCAGCGTCGCCACCTGCGCCCCCAGTTGCGCCGCCAGTTGCAGCGTCCCGGCCAGGCGGGTGTTGTCGATGTCGGCGAAGCGTTCGTTGCGCGCGGTCTCGATGTGCACGGCCGTCCACGGCGCGCGCAAGGCATCGGCGATGCGCTTCGCGGCGCGCACCAGTTCGGGAGCACCCGATTGTTCGCTCACCGCCACCACCAGTCGGTCGGCCGTGGCCCAGACGCCGCCGACCGCATGCGCCCGCAAGTGATCGAGCATCTGCGCGTCGACCGCTTGCGCCGCCCGGCGCAGCGCCAGTTCGCGCAAGGCCGAAAGGTTCGACTTCGAGAAGAAGTGCCCGAGCGCGCGGCCTGCCTCCTCGGGAATATAGACCTTCCCCTCCTTCAGCCGCTCGATCAGCTCGTCGGGAGGAATGTCGACGATCTCGATGTCCGCCTCCTCGAGGATGCGGTCGGGCAGCGTCTCGCGCACGCGCACCCGCGTGAACGAGGCGACGACGTCGTTGAGGCTCTCGATGTGCTGCACGTTGAGCGTGGAGAACACGTCGATCCCGGCTGCCAGCAGTTCATCGACGTCCTGCCAGCGCTTGTCGTGGCGGCTGCCCGGCGCGTTGGTATGCGCGAGCTCGTCGACCAGCACCAGCTGCGGCCCCCGCGCGAGGATCGCGTCGATGTCCATCTCCTCGAGCCGATGCCCCTTCCAGGCCACCGCCTTGCGCGGAACGGTCTCGATGCCGGCGGCCCTGGCTTCCGTCTCGGGCCGCCCATGCGTCTCGACGATGCCGATGACGACATCGGTGCCGGCGGCGCGGCGGGCCGCGCCCTCGCTCAGCATCTCGAAGGTCTTGCCCACCCCCGGAGCCGCCCCGAGGAAAACCTTGAGGCGCCCCCGCCCCTCGCGCACGGCAGCGCGCAGCAGGGCTTCGGGATCGGGACGTTGCTCATTCACGGACTCGCCACGCCTCCGCCAGTCTGCGCATCGAGCGCGAGATTGAGTTCAAGCACATTGACATGCGGTTCGCCAAGAAATCCCGGCCACGTATCGTCGACATGCGCATCGACCAGCCTTCGCACCGACGCCGGAGAGACGTGCCTCGCGCCCGCCACGCGCGCCACCTGGAAATAGGCTGCCGCCGGGCTGATGTCGGGATCAAGCCCCGACGCCGAGGTCGTCACCAGGTCGGCGGGAATCCCGGGCGCCCCGGCCGTTGGCGCCAGCGCCCTGATGCCGGCCGTCACCCGGTCTGCCAGCGCCTTGCTGGCCGGCCCCAGGTTGGAGCCGGAAGACGCGGTGGCGTCATAGCCCTTGCCGGCGGCCGACGGACGCGGATGAAAATAGCGCGATCCGGCAAACCCCTGCCCGATCAGCGCCGATCCGACGACGCGTCCCCGCAGCGATACGAGGCTGCCGTTGGCCGCCCGGGGGAACAGCACCTGCGCCAGGCCCGTCATCGCCGCCGGGTATGCGATGCCGAGCAGGCCGGCGAACAGCAAGGTCAGCACCAGGGCGGGACGAAGCGCGGACGAGACTTCCTTGAACATCGGTTCAGTCCTCAGGCAAGGTCGAGGCCGGCGACCACGAGGTCGATCAACTTGATGCCGACGAACGGCGCGACCAGGCCGCCGCAGCCATAGACGGCCAGATTCCGCGCCAGCAGCGGGCCGGCGCCGATCGGACGGTAGGCGACCCCCTTGAGCGCGAGCGGCACCAGCGCGGGGATGATCAGCGCGTTGAAGATGATCGCCGAGAGGATCGCGCTGTGCGGGCTGGCGAGATGCATGACGTTGAGCACGTCGAGCCCCGGATAGAGCGCCACGAACATGGCGGGGATGATCGCGAAGTACTTGGCGACGTCATTCGCGACCGAGAACGTCGTCAGCGCGCCGCGGGTCATCAGCATCTGCTTGCCCAGGCCGACGATCTCGATCAGCTTGGTCGGGTCACTGTCGAGGTCGACCATGTTGCCGGCCTCGCGCGCGGCCTGCGTCCCCGTGTTCATGGCCACGCCGACGTCGGCCTGGGCCAGCGCCGGCGCATCATTGGTGCCGTCTCCGCACATCGCCACCAGCCGGCCGCCCTTCTGTTCCTTGCGGATCAGCGCCAGCTTGTCCTCGGGCGTAGCCTCGGCCAGGAAATCGTCGACCCCGGCTTCCGCGGCGATGCTCGCGGCCGTCAGCGGGTTGTCGCCGGTGATCATCACCGTGCGGATGCCCATGCGGCGCAGTTCGGCGAAGCGCTCGCGCACCCCGGCCTTGATCACGTCCTTCAGCGCTAACAGCCCGAGCAGGCGGCCATCCTGCGCAACGGCCAGCGGCGTCTGCCCCGAGCGCGCGATCTCCTCGGTCAGCCGCCGCAGTTCCTCCGCGGCGGCCGAAGCCGCGGCATCGGGATTGGCCCGCAGGATCGCATCGACCGCGCCCTTCTGCATCAGCCCGCCCGGCCCCTTGATGCCCGAAATGCGGGTTTGCGCTGTGAACGGGATGATCTCGGCGTCGGGAGGCAGAATCCCGGTCGCCAGCCCATGCTTCTCGCGCACCAGCACCAGCACCGAGCGCCCCTCGGGGGTTTCGTCGGCGAGGCTGGCGAGCATCGCCGCGCGCGCCAGTTCCGCCGCCGCGACGGCGCGCAAGGGCCGCAGTTCGTTCGCCTGGCGATCGCCGATGGTGATGGTGCCGGTCTTGTCGAGCAGCAGCACGTCGATGTCGCCCGCCGCCTCGACCGCCCGGCCCGATTTCGCCAGGACATTGAAGCGCACCAGCCGGTCCATGCCGGCTATGCCGATGGCGGACAGCAGCGCGGCGATCGTCGTCGGGATCAGCGTGATCAGCAGCGCCGCCAGCACGGCCACGGGGATCGAACCGCCGGCATAGGACGCGAATCCCGGGATGGTCGCCACCGCGATCAGGAAGATGATCGTCAGCCCGACCAGCAGGATGGTCAACGCGATCTCGTTCGGGGTCTTCTGGCGCTCGGCGCCCTCGACGAGGGCGATCATGCGGTCGAGGAAGCCCTGGCCCGGTTCCTGCGTCACGCGAACGCGAATCCGGTCGGAGATGACGCGGGTGCCGGCGGTGACCGCCGATCGGTCACCGCCGGCTTCGCGAATGACCGGCGCGCTCTCGCCGGTGATCGCGGCTTCGTTGACGCTGGCGACGCCCGCGATCACCTCGCCATCCGCCGGGATCAGCTCGCCCGCGACGACGACGACCTCGTCGCCGCGCCTGAGCCGGACGGCCGGGACCTGCCGTCCGTCCGGCAAGGTGGCGACGAGATCGGACTGGGTGGCCCGCAGCGAAGCGGCCTGCGCCCGCCCGCGCCCTTCGGCCAGCGCTTCGGCAAACGTGCCGAACAGCACCGTGAGCCACAGCCAGACGATCAACTGGACCTGGAAGCCGAACGGCAGGCGCTCCGTGCCGGTCGCCAGCAGCACCGTCAGCAGCAGCGCCACGACCGCGGTGGTGAACAGCACCGGGTTCCTGACCAGCGCACGCGGGGAGAGCTTGCCGAAGGCGTCGACGACGGCCGACCCGACGAGGTCCGCCGAAAACACGGATGCTGTTGTCATGCCCGCACCTGTCAGAAGAGTTGGCCGTGGATCATCGCGAGATGATCGGCGATCGGTCCGAGTGCGAGGCCGGGCAGGAAGGTCAGCCCCCCCACGATGAGGATGACCCCGATCAGCAGCCCGACCCACAGCGGCCCGGTGGTCGGGAACGAGCCCGAGGTTTCGGGGGTGAAGCGTTTCGCGGCCAGGCTGCCCGCGATCGCCAGCGTCGGCACGATCATGAAGAACCGGCCGATCCACATGGCGATGGCCAGCCAGCCGTCATACCAGGGCGTCGCTGCGGTCAGCCCGGCGAAGGCGGAGCCGTTGTTGCCGGTGCCCGACGAAAAGGCATAGAGCACTTCGGAGAAGCCGTGGGGTCCCTTGTTGAGCGGCCCCGCGAGCCCCAGCGGATGCACCGCGCTGGCGGCGGTAAGGCCGAGGATGCACAGCGGCAGCACCGCAATCGCCAGGACCGCCAGCTTGACCTCGCGGGCCTCGATCTTCTTGCCGACGTACTCGGGCGTACGCCCGACCATCAGGCCGGCGACGAACACCGCCAGGATGGCGAACAGCAGGAAGCCGTAAATGCCCGAGCCGACGCCGCCCACGACGATCTCGCCAAGCTGGATGTTGAACAGCGGAACCATGCCACCCAGCGCGGTGAAGCTGTCGTGCATCGCATTGACCGCGCCGCACGAGGCGTCGGTGGTGACGACCGCGAACAGCGCGCTGGCGGCGATGCCGAAGCGGACTTCCTTGCCTTCCATGTTGCCGCCGGCCACGCCGAGGTGATGCAGCACCGGATTGCCCGCGGCCTCCTGCCAGTAGGCGATCGCCGTCCCGGCGAGGAACAGCGCCATCATCGCCGCCAGCAGCGCCTGGCCCTGCCGCCGGTTGCCGACGGCGCGGCCGAAGCAATCGGTCAGGCCCACCCCTATCGCGAAGATCGACAGCATCTCGACCAAGTTGGTCAGCGCGCCCGGGTTCTCGAACGGATGCGCCGAGTTGGCGTTGAAGAACCCGCCGCCATTGGTGCCGAGCATCTTGATCGCCTCCTGGCTCGCCACCGGGCCGAGGACCAACGTCTGCCTGGCACCTTCCAGCGTGGTGAGGTCGACGTTGCTGGTGAAAGTCTGCGGCACCCCGCACGCTACCAGGAACAGGGCATAGACAATGCAGGCGGGCAGCAGCAGGTACAGCGTGACCCGGGTGCAATCGGCCCAGAAGTTGCCCACCGTGCCCACCTCGCGGCGGGCAAAGCCGCGGAACAGCGCAAAGGCGATGGCGATGCCGGTGGCGGCCGAGAGGAAATTGTGGATCGTCAGGCCCAGCATCTGGCTGAAGTTCGAGAGCGTCTCCCCGGAATAGCTCTGCCAATTGGTGTTGGTGGCAAAGCTGATCGCGGTGTTCATGGCCAGGTGGGGGTCCTGGCCCGCCAATCCCCGCGGATTGAGCGGCAGCGCAGCCTGGCCGCGCAGGATCGCATACGTGAATGCCGCGAGCACGGCCTGGAACGCCACCATGTGCACGGCATAGCGCCGCCAGCCCTGCTCCTCCCCGGGATCGATGCCGGCCATCGCATAGAACGCGCGCTCGGCCGGGCCCAGCAGCCGGTGCAGCGGCGTTCTGCGCCCTTCATAGAGCGCGAACAGCCAGGCCCCCATCGGCCGGGCAAGCGCCACGGCAATCGCGGTGAACAGGACGATGAGCATCCAGCCCTGAATGGTCATGGACGTTCCCCTCAGAAACGCTCGGGCCGGATCAGCACGGCAACGAGGTAGACGAGCAGGCCAAGGGCGGTCAGCCCCGCGAGCAGCATCGGCAGGGTCATCGCACGCTCCTCATGCGCGGTCGCAAAGGTCGACATAGGCCAGCGTCAAGACCAGCAGCCCGGCCAGCAGGCTGAGCCAGACCAGGTCGTTCATCGTCTTGTCCTCCCGTCGCTCACGGCAGCAGCGGACGCGGCGGACGCGGCACCCGGCGGAACAATCCAGTGCCCTCCAGTGACAGTGCAAGGCCGCACGACAGCAGGAGGACCGCGCCGCCGCACTGCGCGAACTCGGCAAGCGCGGCCGCGTGCGGCGGCGTCGCGATCACCAGGCGATGCAGATGGATCGCGGCGACCGCCGCCCCTGCCAGGCTGCCGAGACCAAGACCGCGCAGGACGACCTCGGCCGCCCATCGCGGCAGGCCCGCCGCCGGCCGCTCCTGAAACCATGTCATGCCCGCAACTCCGTGAAGGTGTGGGCTCGTCCATTGGTCCCGGACCGCATTAAACTTCCATGTGAAATGCAGGCCCACCGCGTAAAAGTTCCGTAAACATTGTGGCGCCGGCCGGGGGACGCGCTAAGGGGCCGGCACATGGCGCTTGCTTCGGAAATCGATGGGCACCAACCCCATCAGGAAGGCCTTCCCGCGCTGGCGGTGGGCGCGATCGGGGTCGTGTTCGGGGATATCGGCACGTCGCCGCTCTACTCGCTGAAGGAATGCTTCATCGGCCACCATCCGCTGGCGGTGGACCGGGCGCACATCTACGGCGTGCTGTCGCTGATCTTCTGGACGATGATGCTGATCGTCACGCTCAAGTACGTGTTCGTGATCCTGCGCGCCGACAACCATGGCGAAGGCGGCAGCCTGGCGCTTCTCGCGCTGATCGCGCGCAAGCTTGGCCAGAGCCGTTGGCAAGTCGCCGTCGCGATGCTCGGCGTGGTAGCGACGGCGCTGTTCTTCGGCGATGCGATCATCACGCCGGCCATCTCCGTGCTCTCGGCGGTGGAAGGCCTGGAGATCGTCGGCGACGGCTTCGCGCCCTTCGTGCTGCCCCTGTCGATCGCGATCCTGATCGGCCTGTTCGCGATCCAGTCACGCGGCACCGCCACCGTCGGCAAGCTGTTCGGCCCGATCATGCTGGTCTATTTCGCGGTGCTGGCCGTGCTGGGCGTCCGCGGCATCCTGCAGGCGCCCGAAGTGCTGTGGGCGCTCAGCCCGGGCCACGCGGTCCGCTTCTTCCTGCTAGATCCCGGCCTCGCCTTCCTCGCGCTCGGCTCGGTCATCCTCGCGGTCACCGGCGCCGAGGCGCTCTATGCCGACATGGGCCACTTCGGCCGCAAGGCCATCATGGTGTCGTGGCTGTACATCGCCTTGCCGTGCCTGCTGCTGAACTACCTGGGCCAGTCCGCGCTGCTGCTGCGCCATCCGCAGATGGTGGAAAACCCGTTTTTCCTGATGGCACCGCAATGGGCGCGCCTGCCGCTGGTGCTGCTGTCCACGGTCGCCACCGTGATCGCCAGCCAGGCTGTGATCTCGGGCGCCTACTCGGTGTCGCAGCAGGCGGTCCAGCTGGGCTTCCTGCCGCGCATCCGCATCCTTCACACCAGCGCCCGGGCGGCCGGCCAGATTTACGTGCCGGTGATGAACTGGGGCCTGCTGCTGCTCGTGATCCTGCTGGTGCTGGGCTTCCGCAGCTCCAGCAACCTCGCCGCCGCCTATGGCATCGCGGTTACCGGCACGATGTTCATCACCGCCTGCATGCTCGGCGTCCTGACGTTCGCGGTGTGGAAGTGGCATCCCGCGCTGGCGGCGCTGGTGACGGGGTCGTTCATCGTCGTCGACGGCCTCTACTTCGCCTCGAACGTCACCAAGATTCCCGATGGCGGCTGGTTCCCGCTGCTGATCGCCGGCATCGCCTTTACGCTGCTGACCACCTGGGCCACCGGTCGCAAGCTCGTCCGCGACCGGCTGGGCGAGGATGCGATGCCCGTCGAACTGTTCATCCGCTCGGCCGGCACCCGCGTCCAGCGCATCGCCGGGACCTCGGTCTTCCTGGCGTCCACGCCCGACGGCATCCCCCCGGCGCTGCTGCACAACCTCAAGCACAACCACATCCTCCACGAACGCGTGGTGCTGCTCACCGTGGCGACCGCCGGCGTGCCGCACGTGCCCCCGGAAAACCGCCGCGAGGTCGCCGATCTCGGCCACGGTTTCTTCCGCATGGTCCTGCGCTACGGGTTCATGGACGAAGTCGACGTGCCCGCCGAACTCGCGCGCGAGCACCGCGCCGGCGGACCGTTCCAGGCGTCCGCCACCAGCTACTTCCTGGCGCGCCAGACGCTGCTGCCGTCCAGCCGTCCGGGCATGGCGATCTGGCGCGAGCACCTGTTCGCCTGGATGGTGCGAAATGCCGAAAGCGCCATGGAATTCTTCAAGCTGCCGACCAACCGCGTGATCGAACTGGGCAGCCAGCTCGAGATCTGATCGCCATCCCGTCACATTGGCCCGTCACATTGGCCCGTCACGCCGGCCGTTTCGCGCGAATTCCGCCACTGCTGTAAAAATATCGCGAACGGCGGAAATCGCCCCGGCGCGGCGTCGGCGACCCCGCGCCGGCGAAACCTTTGCAAACTCGACAATTTCTGCCGAAGGACGGATTTTCCCGGCTTCCCGGCCGCTACGTTTAATCTGCAATTATCCTTAACTGGCGCTTGGCGGCCGATTAGTGGCTCGGTGGTTACCCGCGAAACAGGACACAGGGGTCCGTTTCAGGGATACAACAATGAATTCGAGACATTTGCTGCTGCTCGCCGCCACGTGTGCCACGCCGGTTCCGGCCTTCGCCGCCGATGCTGCCGACAAGTCCGCCGACGCCGCCGACAAGAGCGCCAGCGCGACCGCCGCGCCCGCCGGCCAGTTGATGACCACCGGCGTCGCCCGCGCGCGCGACCGCCTGGACAGCGCCACCTCGACCAGCACCCTCAACGAACAGGACATCGAGGTCCTCGGCGCCCGCTCGGTGACCGAGATCTTCCGCGACATCCCCGGCATGCGCGCCGAGGCGACCGGCGGCGAAGGCTTCGGCAACATCTCCATCCGCGGCCTGCCGATCGCGCTGGGCGGTGCCAAGTTCCTGCAGATCCAGGAAAACGGCATTCCCACGCTCGAATTCGGCGACATCGCCTTCGCCACTGCCGACCAGTGGCTGCGCCCCGATCTCAACCTGATGGGCGTCCAGGCGATCCGCGGCGGCTCGGCCTCGACCTTCGCGTCGAACTCGCCCGGCGGCATCGTCAACCTGATCGACAAGACCGGTGAGGTCGACGGCGGCTCGCTGATGACGACGATCGGGCTGGACTACAACAACCAGCGCGTCGACTTCACCTATGGCGGCCACCTCTCGCACGACCTGCGCTTCCAGCTCGGCGGGTTCTACCGCACCGGCTCGGGCGCGCGCGAAACCGGCTTCGACGGGTTCAAGGGCGGCCAGTTCAAGTTCAACGTGACCAAGGATTTCGACAACGGCTTCGTCCGCATCTACGGCAAGCTGCTCGACGACAAGACGCTGCCCGCGACGTACGCGCCGGTTCTGGTCACCG
Organism: Sphingomonadales bacterium; assembly: GCA_028868535.1. Lineage (GTDB taxonomy): Bacteria > Pseudomonadota > Alphaproteobacteria > Sphingomonadales > Sphingomonadaceae > Novosphingobium. Next base: position 27,384 of record JAGWUH010000015.1, on the reverse strand, counting down.
GCACCGGGGCTGATCCGCACTACGGCGTCCTGCCCGGCTTCGACTACACCCGCGACACGCTCTACTCGCGCAACATCGTCAACAACATCGCGCTCGATTCGAACAACCGCATCGCTGCCAATCCGTACAGCGACGGCGTCCATTCGAAAATGAAGTCGATCGGGCTCGAGGCCAAGTTCGACGTCGCCGGCTGGACGATCAACGAAAAGTTCCGCTACGCCGACATTTCCGGTCACGTGACGATGCCTTACACGTTCGCCAACGCGAGCGCAGCCCTGCCCTTCCGCTCGATCGACAGCGCCGCGGCGATCATGGCGATGATGCACGCCACGTCGCTGAGCTGGGCCACCGGCCCCAACGCCGGACAGGCGATCGCCGATCCGTCGACGATCGCGGGCAACGGCCTGCTGGCGCTGATGTCCAACGAGGACGTCACGATCAACGGCGTCAACAACGCCATCAACGACCTGCGCGCCAGCAAGGTCTGGGACTTCGGCAACAGCGAGCTGACCTTCACCGCCGGCTACTACAAGTCGATCCAGGACATCGACGCCGCCTGGACCTGGAGCACCACGGTCAGCGACATCGCCGGCGGCGGCAACGCCAACCTCGTCAACATGGCGGCCGGTCCCTTCCCGCTCACGCAGAACGGCTACTTGGGCTACGGCTCGGTGTTGATCGCCGGCCTGCGCCATGATCGCTTCGACCTCAACTACAACATCGATGCCCCCTACGGCTCGCTCAACTGGAAGAGCGGCCCGCTCTCGGTCGGCGCCAGCCTCCGCTACGACAGCGGCCGCGCGCGCGGCAACCTCTATGGCACCTCGCTGCCCGGGGCGACGCGCTTCTCCACGGTCGACATCAACGGCGACGGCGCGATCTCGCTGCCCGAAACCCGCGTCAGCTCGATCGACTACAGCCGTCCGGGCCCGGTGAACTACAACTACCACTACTGGTCCTACTCGCTGAGCGCGAACTATCGCCTGGCCGAAAACGCCTCGCTGTTCGCCCGCTACAGCAAGGGCGCGCGCGCCAACGCCGACCGCATCCAGTTCACCAGCTACGTCAGCCCGGTCGACGGCAGCCTGCTCGTCCCCGGCGCGGCGTTCGATCCGGTGCAGCAGGCGGAAGGCGGCGTCAAATACCGCAGCAACCACTTCGAGGCCTATCTCACCGGCTTCTGGGCCAAGACCCGCGAGCACAACATCAGCCTCGATCGCGCCTATCGTGCGTATGGCCTCGAGTTCGAGACCGCCTATCGCACCGGCGTGTTCAGCATGACCGGCGGCGCCACCTGGACCAAGGCCAAGATCACCGCGGACTACCTGAACCCGGCGACGGTCGGCAACGTGCCGAAGCACCAGGCGGACCTGATCTTCCAGCTGACGCCGAAGGTCGAGACCCGGACCTTCACCATCGGCGCCAACTTCGAAGGCACGACCTCGAGCTATTCGGGTGACACCAACCAGCTCAAGATGCCCGGCTACGTCACCGTCAACGCCTTCGTCCAGGTCCGCCCGACGAAGGGGGTGACGCTAATGCTGAACGCGAACAACCTGTTCGACAAGGCCGGCCTCGTCGAGGTGGATGGCGACTTCATCCCGGTGAACAACATCCTGACGGCGCGCACCATCAACCCGCGAACCATCTCGGGCAGCGTTCGCTTCGACTTCTGAACCCGGCACCCGGGCCGCCCCGAACGGGCGGCCCGGCTGACTTCCTCCTGCCATCGGACATGAAACGATGTTTTCCTCGCTGAAAATTCCCCGCAAGCTGGTCCTGTCGTTCGCGGCGATCAACCTGTCGGCGGCCGTGATGATGCTGGTGTTCGCCGCCAACATCCTGATGATCAACCGATCGACGGAGCGCACGAATTTCAGCCAGTCGATCCTCGCCAAGTCGCTGGCGCTGGAGACCGCGCTGCTGCGCCAGAACAGCCAGATGCGCGGCTACCTGGTGACCGCGGACGATTCCTACCTCAAGTCCTATTACGAAGGCCGCGACGAGTACGACCGCACCTCGGCCGAGCTGGAAAAGCTGCTCGATCATCCCGATCTGCGCGCCCTGCTGCTGACCTCGCGCGACAAGACGCAGGCCTGGCGCGCCAACTGGGGCGACAAGTCGATCGCGATGGTCAAGTCCGGCCAGCGCGACGCGGCGCAGCAGTCGATCCGCGAAGGCGGCAAGGCCGCGCTGGTGAGCGAGGCGGTGCTGCCGCTCCGCGGCCTGCGCGACCACGAGACCAAGGCGATCGCCGCCGAATCCGAACGCCAGTCCTCGGCGATCGTGACCGCCTGGGTCGCGCTCGGCCTCGGCGGCGTGGCGCTGCTGGCGCTGGCCATCAGCCTGTCGCGCTGGCTGTCGCGCGACATCGCCCGCCCGGTGTCCTCGCTCACTCACGCGATGAACGAGCTCGCCGCAGGCCACAACACCATCCAGGTCGACGGCGTCGAGCGCGCCGACGAGCTCGGCGACATGGCGCGGGCCGTGGTCGTGTTCCGCGAGGCGGCGCTGGCCAAGGTCGCCGCTGATGCCGACCGCGAGCGCGCAATGGCGGAAATCGGCGAGAAGCTGCACGAACTCGCCAATTCCAACCTGCGCGCGCGCCTGCACGGCCTGCCGCCGGCGTTCGGCGGTCTTGCCAGCGATTTCAACGACGCGCTGGACAAGCTGTGCGAGGTCATGACGTCGGTGCGCGGCAGCGTCGATGCCATCGCCACCAGCTCGGCGGAAATCCGCCAGGCGACCGCGGACTTGTCGAACCGCAGCGAGGACCAGGCCGCGCGCCTCCAGGCTTCGGCCACGGCGATGGCCGAAATCACCCACAAGGTGGGCGAAAGCGCCTCGCTCGCCGCCAGCGTCAACCGCTCGGTGCTCGAAGCGCGCAGCGAGGCCGAACAGGGCGGCGCCGTCGTGCAGAAGGCAATCGAGGCGATGCAGGGCATCGACCAGGCCACCCGCGAGATCACCGAGATCATCTCGGTCATCGACGGCATCGCCTTCCAGACCAACCTACTCGCGCTCAACGCCGGGGTCGAAGCCGCCCGCGCCGGCGATGCCGGCAAGGGCTTCGCCGTCGTCGCCTCGGAAGTCCGGGCGCTGGCGCAGCGCGCCGGCGATGCCGCCAGCGACGTCAAGAACCGCATCATGGCCGCGTCAGGCCACGTCGTCAGCGGCGTCGAGCTGGTCAACGAGACCGGTGGCGCGCTCGGCCGCATCATCGACCGCGTCGCCAGCGTCAGCAGCGACATCGAGAGCATGGCCGAGGCCGCCGAACAGCAGTCCGGCCGCCTCAAGGCGGTCAACGACGCGATCTCGGCGATGGACACGATGACCCAGCAGAACGCGGCCATGGTCGAGCAGACCACCGCGGCGACCCGCTCGCTGGCCGGCGAGGCACAGCAGCTGATCCAGGCGTTTGGCATCTTCAACGTTGGCGATGCCCGCCCGATCGCGGCGCCGCCGCCGGTGATCGCCGCGCCTGCGCCCGCCCCGGCGCGACCGCGCGCCGCGCCGCGTCCGGCCCCGGTCAGCGGCAACCTCGCGCTCAAGTCGGACGAGGACTGGTCCGAGTTCTGACCGGCCCCGCGTCCACGCCTGATGGACGAAGGCCCGCCGTGCGATCCACGGCGGGCCTTCCTGTTTGTGCAGCATCGCGGAAAACGTGAGCGGCCCCACCGGGGCAGCGGCGGGTTCAGCCCTGCCAGTCGATCCACGCCCCATAGGCATGACAGCGGGCCAGCAGCCGCGGCAACGGCATCGCCGACCGGCCGTTCCAGCAGGTCAGCTCGAGCCGCACCTCGGTTCGCGCCCGGTCCCACTCGAACCCGATCAGCGCCAGCGGCGCATCGCGCCCGGCGCGGCCACCCGCGGCCGCGATCGTCGCTTCCACCGCCGCGCGTTCGTCGGCGGGCAAGTATTGCAGCACCATCGAGTGCAGCACGACGCGGCAGGTCCCGGCCGGCTGCGGCGCCGCCAGGCGGCGCTCCAGCCAGGCGGCCGCGTGATCGCGGTCGACTTGCGGCGGATCGGACTCGGCCAGGGTGATCGCGTGGCCCAGGCGCAAGGCGCGCATGGTGTCGTCCGCCCAGACGTAGGATTGCAGGCGCTCGCGGGCGAGCGGATCGTCCAGACGCAACGGCCGCAGGTCCACCCCGCGCGCCGCGGCGATCGTCACCGGTGCCACGAGCGGCGCGGCGCCGCGCCATTCGGGCGCGATCACCACCGGCGAGCCGGGCGTCCCGGCCCGGCAACCGCCCAGCCGGTGATCGTAACGGTCGAGCATCAGGTTGAGTCCGGCGCTGGCGCCGATCTCGTTCAGTTCGAACGGCATGCCCTGCTCCTGCGCGAGCAGCATCAGCGCCGCCATGAACGCGCCCGAGCGGGCCACCTCGTTGGTCTGCGTCGGGTGGTCCATCCACGCCAGCAGCGTCGCCTCGCCCCATCGGAAAGCGTCGGCCACGGCCACCAGGAAATCATCGCTGCGCCCGGCGAACAGATCGTTCAGCGAGGCAATCCGCCCTTGCCGCGCCAGCGCGTGGATGCCGGCATTGAGCCGCAGCGCCATCGCCGATGCGCGCGGATCGTGCGGCCAGCGGTCGATCAGCGCCGCCAGGCGCGGCGCGCGCTCGAGCTGAAGGTACGCGGCCGACAGCACGCTGGCGACGAATTCGGAACCGAGTTCGCTGGCCACCGTCGCCTGCCGCAGCAGTTCGTCGCGGGGTTCGGCGGGGGCGGGACCGAGGGCATCGAGGGAAAACGAAACGCGGGCGTCCACAATCGACCTGCCTGTAAGCGAAACACGTGCGGACCCGAATGACCAGCCCCTCCGGTCGTAAAGGAACAGCCTTGCCGGCGACTCAACCGCCGCCTAGGTATTCGCCGCCGCCACGGCGCCATCGCGCGCGCGATCCTGCACCGCAAACAGGCGCTGGCCGGCACAGGACCCACCGGCCGGCCAGCGCCCTTCGCCGCTCAGCCCCTGGTCGGGGGGCTAGCCGGCGAATACCATATCGGCGAGGACCAGGCGCGCTGCTGGATCGTCGCCGGCACGTCCCTGGGCAGCGGCAGCCCGTATTCGATCGCGCGCAAGGTGGTCCAGCGCGGCGTCGGGATCTCCAGCACGCGAACATAGTACACGGCATTGTCGCGGGCCCGGAAAGTCGGGTCGGTCCACACCGTCGCCAGCCGCGCCGCACCGATGCTGTTGGCATAGCCGCCGGTCTTCAGGTCCACGGTGTTGCCGATGGCCGGCAGCTTGCCGGTCTTCGCATCGATCCGCCGGCTCCCCGCCCAGGTGACGTCGAACACCCGCTCCTGCTGTTTGCCGCCGACCTGCCACAGCTTGATCACCTGCACCCGGTCGAGGTTGCCCCGCTTCGGGTCCTTGACCGCCTCGATCGCGAACGTCGGCGCCTTGCCCGCCGCCCCTGGCAGGTCGCCCCCCATCGGCACGCCCTTGGCATAAGCGGCATGGACCCAGTTCGATTGCCGCTGCAACGCCGGGGTAAAGCCCCAGCCGCCGAAGAAGCGCAGGCGAATGTGGCTCCCCGACGTGGCGTAGGTTTCCTTGCGGCGCAGCGCCGCAAAGATCGCCTCGCGCGTGTTCGATTCCGCCCACACGCCGGTCAAGGCCGCCGGGCTCAGCACTTGCGGCGCCAGCCCCGAGTTCGCCGGCTGGCTGCCGACGCCGATTTCCGAAGCGGCCGCGTCCTTCGACCTGGCCTTGCCGCCGCCCAGGTTGGCGGCGGCAATCCCGCCGTATTCCTCGGCGGAATTGACCGAAAGGCCGGAGTGCAGGTCTCCCGATCCGATCGCGCCGTCCTTGTACGGGTTCACCCCGATCCGCGACTGGATCACCAATCCGCGCCCCAGCGCATCGCGCCAGTACGAACCCTGCGGCTTCGACGGCACGTTGCCCAGCAGCAGCTTGTCGAAGATCTCGTAACCGGCGAACTCGTCGTTGGCCGACAGGACCGGGTGGGTTTCCGAGGTTCCCTTGTTCTGCGCCACTTCGGACACCGGCTCGTTCGCCGCGCGCAGTTCCGCCCAGGCTTCGTCGATCGGCCGGCCCTTCAGCGTCGTCCAGTCGTACATCAGCCCGTTCGAGGCATTGCCGTTGTGCGGGATCGCCAGCGCCTCGTACCCCTGCCCGCGGATCTTCGACAGCCAGGTCCAGAGATCCTGCGGGTCGGTCGAATCCTGCGCGGTGAACGGCGAGGGTGCGGTCGCCCCGCGGAAGATCACGTTGCGGTGCAGGTTCTGGCCCGAGGGCATGGACGTCCACTCATAGGCGATGAAGCTGGTGAACCTGCCGGGCTGGTAGGCGGCGTTGGCCGCGGCGATGTTGCGCGCCCAGGTTGACGCGGCGACCTTCTCGTTCTCCGGCCCCAGCCGCCCGCCGCTCAGCAGGCCGACGATCTTGCGGAAGTTCTCGTAGCCGCCGACTTTCGCCAGCTTCCCGAGTTCGGACAGCGAAAACGCGCTGTCGGGATCGTCGAGCTGGTTGAACACGCCGATGTTCTCGGAGTGGTCGGTCACCGCCAGGAAGTCGAGCGGCTCCGAGCGCTTCACCGGCTGGCCGAGATAGTCGATGGTCTCGCCCTTGGCGAAGGCATAGGCCTGCTCGGGCGTGGTCTTGGTGCCCATCAGCATGTAGGCGTCAAAGCTGTTGGTGGTGTGCAGGTGCAGGTCGCCGAAATAGGCGTCGCGGTCGGGATTGACCTTGAGATTGGCCGGCACCGGCGCCGTCAGGCTCGCCTCCTGCGCCGCCTCGACCTTGCTGCCGAAGCCGATGACGACATGGTAGGCCAGCGGCAGCGCCGCCGCGCCGGCGAGCAGCCATTTTGCATTCCTGATCATGATATTGCCCCTTCTCTCAAACGATGGCGTCGAGCGCGGTGTGCAGGCGCTCGAGGAACCAGAACATGGCGAACGAACCGATGGCGTAGCTGGCGGTGGCCCAGGCGAGTCGCGGGGCCGCCGTCGGCCAGCGCAGCCGCGACAGCGCCCACAGCAGCGCCGAGACGACCGCGACGAAGGCGAGCTGGCCGAGCTCGACGCCGACGTTGAACAGGAACAGCGACGCCTGGATGTTGCCCTCCGGCAGGCCGATTTCCTTCAGCGCGCCGGCAAACGCCGCCCCGTGCAGCAGCCCGAAGCCGAACGCGACGATCCAGGGCTGGCGCTGAGTGATCCCCTCGACCCCGCGCGCCTTGCGCACCAGCTCGACCGCGAGGAACAGGATCGAATAGGCGACCATCGCCTCGATCAGCTGCGGGTTGACGCTCACCAGCTTCAGCGCGGTCAGCGCCAGCGTGATCGAGTGCGCGACGGTGAACGCGGTGATCGTGCGCAGCAGTTGCCGCCAGCCGGCGCTCAGCAGCAGCAGCCCGAACACGAACAGCAGGTGGTCGATCCCGGTGAGGATGTGCATCACCCCCAGCTTCAGGTAGGCCGGCACCGCCGCCCCGGCGTGCGCATTGACCGCGAACACCGGCGCCGACGGGGTCAGCACGTGCTGCTCCTCGTCGCCGTTGCGCAGGTGGACCAGCACCAGCACGTCGGTGATGGTCCGTTCCAGCCCGGCAATCCGCACCGCGCGGCCATCCAGTCCGGCCTTGCCCAGGTCGAGCCCGCGCCAGCGGCGCAGCTCGAAGTTCTCGGCATCCTCGACGCTGTCCGGCGCGTGGTTCAGCAGGCCGCCGTCGATTTCCGGTCGCAGCGCCACCGCCTGCAGCCCGATTGACGGCTGCTTCCACAGCACGTCGATGCGGCCGTCGCGGCGCTCGCTGATCTCGAGATAGGCCGGGCGCACCTCATGCGCCGCGACCTTGCCCGCCAGCGCAAAGGCCGCGAACAGCACCGTCGCCAGCCAGACCAGCAGCGGAAAGCCGTGGCGGGCGATCATGGCCGCTGCTCCACCCGCACGGTATAGCGCGCCAGCAACGCCCGATAGGCGGCATCGTTGCGCGCCCGGCGGTCCTCGTCCTGCCAGGCTGCCAGCGCGTCGCCACGCGCCTCCTCGAAGCCGCGCGCCCGGCCCGGCGTGGCATCGGTCACGCGGATCAGGTGCCAGCCGAAACCCGATCGCACCGGGCCGAGCCATTGACCAGGCCGCGCCGCGAACACCGCGCGGGCAAGTTCGGCGCTGCCGAACAGCCGCTCGACATCGTCCTGCGCCAGCCGCGCGACCACCTTCGGCCCGGGGAACTCGTCACCCGGCGCGCCCGCTCCCGCCGCCAGCCGCGCCGTCGCCAGCGCCCTGGCCGCCGCCTCGCCGCGCTGGTCGATGGCGAAATAGCGCTGGTCGAAACTGCGCCGCGGCGCCTCCGCGAACTGCGCCGCATGGGCATCGAACCAGCGCCGCAGCTCGGCCTCGGACGGCGGGCGTGGCGTCGCCATGTCGGCCTGCAGGAACTGGTACTTCTGCGCCAGCCTCCGCCGCACGATCTCGTCGTTGCGGTCCAGCCCCAGCGCCAGCGCCTCGCGCAGGTAGATCTCCTCGCGCACGGTGTTGTCGACCATCGTGCGCAGCTGCGCCGGCGTGGGCGCGCTGCCGTACTGCTGGACATAGCCGTTCTCGATCCGCGTCAGGTCGGCCGGCGCGACATGGATGACATAGCGCTGCGACCGTGCTTCCAGCCAGTGCGACACCGCGAAGATCAGCGCGCCGAGCACCAGGAAGTGCGTCAGCGGCTCGCGCAGCAGCGGCCGCAGCCGGCTCCGCCAGTCGCGGCGGCCGGCCCGGCCCGGGGCGAAGGCCGGCGCGGCCTCGCGGGAAAAGTCCTGGTACATCGCGGCAGGCCCCCTGCTGGTTGGCTGGAAATGGGCCCGCCGGCGCGCGCGGGAGAGGTTGTGCGCGCCGGCGGGCGGGGGAGATCAGGCGGGAATGGCGGCCGCCTGCTTCTCCTTCTTCACCGTCCGGCTCTGGCGTCCGTCGATGCCGACCGGCACCTCGCCGTTGATGGTGGCGCGACGCAGCGTGCGGCGCTGCAGGCCGAAGTCCGCCACCGCGCGGTGCTGGGTCGATCGGTTGTCCCAGAACGCCACTTCGCCCGGCTGCCAGCGCCAGCGCACGACGTTCTCCTCGCGGGTGATGTGGTTTTGCAGCACGTTGTACAGCGCCTGCGAATCGGCCTTGTTCAGGCCCGCGAACTCGCGCACGAAGTGGCCCAGCAGCAGGCTCCGCTGCCCCGAGACCGGATGCACGCGCACGACCGGATGCACGGTCTCGTAGACGGTGGCGGCGAACACCGCCTTGTGCGCGGCCGCCTGCGCCTTCTGCGCCTCGCTCGCCGGCCCGCCCGCACCCAGCACCGCGGCATAGTCGTAATTGTTGGTGTGGACCGCCCACAGCTTGTTGGCGAGCTGGCGCAGCGGCTCCGGCAGGCCCTCGTAGGCCGTCTCGCCATTGGCCCAGACCGTATCGCCGCCCGCCTCCGGCACGGTGATCGCCCGCAGGATCGAGCCCTTCGGATAGGCGTCGACGAACGTCACGTCGGTGTGCCAGCTCGACGCCGCATAACCCTCGCGACTGTCAAGCTCGAGCAGGTACTGCGAGCCCTCGGCCACCGGCACCGTCGGATGCGCCACCGGATCGCCGAACAGGCTGGCGAAAGCCTCGTGCGCTGCGTCGGTCAGGTGGTGCTGGCCGCGGAAGAACACGACCTTGTGGCGGATCACGGCGGCCTCGATCGCGGCGACCGTCGCCGCATCGAGATCGCCCGACAGCGTCACCCCTTCGATGACCGCGCCGATGCGGCCGGTAACGGGGCGAATGGTCAGCGGCGAAGCCGGGTCGACGGCATTGGGATAGGAAGGTACCAGAGTGGCCATGGGAAAAGCTCCTGTCAGGGGGTTGGGGGACTTCAGGGGGTCATTCGGCCGGCACGAGAGCGGCATCACGGGCCGTGAGCCGGGCGCGAATTTCGGAATGGGCGGCTTCGTCGAGCGGAAATCCGGTGAGCAATGCCGCCGCCGCGGCATGGCCGAGTGCCGGGCCAAGCGCGAACACCAGCAGCAGCGCGTGGAGCGCGGCCGGGCCGTTGGCGCCGTGCGGGTCGAAGCCGAGCGCGCCCAGCAGCGGCAGCGCCAGGCCCAGCGCCAGTGCGCCACCCAGCTTCGCGGAAATGCTGAACGCGGAATAGAACAGCCCGCCACGCTCCTCGCCGCTGTCGGCGCGGGCGGCATCGGCAAGGTCGGCGACCATCGCCCGCAGCATCAGGTTGCCGGCGCCCTGCGTCAGCCCCTGCGCGGCGGCGAGCGCCAGCATCAGGCCGAAGCGGTCGGGGGTCAGCGCCAGCAGGCCGAGGTTGATCGCCGCCTGCGCCAGCTCCGCCAGGACCGCCGCGCGCGCCTTGCCCAGCGTTCGGCCGATACGCTGCCAGATCGGCGCCGCCAGCAGCCCGAAGCTGTACTGGAACAGGAACAGCGCTCCCGCCCATTCCGGCCGGCCGAGATAGAGCGTGACGACGAACAGCAACAGCGCCGTGCGCACGCCCTGCCCGCTGGTCACCAGCGTATCGGCGGCCAGCACCCGCAGCAGTTGGCGATCGGCGAACACCGCGCGCAGCGCCGCGCGGAGGCCGGGCCGTGTCCGCACCGCCGGCGCGGCCGGATCGGGCACCGCGGTCAGCGTCAGCCAGAGGCCCGGCAGGCCCGTCGCCAGCACCAGCGCGCCGAACAGCGTCAGCCGCAGCGGACCGTCACCCGGGCGCACCCGGTCGGCGATCGCCGGCAGGAGCAGCGCCAGCACCAGTGCCGCCGCCGACAGGAACGTGAACAACGAGGCTATCGCCGTCCGCCGGCGATAATCGCCACTGATCTCGCCGGACCAGGCCAGCAGCGCGGTCGTCGCGATCGACGATCCGCAGAAATAGAGGAACGCGCCGGCAGCGACCCAGCCGATGCCGACGCCGGCCGGCGGAAAGAACAGCAGAGCCGACCCGAACAGGAACAGCACCCCACCCCCGGCGACCCAGGGCCGGCGGCGGCCGAAGCGGCTCGCGGTGCGGTCGCTCAACGCGCCGACCAGCGGGTCGAGCAAGGCGTTGACCGCCTGCCCGATCAGGAACACCAGCCCCAGGCTGGCCAGGCCGATGCCGTAGTGCCGCGACAGGATCGCCGGCACGAACGCCATCACCGGTTGCGCCGCCGCGTAGATCGGCACCGACAGCGCGGCAAGGCGGAGCACCTGCCAGCGCCCCGGTTCGCCGGGCGCGGCATGGGCGAAGGAAACAGCAGCCATCGCAGGAAATCCTCGGCTGGAACGGCCGCACGGCGCCGTCGCCGCCGGGCGGCCACGGGTTATGCGACGGGGAGCGATCGCGCGGGCGCGCTATCGGGCGCTGCGGCGGCAACCAAGCATCGGTGGTCGCCGGCGGGCGCGACGGATCAGCAGGTCAGGGGATAGGATCGCATCGTTTCGCCTCATCGATCAGAGTGAGGGGAACACGATGCCTGGCGCTGTCGCCCCAGCATCGCGCGCTTTAGCCGTTGGTGACGCGGAGCAAGCTGCTTCCCGATCAAAAGCCGCGGACCAGGCACCTTGCATGCACGGCCGGCCCGGTCGGCGGCGTTCGTGCGGCGTGATCTCTACCTATTTGGTGGAGTAATCTTCGTCAAGCGAAGCTTTGCTTGCCCGCGACAAAGCCGGCCTTGGGGATCGCCGCCCCGGGAACAAAACCCGGCGCCCCGCGTTTCTTGGGCGGCGGGATAGCATTTTCCATGGAAGCGGCGTCCGGCAGGTTCCAGCGAGGACGACAGGACACGCATGACGCTTGCGATCGAGAAGGCCCTGACGGGCATAGAAGGCTTTGACGAAATCACCGCGGGCGGTCTCCCGCGCGGACGGCCGACGCTGGTCTGCGGCTCGGCCGGCTGCGGCAAGACCCTGTTCGCCTCGACGTTCCTCGTCAACGGCGCGCGCGAGGGCGAACCCGGCGTCTTCGTCACCTTCGAGGAACGCCCGCGCGACATCGTCGACAACGTCGCCTCGCTCGGCTTCGACCTCGGCGGCCTGGTCGAGGAGGGCCGCATCCACATCGAGCATATCGCCATCGATCCGTCGGAGCTTGCCGAAGTCGGCGACTACGACCTCGAGGCGCTGTTCATGCGGCTCGAACTCGCGGTCGAGGAGATCGGCGCCCGCCGCATCGTCCTCGACACCATCGAAAGCCTGTTCTCCGCCTTCCAGAACCCGGCGATCCTCCGCGCGGAGATCCGCCGCCTGTTCGACTGGTTGAAGGAAAAGGGGCTCACCGCCGTCATCACCGGCGAGCGCGGCGACGGCACCCTGACCCGACAGGGGCTGGAGGAGTACGTCTCCGACTGCGTGATCCTGCTCGATCATCGCGTCCACAACCAGGTCTCGACCCGGCGGCTGCGCATCGTCAAGTACCGCGGCACCGCGCACGGCACCAACGAATATCCGTTCCTGATCGGCGAGGACGGCTTCAGCGTCCTGCCGGTCAGCTCGCTCGGCCTCGCGCACAAGGTCTTCGACGAGCGCATCACCAGCGGCGTCCCCGACCTCGACCGGATGCTCTCGGGCGGCGGCTTCCACCGCGCCAGCAGCGTCCTCGTCTCGGGCGTCGCCGGTTCGGGCAAGAGCTCGATCGCGATGTGCTTCGCCGCCGCCGCCTGCCGCGCCGGCGAGCGCGCGCTCTATTTCTCGTTCGAGGAATCGGCCGAACAGACGGTGCGCAACATGCGCTCGATCGGCCTCGACGTCGCCCCGATGATCGCATCCGGCCTGCTGCGCTGCGTCGCCGCGCGCCCGACCTTCTACAGCCTCGAGATGCATCTCGCGATCATGCTGCGCGAGATCGCCCGCTTCCAGCCCTCGCTGGTCGTGCTCGATCCGCTGTCGGCCTTCCTCGACAGCGGCGAGAGCCTGGAAGTCCAGGCGATGCTGCTGCGCGTGGTCGATTACCTGAAGTCCAAGGGCGTGACCGGGATCTTCACCCACCTCACCCACGACCAGACCATCGCCCGCACCGACGCCGGCCTGTCCTCGCTGATGGACGCCTGGCTGCTGCTGCTCAACCGCGAGGTCAACGGCGAGTTCAACCGCCAGCTCTACCTGCTCAAGGCCCGCGGCATGGCCCATTCCAACCAGGTCCGCGAGTTCGTGATGAGCAGCGAGGGCATCCGCCTGATCGAACCCTACCTCGGCGAGAACGGCGCCGTCACCGGCTCCGCCCGGCGCTACGAGGAAGCCCGCGTGCGCAAGGACGAGGTCGAGCGCCGCGCCGCCGTGGAGGCGCTGCAGGAGCGCGTCGAGCAGCGCCGCCGCAAGGCCGAAGCGCAGATCGCCGCGCTGCAGTTCGAGGTCGCCGCCGAGGAGGCCGAACTGAACCGCCTGGTCGAGACCGAGGCCGAGTACCGGCGCCAGTCGGCCCGCGACGCCGACGGCCTGGCCGCCGGCCGCCACAGCTTCCGCCACACCGAACAGGCAGGATAGGACGATGAGCAAGCCCACCGAACTGACGCTCTACGTCGCCGGCCAGACCCCGAAATCGCAGGCGGCGATCCGCAATCTCGAACGCATCTGCGCGGAAAACGCCGCGCAGAACTTCGTCATCAAGGTCGTCGACCTCAAGGAAAACCCCCGCCTCGCGCGGGAGCACAACATCGTCGCGATCCCGACGCTGGTGCGCCAGTTGCCGGTGCCGATCCAGAAGATCATCGGCGATCTGTCCGACACCGAGAAGGTGCTGGTGCACCTGCAACTGGGCTCGGCCGCGTGACCACGGCCGATCCCCTGCAAGACCTCCCCTTCGACGAGCTGCGCCGCCGCCTCGCCGAGGCCGAGGAAACGCTGCGCGCGATCCGCGAGGGCGATGCCGACGCGCTGGTGGTCCGCGCCGCCGACGAGGACGCGGTCTTTGCGCTGGCCGGCGGCGACGAGAGCTACCGCGCGCTGATGGAGGCGATGGACATCGGCGCGGTCGCGCTCGACGGGGCGCAGCAGGTGCTCTACGCCAACGCCGCGCTGTGCCACCTGCTCGGCTGCACGACGGCAGCCCTCCAGCGCGACGGCCTGTTCGCCCAGCTCGACCCGGCCTCGGCGCAGATCGCGCGCGAGACCATCGTCCGCGCCGGCGACGATCGCCACCAGACCCAGTTCGTCCAGCACCACCGCGGCGCCAGCCGCCATCTCGTCCTGACCGCGGCCCCGCTGCCGCTTGCCTTCGGCACCGGCTGCGCGCTGACGTTCACCGACGTCACCGCCCGCATCGAGGCCGCCGCCGCGCGCGAGTCCGAGCGCATCAGCCGCGCCGTGCTGACCTCGGCCAACGAGGCGGTGGTGGTCTGTGACCGCCACGGCCGCGTCACCAGCGCCAACGCCGCCGCCGCCGCGCTGGCCCGGACCGAGCCCGCCGGCCTCGCCTTCGAGGATGCTTTTCCCTTCGGCTTCCCGATCGGCGGCGCCATCCTGCACCCGGGTGAACTGCTGGCGATCGCCGCCGACGGCAACGAGATCAAGGGCCTCGAAGCCTCCGCCGACTATCTCTCGCCCCCGCGCGACCTGCTGGTCAGCGTCGCCCCGCTGCGGCTCTCGGGCGAGGCGATTGGCGGCAGCGTCATCACCCTGGTCGACATGTCCGAACGCAAGGACATCGAAAAGCGCCAGACCCTGCTGATGCACGAGCTCGACCACCGCGTGAAGAACACGCTGGCGATGGTCATCTCGATCTGCAGCCGCACCGCCGCCGGCTGCCAGGACATCGACGATTTCCGCGGCCGCTTCGTGCGCCGCATCCAGGCGCTGGCAGCCACGCACAACCTGCTGACCGAGCGCGCCTGGACCGGCGTCGACCTCGCCGCCGTGGTCAAGGCCGAGCTCGCGCCCTACGTCGCCAGCACCGGCCCGAGCGTCGACATCCGGGCGATGGCCTGCCTGGTCCCGCCCAACATCGGCATCGCTTTCGGCCTCGTCCTGCACGAGCTCGCGACCAACGCCGTCAAGTACGGCGCGCTCTCGCGCGAGAGCGGCACCGTCACCGTCACCGGCGCCCCCGCCGGCCCCCGCCGTTTCGCGGTGGAATGGCGCGAACGCGGCGGCCCGGCGGTTTCGCCGCCCACCCGCCACGGCTTCGGCCAGACGCTGATCACCCGCAGCCTCAAGGGCGGCGACGGCACCGGCGCGGAGATCGCCTTCGATCCCGAAGGCGTCACCTGCCGGATCGTGATCCCGACTGAATAGGCGCCGTGCCCGCGCTCAGGCCTTCGCCTTCGCCAGCACCTGCGAAACTTCGTCGAGCAGCCCCAGCCGCTGCTTCTTGAGGTCCTCCAGCGCCTGGTCCGATGCCGGGCTGACTTCCGATTCGATGCGGTGAATCTCGCGATTGATGTCGTGATAGCGGGCAGCCAGCTTCTGGAAATGGCCGTCCGAGACCTTCAGCTCGTGCAGCAGCGCCGCATGCTTGGGGAATTCATCGTGCAGTTCGTGGGGGACGTGGCTCATCTTCGATCCTTGTGGTGTCGTGTCTGCCGGCAGGTTCGCCCCCCGCGCTGCAATTGACATTGCGATGCATCAACCGCGCGCGGCGCCGCTCACTTTTCCGTGCCGCCCCGCACCGCGACGTTCAGCTCCACCCGCACCGTCGTCGCCTTCGGCCCGACCACCACCAGCGGCGCATCGACCAGCGCGATCCCCAGCCGCTGCGCCTGGCCGGGATCGATCGCCAGCCGGTATCGGCCAGGCCGCACCTGCTCGAACAGGAACGATCCGCCCGCCGCCGTCCGCGCCTTGGCCACCGGCTTGCCGGTGCCATCGACCAGCAGCAGGTGCAGCCCCGAGACCCCGCGTCCCCCGGCGCCGAGCCAGGCCCCGCCCTCGATCTCGCTCAGCGCCTCGATCGCGAACCCGCTGACGTGGATGCGCCCGGGGCGCGGCACGATCTCCACCCCTTCGGACACCGGCGCCATGGCGATGTCGGGCAGAGTCTCGGCGTTGATGTGCACCCCCACGCGCGTGCCGTCGCCGATCCCGCCGATCAGCGCCACGCCCTGGCGGTCGGTCCTGCCGGTCACCGCGCCGGTGTCGAATTCCACGCCCTCGATGCCCTTCTCGCCCGGGCCGAAGCGGTGGTCGCCGTCCTCGTCCGCCCAGGCCCGGATCGCCACCGCCCCGCCCGCCGCCAGCCCCGGCCGGTCGACGAACAGCGACCGCGTCAGCGGGTTGCGCCCAAAGCTGAACCCCAGCCGCAGCGTCGCCGCGTAGGTCCGGCGCGGCAAGGTCATCGTCCCGTCGAACGCCAGCGAGAACTGCCGAAACCGCCGCACCGCGGACAGTCCCAGCGTGGTATCGTGCGACGTCAGCACGTGCCCTACCGCCGCCTTGACCAGCGTGTCCTTGCCGATCGCCCGGTCCAGCTCGACTTGCGCCGCATTCAGCTTCACGCGCGGCAGCAGGTCATAGTCGAGCGAGCCGCGCACCTGCGTCCGCGAACCGGACAGCGTCGCCAGGTCGAACCCGCCGGTCAGCCGCGACACCGTCGGCCCGCCCGGTCGCGAACTGCGGTCATAGGTCAGCGCGTTCGACGCCAGCAGCCGTGACACCAGCAGCGACGCGCGCAGCGATGCCTGCGTCTCCGCACGCCCGTCGGCATACTCGATGCGACGGAACCGCGCCGCCAGCGGCATGACCCGCGGCGCCGCGGCCGATCCGAAGTGCAGCGTCGCATTGGCGTCCACCTCGCTGGCCCGGCGCAGCGGATCGATCGTAAACGCCGCCAGCTCGTCGCTGAAGCGGCCAAAGTACTCGGCGTGCGTCGCGGTCCAGTTGATCCCCGCCAGCTTTCCGCCGAGGCCGGCGGTAACCGCCTTGCCGCCGCCGTCGGCGATGCCGAGGTCCAGCCGCGCCGCCACCCCGCCAAGACCGCTGCGCAACCCGCCGGTCGCCAGCCAGTGCGTCCCGCCCAGCGACTGGTACCAGCCGCCGCCCAGCACCGTGGTCAGCCCCGTGGTCAGCCCGTACTGCACCTGCGCGGTCGCGCGCCAGGCGCCGAAGTCCTGCCCCGGCACGAAATTGGCGGCGCGCACGTCGAGCAGGTTGACGTCCTTCTGCGCCACCCCGACGCTGTACAGGAACTCGCCCTTGCCCAGCCGCCCGTCGCCCACGGTGATCCGCCGCACCTGCTCGCGCCGCTGCCCCTGCGGGCCATAGAGCACCAGCCGGAACACGTTCAGCCCGAACTCGACCGGCACCTGCAGGAACTCGTACTGCCCGTTCACCCCCGACCGCGTCGAACCGACCAGCGTGTTGTTGCGATAGAGTTCGGCCTCGTAGCCGTCGGGCAGGTCGCCGCGCAGGTCGATGCGATCGAATACCGACACGCGCTCCAGCGGCGTGTTGCTGACCATCGCCCCGCGCCCGCCGATGCCGCGCAGCCCCAGCGGCAGCGCCGCGGTCGACACGTCGCCCAGCTGGAACTCGGTCGCGCGCAGCGGCCCCAGCAGGCCGCCATCGGGATCGCGCCGCCCCAGCTCGATCCGCGCCGCCGTCACACCCTCGCGGGTGCTGGTGCTGGCGAACACCCGCGCGGTCATGAACGCGAGGTCGCCGGCCAGCCGGATGTCGCCCTCGGCCCGCGTTCCCTGCGCGGTGTCGGACACCCCGCGCAGCTCCACCTCGCCGATCGGGAACGACAGCGCCTGCCACGGTGTCGTCTCGCGCGGGTCATGCCGCTGGCCCTGGCCACCCTGGCTGCCCAGCCGCTCCCGCGCCGCCTCGCGCGCCGCGCGCTGCTCGAACGGGAACGCCGCCGCCGTCTTCACCGTCACCGTCTGCGCGCGCAGGTCCACCTGCAGCGCCAGCGGCATCAGGTCGGCAAAGCGCTCGGCCTTCAGGTAGAGCTCGCCGTCGAACGCCGCCGCCTCGCGCGGGGCCAGCGCGATCTCGCGTCCCCCCACGCGCATCACCCCCTCGCGCAGGTTGATCGAGACCTGCTGCTTCTCGTCGAGCACCCAGCCGGAAGCATAGCGTCCGTCGTCGCTGATCGCGATCGCCAGGTCCAGCAACCGCGCCACTTCACCCAGCGGCAGATAGACCCCGGCGCGCGTGCCATAGGCGGTCACCGTGTCCGCCACTTCGCCATGCGCGGTCTCGACCTGGAGGATCAGCTCGTCGTCGCCCGAAAACGCGGCGGCCGGCACGAACCCCGCCATCGGCGCCTGCCCCGCCGGCGCCAGCGCCGCCGCGTCGGCCACGGGGCCGGCGCGCCCCAACCCGGGCGCCACGTGCCCGAACTGCGGCTTCGGCAGCACCAGACCCGCTGCCGCCGGCGCCGGGTCGCGCGACGGCGGGGCCGGCGGCGCCACCGCCGCCGGAACCGTCGCCAGCCCGACTGGCGCGGCCGCCTGAACCGACGCCGCACCGCCGAAAGCCGGTCGCGGCAACGCGTCCGCCACCGCGGGCGGCAACCGCGCCGCATCGGCCAGGGCCAGTTGCTGCGGCGCGGGAAGCCCGGTTCCGTCCACCGCGCCCGGCGACGCTTCCGGCACCGGCTCCGCCTCCGAGACCTGCTCCGGCCCCGCGACCGGGCCGGACACCGCCACCGGTTCCGTCGGCGCAACCGCCACCGGCACCGGCACCGGAACCGCGCTGCCCTCAGGCGCCGCGTTCGCCGGGACCGGCACCGCACCGGCCAACGCCAACGCCGGCTCGGGCGCAGCCTCTCCCTCCTCGTGGGCCACCGCCGCTTCCGCCGCCGGCCTCTGCACCGCCGGCATCGGTGCGGCCACGGGGCCGTCCGGCCGGACCGATCGCTGCGTCTCCTTCGCGCGCCGCGCCGCCGGCTTTGCCGGGGGCGCCGTCTCCGCCAGCAATTCCAGCCGCATCGCGCCGAATCCCGGCGCGGGCATCGCCGCCGGGGGCGCCTCGCGCGGTTGCGCCGGCGCCGGCGCATCGGGATCGCCCTGCGGCTCGCCGGTCTCCTCCCCGCGCAGCAGCAGCGTCGCGCCGATCAGCGCCGAGCCGAGCGCGGCGGGAACCCGCCCGGATCGCCCGGACCTGCCCCGCCCCCGGGAATTCACGGCACGATGAAGTCCTGCCGCGCCAGCGTCCGGCCGGGGGCGAAGTCGTCATCGACGTAGCTGACCGTCACTTTCGCCCCCGGCGCATAGCTGCGCGGATCGGCCTTGGGGTCGATCGGCACCTGCACCGTGCGCGCGCCGATCTCGGTATAGACGCCGATGCCGCGGATCTCCGCCAGCGGCTTCTTCGTCCCCGGCGCGGTCACGCTGATGTCGCCGAACGCTGATCGCGTGCCGCTGCGGGTCACGCGGAACACGAACACCGGGCCGCCCGGCATCCGCGCCACCTGCAGCCCTTCGAGGCCCACGGTCAGCGTCGTCTCGCCGACGCGCACGATCACCGGGATCGAGATGCCGAAGCGCGGCACGATCCGCACGCCGACGCTGTTGCCCTGCGTCGCCCCGGCGGCCTGCTCGATCGAAAGCTCGCCGCTTTCCGGCGGCACCGCCACCGCCGAGAAATGCGTGCGATACTCCCCCGGCGCCAGCCCCGGCGGCACCCGCGCCATGATCCTCACCATCTGCGCCTCGTTGGCGGGCAGCGTCACCCGGTGCGGCGACCACTTCAGCAGGCCGCTGGCGGACTGCACTTTCGCCCGCAGCGCCGGATCGCTGACCGAGGCGAGGTCGACCAGCCGCCCTTCCGGGGTCATCATCATGTCGCCCAGGGTGATGTCATAGTCCCCGGTCGCCGCCGCGCGGTTGTACAGGCCGATGCTGGCGGTGCGCTCGCGATCGCTGATGACGACGCGCTTGGGATAGAGATTGATGTCGCCCATGCCGCCCACCGACCCGGCCGGCGCCTGCCCCGGCGCCGCCGACGGGATGGTCTCCCCCGACCGCGCCGCGCCGGTCGTCGCCGCCCCCGTCGTCGCCGTGATCGGCGTCACCGGCTGCGCGCCGGCAGCGACCGGCATGGCCAGCGCCAGCAGCGACAGGCGGCCCAGGGAAAGACGTGTCAGCATGGCCAGCGACCCACTCCGTTCGGCGGACGACGATCGCGATTAGGTAGAGTTACGGGGTCTTGGCAACCGCAACGCGGCAGAAGCCCACAACGGCGTGCAATCGCCCGGCACCGACGGTCAGTTGTAGGCGACCGACACCACGTAGCTGCCGGTGTAGTTGCCGCCCGGCTGGCCGGCACTGACCGCCAGCGTCCCGCCGACGGTGAAGTAGCCGCTGCCGTTCGGCGGCAGCAGGCCGCTCGCCAGCATCGGCGTCGTGGTGAAGCTCATCGAACTGGTGCCGGCGGTCACCACTCCGCCGCCGGTGACGATGCCGATCGAGCGCCCAGGATCGCCGCTGGCGATGAAGCGGTCGGTGGCCGTGGTCGATCCGGTGACGAACGTCGCGCCGCCGCTGGTGGCGCCGGCTCCGGTCGTGGCATTGACCGTCACCGTCCCGGCGCCGTTGACCGCGAACCGGCCGAAGCTGAGCTGGAACCCGGCCCAGTGCGCCAGCGTCAGCGGCGCCACGGCCGTGGCCGCGGCGCTGCCGGTGGCCGCGCGGCTGTTCCCCGAAGCGGCCATCGCCGTCCCGGGAATCGCAAGCACGGCAAGCAAGGCAAGCGCATGGCGCATGATCAGTGCCAGAACCCCGGTCGCATGAGTGGTCCAGCGCACGAAATGGTGCTGCGGTTTGCGGTGGAGGGGCCGCGCCCGGCGCGCCCCTCCATCCGTCCGGCCCGCGATCGGGCCGGACCGGCGATCGTCAGTTGTACGCGACGGTCGCGCTGTAGGTGCCGGTATAGGCCCCGGCGACAGCCGTGCCCGGAACCGTCAGCGTGCCGCCGACGGTGAACGCACCGGTGCCGGTCGCGCTCAGCGTGCCGCTCGCGGCCGACGGCGCGGTGGTGAAGCTCAGCGAGTTGGCGCCCTGCGTCACCGTGCCCGACGTGGTGGTGATGGTGAAGGTGCGGTTGTTGTCGCCGGTGACGGTGAACGCGTCCGCCGACGAGGTCGAGCCCGGCACGATGCCGACGTCCGCGGTCGCCGAGGCGACGCCCGCCGCGGTGACCACCACGGTGCCGCCGGTGCCGGCGGTGAACTTGCCGAAGTTCAGCGCCGCGCCGGCCGTGTGCGTCAGCACGATCGGCGCGACGACGGTGGCGGTGGCGGAGCCGGTGGCGGTGGCGCTGCTGCCCGAAGCGGCGAAAGCGGAACCCGAGGAGAGCGCGACCATCGCGGCCGCAATCACGATCTTCTTCATCATGGTAGTCCCTACCCTATGCACCGACACCACAGGAGCGGCGCGAACCCGTTCAGTCCGGCCCTGGCGATCCAACCCGCCGCGCCGACCTCGGCCGTTCTAGGATAGAGAAGTTAATGCCGGGTTATGTAGAACTACCTATGTCCCGGCCCCCGCGCGCCGGGCCGGCTCGGGCCGCACCGCGCCCATGCGCCTGAAATCGTAGTGCCATCATGGTTAGCCATAGGTTACGATCACCGGCACGGTGGCGCGATAGCGCGCCGCCGGCAGGCCCGCCGGCACCTGCAACGTGCCGCCCACGCTGAATTCGTCGCGCCCGGAACCGTCGAGTCGCCCGGCCGCGCCGGCCCCGGGCCGGCTGTCGCTGCGCACCGTCAGCCCGGTGACGTCCAGCGGCGGCGCCGCCGCCCCGGCCTCCGTCGCTGTGCCCTGCGCGGTCACGCCGGCCGGCACCGCGACCGCATAGCTGCGCCCGCCCTCGCCCTGGACCGCGAAGCGCGCCGCGCCCACCCCGCCGCAGCCGCCGGCGCAGGCCGGCTGCACGCCGCCGGCATAGCTGGCCACGCCCCCGGGCGAGACCGTCACCGCCCCCGCCGCGCTGCCCGCGAAGATCGATCCGAAATCGAGATCGGCCTCGCGCGTCACCACCAGCGGCGCCGCGACCTCGGCGCGCGCCTCCCCCGTTGCCGTCGCCTGCCCCGACGCCGCGAGCCCGTCCGCCGGCGCCGCTGCCGCCAGTGCCGCCACCGCGACGGCCAGGACCGTCCCCCGCGTCATTGTGCCGCCAGCAGCGTCGCGCTGACCGGCACCGGCAGCGTCAGCCGCGCCCCGCCGCTGCTGCGGGTGATGTCCACCCGCGCGCCGACGCGGAACGATCGGCTGCAGCGCCGCTCGGTGCAGTTGGCGATGACGAGCATCATCGGCTGCCCGGGCAACAGCGTCGGCGTTCCCGGCAGGTCGGTGCGGAAGTTGGACAGCACCCCGGTCACCCCGCCCTGCACCTGGGTCGCGCCGCCGGCCAGCAGCACCTGCACGACGATGGTGATCGGCCGCGTGCTGTCCGCGCCCCGGTCATAGGTCACGGTGAACTGCGCCGGGCCGACCGCGTCGCCCGCGAGCGCCACCAGCCCCGAGCCGGTCACCGCGCCGCCGGGATCGATCGTGCGCGATCCGCTCGCCGGCACCACCAGGCTGCCGAACCGCAGCGGCTGGTCGGCGGTCACCGTCAGCGCCGCATCGGCCCGTGCCGTCGCCGGCGACAGGCACGCCAGTAGCGCCAGGACGCGGCCGATCGCCCCGCCCCCGCCGGCACCGCCTGTCCGCAAGGCCACGCTCATCGCCTTCTCCTGCCGCCCGGCATCACGCGCGCCCGGCCCGTTTCGGATCGCGGGAACCGCTATGCCGCGAAACGGCATGGTGAACAATCGGTTGACGCCGCGTTTCCCCACCCCCCGTGTCTCGCCGCAGGACGGCCGCCGCGCACCATCGCCCCCGCGACTTGCCGCACGCCGGCAACGCCCCCTAGATTGCCAGCCCACAGGAGAGCGCACATGGATCTGGGACTGGTCGGCAAGGTCGTCATCGTCACCGGCGGCACCGCCAACATCGGCCGCGGCATCGCCCTCGAATTCGCCCGCGAAGGCGCGAAAGTCGTCATCGTCGGCCGCGACGCCGCCGCCGGCGCCAAAGTCGCGGAAAAGGCGAAATCGCTCGGCGCTGCCGACGCGGTGTTCGTCGCGGCGGACCTGCTCGATCCCGCCGCCCCGGCGAAAGTCCTCGCCGCCGCCGCCCCGCTCGGCCCGGTCGACGTCCTCGTCAACGGCCTCGGCGGCAATTTCGACCAGGCCGAGTTCATCGATTCCGATCCCGCCAGATGGGCCTCCGACATCGATCTCAACTTCGGCACCGTCCTGCGCATGACCCATGCCGTGCTGCCGCAGATGGTCGAGCGCCGCACCGGCGCGATCGTCAATATCGGCTCCACCGCCGGCATGGTCGGCGATCTCGGCCTGCCGGTCTATTCGGCGATGAAGGGCGCCGTCCACAGCTTCACCGTCGTCCTCGCCAAGGAGCTCGGCAAGCACGCGATCCGCGTCAACTGCGTCGCCCCCTGGGCCACCTTCTCGCGCGATCCCGAGGCCTATTCGGCCGGCAGCCGCTTCAACCCCGAAACCGGCTTCTTCGTCCACAACCACATCGAGCTGACCGAGGAGGACAAGCGCAACCGCCAGCGCCCGACCTATGTCGGCCGCCCGTTCGCCACGCCCGAGGAAGTCGCCGCGCTGGTCGTCTGGGTCGCCTCCGAACGCGCCAGCTACACCACCGGCTCGGTGTGGTCGGTCGACGGCGGCTGCCTGATGTAACCGGATAGGAGTTCGCGATGGTAGATTTGGGGATCGAACGGCTGTCGGTGTTCGGCATGCCGCCGCTCGACTTCATCGCGATGACCGCGCGGCTCGGCTGCCAGAGCCTCGGCCTCGGCCTGGCGACCACCGGCGGCTACAACCCGCACGGCTACCCCGAATGGTCGTTCCGGGACGATCCGCAACTGCTCCGCGACACCCGGCAATCCCTACTTGACCACGATGTCCGCCTCGGCCTCGTCGAAGGCTTCGCCGTGGTCCCTGACCAGCCGGTCACCCGCTACGCCGCCGATCTCGACCTCGTAGCCGAGCTCGGCTGCGAGCGCATCGCCGTCGTCAGCCTCGACAAGGACCTAGACCGCACCATCGCCGGCTTCGCCGAGTTCGCCGAGCTGGCCGCCGCGCGCGGCCTCGCCGTATCGGCCGAACTCGGCTCGCTCGGCCCGATCCGCACCCTCGCCGCCGCCGAGGCCGCGGTGCGCGGCGTGAACCACCCCGCCTTCACCCTGCTGCTCGACACCATGCATTTCTTCCGCCTCGGCAGCACCAACGCCCAGCTCGCGCAGACCGACCTCGCCGCGATCGGCTACGTCCAGCTCTGCGACGCCCCCTGGCAGCCCCGCTTCGCCACCTACATCGAGGAAGCACTGTACGAACGCCTGCCCCCCGGCGCCGGCGAACTGCCGCTCGCCGCCTTCCTCGCGCAGATCCCGCCTCACGTGCCGATCAGCCTCGAAATCCCCCGGCGCAGCCTGGCGGAAGCCGGCGTCCCCCCGGCCGAACGCCTCGCCCCCTGCATCGCCGCCGCCCGCGCCATGCTCGACACGCGCTGATCAAGCCCCGGCGAACTCCCTGCGGAATTCGCTCGGTGTCAGCCGCACCCGGGCCCGAAAATGGTGGCGCAAGGCATGGGCGCTGCCAAACCCCACGGCGGCCGCCACTTCCTCCATCGGCCGATTGCCACGCGTCAGCGCGGCCTTGGCCGCTTCCACCCGCTCGGCCACCAGCCAGTCACCCGGCGCCTGCCCCGTCGCCTCGAGGAAGCGCCGCTCGAACGTGCGCCGGCTCATCTTCGCCGCCAATGCCATCCGCGCGATCGACCACGGCTCGGCAAGCGACCGCCGCACCTCCCCCAGCATCGGCGCAATCGCGCTCTCCGGCTCCGCCTGCACCGGCCGCACCAGAAACTGCGCCTGCCCACCGCTGCGATGCGCCGGCATCACGATCCGCCGCGCCACCGAATTGGCTGCATCGGGCCCATAGTCCCGCCGCACCAACTCGATCATCAGGTCTATCCCCGCCGCGCTTCCCGCCGAGGTGAAAATCCGGTCGTCGCCGTGATAGAGCGAAGCCTCATCCACGATCACCGCCGGATACCGCGCGCGCAGCGCTTCTGCATGGTGCCAGTGAGTCGTCACCCGCTTGCCGTCGAGCAGCCCCGTCGCCGCCAGCACGAACGCGCCGGAACAGATCGACGCCAGTCGCCCACCGCGTTCGTGAACCGCGCGCAGCCGCGCGATCAGCGCATCCGGCACCGGCGCATCGCGCCCTTTCCATCCCGGCACCACCACCATGTCCGCCATGTCCAGCAATTCCAGCCCGCCGCCGGGTTGGATCGTGAAGCCGCCGTGCGCCCGCAGCGGGCCCGGCTCGATCGCCGCGCTGGCAAAGCGATACCAGTCCGGCCCCATTTCCGGCCGGTCGAGCCCGAATACTTCGGCAACGATGCCGAATTCAAACGTGCACAACCCGTCGTACAGCAAGGCGACAACCAGCGGGCTGCGATCAATTGGCATGATTTATACGCCTATTGTCATTCACGCCAATTGCAAGCCTTCCCGTATCGAGCGACCTGCCGGGCGAAGGAGAATGCCCATGTCCACCAGCGTCACCGCCATACCCTGCGCCGCCAGTGCCGACGCCGTTGCCCACTTCACCGCCGAATTCAGCTTCGAGACCGACTGCTGGGACGTCCACGAGGCGCTCGACCAGGGCGCCGATTTCGTTCTGCTCGACGTCCGCGGCCCCGCGCTGTTCGCCGCCGGCCATGTCCCCGGCGCGATCAACCTGCCACACGGCAAGATCATCGCCTCCAGGCTCGCGCACTGGCCGCTCGACACGGTATTCGTCACCTACTGCGCCGGACCGCATTGCAACGGCGCCGCCCGCGGCGCACTGCGCCTCGCCCGGCTCGATCGCCCGGTGAAGATCATGGCCGGCGGCATCACCGGCTGGCTTGACGAAGGCTTCAAGCTGCAAACCGGCGCATGACGGCGCCCACCCCCCGCATCCGTCCCGCCAGCACCGGCGACGGCGAAGAGCTGCTCGCGTTGATCCATGCCCACGCCGCGTTCGAGCAATCGTGCGCGACCATCACCTCCAAAGAGCTCGCGGCACTCCTCGCCGCACCTTCGCCTCGCACCACGCTGCTCGTTGCCGCCGCCCCCGGCCACCTGCTCGGCTACGCCGCACTCACCACAGATTTCTCCCTGTGGCGTGCCCGATACTGGGCGCATCTCGATTGCCTGTTCGTGCACGCCGAACACCGCGGTCAATCCGTCGGCCGCCGCCTGCTCACGGCCGCCGCCGAACTGGCGCGAAGCCGCGGCGCCGACCGCCTGGAATGGCAAACGCCCGAATGGAACACACCTGCCATCCACTTCTACCGGTCATGCGGAGCGGCAGGCATCGCCAAGGTCCGTTTCACCCTCCCGCTTTGACGGCTCATCGCCCCGGCGCTGCGCTCCCCCCTTCCCCGCCGGCCCGCTCCGTGCCAGCACCGCCACAGTCAATCGGAGAGGGAACACCATGGTCGGACCGCGCGCCGAAGGCGTCGCCATCATCACCGGAGCCGCCGGCGGCATGGGCGCACCCTGCGCCCGCCAGATGGCCGATGCCGGCTGGCAGGACCTGTTGCTGGTAGACCTGGACGAAGCCCGCCTCGAAGCCGTCGCCGCCCCGCTGCGCGCCGCCGGCGCCACCGTCGCCACCCTGGCGGCGGACATGACCGCGCCCGATTTCACCGACCGCTTCGTCGCCGCACTCGCCGGCAAGCCGATCGGCGCGCTGATCCACACCGCCGGCGTCTCGCCCTCGATGTGCGACGCCCAGCGCATCCTCGAGATCAACCTCGACGCCACCGTCACCCTGGTCGACGCCGTCCGCGATCGCATGGCCCCGCAGTCCTGCGCGGTGCTGTTCTCGTCGAACTCCGCCTCGATGCCGATGCCGCCAGAAGCCGCCGCCGCCTTCAACGCCCCGCTGCCGGCGAAGCCCAGCGTCGACCTGCTGCCGATCGCCAACCACCCCAACCTCGCCTACCCGCTCTCGAAGATCGCCGTCCGCGCCATCGCCCGGCGCGAGGCCCACGCCTTCGGCAAGCGCGGCGCCCGCATCTGCACGGTCTCGCCCGGCCTGATCGACACCCCCAACATGGGCCGGGTCGAGGCGCAGGCGAGCGAGATGGCCGCCGCCATGGCCGCCAACGCCCCGTTCGGCCGGCAGGGCGATCCCGAGGAACTCGCCGCCGTCTGCGTGTTCCTGTGCTCGCCCGCCGCCAGCTTCGTCACCGCCGTCGACTGGCTGGTCGACGGCGGCCAGACCGCCACCATCCTCGCCAACTTCCCGGGACAATGACCATGGCCAAGCTCGACACCTCCGACATCGACAAGTACCTCGGCAAGCCCTGCGACAGCTCGTTCCTGCGCGAACCCATCGCCAACAACGACATCCGCCGCTGGGTCCACGCGATGCACTACCCCAACCTGCT
>JAGWUH010000001.1 GCA_028868535.1 Sphingomonadales bacterium | reverse complement strand
TTGCTGGCCAGGATGCAGTACCAGATCAGCGCGCAGGTCCACCCCTGCGGGCTGGCGATCGCCGCCCAGCGGGCACCGTCGGGGCCGGCGGGCGACGGTGCGGCGCCGCGGACGTTGGCGGCGATCCAGGCGCGCTCCGGCGCGTCGAGCCAGCCCGCGGCGGCGGGCGATTCCGGGAACCACAGCGCCGCGAACACCGCCAGCGCCAGCGCCGGCAGCGCCTCCAGCACGAACATCAGCCGCCACGGGGCGAGGCCCCAGGGATTGGCCCAGTCGAGCAGCCGCCCCGAAACCGGCGCCCCGATCACCTGCGCGACCGAGATCGAGACGATCGGGATCGCCAGGATCGAGGCGCGGTAGCGTTCGGGCGCCCAGTGGCTGAGATAGAGCATCAGGCCGGACGACAGCCCCCCTTCGGCAAAGCCGATGGCGATGCGCAGCGCGTAGAGCTGCCATTCGTTCGTCACCAGTGCCATCGCGCACGAGCACAGCGCCCAGGCGGCGGTGATCGCCGAGAGCCAGCGGCGCATCCCGACAGCCTCGTAAAGGCGCACGCTCGGGTACTTGGCGAGCATGTAGCCGACGAACAGGATGCCGGCGCCGAAGCCGTACTGGGTGCCGGACAGGCCGAGATCGCGGTTCATCTGCAGCGCCGCGAAGCCGACGTTGGTGCGGTCGATGGCGCCCATCAGGATGTACAACGCGCAGGGAACGACCAGCCGGCGGACGACTTTCGCGCCGATCCGCGCTTCCATTTCGGCATGGGCAATCACCGGCATCTCCCCGTCGTTTGGCTTATGATAGCGCTTGCATGGCGGCGCGTCGATACTTATGCACGCGCTTCATGAGCAAGATCCCCCCGGATTTCGACCCCGAGCAGCCCGAGGATTTCGACAGCGCTCATCGTACCTATGCGTGGATGCGGCGGGAATGTCCCGTTGCCCACACCGACGGGCTGGGCGGCTTCTGGGCGCTGGCGCGCTACGAGGACGTGAAGCGCGCGGCTTCGGAATCGGCGACGTTCATCACCTCGAAGCAGAACGTCATTCCGAAGGTCGCGTTCACCGGGCGGCGGCCGCCGCTGCACCTCGATCCGCCCGAGCATACGCCCTATCGCAAGGCGCTGAACCCGCTGCTGTCGCTCGAGCGCTCGGAAGCGTTCGCGCCCCGGACGCGCGCGCTGGCCCGCGCGCTGCTGGCACCGGTGGCTGCCAAGGGTGGCGGCGACATCTGCGTCGAGTTTTCCAGCCACTTTCCGGTCCACGTGTTCGGCGACTGGATGCGGATGCCCGAGGCGTGGCTCGAAACGCTGCACGATGCGGGGCGCGCCTTCGTGCTGGCGGTGCACATGAACCATCCCGAGCGGATGAAGGAAACCTCGCTGCGGCTCTACGACATGGCGCGGTCGCTGATCGCCATCCGCCGCGAGAACCCGCTCGATCCCGACGACGACCCGACCAGCGCGCTTCTGGCCGCCCGGCACGAGGGCGAGCCGCTGCCGGAGGAACTGCTGGTCGGCACCGTGCGGCAGGTCCTGCTGGTGGGTCTGGTGGCGCCGATGGTGATGATCGGCTCGATCTGCGTGCACCTGGCGCGCCACCCCGAACTGCAGGCGCGGTTGCGCGCCGATCCGGCGCTGCTGCCTGCCGCGATCGAGGAATTCCTGCGGCTCTATACCCCCTATCGCGGCTTCGCGCGCACCGCGGTGAAGGACGTGGAGATGAGCGGGCGCACGATCCCCGCCGGCGAGGCGATCGCGCTGCTGTACTGTTCGGCGAACCGCGACGAGAGCGTGTTCCCGCAAGGCGACCAGTTCATCCTCGACCGGCCCAACATCGGCGAGCACCTGGCGTTCGGGCGCGGCCCGCACAATTGCCCGGGGCTGCACCTGGGGCGCATGCAGTTGCGCGTGGCGATGGAGGAACTGCTGGCGGCATCGCCGCGCGGGTTCGAACTGGCCGGTGATATCACCATGAGCCGCTGGCCCGAGATCGGTCCGCTGGTGGTGCCTTTGCGGTTTCTGTAAGCGGCGCTAGAGCGTTTTTTCGAACGGAGTGGAACACGAAGTGACTCGAAAAAACGCGGCCATGCGGGAATGCGGAGCACGCGATCTGATTCGACCAGATCGGCACGTGCTCTAGATTCGCGCCATGAACGAACTCCCCGGCAGGACTCCGACGCTCGAGGACGTGGCCGCGCACGCCGGCGTGTCGGCGGCAACGGTCAGTCGCTACATCAACAATCCCGAGGTCGTCGCGGCGGCGACCGCCGAACGCATTCGCGCCGGCATCGCGGCGACCGGGTACATCCCGAACCTGCTGGCGGGCGGCCTTGCCTCGTCCAAGTCGAAGATGGTGGCGGTGCTGATCCCGCACCTGGTCGATTCGATGTTCAATGACACGATCGAGGCGATGGTCAGCGAGCTTTCCGCCGCCGGCTTCAACGCGATGCTGGGGATCACCGGCGTGTGCGCGGCGCGCACCGACGAGCTGGTGCGGGGCGCGCTGAGCCGGCGGGTGGACGCGATCATCTCGACCGGGCCGATCAGCGGCGAGACCGTGGACCTGGTGCGGCGCAGCGCCAGCCTGTTCATCCAGGTCTGGGAACTGCCCGACGATCCGCCCGGGATCGCCATCGGCTTTGCCCACCGCGACGCCGGGCGCGACATCGCCCGCTTCCTGATCTCGCGCGGATATCGGCGGCCGCACCTGGTGACCGCGGAAGGGGCGCGGGCGGCGATGCGGCGCGACGGCTTCGTCGAGGAGTGGCGGGCGCAGGCCGGCGGCGCGGTGAGCGAGGCGCTGGTCAGCATCCCGTCGCGCTTTGGTCACGCGCGCCGCGTGTTCGCCGACATGCGACGGATGGAGGAGCTGCCCGACGTCGTCGTCTGCGGGTCCGACTATCTCGCGCAGGGGTTGATCATCGAGGCGCAGGCGGCTGGCCTGCGCGTGCCCGACAACCTCGCGGTCATCGGCTTCGGCAACAGTTCGATCGCCGGGGACATGCGGCCGACGATCACCACGATCGACATCGACGGCGCGCGCATCGCCCGCGAGGCGATCGCCGCGATCCGGCGCCACGCGGCCGGCGAGGCGCATCCCAACCGCTCGGTCGACGTCGGCTTCCGGCTGATCGCCCGCGAAAGCGCCTGAAGGAACCCCGATGCCGATCGACCTTGCCAGCATCCGCGCGATCGACGTCCACGTCCATGCCGAAGTCTCCTGCCACGATCCGGAAGACCCGGTGATGGGGCAGTTCTTCGATGCCGCCAGCGCTTATTTCAAGGCGCCGCGCGAACGGCCGAAGATGCCGGAGATCGCCGCCCTCTATCGCGAGCAGCGCATCGCCTTCTGTCTGTTCACGGTCGATTGCGAGAGCCATCTCGGGGCGCGGCGGGTGTCCAATTACGAAGTGGCGGCGTTCGCGGCCGATAACGCCGATATCTGCATCCCCTTCGCCTCGATCGATCCGCACAAGGGCAAGCTGGGCGCGCGCGAGGCCCGCGACCTGGTCGAGAACCACGGCGTGCGCGGGTTCAAGTTCCACCACATACTGCAGGGGATCGATCCGGCCGATCGCATCGGCTACCCGATCTACGAGGTGATCGCCGAGCACGGGCTTCCGGCCATCTTCCACACCGGCCATTCCGGCATGGGCACCGGCATGCGCGGCGGCGGCGGGGTGCGGCTGAAGTACGGGCAGCCGATCCGGGTCGACGACGTCGCCGTCGATTTCCCCGACATGAAGATCATCCTGGCCCACCCGAGCTGGCCCTGGGTCGACGAGAGCCTGTCGATGGCGCTGCACAAGGACAACGTCTTCATCGACCTGTCGGGCTGGAGCCCCCGGTACTTCCAGCCGCAGATCACCCAGTACGCGAACACGCAGTTGCGCGGCAAGATGCTGTTCGGCAGCGACTTTCCGCTGATCCATCCCGACAGGTGGATCGAGGCGGCAAGGCAGGTCGGCTTCCGCGAGGACGTCCTGCCGGGGATCATGAAGGACAACGCGGCGCGGGTGCTGGGGCTGGCCTGAGCGGCGTTGCCGCGTCAACCCTTGCGCAGCAGCAGCTTCGCGGGACTGCGGAAGTTCGACGAGGGTACCCATGCGAGGTCCCGGTCGACCCGGCTGAATTCGGGCACCGCCTTCAGGAACTCCTCGAACACGACCTGGCAGGCCACGCGCGCGAGCATCGCGCCGAGGCATGAGTGGACGCCGCCGCCGAAGCCGAGGTGGCGCTTGGGCCGGCGGGCGAGATCGTAGATGTCGGCATCGGCGAACATGCGTTCGTCGCGGTTTCCCGAACCATAGGCGAGCATCACGAAATCGCCGGCCTTCATCGTCCGGCCGTGCAGTTCGGTATCGACCTGGATGCAGCGCTTGAACCGCTGGGCCGAGGTGTTGAAGCGCAGCGATTCCTCGATCGCGTCGGGGATCAGCGCGGGATCGGCGACCAGCGCGCGGCGCACGTCGGGCATGTCGGCGAGGTTGAGCGCGAACATGCCCATGAAGCCTGACAGCGATTCGATGCCGGCCATGATCAGCGTCGTCACGGTCAGCTGGACTTCCTTGTCGAGCAGCTTTTCCCCGTCGATTTCGGCGGTGATGAAGTTGGAGAGCAGGTCATCGCCGGGGTTCTGCTTGCGCTCCTGCACGAGCGCCTCGGCATAGTCGGCCGTCCAGTGGAACGCGGCGATATGCGCCTCGGTCTTCTGGCGGGTGACAGGGTCGGTCTGGACCATCAGGATGGCGTTGTCGCGCACCTGTTCGGCTCCCTCGCGGGGAAGTGCGAACAGGTAGAACAGCAGGTCGACGGTGATCCTGCCGCCGAAGTCGGCGATGAAGTCGAAGCTGTCGCCCCGGTCGATCCGGGCGACGATGCCGGCAAGATGCTGCGCGATCGAGGCGCGCGCCGGTTCGAGGATGTGATCGAGAGCGCGCTTGGTCATCGCCGACTGGATCAGCCCGCGCAGGCGGTCGTGGCGCGGCGGATCGGAACTGCCAAGGGTGGAGCCGGCGCGACCGGGAAACTCGTCGATCAGGTTGCCCCTGGCCGAGGAATAGACCTTCCAGTTGGTCAGCGCGGCGAGGATATCGTCGTAACGCGACAGCACCCACATGCCCGCTTCCTCGCTCCAGAAGCACGGATGCTCATCGCGCAGCACCTTGTACGCGGGAAACGGATCGGCATCGATCGCCGGCGAATAAGGGTCGAAACGGAACGCCATCGCCCATCCTCTCTGTTCTGATGGCCAGGGTGATGCCTGCCCGGACCGCGGTTGCCCACGCAGGATTCGCGCAATGAATTGGACATTTCGATCACATCGGCCTAGCGCCGGGTGATGGCGAGCGTCCGGCATGTCAGCCGTCATCGGCTTTATGGCGAGGGCGAAGGAGCCTTGCCGCCCGAATTCGTGCACATCGAGCCGATCTCGCAGCGATCGCGCCTGCACGAAGGGACGATCGCGCCCCATGCCCACCCGGGCATTTTCCAGATGCTGCTGCTGGCCGCGGGTTCCGGGGTGCTGGCGACCGATGGCGCGCAGGCGGCGCTGGCGCCGGGCGCCATCGTCGCGCTGCCGGTGGGCTGCGTCCATGCGTTCCGTTTCGGCACCGATGCCGAGGGCTGGGTGCTCTCGGTCGCGGCGGACCTGCTCAACGATCCCCGCATCGCCGCCCTGTGCGCCGCCGCGCGGCAGCCGGGCGTTCTGCCGCGCTGGCATCACCTGCCGCCGCACGATGCGGGCTGGTCGCGGCTGTGCTGGCTGTTCGCCGATCTTGCGGCAGCGCTGGCAGGTGACAGGGCGGGCGTCCTGGCGGATGCCGTGGCGGCGCGGCTGGCGCTGGTGGTGGCACTGGTGGAGGAGCAGCTGCGCCACTCCGAAGAGCTGCGACCGGTGCGCGCCGCCCCGCGCGAGCGCCTCGCGGATCGCTTTCATGGCATGGTCGACTTGCACTTTCGCGACGGCTGGGCGATCGGCGACTATGCCCGGGCGCTGGGATCGACCGCCGTGACGCTGACCCGCGCCACGCGCGCGGCGTTCGGCAAGGCCCCGGGCGAGGTCGTGCTCGACCGGGTGCTGCTCGAGGCGATGCGCAGCCTGACCTACTCGACCGCGCCGGTCAGCCAGATCGCCGACGATCTCGGCTTTGCCGACAGCGCCTATTTCGCCCGCTTCTTCAAGTCGCGCAGCGGCATGACGGCAAGCGCCTTTCGCCGCGAGCGCGGCTGGTTTACGGGGGGTGCCGGATCGGTGCGCGGCAGCGCGAAGGCAGGAAAGGGCGGTTAGTGGCGACCACGCGGGGGGCAGGTTCGAAACGCAGCCAGGAGGCGGCCGAAACGCGCGAGAACATTCTCGACGTGGCGATGCGCGAGTTCGCCGACAAGGGCCTGGCCGGCGCGCGGATCGACGAGATCGCCGAGAAGACCAATTCGTCCAAGCGGATGATCTACTACTACTTCGGCGGCAAGGACGAGCTCTACCGCGCGGTCCTCGAACGCGCCTACGAACGGATCCGCCGCCAGGAGCAGGCGGCGCAGTTCGAGACACTGGAGCCCGTGGAAGCGCTGCGCGCGATCGTCGGCCACAACTTCGACTATCACTTCGAGCATCCCGAGTTCGTGCGGCTGGTGATGAACGAAAACGTCCATCACGGCGAGCACATCGCTCAAGTCGCGGGGATCAAGGGCCGCAACCAGTCGGTGATCGCGCAACTCGGCGCGATCCTCGACAAGGGCGTGGCAAAGGGCGTGTTCCGTCCGGGGATCGATCCGGTCGACCTGCACACGACGATCTCGGCGCTGTCCTTCTACAACGTCTCCAACCGCCACACCTTCCTGCACAACTTCGGGATCGATTTCGCCGATCCGGCCTATCGCGCCAAGCGGCGCGAGCAGATCGTCCAGGCCGTTCTCGGCTGGGTGCAGGCGCGCTGACCTGACCGGACCCGTGGCGGTTCGCCGCCCGGCCTTGCATCGCATCTCCACTTGCCGATTCCCGGCTTGCCCGATCCTCGCCAGATGTGTACGAACTAGTCCACATAATAGCGAGGAGAGGACGATGCGGCTCGGGATGTGGCTGGCGATGATCGCGACGCTTGCCGGCGGATCGGCACTGGCGGCGGGCAACCGGGTGTTCCCGGTGGCGGACAAGCCGGTGCTGGAGGACCGCTATCCGGCGCGGGTCACGCATTGGGCCAAGGGCGTCTCCAGCCTGGCCGACGTGGTCTACCAGCAGTTGCCCGGCTATCGGCCGCAGGTCGTCGACATCTACATGCCCCCGTCCGGCAAGGGGCCGCGGCCACTGGTGCTGTACGTCCACGGCGGCGGTTGGGTGGCGGGGCACACCCGCCACTCCGGAGCCATGGCC
This sequence comes from Sphingomonadales bacterium, assembly GCA_028868535.1. GTDB lineage: Bacteria > Pseudomonadota > Alphaproteobacteria > Sphingomonadales > Sphingomonadaceae > Novosphingobium. Next base: position 185,351 of record JAGWUH010000001.1, on the reverse strand, counting down.
GATTTCCCCGCCGCACTGGCCGAACTGGCGAGCGAAGGCTTCGTCGTCGCCAGCCTTGAGTACCGCCTGGCGGACGAGGCGCGCTTCCCGGCGCAAGTGCAGGATGCGCGCGCGGCGCTACGCTTCCTGCGGGCCAATGCCGCCCGCTACGGCATCGACGCGAGCCGCGCGGCGATCTGGGGGGGCTCGGCCGGCGGGCACCTGTCGGCGCTGACCGCCCTGTCGTGCGGGGAGGCTTCGCTCGAGGCCAAGGGGGTCAGCGCCCCCGCCGGTTCGGAATGCGTGCAGGCCGCGGCGATCTGGTACGGGGTGTTCGATTTCGCCGCGCTGGCCGCCTCGCGCCCGGGGGGCAGCGACGCCGCGGCGGCCCGGCTGCTCGGCTGCAACGGCCCGTGCACGGCGGCGGACTATGCCCCGGCGAGCCCGGTTACCTACATCGACGCCAAGGACCCGCCCTTCCTCCTGATCCACGGCGAGGAGGACCAGACCGTGCCCGTCGCGCAATCGCATCTCGTCGAGGCCCGGCTGCGCGCCGCGGGCGTGCCGGTGACTGCCATCTACATCCCCGGTGTGGACCACTCGTTCATCGGCAGGAGCGCCGCCGAAACCCGCACCGCGACCCTCAGGGCGATCAACGCCACCTACGACTTCTTCCACCGGACGCTCGATCGGCCCGGCCGGTGAAACGCCTGTTCAGGCGCGCCGTGGCGATGCTGGCGATGCTGGCGGCGCCGGCGCTGGCGGACCCCGTCCGGGTTGACGGCGGCCTGATCGACGGCAAGGACCTCGGTCACGGCGTCCGCGGCTGGTTCGGGGTGCCGTTCGCCGCGCCGCCGGTGCGCGACCTGCGCTGGAAGCCGCCGCAGCCGGTCGTCGCGTGGGACGGCGTCTTCCACGCCGACCGGTTCGCGCCGATGTGCCTGCAAAGCCTGCGCGCGCGGACGATGAACCACTACTTCGGCAACGAGGCGACGAGCGAGGACTGCCTCTATCTCAACGCCTGGGCGCCCGGTGACGCCAGGCCCGGCGCCAGGCTGCCGGTCATCGTGTGGATCTATGGCGGGGCGTTCAACGTCGGTTCGGCCAGCATGGCGAACTATGCCGGCGCCAACCTGGCCCGGGACGGCGTGGTCTATGTCAGCATCGCCTATCGCGTCGGGCCGCTGGGCTTCCTCGCGCATCCGGGGCTGACCGCGGAAGGCGGTGGCCATTCGGGCAATTACGGGCTGATGGACCAGGTCGCGGCGCTGCAGTGGGTGCAGCGCAACGTTGCCGCGTTCGGCGGCGATCCGGCCAACGTGACGGTGATGGGGCAGTCGGCCGGCTCGATGTCGGTCTCGCTGCTGCAGATCGATCCGGGGGCGAAGGGCCTGTTCGCCAGGCTGGCGGGCATGAGCGGCTCGGCGCACGGCCGGATGCTGACGCCGGTGCCGCTGGCAAGGGCGGAGGCACAGGGCGTGGCGCTGCAGCAGGCGCTCGGCGTGGGTTCGGTGGAGGCGATGCGCGACCTGCCCGGGGACCGCGTCCTCGCCGTCGCCGCCGGGGTGCCGCGCGACCCGATCGTGATCGACGGCGTGCACATCACCGGTACCGCGCCCGAGGTCTTCGCCGCGCATCGGCAGAACGACGTGCCGGTCCTGATCGGTTTCACGCGGGACGAGCGGTTCGCCAGCCTCGGCCCGGCCAGCACCGTGGCCGGATACCGCGCGGTGCTGGCGCGGACCTTTGGCGCCAGGGCTGGGGCGATCTTCGCGGCTTATCCGGCGCAGGCCGATGCGGACGTGGGGCGCGCTCTGGTGGACGTCATGCGCGACATGTCGGTGGGCAGCCAGATGTTCAACTGGGCCGGCGCCAACGCGGCTCATGGCACGCAGCCGGCGTTCGCCTATCACTTCACCCGCCGGCAGCCTTATGCCGCCGGGATCACGTTCAGCGATCACGATCCGGCCACGGCGGGCGCCTATCACAGCGGCGAGGTGCCGTATTTCCTCCGCAATCTCGACAGCCTGAACCTGTTCCGCAAGACGCGCGACTGGGGCGAGCCGGACTACCGGCTGCGCGACACGATGTCGGGGATGATCCTCTCGTTCGCCCGCAGCGGACGGCCGGCGCCGGGTTGGCCGGCCTTCGACCCGCAGGCGCCGAAGGTGATGCTGCTGGGGGATACGGTGAAGGTGGCCGAATGGCCCAACTGGAAGGCGCTGCCGTTGCTGGCCGATCCGGTGGCGACGCAGCCCGGCCTGCCGGCCGCAGGCGGCGCACGGCCGCGGGACTGACGCCCGGGGAAAGGAACCGGGCGCCCGGTATGCGGGCGCCCGGCAGGGTGGAAAGCTCAGAGCTTGGCGCGGAACGTGGCGCCGAACGTGCGCGGATCGCCGACCGCCGCGGTGATCAGGCCGAAGTTCCCGGGCGAACGCGAGATGTAGTAGTTCCTGTTCGTCAGGTTGCGCGCCCACAGCGAGAAGTCGAACCGTCCGTTGGCGGTTCGCAGGCCGATCCTGCCGTTCAGCAGGCCATAGGCCGGCACCACGCCATAGATCGAGTTCGTCGCGGTGGAGTTGAACGACGAGCGATGCAGCCAGTCGGCGTGCAGATAGGCTTCGAAGTCGCCTCCGACCGGCCGGGCCAGATCGACACCGAGCGAATAGGCGAATTTCGAGACGCCGGGCAGGCGCTTTCCGCTCAGGTCCTGCACCTGCGGCGTGCCGGGGATGGAGTTCTCCGGCGCGATCGGCGCGTTGGCATAGCTCAGGTACTTCGCGTCGGTATAGGCGATCGAGGCATTGAGGCTGACCCATTTGCTGGGTGCCCAGGCGAGATCGCCCTCGACCCCCTGCGAGCGCACCGACGGGATGTTGTCGATGTACTGGATGAAGGTGGTGGTTCCGCCGATCGGGACGCTGATGTTGGCCTGGTAATCGTGGATCCTGGTGTGGAACGCGGCGAGGTTCGCGGTCAGCGTGTGGTCGAGCGGTTCGCTCTTGATGCCGATCTCGAAGGCGTCGACCTTCTCGGGCTTGATCTGCGTGTGGCCCGCGCCGCCGGCGGTGATGTTGAGCCCGCCGGACTTGTTCCCGCGCGAGTAGGTCGCATAGATCAGTGCGTCCGGCGTCACCTTGTAGCCGAGCGTGACCAGCCCGGAAAGCGCATCGGCCTTGAGCGCCGTGGTGAAGGCAAGGTCGCTCACCTGGAACTGCGCCTGTTGCGCCGCCGTCAGCAGGGTCCGGTCGCCGGCCGATCCGGGTGCCAGGTAGCGGCTGTATTCGCCCGACTTGTCTTCGTGGGTGAAGCGCAGGCCCGCGGTCAGCGTCAGCGGCTCGGCGAGGTGGACATCGACCTGGCCGAACGCGGCATAGCTCTTCGTCCGCGAGTTCGAGTAGCTGTCGACCTCGAGATTGGTCAGCGCATTCGCGACGTTGTTCAGGGCGGCGGGAGGCGTTGCGGCCGGAAGGTTGTAGAGGGCAAAATCGCGGCCATACTGGGTGGCGCCATAGCCGGGCACCTTCTGCCAGAAATAATAGAGCCCCGCCTGCCAGTCGATGAAGTGCCGGCCCGATGACGCAACGCGCAGTTCCTGGCTGAACTGGCGCTGGAAGTTCTGCTGCTGTGCCTTGAGGTTGACCGACAAGGGCAGGCTGTCCCCGTCGTTCGCGGGATACCAGTCCCACCAGCGATAGGCGGTGATCGCCGTGAGCGTCGCTCCGCCAAGGTCATAGTCGACCTCGCCCGAGACGCCGTAGCTCTTCATGTTGGCCTGGTAGTGCGAGTTCGAGTTGCCGAGGCGATCGAAGGCGTTGAAGTCGAAGTTCGCCGGCGCCAGCCCGAACCGCGCGAGGCGATCGACGATGTTGTTGGCGATGGTCGTGCCGTTGGCATATTTCGTGAAGATGCCGTCGTAGACGTTGAGGATGTAGTGCTGGTTCTGGCGCGAATAGTCGCCGATCAGCCGGACTTTGACGTCGGCGCTGGGCTTCCACAGCAACTGGCCGCGGATGCTGAAGTTGTCGTAGTCCTCCGCCTTCGACTGGTCGAAGACGTTGGTCAGGAAGCCGTCGCGATGGGTGTCGGCCACCGTCAACCGCACCGCCACCGTGTCGCTCAGCGGGATCGAGCCGGAAACGCGCAGCTGGTGGTAGTTCCAGTTGCCCAGGCTGCCTTCCGCCGTCAGCTCCGGCGTGAAGCTCGGTTCCTTGCTGGTGATGTTGATGGCGCCCGCCGTGGTGTTCTTGCCGAACAGCGTGCCCTGCGGACCGCGCAGCACCTCGATCTGCTGGAGATCGACGAGATCGAACTGCGACTGGCCGGGCCGCCCGTAGTAGACGCCGTCGAGATAGAAGCCGACGCCGTACTCGAGGCCGTCCACGGCAAGCGCGGAATTGGCGCCGAGGCCGCGAATGGTGATGTTGGTGTTGCGCGGATTGGTGTTGACCACCTGCAGGCTCGGGATCTGCTGGACTGCCTGGGCAATGGTGAAATTGCCGGTCTTTTCGAGCGATGCCTCGTTCACCACGCTGATCGCGACGGGAACCGACTGGACATCTTCGGAGCGGTGCCGCGCGGTGACGACGATCTCGCTGACCGCATCGGCGTCGGCGTCGGCATCGGCGGCGACGGTATCGGCAGCCGCCGTATCATCGGTGGCAGCGCGCGCCGGGACTGCGGCGGCGATCGCCAGCGCGGCGAAGGCGGACGAGCGGAGAAGACGCGCGACAGGCGCGGTAACGGGTGCAGACATGGGAAACCCCCCTTGATGCGCGCGCGCCGGCATCACGCCGTGCCCTCATCTGGACGCGCGCGGAGAACTGCGGGCGGCGAAGTGCGCCCGCGGGACAATGTGCGGTAGGCCGAACTCGATCGGCGATCGTGCAGACCTGTCAGGCGTGCGGCCATTCCGACCACGGCGGACGCTGGTGGGGAGCGGGGGAGCCCGGGCGCGGGGTGCCATCCACCTTCCGGAGAAGGGGGCGGTTGCCCTGGGCTACTGACCCGTCCGGCTTCGCATCCGCGCGGCGGAAAGACCGCACGCCTGGCGTCAGGTCAGCAGGTGAGATTCATGGTACGCATCGTATCGCCTCATCTTTTGGAGAGAGGGAACACGATGCCTGGCGGTGTCGCCCCAGCATCGCGCGCTTTAGCCGTTGGTATCGCGGAGCAAGCTGCTTCCCGTTCAAAAGCCGCGGGCCAGGTTCCGGGTGATGCGCGGCTGGCCTGGCCTCCAGTTGCCCGCGCGGTGTATTCTCTACCTATTTGATGGAGTAAGAAAAGTCAATCGCAAGCTTTCCTATGTGGCGGCGAAGTCCGCCTACGCGCGGGCCGTGCCGGCCGTTGCGCGCAGGCGGACATGCGTCACTTCGAGGCACCGCGCGTCAGCGCCTCGATCTGTTCGTGCAGTGGCTTGCTGTCCTTGTTGCGATGGATCCGGCCGGCGCCGACATCGTCCCAGGTGATGTAGGGCTTGAGGTGATGGGCATCGGTCTGCGCCTCGAACGCGGCGCGCAACTGCGCGAGCTTCTCCGGGTACTTCTTCGCGAGGTTCACCCGTTCGGTGTAGTCCTCGTCGAGGTTGTAGAGCTCCCAGGCGTTTTCGTCGAACGGCTTGAGGTTGCTCGCCGTGCTGGGGATGAAATGGTTGGGGTAGGGGAGCGACGCCTTCCAGCCGTCGACGTAGATCGCGCGGCTGCCGAAGATGTAATAGTATTGCTCGCGGTGGCGCGAGGCCGCACCCGGGTCCTTGATCGAATAGGCCAGCGAGATGCCCTCGACCGGCGCTTGCGGCACGCTGCGCAGCGTGCCGGGCGCCTTGATCCCGGCCAGCTCCAGCGTCGTCGGCAGGATGTCGATGACGTGGCCGTACTGCGTGCGCACGCTGCCGTCACCCGTGATGCCCCTGGGCCAGGCGAGGATCAGCGGGTTGCGCGTCCCGCCCTCGCTGTTGGCGTCGGACTTCCAGTTGCGGAAGGGGGTGTTCGCCGCCTGGGCCCAGCCCAGCGGATAGTTGCCTTCGGTCGCGGCGGGGGTGCCCAGCTCCCCGATCTTCGCCAGGTTGTACTGCAGCGCTTCCGCCTCGGTCTGCGCCTTGGCGGTGAGGTTGCGATCGACGTCGCCGAACAGCGTGCCCTCCTTGCTGGCGCCGTTGTCGCCGACGATCACCACGAACAGCGTGTTGTCGAACTGGCCGCTGGCCTTCAGGTGATCGACCAGGCGGCCGATCTCGTGATCGGTGTAGCTGAGGTAGCCGGCATAGACCTCCATGAAGCGGGCATAGAGCTTCTTCTGGTCGGGCGAGAGCGCGGCCCAGGCCTTGATGTCGGGGTTGCGATCGGGCAGCACGGCCTTGGCCGGGATGATCCCCAGCTTCTTCTGCCGTGCAAACACTTCGGCGCGGAACACGTCCCAGCCGCCATCGAACTTGCCTTTGAACGGATCGCTCCACTGCGCCGCGACCTGATGCGGCGCGTGAGTCGCGCCCGGCGCATAGTAGAGGAAGAATGGCCGGTCCGGTGCCCCCTTCTTGAAGCGGTCGATATAGGCGATCGCCTTGTCGGTGATCTGCTCGGACAAATGCCGGCCATCGGGCTTCACGTGGGCCTGATCTTCGACGAGATCGGGCTTGTACTGGTCGGTCTGCGAACCCAGGAAGCCGAAGAAATGGTCGAAGCCCTTGCCGGTCGGCCAGCGGTCGAACGGGCCGGCATCGGTGGCATCCTCATCCGGGGTCACGCCATACTTGCCGACCGCGAAGGTGCCATAGCCCCGGTCCCGCAGGATTTCGGCGATGGTGCCGTCCTCGGCCGGAATCCGGCCATCCCAACCGGGAAAGCCTGCCGAAAGCGGCGTGTGCGAGAAGCCTGAAACGTGCACCGAAGCGCTGTTGCGCCCGGTCAGCAGGGCCGCACGCGTCGGCGCGCAGATCGCGGTGGTGTGGAAATTGGTATAGCGCAGCCCCTGGTTCGCCAGTTGCTCCAGCACGGGCGTGGCAATGCCGCCGCCAAACGCGCTGGATGCGCCGAAGCCGACGTCGTCCAGCAGGATCCAGACGACGTTGGGGGCGCCCTTCGCCGGCTTCACCGGTTCTGGCCACCATTCAGTCGATTCGGCCAGCGTGCGGCCGATCTTGCCCTGATATGGCGCCTCCTGCGCCTGTGCCCCTGCGGCCAGTGCAGCCGCCGACACCAGTGCGGCCACGGACATCGACAATCTTCGCTTCGTCATTCGCTATCCCCCTCGAAAAGCCTTGCCGCCGCGTCCCGGCGCTCACCAGCGCAGTTCGGCACGCACGTAGAGAAACCGCCCGTTGAACCCGAATGGCGAGAAGTACGGGAAGGCGACCACGCCGTTGTTGTTGAGCGCGGCCGGCGTCGCGTCCGGGTAGACGTCGAACAGGTTGTTGACGCCCAGCGCCAGCTTCAGCGGCGTCTCCTGCGGCTGGTAGCGCAGTTCGAGGTCGGTGATCGCGTGGCTGCCGGTGACATAGTCGGCAGCGGCGGTGCTGCCCGGAACGGTGGCGTTGCCGTACCAGGTCACGTGCGCGGTGGCGCCGATCCTGCTGCCGCTCCATTCCACCGAGCCGGTCAGCTTCTCGCCGGGCGTGCCCTTCTCCAGCGTCAGGTAGCGGCTGCGGGCGAACAGCGTCGGCGCCGGGTTCAGCGCCACCGCGGTCGAGGTCGGAACCGCGTCCACGGTCAGCTTGTTGACGTTGCCGGCGAGCGTGAAATCGAACGTGCCGGCCTTTTCGGTCCGCAACCGGTAATGCGCGACCGCATCGATGCCGCGGCTTTGCAGGCGGATGCCGTTGATGAAGAAGCGCGCGGCCTGCACGCCGGGGAAGGGCGCCAGCAGGGCCGCAACCTGCGGGCTGAAGCCGGCGGAGATGTTCTCGGACAGCGCCAGCGCGTCGCGCAGCTTGATCCAGTAGCCGTCGACGGTGAGATCGAGCCCGCCGGCGCGGACGACGAAGCCGGCGGAATAGTTGGTCGACTTTTCCGGCCGCAGCGGCAGCCCGCCGAGCGCGGCGGCGACCCCGGCGGTCGACGGGTAGGTGCCGGTCAGCTGCACGGCGCCGCTGTTGATGACCGAGGCGATCGACGTGTAGTACTGCTGCTGCAGCGACGGCGCGCGGAAACCCGTGGAGACGGTGCCGCGCAGCGCCAGCCAGGGCGCCACGTCATAGCGCAGCGAGACCTTGCCATTGGCGGTGTCGCCGAAGTCCGAATAGTGCTCGACCCGGCCCGCCAGGCCGATCAGCAGCGCCTGTACCGGCTGTGCCTCGAGATCGAGATAGCCCGAAACCGCGGAGCGATGGGCATTGACCGCGTTGAGCGGCGACAGGCCGCCATAGCCCTGTGCGCCGGGGGTCGCGGTCGGGAAAGCGGTGCCATAGCCGTAGGAAGCCGGTTCGCCGGGGCTGATCCGGTAGCCTTCGCGGCGCCCTTCGACGCCCCACGCGACGTTGAGCGAGCCCAGCGCGTCGAACTTGCGGGTGACGTCGAGCCCGCCGGTCCACTGGTCGTACGTCAGCTTGCCGTCGTAGAAGTTGGTCTGGGTGGCCGCTCCGACCGTGTAGTTCGCCGAATTCAGCGTCCGCAGCGCGATCGCGTTGCGGCCATAACCCGCGTGAAGGTCGACCGACCAGCCTGCCAGCGTGCCGCGCAGGCCCAGCGCGGTATTGAGATCGCGCGAGCGGCTTTCGATCAGCGGCAGGAAGCCGTTGGGATAAAGCGTCGCCAGGCCGAAGCCGGCCGCCGCGCCGGCCAGGCGGGGGAACGCGGCCGACGTGCTCTTGCGATACTGGTAGCCGACCCAGCCATAGCCCTCCCAATCGCCGAACGACTTTCCGAAGTTGGCATAGCCGGTGTACTGGTCGACTTCCGGATCGCCGTAGCGGTTGTTCACCGCCGGGACCGGCAGGCGCGGATCGACGTCGCCGCGGCTGGTGGCGGCGCGGTGCTGGAAGTCGCCCGACAGCGTCAGCCAGCCGCCTTCGCCGAGACTCAGCCCCTTCCACAGCGAGGCCGAGACGACGCCTTCGCCGGTGCTCGAATGGCTGGCGTGCGCGCCGTCGTAGCGGGTGTCGTAGAAGCCATAGCTGGCGCTCGCCCCGCCGCCCGAGCTGGCCTTGCGCAGCCGCAGGTTGACGACGCCGGCAATCGCGTCCGAGCCATATTGCGCCGATGCCCCGTCGCGCAGCACCTCGACCGATTCCAGCGCCACCGTCGGCACGGTGTTGAGATCGACCGCGGCCGCGCCCCGCCCGATCGAGCCGTTGACGTTGAGGTAGGCGGAACTGTGCGCGCGCACGCCGTTGATCAGCACCAGCGTCTCGTCGGGCGACAGCCCGCGCAGCGTCGCGGGCCGGATCGCGTCCGAACCGTCGTTGGCCGACGGCCGCGGGAAATCGATCGACGGGGTCAGCGTGGCCAGTGCCGTCGCCAGTTCCGGCGTCCCCTGCTGCCGCAGGCTGGACGCGCTGAGCACGTCGACCGGGGCCGCCGATTCCAGTCGCGACCGGCCCTGGGTGCGCGTGCCGGTGACGATGATCTCGTCGCCACCGCCCGAGGCGTTGGTGTCGGCCGGCGGCGGCGGCGCCTCCTGGGCCTGCGCGACGGCGCACACGAACAGGGACGGAGCGAGCAGGAGGGCAGTACGAACGCGATGCATGGGAAACCTCGATGGGCTGGCGGGGTGCGGAATGCGCCGGCGGCGCTCGGTCAGAACGGGCGGACCGGATTGTCGATCCGTCGCCGCGCCAGTCGATGGGAGGGAAAGGCTTGCGCCGTGGACGGCCGGCAAGCCGGGGATGCAGCGGCTGGCGTCATCGCCCGGCCTGGCTGCATAATCTCTAGTGGATCAGTGGAGTAATGCCTGTCTCGCAAGTTCTTCTTGCACCCCGTCAAGCCGCGCTATGCGGAACGCCGCGCCTGGTTCCGCGGGTCCCCGGCGAGGCGCCTAGCCGGATCGCAACGTGTACAGGTAGGCGGCGAGATCGCGCGCCTCGGCCTCGGTCATCGGCTGCTGCGGCATCCCGCAGCCGGGGCGCAGTTGCTGCGGGAAACGCAGCCAGGCGACCATGTGCTCCGGCGTGTTCGCCAGGCTGCCGGCGATCTCGGCCCGGCTGGCAATGCCGCTCAGCGGCGGCCCGACGAGGCCGCTGGGACCGCGCAACACGGACATCGCATGGCAGCCGGTGCAGCCGAACCGGCGGACCGCCGCCTCGCCCCGTGCGACCCTGCCACCGGTCATCGCCTCGGCATTGACACGCGCGGCCCGGGCTTCTTCGCCCAGCAGCACGGAAACTGAGATGGGCGCGGCGATGAGGGCAAGGCCGAGCAGGGCGAGGACGAAGCGCAGGCTAGCGGGCATGGGCCGCCTCCCCGCGATGGGCGGACAGCAACCGGCCAACGACGAACAGGGCCGCCGCGGCATGCACCACTCCGCCCGGCACCCACATGATGAGCCCGGCGACCTGCTGGTCCTGCACGGGGTCGAGCCCCAGCGGCGCCATGCCGATTCGGGCATAGCCCGCGTACCAGGGGCTGTCGGAGAGCGCCATGAGCGCGCCCAGCATCCCCGATACGACGGACGTGGCGAACAGGCACAACCCCGCCAGCGCATCCTTGCCGGCGCCTGCGGACGGCCCGTGGCGCGGCAGCACCGTCGCCCAGAACCAAAGCGCGCTGGCGATGAACGCGAGGTGCTGCGCCGCGTGCCAGCCGGGATCGGCCAGCGCGAGATCGAACAGCGCCGGTGCATGCCAGGTCCACAGCACCGCCGCCTGCACCAGCGTTGCCGGCACCGGCGATCGCAACCGGTGCGCCACGGCGACAAGCGCGCGGGTGCCGGGGCTGCGCCCGGCCGCGCGCCGGACCGCGCCCGGCCAGGCCCACAGCAGGGCCGGCAGCGGACCGGCGATCACCAGCGCCGGCGCGGCGACCAGCATCAGCAGTTCGTGCTCGATCATGTGCAGCGTGAAGGACCGCTCGCCGCCGTCGTGCAGCGGCGAGACCAGTGCGAGAACAAGCACCAGCCAGCCGAACGCGAACCACGATCCGCGTCGCCGCAGCAGTGCCGCGCCGCCGCGCGCCCGGGCGGCGATGCGGCGCCAGCCGGCGATGTAGACGGCAGGCACGATCGCCAGAGGCACGGTGATCGCCGGATCCCAGGTCCAGCCCGGCACCGCGCCCGCTTGCGCGGCCAGCCCATGCGCCTGCGCCGGCACCACCACGGCCATCGCGCCTCCGGCGGCGAGGGCGACCAGGGCGGCTAGCGCGCGCATGGCGGCACGATCATCGTGGCCAGCGTCTGCAGCGCGATCGCCAGCCCGAACACGGCCGCGCCCAGCAGTGCCAGCCGCGCCAGCCACGGCCGCGCCGGCGGATCCTCGGTCGCCGCGCGCGCGGCGTCCCGCCGCCCCAGTCTCCACGCGCCGAGACAGGCAAGCAACGCGGCCATGCCCCACGCCGGCCCCAGCCAGTTGCCGACCGCGCCGCAGGCACCGCGCAGCGCCGTACCCAGCCCATATTCATAACCGATCCAGGCCATCGGCGGCAGCAGCAGCGCGATCCACGGCCGCGCCCGACTACCGGGCGTTCGCGATGCCGGGTCGATCACAGCCATCGCGGCACCCAGTAGACCAGCAGGTAGATCGGCACCCACGCGAGGATCACGAAAGTCCAGTAATCGGCATCGTCCTCGACGTCGCCCAGCTGATCGTCGCCCACCTCGTGCGTATAGAGCCAAACGGTCAGCACCGCGGTTTCGACCAGCTCGGTCACGACGTGCGATGTGTGCAGCACCATCAGCATCCACACCGTCGAGCCATAGGCATCGTGATCCCAGCCGACGTTGAGGTGCTGCAGCTCGAACCAGCGCAGGCCGATGAGGGCGATGCCGATCAGCGTCATCACCAGCATGCCGAGCCGCACGCGCGCGATCGACTTCGCCCGCACCTGGCGGATCAGCCACAGGTTCGGCAGCTCGCTCAGCACCAGCGCCAGCGTGAACGCGCCGCTCCAGCCGAGGCCTGGCAGGCTGTCACCGGGCGGCGGCCAGTGCGGGCTCTGGCCCAGCAGGTAGAGGCAGGCGCCGATCGCCAGCGCGAAGCCGGTGCCCTCGATCGCCATGAAGCTGATGTTGCCCCACCACACGAGGTTGCGCGGGCCCTGGGCGCTGGTCGGCAGCCCCGCGAGGTCGCCGACGCGACGAAGAGCGCGTTCCCCGTTCATCGCCGCGCCAGCGGGCCGGTGGCCGAACGGGGACGGCGCGGCCAGAACCACAGCACCAGCGCCACGCCGATCGGGATCGCCCCCCACACCACCGCCCAGGGCGTGAAGATGCTGGCGACGAACATGCCCGATGTCGCCAGCGCGGCGACGAACGGCCAGAGCGAGGGGCCGACGCTGTGATGGCGATACTGCGGCACGGCATCGATCACCGAAGTGACCAGCACCTCGCGCCGGTCGGTCGCAAGCCCGGTCATCACCGGCAGGTCACCGTGCCGCCACAGCGGCGCGATGCTGGTGACGACCGGGACTTCCTCGAAGTTGTGCTGCGGCGGCGGCGAGCGCGCGGCCCATTCGAGCGTGGGCGCCCCCCACGGATCGGCACCGGCCGGCTTGCCCCGCCACAGGCTGATCAGCGCGTTGCCGGTCAGGACGATGCCGCCGAGCATGGCGATCGCCGACCCGATCGTCGCGACGAGGTTGAGCGTGCCCCAGCCCATGTCGGGGCCATAGGTGTAGATCCGGCGCGGCATCCCCTCGAGCCCGAGCACGTGCATCGGAAAGAACCCGAGGTTGAACCCCCCCACGATGAGGATGAAGGCGACCACCCCCCAGCGCTCGGACATCATCCGCCCGGTGGCCTTGGGATACCAGTAGCAAAATGCCCCGAACAGCGGGAACAGCGCGCCGCCGATCAGCACGTAGTGCAGGTGGGCGACGACGAAGTAGGTATCGGTCAGTTGCAGGTCGAGCGGGGCGGAGGCGGTCATCACCCCGGACAGCCCGCCGATCACGAACGTGGCGATGAACCCGATGACCCACAGCAGCGGCGTCGCGAAGCGGGGCCGTCCGCTCCACATCGTCGCGATCCAGCAGAACATCTGCAGGCCGGCCGGCAGCGCAATCGCCATGCTCGCCGCGGTATAGAAATCGTTGCCGAGCCGCGGCAGCCCCACCGCGAACATGTGATGGACCCACAGCCCGAACGCCAGCACCCCGATGGCGAGGATGGAAAGCACCATCGGCACGTGCCCGAACAGCGTCCGGCGTGAGAACGTCTCGACGATCGACGAGACGAAGCCGACCGCGGGCACGAAGATGATGTAGACCTCGGGATGCCCGAAGAACCAGAACATGTGCTGGAACAGCAGCACGTCGCCGCCCGCCGCCGGGGCGAAGAACTGCGTCGACACCAGCCGGTCGGCGATCAGCATGCTGGTCGCCAGCATGATCGCCGGCAGCGCGAAGATCGTCATCAGCGAGGCGACCAGCATCGCCCATAAGAAGAACGGCATCCGTGCCAGCGTCATTCCCGGCGGGCGCATCTTGAGGATCGTGGCGACGACGTTGACCGATGCGGCCAGCGCGGCGACTTCAGTGAAGGTGATCATCTGCGCCCAGATGTCGGCACGATGCCCGGGCGAGTAGGCGGGTCCGGACAAGGGCGGGTACTCGAACCAGCCGAGGTCCGGCGTGATCCCCAGCGCGTGCGGCAGCCACAGCATCAGCACGCCGCCGAGGTACAGCCAGTAGCTGAACGCGGCGAGGCGCGGGAACGCCATGTTGCGGGCGCCAAGCATCAGCGGCACGAGCCACAGCGCCATCGCTTCCATCACCGGCACCGAGATCAGGAACAGCATCGTCGAGCCGTGCAGCGCGAAGGCCTCGTTGTACTGTTGCGGGCCCATCCGCCGCATGTCCGGCTGGCTCAGCTGCAGCCGCATGTCGATTGCCAGCATTCCCGAAAGGAACAGCAGGCCGACAACCGTGACGATGTACCGCGCGGCGATCCGCTTGTGATCGACGGTTCCGAGGAAGCCCAGCAGCCCGGGCCGGTCCGCCCAGACCGCGTGCAGCCGCTCGCGCTCGTCCGGGCTCACCGCAACGTCTCCAGGTAATGCGCCACCGCATCGGCATCGGCGCCGTCCAGCGGCACCGCCGGCATCATCGTCCCCGGCTTCAGCGCCTGGGGCTGCGCGATCCAGCCCTGCAGCGCGCCGCGGCTCATCGGCAGCGTTCCCGCGCCGATCGAACGCCGGCCGCCAACGTGGGTGAGGTCGGGTCCGGCGCGGCCGGTGGCGGCGCTGCCCCGCACGACGTGGCACAGCCCGCAAGCCCCGCCCGTGACGATTGCCATGCCGCGCGCGGCGATCGCATCGGCGGGGGCGGCGGCGGGCCGGCCCTGCTGCGCGAGCCAGGCGTCGAAGGCGGCGGGACTGTCGACCTTGACGTCGAAGGCCATGTGCGCGTGCTGGGCGCCGCAGAACTCAGCGCACTGGCCACGGAACCAGCCCAGGCGGTGGGGGCTGACATCGATGACGTTGGTGTGGCCCGGGATCACGTCCATCTTGCCGGCGACGTTCGGCACCCAGAAGCTGTGGATCACGTCGGCCGCGCCCAGCTCGATGCGCGCGGTCCGACCCGCGGGCAGGTGCAGCTCGTTCGCAGTCTCGATCCAGCGGCCGTCGGGCGTGCGATACTGGATGCGCCACCACCACTGGTGCCCGGTGACGCGGACCTGCAAGGCCTCCCGCGCGCGCGCCGCCGCCAGCGCCCGCTCGACGAAGAAGCTGCCGGTGGCGAGCACGACCAGTCCGGCGACGATTACGCCGCCCCAGGCCCACAGTCCCTTTCCCAGGCCGGGATCGGCCGGTTCGATCGCCGGCGCGGCGGCAAGTTGCCGGCGCACCCGCCAGACGCTGGCGCCGAGAAACAGCAGGACCGCGCCGTACATCACCCCGCACATGACGATCATCAGTTCGAACAGGCGGAAAGTCGCACCGGCCTGCATCCCCGCCGGGTCGAGCGAGGACTGGATGCCGGAACAACCCGTCAGCAGAAGCGCGACCAGCGGCACCGGGGAGCGCCCGCCGTTCACTGCAGCGGCCCCTGCCATCGGTTGCCCTGCGGCTCGCCCTGCTGGTCCAGCGCATTGCGGCGGTTGCGCGCGGGCTCGTGCCGGGAAAGATCGTGGAGATAGGCGGCCATCTGCCAGATCTGCTCGGCCGGCACCCGCGCGGCATAGTCGGAATGAGCGCCGGACTGCCCGGCAGCGATCGCCGTATAGAGGGCCTCGACAGCGTGGCGGCTGCCGTTGGCCAGGTTCGCGGCGCCGCGGGCGAGGCGGCCGTGGCAGTCGCCGCAGCCGTACCAGGTGAAATAGCGCCCGCCTTGCGAAACCTGGTAGAAATTGGCCGCGTAGCGCGCCGTACGCGGGTCGGCCGGGCCGGACGGCGCCGTCTGCGGCTGGTCGGAGGCAAGTTGCCGCGCCTCGCGCGAGCAGCCGGCGAGCAGGAAGGGGATCAGGGCAAGACCGGCGATCGCCCCGCGTGCGTTCATCGCCGTCCCCCGCTCACGCCTCGATCCGCACGGGCACGCCCTTGGCGGCGGGGGTCTTCGATTGCTCGTCGTGGTACCACAGCGGCACCAGCGGGTTCAGCTCCGGGTAGTAGCCGGCGATGCACCCCGACGGCAGCAGGAACGGGGTCACGGCGAGGCCGCCGACCTTGCGCGAGACACCGTCGCCGGCATCGGAAACCAGCGACACCACCTGGCCCTTCTGGAGCCCGGCGGCGGCGATGTCGTCGGGATGCATCAGCACCACGTCGCGCGTGCCCTCGATGCCGCGCAGCCGATCGGAATAGCCGTAGATCGTGGTGTTGAACTGGTCGTTGGAACGCAGCGTCATCAGCCGGTAGCGGCCGGGCGCGTCTGCCGCGCCCCACGCGGTCAGCGTCTTCAGGGGGGTGAACTGCGCCTTGCCGCTCTCGGTCTTCCACACCCGCTCGCGCGCGGCATTGCCGCGGTAGAAGCCGCCGGGGGTGAACACCCGCGCGTTGAAATCGGCGAACTCCTTGGGGTAGGTCCGCTCGATCAGGTCGCGGATCAGGTCATAGTTGTCGGTCCACTCGTCCCAGCGGACCTTCGGATTGGGCGGCAGCGTCGCCTTGGCCAGTCCGGCGACGATCGCGACTTCGGACCTGAGGTCGTCGCTCGCCGGCTTGTTCTTGCCGAACGAGCCGTGGATGCAGGACAGCGAATCCTCCATCGTCACCTTCTGCGGCCCGCTCGCCTGCACGTCTTCCTCCGATCGGCCGAGGCACGGCAGCAGGTAGGCGACCTCGCCGTTGACCAGGTGGCTGCGGTTGAGCTTGGTGGCGATCTGCACGGTCAGGCGCAGCCGCTGCCAGGCCTGCTCCATTTTCTCGCGCTCGGGAATGGCGCGCACGAAGTTGCCGCCCAGCCCGATGAACGCGCGCACCGTGCCCGCGACGATGCCCTCGCAGGCCTTGACGGTGTTCATCCCCTCCTCGCGCGGCGGTTCGAAGCCGAACAGTTCGGCCAGCGTGTCGAGCGGGACCAGCGACGGCTTCTCGGAGATGCCCACGGTGCGCTGGCCCTGGACGTTCGAGTGCCCGCGCACCGGCGAGATGCCGGCGCCGTCGCGGCCGACATTGCCCTTCAGCAGCCACAGGTTGGTCAGCGCGGCAAGGTTCTCGAAGCCGTGGACCTGCTGCGTCAGGCCCATGCCGTACATCGCGATCGCGCGCTTTGCCTCGATGTAGATCTGCGCCGCCGCTTCGAGGTCGGACCGCGCCAGCCCGCTTTCGCGCTCGATCTCGTCCCAGCTGGTTGCGTCGGCCTGCGCCTTCATCTCGGCGAACCCGGCGGTGTGCTGGGCGATGAAATCGACGTCGAGCACGTGCTGCTTCTCGGCCGCCCACTTGCGCTCCTCGGCCGCGAGCACGTGCTTGACCATGCCGAGGATCGCGGCGATGTCGCCGCCGGTGCGAACCTGCAGGTACAGGGTCGAGATCTGCGTCTCCGCCGGGGTCAGCATCTCTTTCGGGCTTTGCGGGTTCTTGAACACCTCAAGGCCCTTTTCCCGGACCGGGTTGAAGGTGACGATCCTGACTCCCCGCTTCACCGCTTCCTGCAGCGGATGCAGCAGGCGCGGCGAATTGGAGCCGGTGTTCTGCCCGAAGAAGAAGATTGCGTCGCACAGCTCGAAATCGGCGAGCACGCAGGTGCCGACCGGCGACCCGATCAGCTTCTTCAGCGCCACCGAGGTCGTCTCGTGGCACATGTTCGAGCTGTCCGGCAGGTTGTTGTGGCCGTAAAGCCGCGCAAACAGTGCGTAGAGGTAACTCGTCTCGAGGCTGGCCCGACCCGAGGAGTAGAACACCGTCGATCCAGGATCGAGCGCCCGAAGCTCGGCACCGATCGCCGCGAACGCCTCGTCCCAGCCGCAGGGGACATATCTGTCGCTGGCCGGATCATAGCGCATCGGGTGCGTCAGGCGCCCCTGCTGTTCGAGATCGTGGTCCTTCCACCCGCGCAGTTCGGTGACCGTGTGCGCCGCGAAGAACTCGGGCGTACAGCGCCGCGTCGTCAGCTCCCACAGGGTCGCCTTGGCGCCGTTCTCGCAGAACTCGAACGCGTGCGGCTTGGCCGGCTTGGTCCAGGCACAGGATACGCACATGAAGCCGCCGACCTTGTTCTGCCGGCGCAGCGTGTCGAGCGCGCCCGGCGTCGGCCGCTCGCGCAGCGCGGTTTCCGCAATGCCGCGCAGCGAGCCCCAGCCGCCTTCGGCGCCGTCGTAGTGGACGGTCTCTTCCTGTTCGTCAGACGGCATCGCGCAAACCCGTTCCTTGTGCCCACGCCCGCTTCAACGCGCGACCGAGTCCAAAGTTGCCGGCTGCGGCATTTTCCCGGACCTTCGGAGGAGCGGCGGGCGTTCCCGGTCGAGCCGGGAGGACAGGCTCGGCAAGGAGGCGCCGGTGGCGGACGATCTGCAATCCCGCAAGCAGGACATCGATCTCAGCAAGGAGGAACAGGCCGCCGCCGCCGAACGCCAGCCGGCGAACGCGCGGGTGCTGCACGAAGCCGTCCGCCGCTCGGGAGACGAGGAGCTCGACCGGCCGGCCTGGTCGCTGGTCTGGTCGGGCCTTGCCGGCGGCATCGCGATCAGCGCATCGCTGCTGGGCCAGGCCTTGCTCGAAAGCCGGCTGCCGGACACGTCCTGGCGCCCGCTGGTGGCCAGCCTCGGCTATACCCTCGGCTTCCTGATCGTCATCCACGGGCGGCTGCAACTGTTCACCGAGAGCACGCTGACCGCGGTGCTGCCGGTGGCCACGCACCCCAGCCTGCGTCATCTCGGCCGGCTCGCGCGCCTGTGGACGTTGGTGCTCGCGTTCAACCTGCTGGGCACGTTGCTGATCGCTGCCGCGACCCACCTCGCGTTGATCGGCTCCGCCGAACAGCACCAGGCGATGCTCGCGGTTTCACGCAAGCTGCTCGAGCACGATTGGCTCGCCACCCTGAAGCTCGGCATTCCGGCCGGGTTCCTCATCGCGGCGGTGCCGTGGGTGCTGCCGACGGCGCGGGGGCAGTCGTTCTGGATCGTGCTGACGCTGACCTACTTCATCGGCCTGGGCGGCTTCGCCCATGTCGTCGCCGGTTCGTGCGAAGCCTGGCTGCTGGCGCTGGGCGGGGAGACGACCATGGCCCACGCCGCCTTCGGGCTGATCCTGCCGGCGCTCATCGGCAACGTCATCGGCGGTACCGGCCTGTTCGCGCTGCTGGCCCACGCCCAGGTCCACAACGAATTGTAGGCAGCGGCGCCCGCAGGTTCAGGCGGTGCGCGCCCACTCCACGATCCGGCGTGCGTCCATCGCCCCGGAAATCCGCCGGACCTCGCGCCCGTCGCGGAACAGCGCCATCGTCGGGATCGACTGGATGCGGTGGACGCCCGCCAGTGCCTGCTCCTGCTCGGTATCGAGCTTGAGCACGCGCATCGTCGGCTCCAGCGCTGCCGCGGCCTGCGCATAGGCGGGCGCCATTGCCCGGCACGGGCCGCACCACGGCGCCCAGAAGTCGACCAGCACCGGCAGCGTGCCCTTGGTCAGGTGTGCGCCGAACGCCGCGGCGTTGACGTCCAGCGGCTTCCCCAGGAACAGCGCCCGGTGGCACTTTCCGCAATTCGGGTGCTGCGCCAGCCGCTCGCGCGGCACTCGATTGCCGGCCAGGCAATGCGGGCAGACCACGATTTCTCCGCTCATCACGCGTTCCTCCGCGGCAAGCGTGTCTCCAGCGCGCGCTCGCCGGCTGCCGATGTAGGATGCCGGCGCCCGGTTTCCATGCCTCCTGCCCGAAATCCGGGGCCACACGCTGCATTTTATGTACCAGTTCGTTCATAACTGTTCCCAACCCGGAGGGATTGGACTAAGGGTAGCCAAAACCCATGGGAGACGGGGCGAGATGAGCGGCACGATTCATGACGCCGAGGGGGCGAACCTGAACCGGCCGCAGCCGCGCCCCACCCGTGCGCGGCTGGGCATCCTCGTGCTGATCAGCCTCGCCACGCTGATCAACTACCTCGATCGCTCGGTCATGGGGGTGGCAAAGCCCGCGCTGGTCAGGGAGCTGCACATCTCGCCCGAGGTCATGGGCCTGATCTTCTCGGCGTTCTCGTGGACGTACGCGCTGGCGCAATTGCCTGGCGGCTATGTCGTCGACCGGCTCGGCACGCGGCTGACGTACGCGCTGTCGCTGGGGCTTTGGTCTGCGGCGACGGCGCTGCACGGCTTCATGACCAGCATTGCCGGGCTGGTCTCGGCCCGGCTGGCGCTGGGGGTGGCCGAAGCGCCGTGCTTTCCCGCCAACAGCCGCGTGCTGAGCACCTGGTTCCCGCAACAGGAACGCGCCCGCGCGACCGGCGTCTACACCGTCGGCGAATATGTCGGCCTGGGCCTGTTGATCCCGGTGCTTGGCTGGATGCTGGCGCATTTCGGCTGGCGTTCGCTGTTCTGGGCGGTGGGGCTGCTGGGGATCGCCTTCGCTTGCGTGTTCTATGGCTGCTACCGCGAACCGCATGAAAGCACGCGCGCCAACGATGCCGAGCGTGCGCTGATCGCGGCGGGCGGCGGGTTTGCCACCGCGGCGCCCAGCCTCGGCTTCACCTGGAAGCGCGTGGGCCGGCTGGTGACGACGCGGCAGATCGCCGGCGCCTCGATCGGCCAGTTCTGCAGCAACTCGACCTTGGTGTTCTTCCTGACCTGGTTTCCCAGCTATCTCGCCGAGGAACGGGGGATGACCTTCCTCAAGGCGGGGTTCATGGTTTCGCTGCCGTACCTCGGCGCCTCGCTGGGCGTGCTGCTGGGCGGGGTCTTTTCGGACTGGCTGATTCGACGGACTGGTTCGGCCACCATCGGCCGCAAGGTACCGGTTATCGCCGGGCTGCTGCTCTGCGCGACGATGATCGCCGCCAACTTCCTGCAGAGCAACGAAGCGGTGATCGCGGTGATGTCGGTGGCGTTCTTCGGCCAGGGCCTGGCCGGGCTGGGCTGGACGCTGCTCGCCGACGTGGCGCCCCGGGAGATGATGGGGTTGACCGGCGGCCTGTTCAATTTCCTCGCGAATCTCGCCGGCATTGTCACGCCGCTGGTGGTCGGCTTCGTCGTCGGCGCCACCGGCAGCTTCTATGGCGCGCTGGCCTATATCGCGGCGCTGGGCCTGATCGGCGCGCTGGCCTACCTGCTGCTGCTGGGCCCGGTCGAGCGCGTCGCGATCGATTGAACCTTCGCCAACGGACCCCGCCTTGACATGTACCGGATAGTTCATGTACTGATTCGTACATGAGGATGACGGGCTCGTGCGCGGGCCGGTGAAATGCAATCGGGAGGGGTATCCATGACAAAGTTCCGCTTTGCGACGCGCGCGTCGCTGCTCGCCATCACCCTCGGCAGCGCCGTGCCCGCGCTGGCCCAGCAGGCGCCGCCGGATGACAAGGCGGACGCCGCCGGCGAGATCGTGGTCACCGGTTCGCTGATCCAGCGCCCGAACAACACCGCGGTCAGCCCGATCGTGTCGGTCTCCGATGCGATGATCAAGGAAAGCGGCCAGCCCAGCCTGCAGGACTCGCTGAACCAGCTTCCCGGCTTCACCGTGGGCGGCAATGCCGCCACCGGCGGCCAGGGCAGCGGCGGCCGCGCCACCATCAACCTGCACGGCCTCGGCACCAACCGCAACCTCGTGCTGCTCGACGGCAAGCGCCTGCCCGTCTCCGACATTCGCGGCAACGTCGACATCAACATCCTGCCCGAGGCGATCATCTCGGGCGTCGACGCGATCACCGGTGGCGCCTCTGCCGTCTATGGCTCGGACGCGATGTCGGGCGTCGTCAACTTCAAGTCGATCCGCGCGCTGGACGGCATCGTCGCCGACCTGCAGCAGTCGATCAGCGGCAAGGGCGATGCCGCCAAGTTCAATGCCTCGCTGGCCTTCGGCACGCGCTTCGCACAGGATCGCGGGCACGTCGTCGCCGCCTTCACGTATGCCAAGCAGGACCCGCTGAACGGCAGCCAGCGCGACTTCTTCTTCGACAAGACGCCTTCGTCCTTCATCGGCACCGGCACGTTCGTGCCGAGCGCGTCCAACCAGCCGACCCTGGCGGCGATCCAGGGCGTATTCGCGCGCTATGGCTCGGCCTTGCCGGCCAGCAACCTGCTGAACCTCGGCTTCAACAACGACGGGACTTTGTTCACGCAGACCGGCGCGATCAACTATCGCGGTGCCAACGGCACCGGCGGCTATGCGATCGTCGGCGGCAACGTGCGCATGCCGGTTGGCCAGCAGATCGATTACCTGAACGGCCTCAACCGCAAGACCGCGTTCCTCAAGGCCGATTACGAGATCACCCCGTCGCTGACCGCCTATGGCCAGTTCATGTTCGTCGACCTGTCGGTGACGACGCACAGCGGCGGCAGCCTCACGCAGTTCCCGACGCTGACGACGATCCCGGTCACCAACCCGTTCATCCCCGCGGACCTGCGGACGATCCTTGCCTCGCGCACCAACCCGACCGCGGCGTTCAACTGGAACGCCCGCTATGTCGGCGTGCCGTTCAAGGGCTGGGACGAGAATTACCAGATCCAGCAGTACATGGCCGGGATCAGGGGCGACATCGCCGCGGGCTGGACGTTCGACGGCTTCGTATCCTACGACCAGTCGAACCACACCTCGACGATGCACAACGCCGTGCTCAAGAGCCGCGTCCAGAGCCTGCTCAACGCCGCGGACGGCGGTGCCTCGCTGTGCCAGGGCGGGTTCAATCCGTTCGGCGATGCCAACGCCCGCTCGCTGTCGCAGGCCTGCATCAACTACATCACCAAGGACGCGATCAGCGTCGAGCATCTCGGCCAGACCCAGGTCCAGCTGCAGGTCAACGGCAAGCTGTTCGACCTCGGTGCCGGCCCGGCCCAACTGGCCATCGTCGGCGACTATCGTCGCAATACATATGCGTTTGCGCCGGACAGCGACGTCACCGCGGCATCCGGCTGGGCGCCCGGGGGCAACGTCGAGGCGTTCACCGCCACGCTGCCGGTCGCCAAGGTCGGCATCAGCGTCAAGGAAGTCGCCGCGCAGATCGACGTGCCGCTGCTGAGCAACAAGCCGCTGGCCGAAGAGCTGGCGATCGGCGCGGCGGTCCGCGTCTCGGACTATTCCGCGACCGGTTCGGTGACCAGCTTCGAGGCCGACGCCCGTTGGCGCCCGATCGACATGCTGCTGTTCCGCGGTTCCTACCAGCGCGCGGTGCGCGCGCCCAACATCGCCGAGCTCTATTCCCCGCCGTCGAACTCGCAGCTCGCCATCGGCACGCCGCCGGCGGCGCTGGGCGATCCATGCGACGTGCGGTCGAGCGCGCGCACCGGCGCCAATGCCGCGCAGGTTGCGGCGCTCTGCGTGGCGCAGGGCATTCCCGCCGCGCTGATCTCGACTTACCAGTTCCCGACCACGGCGACCGGCCAGACCGCCGCCGGCAGCCTGGGCGTGACCCCGGAGAAGGCCAGCACCTTCAACCTCGGCTTCGTGTTCAACGCGCCGCGCCGCGAAGGCCTGTTCGGCGATTTCTCGCTTTCGGTCGACTACTACAACATCAACATCAAGAACGTGATCTCGACGGTTCCGGGCGGCACCGTGCTCTCCGGCTGCTACAATCTCGACGGCTCCAACCCGACTTACGCCGCAACCGGCTCGTACTGCCCGCTGATCCAGCGCGATGCCTCGACCGGCCAGCTGCTGACGATCAACACGCCGTTCCTCAACCTCGGCGCGCTGAAGACCTCGGGTGTCGAGGCGCAGGTCCACTGGGGCGTGCCGGCGCCATTCCTCGGCAAGACCGGCAAGCTCTACGTCGATACCGCGATCGGCTACCTGGCGAGCTACAAGGTGCAACTGCTGCCGGGCGGGGCGTTCCTCGACTACACCGGGATCAGCAACGGCTCGGCGTCGGAAGGCAGCGTGCCGCCGCGCGCCACCCCGCGCTGGAAGGCGCTCACCACCTTCGGCTATCGTTCGGACACTTTCGCGCTCGGCCTGCGCTGGCGCTACCAGAACGCCCTCGATGACGTCAGCAAGGTGAACACCCCCGCCAACGTCGCAGTCGGCGTGCCCGCCTATGCCACCTGGGATCTGTTCACTTCGGTGAAGATCCAGAAGCGTTTCGAACTGCGTGCCGGCGTCAACAACCTGTTCAACCGCGGACTGCCGTTCGTAGCGTCGAACCAGACCGGCACCGACACCGCGCAGTACGACGTGATCGGGCGCAACTTCTTCGTCGGCTTCAAGGCGAAGTTCTGAGGCTCCACCCTGCCTGCCCCGGGTTTGCGCCCGGGGCAGGACTTCCCTTCCGTTTCCCCCACGCAGACAGGACCGCCGTGACCCAAACCGCCAGACACGTCGGCATCGGCCCGGAACGGGTGCTGGCCGGACTGGTCGGACGCGGGATTCTCGAATCGCGCACCCCCTGGATGCACGAGCGGGAGGCCGAGGCGCAGGGGCTGCGCCTGCTTTATGCGCTGTTCGACTTCACCGATCGCGGCTGGGATGACGCGGAGCTGGGCACGCTGCTGGCGGCGGCGCAGCGCGTCGGCTTCGCCGGCCTGAATGTCACCTTCCCGTTCAAGCAGGCGGTGATACCGCTGCTCGACGCGCTTTCCGACGGCGCGGCCGCGGTCGGTGCGGTGAACACCGTGGCTTTCCGCGACGGCCGGCGCATCGGATTCAACACCGATGTGACCGGGTTTGCGGCCGGTTTTCGCCACGGTTTGGAGGGGGTTGCGCCGGGCCGGGTGCTGCAATTGGGCTGCGGCGGCGCCGGTTCGGCGACTGCCCACGCGCTGCTTGGCGCCCTGGCGGCGGAACAAGTGCTGCTTTTCGACACCGATCCAGCCCGGATCGAGGCACTGCGTGCCGATCTCGCCGGCCGCTATGGCGCCGGGCGCGTCGCGGTCGCGGCCGATCCGGTGGCGACGGCGGCGGGGGCGGACGGCATCCTCAACGCGACGCCGATGGGCATGGCCAAGTTTCCCGGGCTGCCGATCGCGGCGGCCGCGATCGAGCCTCGCCATTGGGTTGCCGACATCGTCTATTTCCCGCTCGAGACCGACCTGC
This sequence comes from Sphingomonadales bacterium, assembly GCA_028868535.1. Classification (GTDB taxonomy): domain Bacteria; phylum Pseudomonadota; class Alphaproteobacteria; order Sphingomonadales; family Sphingomonadaceae; genus Novosphingobium. Next base: position 160,680 of record JAGWUH010000001.1, on the reverse strand, counting down.
TGGCCGAGGCGCGGCGCAAGGGCTGCCGCACGCTCGACGGCAGCGGCATGGCGGTCCACCAGGCGGTCGATGCGTTCGAGATCTTCACCGGCCGCCGGGCCGATCACGACCGCGTCCGCTCCAGCTTCGCCGCTTTTGCCGCGCCCGGGGGCGCCAGCGCGGCGGCGTGACCGGGAGACGGCGATGAAGACCTCGATCGCGACGGTTTCGATTAGCGGGGGACTGGCCGACAAGCTGCACGCGATCGCCGGGGCCGGCTATGGCGGCGCCGAAATCTTCGAGAACGACCTGCTGTCCGCGCCCGAAAGCGCTGCCGAGATCGGCCGGATCATGGCCGGACTTGGCCTGTCCTGCACGATGTTCCAGCCGTTCCGCGATCTCGAAGGCATGCCCGAGCCGCAGCGCGGCGCGGCGTTCGAGCGGATCAAGCGCAAGTTCGCGGTGATGGAGGCGCTGGGCACGGACCTGGTGCTGCTGTGCTCGAACTGCTCGCCGCTGGCCTCGGCCGATCGCCAGGCGATGCTCGACGACCTGCACGCGCTGGGCGAACTGGCTGCCGCGCACGGCAAGCGCGTAGCCTACGAGGCGCTGGCCTGGGGGCGACACGTCCACGACCACCGCGATGCCTGGGCGCTGGTGCGCGACGTCGATCACCCGGCGATCGGGCTGGTGCTCGACAGCTTCCATTCGCTGGCGCGGGGCGTCCCCTCGGCCAGCATCGGCGACATCCGGCCCGACAAGCTGTTCCTCGTCCAGGTCGCCGACGCGCCGTTCCTCGACATGGACTACCTGAACTGGAGCCGGCACTTCCGCTGCATGCCGGGGCAGGGCGATTTCGCGCTCGCCGAATATGCGGCGGCGATCGCGCGCGCCGGCTACGATGGCTGGTGGAGCCTGGAAATCTTCAACGATCGCTTCCGCATGGGATCGGCCAGCCGGATCGCCCGCGACGGACACCGGGCGCTGCTGGCGATGGACGATGCCGCCGCGCGCCTGCTGCGCCGCCCGGCGCCGATGCCGCCGCGCGTGGCGACGACGGGGGTCGCGTTCATCGAGTTCGCCGCCAGCCACGAGGAGGCCGAGGACTTCGGCCGCCTGTTCCACGCGCTCGGCTTCGCGCCGGTGGCGCGCCATCGCAGCAAGGACGTGGTGCGCTGGCGCCAGGGCGCGATCAACCTCGTCGTCAATTCCGAGCCCGAGGGCCTCGCGCACTCGTTCGACATGGTCCACGGCGGCTCGGTCTGCGCGATCGGCCTGACGGTGGCCGACCAGCCGGCCGCGCTGGCCCGGGCGGAAGCGCTGGGCATCCCCCGCTTCGGGCAGGCGGTGGGGCCGGGCGAGTGGGAGATCCCGTCGCTGCGCGGCGTCGGCGGCAGCCTGCTCTACCTCGTGGACGAGGCCACCCGCGAGGCGATGTGGGCGGAGGAGTTCCCCCACCCGGTTGCCGGCGCCCCGCGTGCCGACCTGACCCGCATCGACCATGTCGCGCAGTCGATGCATTACGAGGAATTCCTGAGCTGGCTGCTGTACTACACCGCGCTGCTCGACGTGACGAAGACGCCGCAGCTCGAGATCACCGACCCGATGGGGCTGGTCACCAGCCAGGCGGTGGAGAACGCCGATCGCAGCCTGCGCTTCACCCTCAACGGTTCGCTGGCGGCGCAGTCGCTGACCGCGCGGTTCATCCAGAACTACTTCGGCGCCGGGGTCCAGCACATCGCCTTTGCGTGCGAGGATGTGTTCGCGGCGGCCGAACGCGCGCGCGACGCCGGCCTGCCGTTTCTCGAGATCGGTCCCAACTACTACGAGGACATCGAGGCCCGCTTCGGCCTCGAACCCGCGCTGGTCGCCCGCATGGCCGCGCTGAACATCCTCTACGATCGCGACGGCGAGGCCGAGTATTTCCAGTTCTACAGCCGGGCCGTGGCCAAGCGCGTGTTCTTCGAGGTGGTCGAGCGGCGCGGCTACGACGGCTACGGTGCCGCCAACGCGGCGATCCGGCTCAACGCCCAGGCGCGGTTCCGCGATCGCGGGGAGGGGTGACGCGTCCCGTCAGCCGACCAGCGCCTGCAACGCCGGCACGAAATGCGGCCGGTGCGGCGCCGGAATCCGCGCCATCAGGTCCTCCTCGAAGCGACCGGTGATCGCCCGAACCTCGGCCAGCCGCCGTTCGCCGGCGCCGGTCAGCACGATCGCCTGCGACTTGCGGTCGATCGGCACCCGGCGGATCAGCCCGGCCGCGTCGAGCCGCCCGAGCAGCGGCACCATGTTGGCGCGCTGGATGTCGAGCACCTTGCCGATCTCGGACGAGGTCATGTCGTCGCGCCCGGCGATCAGCAGCAGCACCGAGGCATCGGAGATGCGCAAGTCCAGCGGGGCGAGCCGGGCGCCGAGCTCGGCCATCATCGCGTTCGCGGCGCGCCGCAGCGCATAGCCGGGAAGGCTGGACAGGGGATCGACGGCAAGAACGGGCTCGGACAAGTTCAGGCTCCAGGAAAGCTATTGACTATAGCAATCGTATGGCTATGTGAGATAACAAATACACGCATGGAGCGAGGTTTGTCATGTCTGATCGCGCCGAGGAAGATACCGTAGCCGTCCGGGTCGAGGACGGCATCGCCTGGGTCTCCTACAACCGCCCGGAAAAGCGCAACTGCATGAGCCCCAAGCTCAACCGCCAGATGAAGCGCGTGCTTGAGGACCTGGAATTCCGCGACGACGTGCGGGTGCTGGTGCTGACCGGCGAGGGCGACGCGTTTTCCGCCGGCATGGACCTCAAGGAATACTTCCGCGACAACGAGGCGCTCGGCATCGGCGCGATCCGCAAGAGCCAGCGCGAGGCCTATGGCTGGTGGGACCGCCTGCGCTGGTACGAGAAGCCGACGATCGGCATGGTCAACGGCTGGGCTTTCGGCGGCGCCTATGGCCCGCTGCACGCGCTCGACATCGTCGTCGCCGCCGATGACGCGACCTTCGGCCTGTCCGAGATCAACTGGGGCATCCTCCCCGGCGGCGGCGCCAGCAAGGTGGCGCAGGAACTGATGCCGTTCCGCAAGGCGATCTACCACGCGATGATGGGCGAGAACCTGACCGGCAAGCAGGCCGCCGAACAGGGCCTCGTCACCGAGAGCGTCCCCGCCGACCGCTTGCGCGCGCGCGTCGTCGAGATCGCCGGGGTGCTGAAGCAGAAGGACCCCGACGCGCTGCGCGCCACCAAGTGGGCGATGCGCCGGATGACCGAGATGACCTTCGACAATGCCATGGACTACCTGATCCGCGCGCAGGAAGCGCTGAACGGCATGGGCGGCCTGGAGGCGCGCAAGGAGGCCACCAAGCAGTTCCTCGACGACAAGACCTTCAAGCCGGGGCTCGGCGCGTTCGACGCCTCCAAAGTGAAGAAGTGACATGGCGCCGCGCCCGACCCGCGCCATGATCGACCGGTTGCTGCGGCCGCGGTCGGTCGCGGTGGTCGGCGCCAGCGACAAGCCGGGCGCGCTCGGCGCGTCGGTGCTCGGCAACCTCGATCGCAACGGCTTTGCCGGCGCGGTCTATCCGATCAACCCGAACCGCGAGACCATCGGCGCGCGCGCCTGCCTGCCCTCAGTCGACGACCTCCCCGAAGGCGTCGACGTCGCGGTGCTGGCGATCCCCCAGGGTGCCGTGCTCGGTGCGGTCCGCGGTCTTGCCGCGCGCAAGTGCGGCGCGGCGATCGTGTTCGCCGCCGGCTTTGCCGAAGGCGGCGCCGAAGGGCTGGCGCAGCAGGCCGAGCTGGCGCGGATCGCCGCGGAGAGCGGCATGGTCATCGAGGGACCGAACTGCCTCGGCCTCGTCAACCACGTCGACGGCGTGCCGCTGACGTTCGTCGAGACCGAATGCGCGGCGCCGGCCGGCCGCCGCGCGATCGGCGTCGTCTCGCAATCGGGCGCGATGGCGGCGGTGCTGTGCACGACGCTGCTGGCGCGCGACCTCGCGGTGTCCTACTCGGTTTCGACCGGCAACGAGGCGGCGACCGGGGTGGAGGACTATGTCGACTGGCTGGTCGACGAGCCCGAGACCCGCGTCATCGCGATGATCGTCGAACAGTTCCGGAAGCCCGCCGCGTTCCTCGCCGCCGCGAAGCGGGCGCGGGCGGTGGGCAAGACCATCGTCCTGCTCCATCCCGGCACGTCGAGCGCGGCGCGCGAATCCGCCGCCACCCACACCGGGGCGATGGCGGGCGACCACAAGCTGATGCGCGCCAAGGTCGAGCGTGCCGGCGTGGTGCTCGCGGAGACGCTGGAGGAACTGGGCGACATTGCCGAGATCCTCGTCCGCTGCGCGCCGCTGGCCCGGCCCGAGCTGGCGGTGCTGGGCGAATCCGGCGCGTTCAAGGCGCTGACGCTGGACCTCGCCGAGCAGCTCGGCCTGCCGCTGGCGGACCTCGACGATGCGAACGCGCCGGCCTTGCGCGCGGCGCTGCCGCCGTTCGTGCCAGTGAGCAATCCGCTCGACATCACCGCGCAGGGGCTCAGCCAGCCGCAGATCTACACCGATTGCCTGGCTGCGCTGTTCAATGACGACCGCGTCGGCGGGGTTGTCTGCGGCATCATCCAGGGCGATCCGGTGACCAGCGGCATCAAGGTGCCGGCGATCCTCGCCGCGCTCGACGGGCGCACGCTCGACAAGCCGATGGTGTTTGCCGGCCTCGACGAGGGCGCCGGCATCCCGGCCGGCTACATCGCGGCGCTGCGCGCCCGCGACGTGCCGTGGTTCCCGTCGACCGAGCGGGCTTTCCGCGCGCTGGCCCGGCTCGGCGCGCTGGCCACGCGCGATCTGGCCGATCATGCCCCCGCGCCGTTGCCGGTGCCCGGGCTGGCGGACGGCCACGGGGTGATCCCCGAATATCGCGCCAAGGCGCTGCTGGGGCCGCTGGGCGTGCCGTTCCCGGCCGGCCGCTTCGCGGCGACGGTGGACGAGGCCGTGGCCGCCGCCGAAGCGCTGGGCTACCCGGTGGCGATGAAGGCGCAGGCCGCCGCGCTCAGCCACAAGAGCGATGCCGGCGGGGTCGCGCTGGCGCTGGCGGACGCGGCGGCGGTGCGGGCCGCCTGGACGGCGATGTTCGCCAGCGTCGCCGCCTATGACCCGGCGATCCGGCTCGATGGCGTGCTGGTCGAGACAATGGGGAAGCGCGGCATCGAGATGATCGTCGGCGCGCGCAACGATCCCGAATGGGGGCCGGTGGTGCTGGCGGGCTTCGGCGGCGTCACCGCGGAGATCCTCGCCGACGTGCGGCTGATCACCCCCGACATGTCCGAGCAGGCGATCGCGGCAGAGCTGATGCGGCTGAAGAGCGCGGCGCTGCTGGCCGGCTATCGCGGCTCGCCACGGCTTGACGTCGCGGCGCTGGCGCGGCTGGTGCGGACGGTGGTTAGCATTCTCTGTGCGGAATCGTCGCTGATCGAATTGGACCTCAACCCGGTGATCCTCCACCCGGAAGGGGAGGGCGTGGTCGCGCTCGATGCACTGATCCTGACCGGCTGAAGCCCGGCAGCGGGGAGAACGAACGTGAAAACCCAGGTCGCCATCATCGGCGCCGGTCCGGCGGGGCTGCTGCTCGGCCACCTGCTGCGGGCCGAGGGCGTCGATTGCGTGGTGATCGAGCGGCAGACGCCCGATTACGTGCTCGGGCGGATTCGCGCCGGGGTGCTCGAACAGGTGACGGTCGGGCTGATGGCGCGGCTCGGGCTCGATGCCCGGCTGCGCGACCAGGGCCTGGTCGAGGAAGGGTTCAACCTCGCCGATGGCGAGCGGCTGATCCGCATCGACGTCGCCAGCCTCACCGGCAAGACCGTGGTCGTCTACGGCCAGACCGAGATCACCCGCGACCTGATGGAAGCCGCGCCCGGACGCGGGCTGCAGGTGATCTACGGCGTCTCGGACGTGGCGCTGCACGACATCGACGGCGATGCCCCGCACGTGACCTATCGCAAGGACGGCGCCGACTGCCGGATCGACGCGCGCTTCATCGCCGGCTGCGACGGGTTCCACGGGCCAAGCCGCAAGGCGATCCCGGCGGCGGCGGCAAAGGAGTACGAGCGCGTCTATCCGTTCGGCTGGCTCGGCATCCTCGCCGACGTCCCGCCCTGCAACCCGGAGCTGATCTACGCCAACCACCCGCGCGGCTTCGCGCTGGCGTCGATGCGCAGCCCGACGCGCAGCCGCTACTACGTCGACGTGCCGCTGACCGAGCGGGTGGAGGACTGGCCTGACGACCGGCTGTGGGATGAGCTGGCGCTGCGGCTTGGCCCGGAAGCGGCGGCGCGGATCACGCGCGGGCCGGCGCTGGAAAAGTCGATCGCCCCGCTGCGGTCCTACGTGTTCGAGCCGATGCGGCACGGCAGCCTGCTGCTGTGCGGCGATTCCGCGCACATCGTCCCGCCCACCGGCGCCAAGGGCCTCAACCTTGCGGCCAGCGACGTGCATTACGCGGCGGAGGCGCTGGCGGGCTATTTCCGGCGCGGCGATGGCGACGCGATCGCCGGGTATTCGGCCAGGGCGCTGGCGCGGGTGTGGAAATCGGAACGCTTCAGCTGGTCGCTGACGCGGCTGATGCACCGCTTTCCTGAAGACGGCCCGTTCGAGCGCGCGATGCAGGTGGCGGAGCTTGACTACATCGCCGGCAGCCGCGCCGCGCAGTTGAGCATTGCCGAGAACTACGTCGGCCTGCCAGTGTAGCGCGGCCAGCGCGCGAGGGGAGAGGAACATGGAAGCGATACTGCCGGGATGGGAACGCGATCCGCGCCGGGTGCTGGCGGAAACGCGCATGACGCCGATGCAGGTCGTGGCCATCGGCGTCTGCGTGCTGCTCAACGCGCTGGACGGGTTCGACGTGCTGTCGATCAGCTTCGCCTCGCCCGGGATCGCCCGCGAGTGGGGGATCGAACGGGGGGCACTGGGGGTTGTGCTGTCGATGGAGCTGATCGGCATGGCCGGCGGTTCGGTGCTGCTGGGCCAGGTCGCGGACCGCATCGGCCGCAAGGCGACGACGCTGCTGTGCCTGGTGGTCATGGCGCTGGGGATGCTGGCGACCACGCAGGTCGGCTCGATCGGGGCGCTGGCGGCGACGCGCCTGGTCACCGGGCTCGGCATCGGCGGCATGCTGGCGACGACCAACGCGCTCGTCGCGGAATATGCCAGCGACAAGGCGCGCGGGGCGGCGGTGGCGATCATGGCCGCCGGCTACCCGGTCGGCGGCATTGCCGGCGGCGCGATCGCCAGCAGCCTGCTCGCGCATGGCGATTGGCGGCAGGTGTTCTGGCTCGGCTTCGGGATGACCGCGCTCTGCCTGCCGCTGGTGCCGCTGCTGCTGCCCGAGCCGGTCAGCGCGCTGCTTCACAACCGGCGCGGCGACACGCTGGCGGCGGTGAACCGCACGCTTGCCCGGCTGGGGCACGATCCGGTCAGCGGCCTGCCCCCGGTCGAGCCCGACGCCCCGCGCGCGCATATCGCAGAGCTGTTCGCGCGCGGGATGGCGCCGGTCACGCTGTTGCTGACCGCAGCCTATTTCCTCCACATCCTGACCTTCTACTTCATCCTCAAGTGGACGCCCAAGATCGTCGTCGACATGGGCTTCACCCCTGCGGCGGCCGGTGGCGTGCTGGTCTGGGCCAACGTGGGCGGCCTGCTCGGCGGGCTGGTGTTCAGCGCGCTCAGCCTGCGTTTCGGGCTACGCGGCCTGCTGATCGCGTTCATGCTCGCCTCCACGGTGATGATCACCGCTTTTGGCCAGGGCCAGGCCGATCTCCACGGCCTGTCGCTGGCAGCGGCGGCCGGCGGCTTCTGCACGAACGGCGCCGTGGTCGGCATCTATGCGCTGGTCGCCGCCTCGTTCCCGACCACGATCCGCGGTGGTGGCACCGGCTTCGTCATCGGCGTCGGCCGTGGCGGCGCCGCGCTCAGCCCGATCCTCGGCGGCGTCCTGTTCCAGAGCGGCCTGACGCTGGGGCCGGTCGCGGCGGTCATGGCGTGCGGCTCGCTGCTTGCTGCCGCGGCCCTGCTGGCCTTGCCCCACCGCGCGGCGGCCGGACATTGAGCGCTCCGCCGGTCGATCGCGCCGCCCTGGCGCGCGAGGTGGTCGTCTCCGCCGCGAACGTCCTGCGCGCGGCCGGCTTCGCCCGCGAGGAGATCGCCGCGTTCTTCGCCCAGGCCGCCGCCCAGCTCGAGGCGCACGCCGTCCCAGACGATCCGCTGACAGCCACCGCCCGCGCCTTCGCGGACCTTCCGCCGGTGCGCGATCTCCAGCCCCTCGTCACCGAAGCGCACGCCCTGCTGCCGCTGCGCGACGAGGTCCCGGCGCTCAAGCAGGCGTTCGACCTGGCGATGCGAGCCGCCCCGCTACTTGCCGAGGCGCAGGACGGTCTGCGCGCGCTGGCCCGCGAGGCCGGCCTGACCCTGGCCGCCACCGCCGCCGAACCGCGCGGGGACGGCCCCGTGGTCTGCCTCGAGGAGTTCGCCGGCGCCTATGCCGGCGTCGACGACCTCGTCGCCCAACTTGCGGAGGCGCTGGTGGCGCGCGGCGACCGCGAGGCATTCGCCTTCCTGTTGGGCCACTTCGCCGAGCACGGCGTGGTCATCACCGGCCGGCTGCAGGCCGCCCTCGCGCGCGGGGCGGACCTGCTCGGCTGAACGTCAGGGCTTCTTGCGTCCGCCGTAGCTGAGCCGCCATTCGGGCGGGAACAGCGCATCGTTGTCCTTCACCGCGTTGTTCAGCCCCTTGTCGAAGGTATCGTCGCCCAGCGCCAGCAGGTCCTCGTTCTTCACCTGCGCCAGCATCGATTCAAGCCAGGCGGAGAGGATCGAGCCCATGTATTCGCCGTCGTTCTGCTTGAACACCTCGAAGAATGTCTTCTGCATCATCACCGTGTCGGTCGGCCGGGTGTTGGCGCAGGCCATCGCGTACTTCATCGTCTCCGCCTCGAGCTGGTCGCGCGGGACGACGCTGTTGACGAAGTTCAGCTCCTTCATCTCCTGCGCGGTGAACGGCCGGCCGGTGAACACCATCTCCTGGAACTTGCGCAGTCCCATCATCCGGCACCACTGCCACATGCGCGGCGCCCAGCCGACGTAGCGGAACGACGGGTGGCCGAACAGCGCGTCGTCGGAGGAGACGATCAGGTCCGCGTCGGCCGCCTGGTAGAAGTGCCAGCCGTAGCAATAGCCCTTCACCTCGAGAATCGAGATCTTCTTGAAATCCTGCAGCGAACGGTTGCCGGCGCTGGTGCTGGCATAGAACTGCACGAGGCTGGCGAGATAGCGGTATGAATCACCCGGCGGATACTTGACGCCCTCGTCGTCGCCGATGCGGAACTCGCGCAGCAGCGAACCCTTGGAATTGGCCGAGAGCATGTCGGCCTGCTCGGGCAGGTCGCCGCCGCCGCCGAGGTGCTTGCCGGCGCCGCGGATCACCAGCACCTTGACGTCGTCGTCGACGTTGGCCTTGTGGATCAGGTCCGCATAGCGCTGGCGCATCGCCACGCTCATCGCGTTGAGGTCGTCCGGGCGGTTGAAGGTGATCGTCGCGATCTTGGTCCGCGGGTCCTTCTCATAGAGGACGGCCTCTTCCGCCGGCGGTATCTTCGATGCGGCGCGCGCGGCGCCCTCGGTGGTGGCGGTGACCATGTTCCTCTCCTTGCTTGCCTGCCGCAATGATTCGATACTGCGCGGGATTGGATGCTGTGTGGGGCATTCAGGGCAGGCGTTCAACGACATGTCGGCCCCCGGGTCAGCCGCAGATTAGCGCCATTGCGAATCCAATCAATTACTCGGTTTACTGCCTCGGCTAGGGGCGAAGAACTGCCGGCTGGACGGGAAACGGGATCGCATGGACTGGATCGAGGGCGACATGAACGGGATGGCGATGCCCGCGCACCCGGCGGCGCTGCGGGCGGCCGGGCCGGAATTCCTCACCGCCGCGTTCCGCCGGTTCGGCGCGCTGCCCGACGACAACGCCGTCGCCCGCATTACCCGGTTCGACGATTGCCCGCGCGGCAGCACCGGGCGCAAGGTCCTGCTCGGCGTCGAGTACGCGCGCGCCGATCCGGCGCTGCACAGCGACCTGTTCGTCAAGTTCAGCCGCGCCTTCGACGATCCGCTGCGCGACAACCAGCGCTTCGAGATGGCGGACGAGGCCCGTTTCGCCGCGCTGTCGACCGGGCCGGATTTCCCGATCCCGGTCCCCGCCGCCTATTTCAGCGATTTCCACGGACAGAGCGGCACCGGGCTGATGATCACCCAGTGCATCCCCTATGGCCAGGGCGCGAACGAGCCGCATTACGAAAAGTGCCTCGATTGGCGCCTGCCGGACGCGCTCGATCACTACCGCACGATCGTCGCCACCAATGGCCGCCTGGCCGCCGCGCATCGCGCCGGCCGGCTTGCGCCCGGGATCGACCGCTGGTTCGCGTTCGATCCCGGCAAGGCCATCGCCGCCGACCGCATCCGCCACGATGCCCGCCAGCTCGGCAATCGCGTCGCGCGCTATGCGCAGTTCTGCGCGGATTACCCGCAGCTTCTCCCGGCGCATCTGCGCGCGCCCGAATTCCATGAACGGCTGGCGCGCGACGTGCCGCGCTTCCTCACGCACGAGCAGGGCTTGCGCGAATGGCTGTTCGGACGGCCGGGCAGCATCGTGTTTGCGCACTGGAACGCCAATATCGACAATGCCTGGTTCTGGCGCGGGGCCGATGGCCGGCGCCATTGCGGCTTCATCGACTGGGGCCGCGTCGGCCCGATGCCGGTGGCGCAGGCGCTGTGGGGCACCCTGTCGGGCGCCGAACCGGCGATCTGGGACGACCACCTGGACGAGCTGATCGCGCTGTTCGCGGCGCAGTTCGACGCGCTTCCGGCCGGGCAGCAGCTCGATCCCGCGCTGATCCGGCTGGAGCTCGACATCCAGGTCGGCCTGCTCGGCATCTGCTGGCTGCTCGACGCGGTGCCGCTGATCCTGCGCGCGATCCCCGATCTGGCCGAGGCTACCGGGCGCCAGGACCCGCGCTTCGTCGCGCACGAGCAGGCCCGCAACCAGCTCCACATGCTGACGGTGTTCATGAACCTGTTCGCGACTCACGATCTCGGCCGGAGCCTCGACAGCGTGCTGGCGTTGATCGCGGCGCAAGGATGACGGGATTGGGCGATCCGCCGTCAGTAAGCCAGTCGGAACGTCGCCATGCCCTCGCCCATGCCAAGGCCGGGCACCCGCGCGAAGTTGACGCCGCCTGAGACGCCGAAAGACCAGGCACCCCGGCTCCCCGCCGCCCCCGAACGGAGCCGGTAAGCCAGTTCGGCGCGGACGGGTTCGGCACCCAGCTTCGAGATCGGCACGATCGTGCTTGCCGCCTGCTGGCCCAGGCCATCGCTCGTCGGCGCCATGTAATCGACGCGCAGGTTGCCGGTCACCGCGCGCGGCGGCAGGCTGATTGCCAGGCGCAGCGTGTCGCTGTGCTTGCCTCCGGCGAACAGGATGCCGTTCCTGCCGGCGGACAGGTCGGCGGATACCAGCGTGGCGGTGGTGAAGCGGATCGCCGCGTCACCGCCCGCGGTGTTCAACCGGCTGACCTCGCCCGACAGCGACAGATCCCAGGCGCCCGCGGTGCGGCTCGCCGCCGCGCCGAGATTCAGCATCCGGGTCGGACGGTTGAAGTCGGCGAGGGAGGAACTCACCGTGTAATAACCGCCGCGCTGTTCGATCATCGACAGGTTGACGCCAAGGACGGTACCGTCGCGGCTGCGTGTCCAGTAGCCCATGCCGATGCCGCTCTGGCGCCGCTCCTGCCGCGTCGCCGACAATGCCGAGCGCGGCATGTAGCCGCTGTCGGTCAGGCGCATCTCGGTGGGATCATAGTCGTGCAGGGCATCGACGGCGCCGGTGGTGACGATGCCATAGACCATCAGCCGCGCGTCCTGCCGCACCGGGATGACCGCGTTCGAGATCAGCGCGCCGCGCAGCAACGCCGTGGAGGCGAAACTTGCCAGTGGTCGCATCCCCGGGTCCCGCGCGAAATCGAGCCGGGGATCGCCGGCGCCGGTCATGCGGAACTGCGCGATGCCGCCGCCGCGCAAGGGGAGGTCGACCCCCATGCGCAGGCTGCGATCGATCCCCAGCATGGTGCCGGCGACGTCGCCGGCCGCGCCGAACAGGGCATAGCCGCGCCGCTGCGGGACATCGGCGAAGAAGCTCTCCGCCCAGCCGCGCGATTCGATCTCGCCTTCCTGTCGGCGTCCCAGCAACTGGCGCATCGCCAGGATGCTGGTGCGGCTGGCCAGGGCGCCGGTTTCCGCCAGGGGGTAATCCCGGCCGTACTGGTCATAGACGGTGACCTTGCCGAGCGCGCCTGCAAGTCCCTTGAGCGCCGGTCCGGTGGTGATCGTGCTGCCGCTGACCACGGTGGCAACGCCCGACGTGCTGACCAGCGTGACCGAGCCGCTTGCCATGAACGCGGCGCCGACGTTGAGCAGGCCGTAGCCATAGACGGCATCGACCCCGGGCGCTCCGAGATCGGTGGCGCTGGTCAGCAGGATCTTCGCCACCGTCTCGGGCGTGGTCTTGAGCTTGGGCCAGCGCGCCTCGAGCAGCGCCGCCGCCCCGGCCACCGCCGGGGTCGCCATGCTGGTGCCCGACATGTATCCATAGGTGTTGTTGGGCAGGGTCGAATAGATCGCCTCGCCGGGGGCGACGAGGAAATGGTACTTCCATTTCAGGCCCTCGGTGCAGGTCGTGCTGCCCATGGCCAAGGCGCACCCGTCACCCGGGCGATTGGAAAAGCTGCTGATCACGCCCGCGGCGTTGACGCTGCCGACCAGCAGGACCCGGTTCATGGCGGCAGTGATCGTCGCGCTGTTCACCCCGGTGCTTTCGTTGCCTAGGGCAACGCCGTCGTTGCCAGCAGCCTTGACGTAGAGCATTGGCACCGATGCCTGCGCCATCGTCGCGATGTCGGACCCGCCGAAGCACAGCGCCGTCTTCGCGCAGCCGAAGCTCATGCTGGCGATCGACGCGCCGCGCGCATAGGCATCCCGCCAGATCGTGCTGAGCAGGGTGCCGTTGGCGACCCAGCCCTTGTCGTCGAACACGCCATAATTGATCACCGAGGTGCCGGTGGCGATGCCGAACCTCGCGCCCGCGATGATACCGGCGGTGTGCGTGCCGTGCGTGCTGTAGCCGGTGTACGTCGCGCCGGAGACCCGGATGTTGATGCAGCGCCCGGCAAGGTCGGTATCGCGGCAGTCGGTCGGTCCGTCGAGCAGCGCCACCTTGGCCCCGGCGCCCCCGGCGGCGGCGGTGACGTCGGCGGGTTTGAGGTTGATCAGCGTCCAGTCGGCGGCATTGGGATTGACCGCCGTCGTCGCCAGGGGCGTGACATCGGCGGCGGCGACCGCATCCTGGGCGTATGCCGCCGGGATGCCGGCGGCCGAGCCGAGGAGCCCCAAGGCGAGCCCGCCGGAGCGGCGGCCACGAATGGCGAATGGGCGGCGAGACGGACGTGCGGGCGCGGGCCGGATGCTCATCGAATGATCCCCTGTGGCGGCATTGGCGCTGGCGTGCGGGCGGAACCCGGCACGCTTCCCGTCAATCCGGTGCTCCCGCGAAGCTTGCCGGAAAGGGTGAAGCTTGCATTGCGGGACAAGCTTAACGGCGCCGCATGGCCGGCGAGCGGAGAAGCGCCCGGCCGACGCAACGCGGGTCCTGCGCGCGGAAGGCCGGAATGAAAGGAATTTGACACGATCATGTCAAAATGACACGATCACCCTCATGGATGGCAAATTCGATTCGCGTCACCCGCTGGTGGGTCTGGTCGACGAGATCAGCCGCCTCAACGGTCGCCTGAAGACGACGTTCGCGGCCTCGCGCCGGGCGATCGGTCTCGGCGAATCGGAAATGATGGTGCTGAACGCGGTGGTCGAGGCGGAACGGCCGCCGACGGTGCCGCAGATCGGCCGCTCGCTCGGTTCGCCGCGCCAGCTCGTCCAGCGCGCGACCAATGCGCTGGTCGCGCGCGGCCTGATCGAGACCGCCGCCAACCCCGACCACAAGCGCGCCGGCCTGCTGGTGCCGACGGCGCGGGGCATTGCGATGAAGCGCGAGGCGGACGCGGCGGCGGAGGCGCTCGGCGCCGGGCTTTCGGCCGCGGTCGACGCCGAAACCGCGCACGAGGCGACCCGGCTGCTGCGCACGATCCGGCGCGCCCTGGAAGAACGCCTGAGGGCGGGAGGCTAGGTTGGACCCGGGCCGAAGCGGGCAGGGGGGCAGGACATTGAATAGGAGAGGCGGATGAGCGGGATCGTGCACAACCTGGATGAACTGGCGCCGATCGGTCCGCTGACCGACTGGCTGGACGCCCATGTGCCGGAACTGGGCAAGGGGCCGCTGCGCACCCAGGTCCTGTCGGGCGGCACCTCGAACGTGGTGCTCACCCTCGATCGCGGCGAAGGCGAGATGGTCCTGCGGCGCCCGCCGGCGGTGCCGCCGCCGGGCGCGGAGAAAGGCGTGCTGCGCGAGGCGCGGGTGCTGACCGCGCTCAACCGGACCGACGTGCCGCACCCGCACTGCTACGCCGTCTGTGACGATCCCGGCCTGATCGGTGGCCGCTTCTACGTGATGGAAAAGGTCAACGGCTGGGCGCCGAACCTGCGCGACGAGAAGATTCATAACGAACCGCCGTTCGACACGATGCCTTATGCCTACGGCATTCCCTTCGCGATCGTCGACGGGCTGATTCAGCTGGCCAATGTCGATTACGTCGCGATCGGGCTGGAGGACTACGGCAAGCCCGGCAAGTTCCTCGAACGCCAGGTCGATCGCTGGGTCGGCCAGCTCAATTCCTATCCCGAGAAGTATCCCGGCTACCAGCGCCGCGAGCTCAAGGGCATCGCCGAGGCCGAGGACTGGCTGCGCCACGCCCACACCCCGCGCGAGGTGCGCGGGATCATCCATGGGGATGTCGGCACGCCCAACATGATGTTCCGCCACGGGCCTCCGGCGCGGCTGGCGGCGATGATCGACTGGGAGCTGTCGACGATCGGCGATCCGATGATCGACATGGGCTGGTTCACCGGCGGCATGCGCGATGAGGACGAGCCGGGCAAGGAATTCCCCACCGCGCTCAACGATCCGGCCCAGTTCCCGACCAAGCAGGAACTGGCGCGCTATTACTGCGCCGGCACCGGCCGCGACATCCGCGACTTCGAATGGTTCTCGATCCTCGCCAAGTTCAAGTCGGGCTGCCTGCTCGAATACAAGGTGGCGGCGGCGGAAGCCGGCCACCTGCCCAAGGAGACCGGCCGGTTCTTCGCCCGCATCGTCGACCAGTGCTTTGCCGAAGTCGCGCGCCAGGTTGCGCGCGCCGGCTGACTATCAGGAGAGGACCCATGATCGATTTTTCCGTAGAGCCCGAATTCCAGGCCAAGCTCGACTGGATGGCGCAGTTCGTCCGCGACGAGTGCGAGACGATGGACCTGCTGTTTCCCGGCCCCAACGCCATGTACGACAAGACCTACAAGCCGGCGCTGCGCCACCTCAAGCCGTTGCAGGAGCAGGTCAAGGCGCAGGGGCTGTGGGCCTGCCACCTCGGCCGCAACCTCGGCGGTCCGGGCTATGGCCAGGTCAAGCTCGGCCTGATGAACGAGATCCTCGGCCGCTCCAACTGGGCGCCGACGGTGTTCGGCACCGCCGCACCCGATACCGGCAATGCCGAGATCCTGGCGCTGTTCGGCACCGACGAGCAGAAGCGCAAGTACCTCGATCCGCTGATGGCCGGCGAGATCGTCTCGTGCTTCTCGATGACCGAGCCGCAAGGCGGCGCCGACCCGGGCGAATTCACCTGCAAGGCCTGGCGAGACGGCGATGAATGGGTGATCGAGGGCGAGAAGTGGTTCTCGTCGAATGCGCGCCATGCCGCCTTCTGCCTGGTCATCTGCGTCACCGATGCCGAGGCGAAGCTGACCGAGCGGATGAGCATGTTCATCGTGCCCACCGACACCCCCGGCTTCGAGATCATCCGCAACGTCGGCATCGCCGGCGCGCAGGAGACGATCGACGACGGCCAGTCGTGCTATGTCCGCTACAACCGGTGCCGCGTCCCGCTCGACTACATGCTCGGCAACCCCGGCGAAGGGTTCAAGGTCGCGCAGGCCCGGCTCGGCGGCGGCCGCATTCACCACGCGATGCGCACCGTCGGCCGTTGCCAGCGCGCGATCGACATGATGCTCGAACGCGCGGTCTCGCGCCGCACCAAGGGCCGGATGCTCGGCGATCACCAGATGGTCCAGGCCAAGATCGCCGAATCGATCATCCAGCTCGAACAGTTCCGCCTGCTGGTGCTGAAGACCGCGTGGATCATCGACGAGATCGAGGCCGGGCGGATGCCGCACGGCGCCAGCCGCAACCACATCGGCATGTGCAAGGTGGCAATGGCGCAGGTCTACCACGACATCGTCGGCAAGGCGCTCGAGCTGCACGGCTCGCTCGGCATCAGCCTCGAGATGCCGCTGGCCGACTGGTACGCGGGCCACATGGCGCTGGCCTTCGCCGACGGACCGACCGACGTTCACAAGAGCCAGCTCGCCCGTGCCTACCTGAAGAAGGCCAGGCCCGCGCCCGGGCTGTTCCCGAGCGAGCACGTACCCACCCGGCTGGCAGCGGCGAAGGCCCGCTTCCCCCACTACCTGGACGCCGAATGATGGACCCGCTGTTTGATTTCACCGGCAAGGTCGCGCTCGTCACCGGGGGCTCGCGCGGGCTCGGCTACCAGATGGTCAAGGCGTTCGCCGAGCGCGGCGCCGACGTCATCATCGCCAGCCGCAAGCTCGACAATTGCGAGAGGGTGGCGGAGGAGTGCCGCGCTCTCGGCCGCCGCGCGCTCGCCATCTCGGCCCACGTCGGCAAGTGGGACGCCTGCGATCGGCTGGTGGAGGAAGCCTATACCGCCTTCGGCCGTGTGGATATCCTTGTGAACAACGCCGGGATGAGCCCGCGCGTGCCCAGCCACGAGGTGACCGAGGCGCTGTTCGATTCCGTGCTCAACCTCAACTTCAAGGGCCCGTTCCGCCTCGCCAGCCAGGTCGGCAAGCGGATGTTCGACGCCGGTGCGCGCGGGGAAGCGGGCGGCTGCATCATCAACGTCACCTCGTCGGGCTCGCTGATGCCGCTGCCCGAAGTCGTCCCCTACGGCTCCTCCAAGGCCGCGCTCAACGCGATGTCGCGCAGCCTTGCCTGGGAATACGCGCCGCACGTGCGCGTCAACACGCTCTCGCCCGGCGCCTTCCGCACCGACATCGTCGAGGCCTGGCCGGACAAGGGCCAGGGCCCGATCGCCATCCCCCGTGGTCACGCCGCCAACCCGGAGGACATCGTCACCACCGCGCTGTTCCTGGCCTCACCCGCCTCGGTCAACGTCACCGCCGCGCTCGTGCGCTGCGACGGGGGGCAGCACTGATGCCCCGCGCGATCATCGCCGATGCGTTCGGCGGCCCCGAAGCCTACGCGATCCGCGAGGTGCCTGCCCGCGCGCCCGGCAAGGGCGAGATCCGCGTCGCGATCCGGGCGATCGGCGTGTCCTACGTCGACGTGCTCACCGCGATGGGCAAGTACCAGGTGACCCCGCCGCTCCCCTTCATCCCCGGCAGCGAATGCGCGGGCGAAGTGATCGAGGTGGGCGAAGGCGTCACCGGCCGTGCCCCCGGCGACGCGGTAATGGGCAGCAGCTTCGGCGGCATCTTCGCCGAGGAAGGCACCTTCCGTGCCGCGAGCTTCGCGCAGGTTCCCGCCGGCATGAGCCTCGAACAGGCCGCGGTGTTCCCGCCGAGCTACCTCACCGCCACGCACGCTCTGTGCGATCGCGGCCGCCTCGCCCCCGGAGAGGTGCTGCTGGTGCTCGGTGCGGGCGGCGCCACCGGCATCGCCGCGATCCAGGTCGGCAAGGCGCTCGGTGCCCGCGTCGTCGCCAGCGCTTCGACCCCGGACAAGCGCGCCCTCGCACTCCAGGCCGGCGCCGACGCCGCGATCGACACCCGCAGCGCGAGCTGGCGCGACGACGTCAAGGGCGCGGCCGGCGGTACGGGTTCGATCGACGTCGTCTTCGACCCGGTCGGCGGCGACGTGACCGACCCGGCCTTCCGCACCCTGGGGTATGACGGCCGCTACCTGGTGATCGGCTTCACCGGCGGCATCGCCGCGCTCAAGACCAACCTGCCGCTGGTCAAGACCGCCAGCCTGATCGGCGTGCAACTGCGCGTCTTCGGCGAACGCGAGCCCGAGCGCATGGCCACCACGCGCGCCCGGATGATGGAGTGGGCCGCCGCCGGCCACCTGCGCCCCGTGATCGGCAAGACTTACGCGTTCGAGGACTTCGCCGCCGCCATGGCCGACGCCTTCGCGGGGCAGACCGCGGGAAGGGTGGTGCTTGCGACCGGATGATGCCGCGCTGCCGGCCGCGACAGCCTCTGTTCATTTGAACAAGTGGATGCTATATGTTGCAGGTGAAAGGATCGCCCGATGGTTGCCCGTCCCCGTTCCGTCAGCCCTGATTCCAGCGCCGACCGGGCCTCGGTCCTGACCCGCGCGGTCGCCCGCATCGCCCAGCTCTGGGGCCTCAGCAACGCGCGGCTGGCGCAGGTCCTCGGCGTGTCGCCGGCCACCGTCTCGCGACTCCATGCCGGCACCGCCAGCCTCGACCCGGCGTCGAAGTCGTTCGAGGCCGGCCAGTTCCTGCTGCGCCTGTTCCGCAGCCTCGACGCCCTGCTCGGCAGTGACGATGCCGCCGCCAGGCAATGGCTGGCGACGGTCAACCGCGATCTCGACGCTCGCCCGCTCGACCGCATCGCCACGATGCGCGGCCTGATCGAGGTCTGCGACTATGTGGACTTCTACCGCGCTCGCGTCTGAGCACCGCCGGTATCGTGGCCGCGTCTGGCGCCTGGTCGAGGCGCAGCACCGGATCTCGACCAACCGGCTGGCCAGCGACCTTGCCGAGCAGGAACTGCTCGAAACGTTGGCAGACGAGGTCAAGCCGCAGCTTCCCGCCGCCGCGCGCGGGCTCGATTACCTGCTCGCCTCGCCGTTCCGCTATGGCCACCGCCTCGCCAGCCGCTTCCGTCGCGCCGACGAGCGCCCCGGCATCTTCTACGCCAGCGAGCGCGAGGCCACCGCGATCGCCGAAGCCGCCTACTGGCGCCTGCGCTTCGTCGCGCGTTCGCCCGGCTTTGCCCCGCCGTCGACAACGATCGAGCACTCCAGCTTTTCGGTGGCCATCGCTTCGGATCGCACGCTCGACCTGACCGAGGCGCCGTTCGCCGCGCGCGAGGCCGAATGGACCGACCCCGAGGACTACCGCGCCTGCCAGGACCTGACGACCGCCGCGCGGGCCGCGCAGACGCAGGCGCTGCGCACCCGATCTGCGCGCGATCGCGCCGGCTGCAACCTCGTCGTGCTCGATCCCGCCGCGTTCGCGGAACGCAAACCGCGCCACGGCAAGACCTGGCATTTGCGTTACGAGCAGGGTCGGCTGGTCGTCCTCGCCGCGCTGCCCCACGCCGGCCGGCTGGAGTTCACGCTGGCAGGCTTCGGCCTCGACCTCTAACCGATCAAGGCCGCAGCACCCAGCCGCCGTCGACGTGGATGGTCTGCCCGGTGATCCATTCCCCGGCCGGGGAGCACAGCAGCAGCAGCGTCCCCACCAACTCGTCCGGCTCGCCGCGCGGCTTCGTCGCGCAGCTCATCTGCAGGAACTGGATGAACGGCGAGTCGTCGGGCACCAGCAACTTGCCGGCGTCTGAAGTGACGTTGCCCGGCGCGATGGCGTTGCAGGTCACCCCTTCCTTGCCGAACTGCTTGGCGAGGCTGGTGGTCAGCCCGACCAGCGCCAGCTTGGTGATGCCGTAGAGCCCGGTTGCCGGAAACGCGCCGCCGGAAACCTGGTTGACAATCCGACCCCCGCCACGCTCGCGCATCGACGGCAGCACCGCACGGGCACAGAGCAGCGCGCCGTTGAGGTTCACCGCGAAGGCCTTGTTCCAGGCGTCCAGCGACACGGTCTCGCAGTTGTCGTAGGAGATATCGACCATCAGCGCGGCATTGTTGACGAGAATGTCGACGCCGCCGAACGCCTCGACCGCGACCTTGCCCATCGCCAGCGTCGAGGCCTCGTCGGCGACGTCCACCCTGACGCCGATCGCCTTGCCGCCGGCGGCGACGATCTCGTCCGCCACCGCCTGCGCGCCGTCGCCGTTGAGATCGGCGACCACCACCGCCGCCCCGGCCCGTGCCAGCCCCAGCGCATAGGCGCGGCCGATCGAATTGCCACGCCCGCCGGCGCCGGTGACGACCGCCACCTTGCCATCGAGGCGGAACTGGTCGAGCGAGAATGCCATTGTCGTTACTCCTTGTTGTCCGCGCCCGTCGCCGCCAGCAGGAATTCCCCGCCTGCGTTCCACAGCGCCGTCACGCCGGGGTCGCCCGGCAGGATTGTCTTCAGCAGTTCGATGTCCTTGTGGAGCAAACGGGCGCCGTGCTCGAATGCCTGCGGCGCCGGCAGCCGTGCCGCGACCTCGAAGCCGAAGCTGCGCCCGCTCGACTCCTTGATAAGTTCGGCCAGCGCCGCCTTGTCGATGTCGAGCTGCGCCGCCGCGCCCAGCGCCGACCAGGCAATGCCGATATGCGCCGACAGCAGCGCGTTGTTGACGATCTTCGCGCGCTGTCCCGCCCCGGCGGCACCGAGCAGGACGACCATCTTGCCGAACGTGTCGAACACCGGCCGCGCCGCGGCAAAGGCCCCGGCCTCGCCGCCGCACATCACGGTGAGGACTCCGGCCCTGGCTGCCGGCTCGCCGCCGCTGACGGGAGCATCGACCAGTTGCAGCCCCGCCTCGGCGCAGCGCCGCTCGAGTTCGACCACGGTTTCGGGCAGGACCGTCGAATGGATGGCGATGACCCCGCCCGCGGGCATGGCCGGGATCAGCTGGTCGCAGATGCCCAGCACGTCGGCATCGTTGACCACGCAGACGCCGACATGCCGGCATTGCGCGCCCAACTCCGCCACCGTTGCGGCTGCGACCGCGCCCTTGTCGGTGTAGGCGGCGAGGACTTCCGGACGGCGGGCCCAGACCACCAGCGGCATGCCCGCATCGACGATGCGGTGCGCCATCGGTCCCCCCTGCGAGCCGAGGCCGATGAAGCCGATGCCCTTTGGTGGCTGGCTGCTCATCCTGCGGTGATCCCGGCGTCGATGTTGATGCAGGCGCCGTGGTACGAGCGCCCGGCCGGCGAGGCGAGCATCGCGATCGCCTCCGCCACGTCCTCCACGTCGACCAATCCGCGCAGGCCCGAAAAGCGTGCGATCAGGTCGGTCTCGGGCTCGCGCGGGAAGGTCATGCCGTTGGCGATGCCGGTCATCATTCCGCCCGGCGCCACCGCATTGATGCGGATCGGCTTGCGCACGTACTCCATCGCCATCGCCTTGGTCATGTTCACGATCCCGGCCTTGGTCGCGCAATAGGCGGCGGCATAGGCCTCGCCAATGAACGCGGCCGAGGAGGCGCAGTTGACGATCGCGCCGTGGCTGTCGAGCAGGTGCGGGATCGCCTCCTGCGACAGGTACCAGGGCGCGTGCAGGTTGATCGCCATCGTCAGCTGGAAATCGGCTCGCGGCATCTCGTGGCTGTGCGCCATCTTGATGACGCCGGCGATGTTGCACAGCGCATCGAGCCGGCCCAGCGTGCTGACCGCGGCGTGGACCGAACCGGCGCAGGCGTCGGCATCCGCGAGGTTGGCGACGTGGCGCAGCACCTCGACGCCGGACACCATCTCCGCCGTCTCCTCGAGCCCGGCGGCGTTGACATCGACCAGTGCGAGCGCGGCGCCGGCCTCGGCCAACCGCAACGCCGTTGCCCGGCCAAGCCCCGATGCCGCGCCGGTGACCAGTGCGACCTTGCCCTTCATGTCTATGATCTGTGCCATCACGCGGCCCCCCCGGGAGTCCTGGCCGGCTCTCCCGACCATGGCCATCCGTTTTCGATATTGCGGATCTGCTCGAAGACGATGCTCTGCACCACCGAGGCGCGGGGCCATCCGGCGCACAGGCCGAAGGCCAGCACGAATTCCTGCAGTTCGGAGGGTTGGCAGTTGCCGCTCGCCATCGCCGCGTGAATGTGGCTCTTCATCGGCACTTCGGCGGTCGATTCACACACGCCGACCAACGTCAGCCAGCGGCGCGAGCGCTGGTCGAGACCGCCGTAGCGGCACCACATCTCGCCGAACACGAAGTTGTTGATGCCTTCGAGGTAAGGCGTGACCGACGGGCCGCCGGAGAAGGTCATGACGTTGACGAACTCGGCCATGCCCTGGCGGGTCCGTTCCTCCGGGTCCCACGGCGCGGCGCGGATCGGCGCGCATTCGGCCGGCGGCAGCCCCAGTTCGGCCGCCACCCGCGTGGCGGCGCTGTCGATCAGGCCGCCGCGTCCCCAGCCGCCATAGACCGAAAGATGCAGCGCCACCTCGCGCAGTTCGCCCAGCGTCAGCTCGCCGGTGATCAGCGCACCCTTGACGACACCGTCGATCGTCTCCTGCGGAAACGCGAACAACGCCGATCCGGCCAGCGCGATCAGCAAGCGCGTGCGCAAGTCCAACCCCGGCCGGCTCCAGCATTCGGCATAGACGAAATCGCGCACCGATTCCTGCCAGGGCGTCCGGGGCTCGGCCGGCGCCGCGCCATAG
Organism: Sphingomonadales bacterium; assembly: GCA_028868535.1. Taxonomy (GTDB): domain Bacteria; phylum Pseudomonadota; class Alphaproteobacteria; order Sphingomonadales; family Sphingomonadaceae; genus Novosphingobium. The sequence goes on along the minus strand of JAGWUH010000001.1, from coordinate 137,939 downwards.
ATCTTCGCCTGCAACGCCGCGCCGCGCGCGGATCGGTCCTGCGGGTCCAGCATCGCCATCGGTTCAGCCCTCCGCCGCCAGGTTCATCCAGATGTTCTTCGGCTGCAGGAACTCCTGCAGGCCCTCGATCCCGCCGAGCCGGCCGTGGCCCGAATGCTTCCAGCCGCCGAACGGCACGTTGGGCTGCATCGCCTCGCCCGAGCCGTTGACGTGGATCTGCCCGGCCTGCAGTTCCTTCGTCACGTGGTGCGCGCGGCGCAGGTTCTGCGTGTGGACATAGGCGCCCAGGCCATAGTCGGTGCCGTTGGCCAGCGCGATCGCCTCCTCCTCGGTGTCGAACGGGGTGACGACCAGCACCGGTCCGAACACTTCGTTCTGCGCGATCTCGCTGTCGTTGGCGACATCGGCCAGCACTGTGACCGGCAGGAAGTAGCCCTCGCCGTGGTCGCCGCCCAGGCGCTGGCCGCCGCAGACCAGCCTGGCGCCGCCATCGACGCCGCGCGTCACCATGCCGAGGATGCGGTTCATCGCCGTCTCGGAGATCACCGGGCCCATAGTCGTCTTCTGGTCGAACGGGTCGCCGACCTGGATGTAGCCGGCCATCGCTCCCAGCATCGCCAGGTACTGGTCATAGACCCCGCGCTGCACCAGCAGCCGGGTGCCGTTGACGCAGCCCTGGCCGTTGGCCGAGACCGCGCCGGTCAGCCCGCGCTTGGCCGCGCCCTGCAGATCGGCATCGTCGAACACGATCACCGCGGATTTGCCGCCCAGCTCCAGGCCGCACGGCTTCAGCGTCTCCGACGCGCGGGCCAGCACCTTGCGCGCGGTCGCCCCCGAGCCGATGAACTGGATCTTGCCGATGCCCGGGTGCGCGACCATCGCATCGCCGACGTCGGCGCCGCCGGTAACCAGGTTGACGACGCCGTCGGGGAAGCCGGCCTCATGGATGATCTCGACCAGCTTCATCACGCTGTAGGGCGCCAGGTCGGGCGACTTCAGGACGACGCAGTTGCCGGCAGCCAGCGCCGGGGCCATGCACATCGTTGCCGCGAACAGCGGGCCGTTCCACGGCACGATCACCCCGATCACGCCATAAGGTTCATAGGAAACATAGTCGTGCGCCGGTCCGCCCCACATCGGCACGGTGCGGCCGTGGATCTTGTCGGCCCAGCCGCCGAAATAGCGGAACTTCTGCGCGGCATCCATCGGCATGTAAGGCGCGGCCATCGCGATCGAGCCGTTCTCGCCGACGAGGCCGGGGACGAAGTCCATCATCCGGGCCTCGATCAGTGCCGCCAGCCTGAACATCAGGTCGCGACGCTTGTCACCGGGCATCGCGCGCCAGGCGGGGAACGCCGCTTGCGCCGCCGCCACCGCGCGGTCGACATCGGCGGGGGAGGCCATGCGCAGTTCGCCGGTCACGCGGCCGGTGCCGGGATAGATATGCGCGAGCCGCTCGCCGCTGCCCTGCGTTTCCGGCTTTCCGCCGATGAACAGGGGGTTTTGCGGCAGGGTGCCGGCGTCCGGATGCGTGAAAGCCATCGATGCCTCTCCAAACGATCCGCCGGCGATCCGGCGCGAGTCGCGGGCGACATTATGCGCGTATTATTTGCGCCGCAAGCGGCAAAATTGACTGGATGATCGGCAAAAACAGGCGTATTTAATCGGTATGTCCGCTGCTCCCGCTGCTTCCGCGTCGCGTCGCAACCTCGTCCCCGCCACGGTCGAGGCGCTGCGCGAACGCATCTTCGCCATTCCCGAAGGGGAATCGATCGGCCAGTTGCCCGAACTCGCGCGGCTGCTGGGCGTCGGCATCGTCACCATCCAGCAGGCGGCGCGCATTCTCGAGCATGAAGGCCTGCTCGAGGTGCGCCGTGGTCCTGGCGGCGGCTATTACGGGCGCCGTCCGGATGCGCTGTCGCTCGAACGCTCGCTCGCCGCGTACATGCGCAGCCGGCCCGCTTCGTGGCAGGAGGCGCTGGACATGACCTCGCTGCTGTTCAACGAGCTGGCGGCGGCCGCGGCCGAATGCCACGACGCGGCCCTGCTCGACGAATTGCGCGCCTTCGCCCGCCGCATTGCCGACGGCGGCGATCACGCCGACCTGATCGGGCTCGAAGTCGAGTTCCAGGACCTGCTGTTCCGCATGGTCGATCGCCCGCTGTTCGAGCTGCTCACCCGCGTCACCCTGCGCTTTGCGGGTACCCGGCCGTTCGGCAAGCTGTTCGACGGCGCGCCAGGGCTGGCGCGCTGGAAGACGGGTCGCCGCCTGATCATCGACGCGATCCTGCGCCACGATCCCGAGCTCGCGCGGTTCGAGGCCAACCGCCACAACCGTGCGGTCGTCATGGCTTTCGTCGAGCAGGAAGGCGGCTGACGAAAAAAAGAGAATGTAGACTGCAATTACCTTTTGCTCCCCTCGCCGATGGGGTGTATGGCTGCGTCCGCCTGGTGCCCGGAGAGGGTGTCCGCGCATGCATGTCATCGGTCAAACCCGGCAGGAGCACCCCCAATGAACAGCCCCGTCGCCTTCAAGGATTTCGCGGATCTCGATTTTGCGCGCCTGCCGCTCAAGATCAGCACCGAGCGCTACCACTCGCCCGAATGGCAGGAGAAGGAGCGCCGCGCGATCTGGATGAAGACCTGGCAGATCGTCGGCCGGGCTGACGAATTGCCCAACTCCGGGGACTACAAGGTCTATTCCCTGTTGGACCAGTCGTGGATCGTCGCCCGCGGCCAGGACGGCAAGCTGCGCGGCTTCGTCAACGCCTGCCGCCACCGCGGCAACGCGCTGTGCGAAGGCAAGGGCCACGCCGGCCGCTTCACCTGCCAGTACCACATGTGGACCTATGGCCTCGACGGCCGCCTGCTCGCCGTCGCCCGCCCCGATCTCGTCCCCGATATCGACAAGGCCGAGCATACGCTGGTTGAAGTCCCGGTCGATACCTTCGCCGGTTTCATCTTCCTCAACCCCGACCGCGACGCCCAGCCGCTCGCCGAGTTCATGACCCGCGACGTCATGGAGGGCCTCGCCCCGTACAAGCTGGACGAGATGACCCCGGTGGGCATGGACGTCCGCGAGGAGCTCGACTGCAACTGGAAGGTGGTGATGGACGCCTTCTCCGAAGGCTATCATATCCTCGGCGTCCATCCGGAACTGCTGGCGGTGATCGATCTCGAACCGGCTGCCGCCACCTGGGGTTTCTACGGCGACCATCGCACCGCCGGCTCGCCGTTCGAGGTCAAGAACGCCGATGTCTGCAGCGTCGAACAGCAGGTCGAGGCGATCCGCAGTCTGCCCTCGACGTTTCCCAGCGTCGCCGAAGTGCTGCCGACGTTCGAGGCTATGATCGCGCCGCACCTGTCGGCCGATGGCACCTACGCTTTCCCCGCGGGCGAATCCGTGCGCACGATCCTGCAGAAGGCCACGCGCCAGACGCTGACCGCCAAAGGCATGGATGTCAGCGGATTGACCGACGACCAGATGAGCGACAGCCGCGGCTGGTTCTTCTTTCCCAACTTCTTCATGACCATCCGCGCCGGTGAGGCGACGACGATCCTGATGACCCCGCACCCGTCGGGTGATCCGAACAAGTGCATTTGGCACGTCACCGCCTACATGTGGCTGCCCGAACCCCTGCGGCAGCAATACCGCGCGGAGCTGGTGGAGGTGAAGGAAAAGGGGTCCTATCCCTACTTCCTCGCACTGCAGCAGGACTACGACCAGATGGAGCGCCAGCAGCGCGGGCTGCGCAACGAAGGGCTGACCCACATCTCGCTGTCGCAGGAGGAATTCTGCGTCGCGCAGTTCCACGCCAACATCGACAAGTACGTGTCGAGGGCGGGTTAGCAGCGCCCTGGCGCTTGACTTGGCCGCGCAAATGCCGTTGCCGTGGGCGATGTCCTTTCGCAACCGGGCGGTATTCGGGGATCAGGCGTGACCGACAAGGCCCGTTCGGAACTTCCCGCCGAAGCACGCGCGCCGTCGCTCTACCCGGTGCCCGCCGCCAAGCCGGCGCGGCCACCGGGACGCGGGCGCGGGCGCCCGTCGCGCGAGACGATTGAGCTGCGCAACCAGGAACTGCTCGAGCACGCGCTCGACCTGTTCCTCGAGCACGGCTTCGAGGCGACCACGATCGAGGCGATCTCGGGCGCACTGGGCATGTCGCGGCGCACGATCTATGCCCGCTATGCCGACAAGGAGACGTTGTTCCGCGCGGCGCTGCAGCTGGCGATCGACCAGTGGATCATTCCGGTCGGGCAGTTGCGCGAACTGGAATGCGACGATCTCGAGGAAACCCTGCTGCGCATCGCCCGCCTGTGGGTGGCGAATGTGCGCAAGCCCTCGGGTCTGCGGCTCGTGCGCATCGCCTATACCGAGGTCTTCCGCCGGCCGGAGGTGGCCGCCACCATGCTCGACCAGACCACCCAGGTGACGATCGGCTATATCGCGGAGCTGTTCCGCCGCCGCCTGCGCCCCGGCAAGCCGGTCCCCGACGCGGTCCAGGCGGCCACCGCGTTCATCAACCTGGTGATCGAGGGATCGGTCCAGCTTGCCGTCTGGGACCGCACGATGGCAGCCGATCTGGACCGGCAGATCGCGTACAACGTGCGGCTGTTCCTGCGCGGCGCGCTCCATCCCGCGGATTGAGCGCGCCGCTGACCCCGCTTCAGAACCGGTTGACGAGGTTCTCGCACCATTCTTGCCGGCCCGAGCGCGGCTGGGGCACGCGGTTGGCGTGAATGGCATGGTCCGCGATCCCGGCGAGGGTGGTCGCTTCGGCGTGGATCATCCGGCCCAGCTCCCCCTGCCAGCCGGCATAACGCTCGGCACGGAAGGCATCCAGCTTGCCATCCTCGACGATCGCGGCGGCGCGCAGCAGGGCGCGGGCGATCGTGTCGATGCCGCCGATGTGGCCGTGGAACAGGTCGGCCGCGTCGATCGACTGGCGCCGCACCTTGGCGTCGAAGTTGAAACCACCGGTGGTAAAGCCGCCGGCGCGGATCACCTCGAGCATCGCCAAGGTCAGTTCCTCGACCGAATTGGGAAACTGGTCGGTGTCCCAGCCATTCTGCGGATCGCCGCGATTGGCGTCGATCGAGCCGAAGATGCCGAGTGCGCGCGCCATCGCCAGTTCGTGCTCGAAGGTGTGGCCCGACAGTGTCGCATGGTTGGCCTCGATGTTGACCTTGACCTCGTTTTCCAGCCCGAAGCGCTTGAGGAACGCGTAGACCGACTGGGTGTCGAAGTCGTACTGGTGCTTGGTCGGTTCGTGCGGCTTGGGCTCGATCAGGATCGTGCCGGTGAAGCCGATGCGGTGCTTGTGGTCGACGACGAGCGACAGGAAGCGGCCGAAGTTGGCCTGTTCGGTGGCGAGCTCGGTGTTGAGGATGGTGTCGTAACCCTCGCGGCCGCCCCACAGCACGTAGTTGGCGCCGCCGAGCCGGTGCGTCGCATCGAGGCAGTCGCGCACCTGCATCGCCGCCCAGGCATAGACTTCGGGATCCGGGTTGGTGGCGGCACCCGCCATGTAGCGCGGGTGGCTGAACAGGTTGGCGGTGCCCCACAGCAAGCGCCGGCCGTGCCGGGCCTGCAGCGCCTCGAGGTGGTCGACCGCTTCGGCAAGGCTCTTGCGGAAGCCGGCGGCGGTTTCGGCGACGCCGTCGGCATCGGCCATCACGTCGACGTCGTGGAAGCAGTAGAACGGCACGTCGAGCTTTTCGACGAAGGCCAGCGCGGCTTCGCGCTTCTGCGCGGCGCGGGCGGCGTCGTTCGGGCCGGCGTGCCACGGGCGGCTGAACGTACCGGCGCCGAACACGTCGCTGCCGGGCCAGCAGAAGGTGTGCCACATGCACACGGCGAAGCGCAGGTAATCCTCCATGCGCTTGCCCAGCACCAGCCGGTCCTTGTCGTACCAGCGATAGGCGAGATCGTTGTCGGTCTCCGGACCTTCATAGCGGACGGCCTGGAACGGGGCGAAATAGTCGGCGGACATGGGCATTCCTTTCAGATGTCGCGGATCGCGGCGTAGGCGCGGCGAAACTTTTCGAGCTTGGGAGCGAGGCGCCGGGCCAGTTCGGGTTCGGGCTCGACCGCGTCGCGAACGGCGGGCCGGGTGCAGACTTCGCCAGGGCTGGCGCCGGTGACGGCGACTTGAGCGAGCTTGGCGGCACCGAGCGCCGGGCCGACTTCGCCGCCATCGAGGTACAGCAGGCGGGCATCGAGCACGCTGGCGAGGATGCGGCCCCAGTGGCGCGAGCGGCCGCCGCCGCCGATGACGGCGAGTTCGTCGACCACCGTGCCGGCCTCGCGCAGCGACGCCAGGCCATCGGCATGGGCAAACGCGACGCCTTCGAGCACCGCCGCGGCGAGGCGCGCCGCGTCGGTGTCGTTGTCGGCCCGCAGGAACGCGCCGCGCACGTGCGGATCGTTGTGCGGGGTGCGCTCTCCCGACAGATAAGGGAGGAACAATTCGTCCGACTGGCCGATGCCGGCGCGCTCGGCCGCAGCCACGACCCCCGCGGCATCGCCCAGGCCGAGCGCTCCGGCGGCCCAGTCGAGGCAGGCGGCGGCCGAGAGGTGGACGCTCATCTGGTGCCACATGCCCGGCACGCAGTGGCAGAAGGCGTGGACCGCGCGTTCAGGATTGGGGCGGAATTGCGCGGTCGCGACGAAGATCACGCCTGACGTGCCGAGCGAGAGCAGCGCATCGCCATCGCCGACGACGCCGACGCCGGCGGCGCCCGCGGCATTGTCGCCACCGCCGGCGACGACGGGGACGGGGTTCATGCCCCATTCGCGGGCCAGCTCGGCGCGCAGCGTGCCGGTGACTTGCGTGCCTTCGAACAGGCGGGGCATCTGGGCACGCGTCAAGTGGGTGGCGGCGAGCATCGCGTCGGACCAGTCACGCGCGCCGACGTCGAGCCAAAGCGTGCCGGCGCTGTCGGAAAGGTCGCTCGCCTTGTCGCCGGTCAGGCGCAGGCGCAGGTAGTCCTTGGGCAGGAGGACGGTGCGCAAGGCCGCCATCAGTTCGGGTTCGTGATGGCGCACCCACGCCAGCTTGGGCGCGGTGAAGCCGGGCATGGCGAGGTTGCCGGTAATCGCGCACGAGCAGGGCTCGACGGCCTCGATCTCGGCGCACTCGGCAAAGCTGCGGCCGTCGTTCCACAGAATTGCCGGGCGCAGCGGCCGGTCGTCGGCACCCAGCAGGCAGGCGCCGTGCATCTGCCCGGCCAGCCCGACGCCGCGGACGGCGGCGCGGACTTCGGCCGGTAGCGCGAGGATCGCGGTGCAGGTGGCCCGCCACCAGTCTTCCGGCGCCTGTTCGGACCAGGACGGGCGCGGCCGCGACACCGCCAGCGGCGCCGAAGCCTGCGCGACGATGACGCCGGCATCGCCGATCACCGCCGCCTTCACGCCCGACGTGCCGAGATCGATTCCCAGGTACATGCGCTTGCGCCTCCTCCCCACGCTGCGGTACAGTGGAGATAGCGCTACCACCATCTGTCTTGCAAGGAAAACCCGTGCGGCGATCGGCGAGTTGGCGGTTGCCCACGGCCGCGCCCGCGCCTAGGACGAAATCGATGGAGGAAACGGGGGTCAACCGGGGGCGCAGGCGGCGCGGCGGCGAGGGGCCGACGGTAGCCGACGTGGCGCGCGCCGCCGGCGTGTCGCTGATGACGGTGTCGCGCGTCGTCAACGGGGAAAGCCGGGTCAGCGTGGAAACACGCAGCCGCGTCGAACAGGCGATCGAGCAGCTGAACTATGTCCCCAACCCGGCGGCGCGAAGCCTCGCCGGCGGGGGGCAGTGCCGACTGGCGTTGCTGTACGACAATCCCAGTGCCTCGTTCCTCAGCGAACTGCTGGTCGGCAGCCTCGACCAGGCGCGCCGCTCGGACGCGCAGTTGCTGCTGGAGCCGTACGATCCGGGCGAGCCGACCCGGGCGCTGGTCAGCCGGCTCGGCAAGCACCGCATCGATGGCGTGCTGCTGCCTGCGCCGCTGGGCGACCAGGCGGATGTCGTGTCGGCGCTGGCCGCGGCTGGCCTGCCCCTGGCGCGCGTTGCCGCGACGGTGGCGATGCCGCACGGCCACGCGGTGGAGATCGACGACGAGGCGGCGGCCCACGCGATGGCGCGGCACCTGATCGACCTGGGCCATCGCCGCATCGGCTTCATTGCCGGGTCGGCGCGCTATCCGGTCAGCGCCCTGCGCCTGGCCGGCTTTGAGCGCGCGCTGCGCGAGGCGGGCCTGTCGCTCGAGCCGGGGCTGGTGGCGCGGGGCGACTATACCTACCGGGCAGGGCTGGAGGCGGCGGAGCAATTGCTGTCGCTGTCACCTCGCCCCACGGCGATCTTCGCCAGCAATGACGACATGGCCGCGGGGGCCATGGCGGCGGCGCACCGCCACGGGCTTGACGTGCCACGTGACCTGTCGATCTGCGGCTTCGACGATACCGCGACCGCGCGGTCGATCTGGCCCGAACTCACGACCATACGGCAACCGGCGGCGGACATGGCGGCGCGCGCCGTGGCGATTCTCGCGGAGCACGTCGCAGTGGCGCGGCGGCACCAGGCGATGGCGCAGCGGGTGGAGCCAATGTCGTTCGAACTGATCCGCCGCGCGTCCGACGGGCCGCCGGCCTGAACCGCGCGTCGGGGTGGATCAGGGCAGGGGGACGCGCGGTTCGTACAGCCGTTCCAGCGTCAGTGCCGCTCCGCCGCGCAAGTATCGTTCCGCTTCCAGCACCCGGAACTGGACCGTGGTCCGGCCGCGCAACGGCGGAAAGGTATCGCGCGCCAGGGCCTCATCGAACGCTGGCGAGATCGCGTTGGCGAAGGCCAGGCTCGGTACCAGGATGACGATCGATTCCGGCCCCTCGATGTTGACGAGGTTCGCGACGGCCGTGCCAAGGCAACCGCCGGCCTGCGCCAGTAGCGACGCGGCGGCGGGGGCGGGCACGCCGCCGGGCAGGACGATGCGATCGAAGCGGTCGAACAGCTCCGGCGGCGTGTCGCGCTCGGGGAACGCATACTCGCCCAGCTGCGCCAGGATGGCGCTCATCGAGGCATAGACTTCGAGGCATCCGCTGCCCCCGCAGCGGCAGGGCCTTCCCCCGGTCGCGTAGATCTTGGTGTGGCCGAATTCCGGCTCGAAGCCGTTGCGACCCGTGTAGAGCACGCCGTTGCGATAGGCGGTCGAGGCAATGCCGAGTTCGACGGTGAGGACGATGAAGTCGTCGCGGCCGGGATCGCCGCCGAACCAGTGTTCGCAGGCGGCAAGCAGGCTCATCGCGTGATCGATCGAGGTCGGCACGCCCAGTTGGCGCTCCAGGGCGGCACGCATCCCGAACGGCACCGCATCGAACGTCTCGAAGTAATGGACCACACCGGTCGTGCGTTCGACGACCGCGGGCAGGCCGACCTGCACATTGAGGATCTGGCTCCAGGCGATGTCCGCTTCCTGCACGATCTTGCGGATGCTCGCGGCCAGATTGTCGGACAGGGCCTGCAGGCAGCTGGTGCGTTCGACCCCCGGCAGGGCGGAATGGATGATCTCGCCGCGGACGTCGGCAATGCCGATGCGCAGCCCTTCCTCGCCGGAAACCACCGCCGTGACGGTGTAGAGGGTGCGGGAGCTGAGCCGCAGGTTGAGCCGCGGACGGCCGGTGCGCGCGGGCTGGACGCGCTGTTCGACGACGATGCCGCGTTCAACCAGATCGCCGACGATGCCGCTGATCGTCGCGGCATTGAGCCCCGTCGCCGCGGTCAGCTCGGTGCGGCTGACGGGTTCGCGCCGGCACAGTTCGCGCAGCACTTGCAGGCGGTTGAACTGGCTGTCGGCGATTCGCATGCAATCTCCATGGCGAACGATCGGGCCAAGTCCAATGGGGTACGCACGTCGATCCACGTTTCGCCTGGGCTGACAGGTCGCGCACGTGCCGGAACGCGACATCCGGCGTCGCTTGCCGAGGCCCGTTCGGTCCGCCGAGCCATTTTTTGAAGACCCAAAAAAACTTGACACGGCTCCGCGCGCCGATATGCCGGGCGACAAGCCGCGGTGTGATAGCGGTAACTTGAGGGAGAGACCGATGAACAGGCTCACGTCGAATTCGTGCCGGTTGCTGCTGGGTGTCGCGCTGGTGGCATTGCTGCCGGGGGCGGCCTGGGCGCAGGATAAGCCCGAAGACAAGCAGGGAGACGCCGAAATCGTCGTCACCGGCACGCTGATACGCGGCGCTGCCCCGGTCGGCTCGAACCTGATCTCGCTGGGCCAGGCGACGATTGAACAGGTCGCGCCGATCAGCACCAATTCGCTCCTGGCTGCGTTGCCGCAGGTCAGCAATTACTTCAACAGGGTGCCAACCGCGGACCTGGCGAACGCCGTCAACCAGATGCAGATCGTTCGGCCGAACATCCGCAATATCTCGCCGAACAATGCGTCCAGTTCGGCGACCCTGATCATGGTGGATGGCCATCGCATCGCGTCGGTCGGCATCAGTCAGGCATCGATCGATCCCGACGTCGTACCGACGGGCGCCATCGAGCGGGTCGAAGTCGTGACGGAGGGCGGGTCCGCAACCTATGGCGCCGACGCCGTTGCCGGCGTCATCAATTTCGTGACCCGCAAGCGCTTCGATGGCGTCAAGGCCGATGCCCATTACGGGATCGCGAGCAAGTATTACCAATGGGACGCGAGTGCGACTGTCGGGAAGGACTGGGGATCGGGATCGATCTGGCTGTCCTACACGTACACGAAGAGCGACGTGCTGCGCGGCCTGGACCGCAGCTACATCCGCCGGCTCGACTACTCGGCACAGCCCTATGTCGGTGCGAGCCACTTGTGCGATACGCCCAACATCAACATCTCGACGAACCTGCCCGCTGCATTCGGCGGCGGGCTGACCTCGCAGAAGACTTATGCCTATAGGCCGGGTGCCACTTCGGCCAGCCTGGTGGCCGGTACGGCCAATACCTGCGATGCCACGACATGGAGCGCGGCGGTGCCTGCTGCCGAGCGGCACGGCTTGATGGCGGGCCTTTACCAGGAGATCGACGACAAGACGACTTTCACCGCGCGGGCATTCTTCAGCCGCCGAAAGACGTTGGGAACGTCGCCCATGACGGGTTCGGTGACGATGTCACCGGCCAATCCGTTCGCGATCGGTCCGGCCGGAGCGGTGCTGGGGCCGGGCGCGACCTGCAGCGCGTCGATCCCCTTCCCGATCTGCATCAACCGGGAAACTGTCGATTTCAGCTTCGCGCCGCTGCTGGGGCACAAGAGTTCCTATCAGTCCACGCTCACCCGTGAATGGGGTGCGAATGCCGAACTGGCGCGGCAGATCGGCGACTCCTGGCAGGTGCGCGCGCTGGTCAATTGGTCCGGGAGCCGTTCAGGTTTCGAGTTGACCCAACCCAACACCACGCTGCTCAATGCCGCCGGCGCCGGGACCACTGCTTCAACCGCGCTCAACCCCTTCAACCTGGCGCAGACCAATCCCGCCGTTATCGCCGCGATCGTGAACAATGAAATTGCCGGCGAGGCCAAGGACGACCTGCTCGACCTGCGCCTTGTCGCCGATGGCAAGTTGTTCGCGCTCCCGGGGGGCGACGTGCGGTTGGCGCTGGGTGCCGAATACATGCGCGACCAGTACGAGCAGCGCTACAAGAGCGACATCACGATCGGTTCGCTGGGGGCGTATCCATTCTCGAACTACGGTCGCAACGTGAAATCGCTGTTCGGGGAACTGAACGTGCCGCTGCTGGGTGGCCAGGGACCATCGCTGGTCGTTTCGGCCTCCGGTCGCTATGATGACTACAGCGATTTCGGTCACACCTTCAATCCGAAATTCGGGGCAACCTTCAAGCCGGTGGAATGGCTGACTCTCCGTGGCAACTGGGGCAGTTCGTTCACCGCGCCGACCCCGCTGGACCAGCTCGGCTCGCTCCAGAACACCATCAATGCCTATCCCTTCGTCGCTTTCACGCGACCGGGCGATACCCCCCCGCCGGGATCGTACACGCTTTCGGTGCAGGGTTCTGCGGCCAACCTGAAGCCGCAGAAGGCGCACACGTGGTCGGTAGGGTTCGACGTGACGCCGCCGATCATCCCGGGGCTCAGCGCGAGTTTCAGCTACTATAACGTTGATTTCAAAGACATCTTGTCAACGCCGTTGGTGAATTCGCAGATCTTCACCAACTTCGGCGCCCAGATCACGACAAGCGTGACCGGTCTGACGGCGGCGCAGCTCAACACCTTCGCCGCTCTTGCGCCCAACGGGCCGACCGTGATCACGCCGCTTATCGGCACGCGAACCGTTTATGAATTCGTTGACTTCCGCACGAACAACTTCGGTTCGATGAAGGTGGGCGGGCTCGACATGTCGGCCCGGTATCGTCGGGAGACCGGCTTTGGCGGCTTTGATCTGGCTGTAAATGCCAACCTGCAACTTGAGCGCAAGCAACAGGCGACGCCGACCGCCGCTGTTTCCGATCTGCTGGCGAAGGATAACGGGGGACGGCTGCAGATGCAGACGATCGCCGGTATCGACGTGCGTCAACTTCGCGCGCAGATCACGTGGAACCACTCGTCCGGCTACGAGATCACGCCCACGGTCTCTGCGCCGCCCCAGAACCGGATCGGATCGTTCGACGTGTTCAACTTGTTCTTCAGGTACGCGTTCAAGAGCGAGAGCAAGATTCTCAACGACGTCAATTTGACTTTGGGTGTCGACAACGTCTTCGACAAGGCACCTCCGGTGTCGTTCACCACGGGTCCGGCTGACAGCGGATATGCCAACGGCTTCACCTTGGGTCGCATGTTCGTTTTCGGAGCATCGAAGAAATTTTGATTGGCGCGCTGGCGCCAGAACAGCTTGTATGCATGCCCCCCGGTGCGACTTTCGCGGCCGGGGGGCTGCACGTTTGGAGGACGAATCATGAAGTTCAGCGGCAGACTGTTGGTCGCGTCTGGGTTGGTGGCGATTGTCCTGGGCGCTGGACTGGCTTCGCTTCAGGCCGGAGAGACTCCAAAGGCGCAGGCTTACGATCCTGCCGCTGACGCGCTGTTCACGCAGCCCTACATCGACAAGGACGAGTGGCGCGACACGCCGGTCCGGCATCGCTACCTGCATGGCGGGTTCAAGGGGACGGAGACCCGTTTCTCGTTCTATTTCCCGCCGAAGGCGGCTTATCACGGCCGCTTCTTCCAGCATTTCACGCCCGCGCCGGACAGTGAGAACCTCGGCCAGCAGGGCTTGCCGGGCGAGGAGAACAAGGTCGCCTTCGCCGTGGCGAGCGGCGGCTACTTCGTCGAGACCAACGGCGGCGGCGCGAAAGTCGCCGGGTTCGGGTCCGCCGATCCGACGATTGGCGCCTTCCGGGCCAATGCGGCGGCCGCCACGTTTTCGCGCACCGTCGCGCTGAAGATGTACGGCGGCAAGCGGCCGTTCGGCTACATCTACGGCGGCAGCGGCGGTGCCTATCGCACCACTGGCGCGTTCGAGAACACCCGTGGTGTCTGGGACGGCGCGGTGCCGTACGTGCTCGGCTCGAGCATGGCGATCCCGAACTCGTTCACTGTGCGGATGCATGCGATGCGGCTGCTGGACGGCAAGTTCGACCAGATCGTCGATGCGCTCGAACCGGGCGGCAGCGGCGATCCATATGCCGGCCTCACGCCGGAGCAGGCCGGCGCCCTGCGCGAAGTGACGCGGATGGGTTTCCCGCCACTGAGCTGGTTCGGCTGGCGGACGATGGGCATCCACGGCTTCGCCGCGCTCTATGGCGGGGTGGTCATGGCCGATCCCGGCTATTTCACCGATTTCTGGACCAAGCCGGGCTATCTCGGCTTCGACCACCCGGAGAGCTTCGCCGGCTACCGGATGCAGCACGCGACGGCGGTTGCGGCGCCGATCACCGCGGCGGAAGCCGCCCAGGCGGGACTGAACACGCGCCTCGTCGCGGGCAAGGTCCAGGGCAACGTCGATGATTCCTACGCCGCCTTGCAGGGCGATGCGGCCAAGCAGATCGTCGCTTTCCGCCTGGCCACGCCGCCGCCCGCCAATGTGCAGTTCCTCGGTGGCGACCTCGTCGTCCAGTCGGGGGCGGCGAAGGGGGCACGCCTGATGGTCATGCGCATCGCCGGGGATACGGTGGTGCTGGGGATCGTCGATGCCCGGATCGCGGCCAAGATCGCTCCCGGCGACGCGGTGCAACTCGACAATTCGAACTTCCTGGCGGCGCAGACCTACCATCGCCACCAGGTGCCCGGACCCGAATTCGCGGTCTGGGACCAGTTCCGCGGCGCCGACGGCAAGCCGCTCTATCCGCAGCGGCGGATGCTGCTCGGGCCGTTGTTCACCCAGGCCACGGCCGGCTCGGTGCCGTCCGGCAACTTCGAGGGCAAGATGATCCTCGTCGAATCGCTCTGGGATCGCGAGGCATACCCCTGGTCGGCGGACTGGTATCGCGCCCGGGTGGCGCAGCATTTCGGCAAGGCGGTCGATGCCCATTTCCGGCTCTGGTACACCGATCACGCGCTGCACGGCGATTCGACCAGGCAGGAGGACCCGACGCGCACGGTTTCCTACATCGGCGAGTTGCAGCAGGCGCTGCACGATGTCGTCGAGTGGGTGGAGCATGGAACGCCCCCGCCGGCTTCGACCGGCTATCGCGTGAACGACGGACAGGTGCAGGTCGCGCCCACGGCGCCGGAGCGCCACGGCGTCCAGCCCGTGGTGTCGCTGCGCGTCAACGGCGCGGCGAGCGCGGCAGTCCGCGTCGGCCAGCCGGTCGCGCTGGTCGGGGCGGTCGTCGCGCCGCCGGGTACCTACACGCAATCGCAGGCACAGTCGGGCAACCGGCGCGCCGTGCGCGTCGAAGCAAGCCACGCCTTCGCCAGCCCGGGGACCTATTTCGTGACCTTGCGCGGCACCGCGCAGACGCGCGCCTATGCGGGCACCCCCTTCGGGCGGCTGCAGAACCTGGCGAGGGTCCGCGTCGTCGTTCAATAACGAAGGGAGCGTGCTTGACCCGGCCGCGACACCGATTATGGTAGCGCTATCTAGCCGGGGTTGACGCAAAGCTCGAAACCGGTGGGCGGGAGAGGGACGTGGTACGGAAGATCGCAAGGGGATTGCTGATCCTGCTGTCGCTGGTCGTGGCGTTCATCGCCATCCAGGCGTTCCGCTATCGGGACACGATCCAGCGCGTGTTCCTCGGCGGCGTGCACGTGCACGAAGTCGTGCCTCCCGAGATCCCCGCCAACCTGCCGCGCCCGGCGATCCTGGTGTTCTCCAAGACCAACGCCTTCCGTCACGAGGAGGCCATTCCCGCCGCCAACGCCTTGTTCCAGAGGATCGCCCGGGACCGCGGTTGGGGCTATTTCCAGACCGAGAGCGGCGCCGCGTTCCGCCCGGAGATCCTCTCGCGGTTCGACGCGGTGGTGTTCAACAACGTCAGCGGCGACGTGTTCACCAGTCAGCAGCAATCGGCGCTGAAGTGGTGGATCGGCCAGGGCGGCGGCTTCCTCGGCATTCACGCCGCGGGCGACAATTCGCACGAGGGCTGGAAGTGGTACACCGACCAGCTGATCGGCGCGCACTTCACGATGCACACGATGAAGCCGCAGTTCCAGCCGGCGACCGTCCATGTCGAAAATCCCGGTCATCCCGTGAACGCCGGCCTGCCCGCGAGTTGGCGGCGGACCGAGGAGTGGTACTCGTTCGCCGCTAGCCCGCGCGCGAAGCGGTACGGCGTGCTGCTGACGGTGGACGAGAAGACCTACAATCCAGAGGGCATGTTCGGGAAGGACCTGCGCATGGGGGCCGACCATCCGGTCGTGTGGTGGCACTGCGAAGGCCGCGGGCGGGTGGTCTATTCCGCGCTCGGCCACCGCGCGGAAGCCTATGCCGAGCCCGAGTACCAGCGGCTGCTCGCCAATGCCGTGGGATGGGCCGCGCGCACCGGCGGTGACGAGTGCAACAAGGAGAGCAGGTGATGGGTCCGATCCCCTATGGCATGATCGGCGGCGGGCAGGGCGCCTTCATCGGCGGCGTGCATCGCACCGCCGCCGCGATTGCGGGCAACTGGCAACTGGTCGCGGGCGCGCTGTCCTCGACGCCCGAGAAGGCCCGCACCTCGGGCGCCGAAATCGGCTTGCCGGCGGACCGCACGTACGGTTCCTGGAGCGAGATGCTGGAACGGGAGGCCGCGCTGCCGGCCGACCGGCGGATCGAGGCGGTGGCGATCGTCACCCCCAATTACGCCCACGCGGCACCGGCCATCGCTGCGCTGGAAGCCGGGTTCGACGTGATCATCGACAAGCCCCTGGCCGACTGCGTCGAGGCGGCACGCGCGATCGCGGACGCCGTGGCGCATACCGGCCGGCGGATCGCGGTGACGCACACCTACACCGGCTATCCGCTGGTCAAGCAGGCGCGCGCGTTGGTGGCGTCCGGCAAGTTCGGCAAGGTGCGCCGCGTCGCCGTCAAGTACACGCAGGACTGGCTCAGCCGGGCCGCCGACCTGGAGAACAACAAGCAGGCGGCCTGGCGCGTCGATCCGGCGCAATCGGGCGATGCCGGCGCGTTCGGCGACATCGGCACCCACGCGGCAAACCTGGCGGAATTCATCACCGGAGAGCGAATCACGCGCATCTGCGCCGAGCTGACGATGCTGGAAGGCCGCCGCATCGACGACGACGGCGCCGCGCTGTTCCACCTCTCGGGCGGCGGCAAGGGCACGCTGACCGCCAGCCAGGTGCTGGTCGGTGACATCAACGACCTCGCGATCGACGTGTACTGCGACGAGGCCGGGCTGCACTGGCGGCAGGAAGAGCCCAATACGCTGCGGATCGGCTATCGCGACCGGCCGACCGAGATCTGGCACGCGGGCGCCAACCGGGCCTACCTCGATCCCGGCATCCTTGCCATCCAGCGCACGCCGGGCGGGCATCCCGAAGGCTACCTCGAAGCCTTCGCCAACATCTATCGCGCCTTTGGCGAACAATTGCGCGGCGCGCAGGTGCCGGACGGCGAGCCCGGCTTTGCCACGATCGCCGATGCCCTGCGCGGCATGGAATTCCTGCGCGCGAGCCTGGAATCAAGCCGCAACGGCGCGGTCTGGGTCGATCTCGAGGAGACGAAGGCATGAAGGGTCCCGCAATCTTCCTCGCCCAGTTCGCGGGCGACGAGGCACCATTCAATTCGCTCGACGCGATCACCCGGTACATGGGATCGCTCGGCTACAAGGGCGTGCAGATCCCGACCTGGGATGCGCGCCTGTTCGACCTCGAACTGGCGGCCGAAAGCCAGGACTACGTCGACGAGGTCAAGGGCGTGTGCGCCGCCAACGGCGTCGAGGTGACCGAGCTTTCGACCCACCTGCAAGGCCAGCTGGTCGCGACCCATCCCGCCTACGACACGCTGTTCGACGGGTTCGCGCCGCCGCAGCTGCACGGCAACATTCCGGCGCGCACCGAATGGGCGGTGGAGCAGGTGAAGCTCGCC
Organism: Sphingomonadales bacterium; assembly: GCA_028868535.1. GTDB lineage: Bacteria > Pseudomonadota > Alphaproteobacteria > Sphingomonadales > Sphingomonadaceae > Novosphingobium. The sequence continues at coordinate 120,430 of JAGWUH010000001.1, read as the reverse complement.
GCCAGGGCCAGCCGCCGCTTCGGCTGCACCGCGCACGCGACGTTCTCGGGCGCGCTGCTGTGGCACACGGTCTATCCCTGGCCGCAGCGTCCTGCCGGGCTGGTCGAGGAAGGCTTCGCCGAACTCGCCCGGCGATGGACGCCAATCCTCGACGTCTTCGAGGAGAACGGCGTCGATGCCGCCTACGAGCTGCATCCGGGCGAGGACCTGCACGACGGCGTCACGTTCGAGCGCTTCCTCGAAGCAGTCGGCAACCATCCGCGCGCGAGCATCCTCTACGATCCGTCGCACTTCGTGCTGCAGCAGCTCGACTACCTTCAGTTCATCGATTTCTACCACGAACGCATCAAGTGCTTCCACGTCAAGGATGCCGAGTTCCGGCCGAACGGCAAGGCCGGCGTCTATGGCTCCTATTCGGGCTGGGCGGAGCGGCCCGGCCGGTTCCGTTCGCTCGGCGACGGCCAGATCGACTTCGGCGGGATCTTCACGAAGCTGACGCATCATGGCTACGACGGCTGGGCCGTGCTCGAATGGGAGTGCGCGTACAAGCACCCCGAGCAGGGCGCGGCGGAGGGAGCGCCGTTCATCGCCCGGCACATGATCCGCAAGGCGGACAAGGCGTTCGACGACTTCGCCGGTACCGGCGCGGACATGGGATTGGTCCGCAAGGTCCTCGGCCTCGACTGACTTTCATCGGAATGGGAGAGGGCCGATGACGACCACAAGACCGGCCAATCACGCAAGACCCGGCAATCACAGGGCCATATTCTGGATCAGCGTGCTGGCGCTGTTCACCGCTGCCGTCGCCAACGCCATTCGCGGGGGCGCGTCGGAAGCGATGAAGGCGGAGCTGTTCGACCCGGTCGATGCCGTCCACTCCGGCGAACTGATCGCTTCGGTGCTCGGCAATGCCTTTCTGGGCTTCGCGCTCAGCCTGCTGGCGATCAGCCCCTTGCTCGACCGCATCGGGGCGAAGCGGATCGTCCTGTTCGCCAGCGCCTGTTTCATCGTCGGCCCGGCGCTCATCCTGATCGCCCCTGCAGCGGGCGGTTTCGGCGCGGTCTACGCCGTTCTCAATGCCGGCATGATCGCCACCGGTTTCGGCTGGGGTGCCACCGAAGGTTCGATCAACGCGATCACCACGACGATGTACGCCGAGGACAAGACCGGCAAGCTGAACGTCCTCCACGCCTGGTGGCCGGCGGGCATGATCGTCGGCGGGTTGCTGTGCGTGCTCCTGTTCGGCGCCGGGCTGGGCTGGCGCACGCTGATCGCGCTGGTCATGGTGCCGGGCGCCGCGCTGGGACTGTGGGCGCTGCGGCACGAATTTCCCCAGACCGAGAGCACGGTGGCCGGCGTCTCGTTCTGCGACATGCTGGCGGAGCCGTTCCGGCATGCCGGCTTCTGGGTCTTCCCGGCGATCATGTTCCTCACCGCCTCGACCGAGCTTGCCCCCGGCGCCTGGGTGCAGGTGGCCCTGACCGAGACCGTCGGCATGCAGGGCGTGCTGCTCAACGTCTATGTCGCCGCGATCATGTTCGCGATGCGCCACTTCGCCGGGCCGCTGGAGCACAAGTTCTCGGACATGGGGCTGCTGTGGATGAGCACGGTGCCGGCGGGAATCGGCCTCTACCTGCTCGCCACCGCCAATTCGCCGGTGACGGCACTGGCGGCGGCAACGCTGTGGGCGTTCGGCGTGTGCTTCATGTGGCCGACGATGCTGGCGGCGATCGCGCGGCGCTATCCGCGCAGCGGCTCGTGGGGGATCGGCATCGTCAATTTCTCGGGCGCGCTGGCGATCACCATCGTGCTGCCGCAGATCGGCAAGATCTACGACAATGCCAAGATCGCCAAGGCCGGCGGACAGGAAGCGTTCGCGGCGCTGCAGGCGGGCTCGCCGGCGATGCACGCGGTGCTCGCCCATGCCGCCGAAGTCTCGTTCAAGGCCGTGGCGACGATCCCGGTGGCGCTGTTCGTCATTTTCGGCCTGGTCCGGCTCATCGAAAGCAAGAGGAACGACGTCACGTGAAGATCGGCATGAACATGCTGCTGTGGACCGGGCACGTGACCGAGGATCACGCGCCCACCATGGCGGCGATCAAGCAGACCGGCTTCGACGGCGTCGAGATTCCGATCTTCGACGCCTCCGATCCCGCGCATTATCGCCGGCTGGGCGCCATCCTCGACGATCTCGGGCTGGAGCGCACGTTCGTGGCGCTGATCCCGGACGTCGCGCACAGTCCGCTTTCGGACGATCCCGCGCATCGCCAGGCGGGCTTCGATCACCTGCGCCGCGTGGTCGATTGCGCGCAAGCGCTCGGCGGCACGGTGATGGCCGGGCCCTGGTTCCAGCCGCTCGGCGTGTTCAGCGGCGAGCCGCCAACCTCAAGTGAACTTGAGCATTGCGCGGAAGTGCATCGCAAGCTCCTGCCATTGCTGCACAATTGCGGGATCACCGCCGCGCTGGAGCCGCTGAACCGCTTCGAGGCCTATCTGCTCAACACCTGCGACCAGGCGATCGCCTATGCCGAGCGCGTGGGCGAGGGCGGCATCGGCATCCTCTACGACACCTTCCACGCGAACATCGAGGAAAAGGACCCGCTGGCGGCGCTGCGCGTGCTGCACGCATCGGGCAACCTCACCCATGTCCACATTTCGGAGAACGATCGCGGCACGCCCGGCCGGGGCCATGCCCGGATCCGCGAGACCATCGCGGCGCTCCGCGAACTCGACTACGAGGGCTGGCTGACGATCGAGGCGTTCGGCCGGGGCTTGCCCGAGCTGGCAGCCGCCACGCGCGTCTGGCGCGACTTCTTTGCCAACCCCGAGGACGTCTACACCGAAGGGTACACCTACATTCGCAACTGCTGGGAGCAGGCCCGATGATCGACGAAATTGCCATGAATCGCCGCGCACTGATGGGCCGCATCGGACTGTTGATCGGCGCCGCCGCGCTGCCGCCCGAGGCGTTCGCCCTGCCCAAGGGCAAGGCCGCGAAGAAATTCCTGGCCGCGCCGCAGTTCGCCACGCTTTCCGCCGTGGCCGATACGGTGATCCCGGCAGACGAAACCCCGGGCGCCGTCGGCGTCGGCGTGCCGCGCCTGATCGACGGCATGCTGGTGACCTGGGCTTCGGCCGACACCCGCGGCCAGATCGTCGGCGTGCTCGCCGCGATCGACAAGCTGGCACGCGATGCCGACCGGAAGAGCTTCGCCGCCCTGTCGCCGGAGCGGCGCAAGGCGCTGCTGGTGCCTTACGACAAGGATGCGATGAAGCCCGGCCCCAAGCCCACGGAAAAGCTCACCGCGCTGCAGGCGATGATGGCGGGCCCGCCGGTGATGAACCCTTCCTGGGTCAAGCTGAAGGACCTCATCATCACGCTCTATTACACCAGCGAGGTCGCGATGACGAAGGAGGAGATCTACGAGCACGTGCCCGGCAAGTGGGTGCCCAGCCTGAAGATCACCCCCGGCATGCGCCCGTTCGCCAGCGGCGGCCCCTTCTGAACCGGAGTACCAGACATGTTTGATGCAATTGTGATCGGCTCCGGCATGAGCGGCGGCATCGCCGCCAAGGAACTGTGCGAGGCGGGCCTTAAGGTGCTGGTGCTGGAGCGCGGCAACGATGTCGATCCCGGCAAGGACTACACCGACATGGTCATGCCGTGGGAGTTCCCCAACGCCATGCGGGTTCCCGAGGACGAAGTCGCGCGCGACTATCCGGTGCAGAGCCAGTGCTACGCCTTCAGCGAGGCGACCAAGCACTTCTGGGTCAAGGACAGCGACCACCCCTATACCACGCCCGCGGACAAGGACTTCACCTGGATCCGCGGCTACCACACGGGCGGCCGTTCGATCATGTGGGGCCGCCAGAGCTACCGGCTGAGCGACCTCGACTTCGAGGCCAATGCCAAGGACGGTTTCGGCGTCGACTGGCCGATCCGCTATGCTGACATCGCGCCCTGGTACGACAAGATGGAAAAGTTCGTCGGCGTCGCCGGCGACCGCGACGGCTTGCCCCAGTTGCCCGACGGCGAGAACTACCTGCCCGGCTTCGAGCTGAACGACGCCGAGAAGCAGTTCAAGGCCGCGGTCGAGAGCAAGTGGAGCAGTCGCAAGGTCATCATCGGCCGCACCGCCAACCTGTCGGTCGCCAAGCCGTGGCACGAGGAACTGGGTCGCAGCTCGTGCAACAACCGTTCGATCTGCGAGCGTGGCTGCAGCTTCGGCGCGATGCATTCGAGCCTGACCAACTCGCTTCCCGCCGCCCGCCGCACCAACAACCTGACGCTGGTGACCGACGCGATCGTCCACTCGATCATCCAGGACCCGAAGACCGGCAAGGCCACCGGCGTGCGCGTGATCGATCGCAAGACCAAGGTCGGGCGCACGTACGAGGCGCGGCTGGTGTTCCTGAACGCCTCGGCGATCAACTCGGCCTACATCCTGCTGAACTCGGCCAGCGAGCATAACCCGAACGGGCTTGCCAACGGCTCGGACCAGGTCGGCCGCAACATCATGGACCACATGTATGCGCTGTCCACCGCCGGCATGTTCCCGGGGCCGAAGGACAGCTACTACAAGGGCCGCCGCCCCACCGGCATCTACATCCCGCGCTTCCGCAACTACGCCGAGGACGGCGACGGCTATGTCCGTGGCTATGGCTATCAGGGCGGCGTCTCGCGCCTCGGCAGCCGGCCGCGTGCCGGCATGCCGGGCATCGGCGCCGAGCTGAAGGAGCAGGGCCGCCACATCGGGCCGTGGATGGCCTACATCTCGGGTTTCGGCGAGATGCTGCCGAACCCGGAGAACCGCGTGACGCTCGAGAAGACCGCCAAGGACCAGTGGGGAATGCCGATCCCGCACATCGAGTGCAAGCAGGGCCCGAACGAGGCGAAGATGGCCAAGCAGATCCTCGCCGATGGCCGTGCCATGCTCGAGGCCGCCGGCGCCTTCGTGGTCAACCAGGCGAAGGAAGCCGGACCTCCGGGCCTCGGCATCCACGAGATGGGCACGGTGCGCATGGGCCGCGATCCGAAGACCTCGGTGCTCAACGGCTGGAACCAGGCGCACGAAGTGCCCAACCTGTTCTGCACCGACGGCGGCGCGATGGCATCATCGGGCTGCGTCAACCCGTCGCTGACGTACATGGCGCTGACCGCGCGCGCGGCCGATCATGCCGTGAAGCTGATGAAGGAAGGTGCGATCTGATGTCCGTGCTTCGTCATGGCGCCATCGCCGCCGCCGCCCTCCTCGGCCTCGCCGCGGGTTCGGCGGCGGCCAGGCCGGTCACCGATTGTCCCAATCGCGATACGCCGTTCTCGGTGGATTCGCCGTTGATCGACCTCCTGCTGAGCCCGGCTGCGCGCAAGATCGTCGAGGACACGAGCGGGCGGTCGCTGGCGAACGGGCCGCCCCGTTTCGTCGGGACCACCCCGCCGACCTTCTCGGCGATCCTCAGCCTGCGCAAGGCAGGGATGTTCACCGGCCTCAAGGACGACCAGATGCCGGCGATCGATGCCAAGCTGCGTGCCCTGCCGGTGACGGCGGCCGATCGCGTCGCCCGTTGCGCGCGCTATGACAACGACGTTCCGGCCTTCAGGCTGACCCCGGGCAAGCCGCACCTGCTGCTGTTCGAGAAGATCAACGGCTTCAAGGATGAGCCTTCGGTCAACGCCGCCCACGCGGCCTTCGTCGCGATGGCGGGGCGCAAGGGCTGGGACATCGTCGCAACGCAAAGCGGCGGCGCCTTCAACCCGGCGACGCTGCGCCGTTTCGACGCGGTGATCTGGAACAACATCAGCGGCGACGTGCTTACGCTGGCGCAGCGCAAGGCGTTCCAGCAATACCTGGCGGGCGGCGGTTCCTTCGTCGCGGTCCACGGTTCGGCCGGCGACCCGACCTACTTCTGGGACTGGTATCCGGACAAGCTGCTGGGTGCGCGGTTCCTGATGCATCCGATGAACCCGCAGTTCCAGGAAGCGCGGATCGCGGTGAACAAGGATCACCCGCTGGCGAAGGCCTTGCCGGCCGAGTGGCGCATGACCGACGAGTGGTACTCGTTCTCGACCAATCCGCGCAGCGTGGGCGCGAAGGTCGTGCTGACGCTGGACGAAAGCACCTACAAGCCGGTGGGGATGATGGGAATCGATCTGCGGATGGGCGATCATCCGCTGGCGTGGACCAACTGCATCGGCCGGGGCAAGATGTTCTACTCGGCCATCGGTCACCGGCCCGAGACCTACAGCCAGCCCGAATACGTGGCCCTGCTGGAAGCGGCGCTCGGCTGGGCTGTGGAACGCAAGGCCTGCAGCTGACGACCGGGCGCCCTCGCCGGAACGCAGGGCCGGGGTTCCCGGCCCTGCGTTGCCCTCACTTCGCCGGAACCTTGGCCAGTTCGGCGTCGATTTTCGCGAGGGTGTCGTCGGTGAGCTTGTCACCGGCATAGGACTGGAGCTGCCGCAGGGTCATCGAGCGGGCCATGTCGATCTGCGGGTTGGAGATCATGTCGGCGATGTACTTCGACAGCACCGCCTTGGTCGCCGGATTGTCGAGCAGGGTGCCGAGGTCGGTATCGGCCGTGCTGAAGCCCGGCTTGGCGGCGGTGGCGGCAGGAGCCTCCGCTTGGACGACGGCGGCGGGCGCGCTCAGCGCGACGAGTGCGGTGATGACGACGCGACGGATCATCGGATATCCTTTCATGCTGGGGCTGACGCCGCTTCGCGGACGTGCGCCCGCGGCATAATCGGTATAGCCAATCTTGCAAGCGCGATCGCCGCGCAATCCGGTGTCCAATTGTAACAGCACGGGTTGCGACAGCACGGGCATTCGCGCACTGGACAAGCAGCGACAACCCTGCGACTGGTCAGGCCGAATTGGAGTCTGCATGAATCCTCCTGCCCGTCCCGGCCGCCTGCGCTGGTGGATCATTGGCCTGGTTACGCTGGGCACCGTCCTCAATTACCTCGCGCGATCGACGCTGTCCGTGGCGGCACCGACGCTCAAGGCCGAGTTCGCGATGACGACCGAGCAGTACAGCTGGGTGGTGATGGCGTTCCAGGCAAGCTACACGGTGATGCAGACCGTGGCCGGCGCCGTGATCGACGCGCTGGGCACACGGCTGGGGTTCTTCCTGTTCGCCGCGGGCTGGGCGCTGGCGAACATGCTGCATGCGCTGGCAGGTGGCTGGGCAGGGCTGGCGCTGTTCCGCGGGCTGCTCGGCGCGAGCGAGGCGGCGGCGATCCCGGCCGGGGCCAAGGTGGTCTCCGAATGGTTCCCGGCGCGGGAGCGCCCCCTGGCGACCAGCGCCTTCCAGATGGGCACGAGCCTCGGCAACATGGTCGCGCCGCCGCTGGTCGCATTCTGCATCCTGGCATCGGGCTGGCGGCTGGCGTTCGTGGTGACCGGGGCGCTGAGCCTGCTTTGGGCGGCAGGTTGGTGGCTGGGCTATCGCACCCCCGACCGGCATCCCCGGCTCGGCGCGGCGGAACGTACGCTGATCGAGGCGGACCGGGCCGCGGAGCCGGTCGACCGCCCCGCCACGCGTTCCGCGGTGCTGCGATCGCGGGCGTTCTGGGCAATCGCCCTGCCGCGCTTCCTTGCCGAGCCGGCCTGGCAGACCTTCAACTTCTTCATTCCGCTTTACCTCGTCGCCGCATGGAAGCTGGACCTCAAGGCGATCGCCCTGTGGGCCTGGCTGCCTTTCCTTGCCGCCGATCTCGGCAGCCTGGCGGCGGGGCTGTTGCCGTCGGTGCTGATGCGGCGCGGCGCGGGGCTGCTGGGCTCCCGCAAGTGGACGATGACGCTGGGGGCGCTGTGCATGGCGGGGCCGGCGTGCATCGGCCTGGCGCGATCCCCCGAAATGGCGATCGCGCTGTTCTGCGTCGGCGGCTTTGCGCACCAGATGCTGAACGGCGCGCTGATCACGCTCTGCTCCGACGTGTTCGAGAGCCGCACCGTGGCGACCGCCAGCGGCATGGCGGGAACCGTGGCATGGGTCGGCGGGCTGCTGTTCACGTTCGTGATCGGCAAGGGTGCCGATGCCTGGGGCTATGACCCGCTGTTCGTGGCGCTGGCGGGGCTCGACTTCGCCGGTGCGGCGCTGCTGTGGCTGCTGCTCAGCCCGCGCGCGGCGGGATCGCGCCCGGCCGCATGATCGTCCAGCCGGCCAGCGCCTGGCCGGCGCGAGCGGCGGCGGCCGGCGGCTCCCCAGACAGCCGGGCGGCGAGGTAGCCCGCGTCGAACGCATCGCCGGCGCCGCTGGTGTCGATGGGTTTCAGCCGCTCCGGCGGCGCCTGCCGCGTGCCGTCGGGCAGGCGCACGCCGTCGGCGCCGAGCTTGACGACGACTTCCGCGCATCCCAGCGCCTGCCAATGCGCGGCCACGGCGTCGGCGTCGGTTTCGCCCGAGATCGCGGTCTCGTCCTCGAGCGTCGGCAAGCCGAATTGCGCTTCGGCAATGGCGATGTCGCGCAAGGCGCGCGCCTCGCCCGCGGATTCCCACAGCCGCGCCCGATAGTTGCCGTCGAACGAGACCTTCCCGCCGCCGTCCTTGACCATGTTGGCAAGCATCAGCAACGCGCGCCGGCCGGCGGGCGGCAGGATGGCAATGCTCACCAGCGAGAAATGGATCAGATCCACCCCCTCGGTCGCGCGCCGCCACAGCGCCGCGTCGGCGAGCGCGAACAGCTCGCGGGCGGCGCTCGCGTCGCGCCAGTAGGCAAAGGACCGTTCGCCGGCATCGTCGGTGGTGATTGCGTAGAGACCGGTCTGCCGGGTCGGGTGCTCGAGCACGAGCGAGGTGTCGAGTCCCTCGGCAGCCCAGTCGGCCACGAGCTTGCGGCTCAGCGCATCCTTGCCGACCGCGGTCATGTAGGCGACATCATGGCCGGCTCGGGCCAGGTGGATCGCGGTGTTCAGCGTGTCACCGCCATAGCGCAGATCCCAGCGCCCGTCGCCTTGCGACAGTTCCAGCATGCCTTCGCCGATGCACAGGATTCGCGCCACGTCCGTTCCTTACCAGTTCCACATGGTGCCGTCATCAAGCCGTGCCACGGGCAGGAACGCGCGCTGGTAGGGATGTTTCGCCGCCAGCTTTTCGTCGATGTCGACGCCATGGCCGGGGGTTTCGCCGGCGATCAGGTGGCCGGCCTCGAAGCGGTAGTCGTGCGGGAACACGGCATCGGTTTCGGGGGTGTGGCGCATGTACTCCTGGATGCCGAAGTTCGGAACCCAGGTATCGAAATGCAGCGCGCAGCCCATCGTCACCGGTGACAGGTCGGTGGCGCCGTGGCAGCCGGTGCGCACCTGGTAGAGGCTGGCGAGATCGGCAATGCGCTTCAGGTGGGTAAGGCCGCCGGCGCCGACCACGGTGGCGCGGATATAGTCGATCAACTGGTTCTGGATCAGGTCCTTGGCGTCCCAGATCGTGTTGAAGATCTCGCCCACCGCGAGCGGAGTGGTGGTGTGCTGGCGCACGAGGCGGAACGCCTCCTGGTTTTCCGCCGGGGTGCAATCCTCCAGCCAGAACAGGCGGAACGGTTCGAGCGCCTTGCCGAGCTGGGCGGCCTCGGTCGGGGTGTAGCGGTGGTGGCCGTCGTGCAGCAGGTGGTGATCGAAGCCGTAGGTCTTGCGCAGTTCCTCGAACAGCTTCGGCACCGTGTCGAGCGCCTTCGCGGTGTTCCAGCCGGTCTCGCTGGGGAGGCTGGCGTCGGCCGGCTCATAGAACAGCTTGCCGCGGCCGACCCCGTAGGCGTCCTTCACGCCGGGAATGCCGGTCTGGGCGCGGATCGCCTTGTAGCCCATGTCCATGTACTGGCCCACCGCCTCGACCGTCTCGGCGATGTCGGCGCCGTTGGCATGGCCATAGACCATGACGCGGTCGCGGCTCTTGCCGCCGAGCAACTGATACAGCGGCATCCCCGCCATCTTCGCCTTGATGTCCCACAAGGCCATGTCCACCGCCGCGATCGCGCGCATCGTCACGGGCCCCCGCCGCCAGTAGGCGCCGCGATAGAGGTATTGCCAGGTGTCCTCGATCATGCGCGGATCGCGGCCGATCAGGCACGGGACCACGTGGTCCTCGAGGTACGCCACGACCGAAAGCTCGCGTCCGTTGAGCGTGGCATCGCCGATGCCGTACACACCCTGGTCGGTCTCTATCTTCAGCGTCACGAAGTTACGGCCAGGGCAGGTGACGATGACGCGGGCGGATGTGATCTTCATGATGACTGGATTTTCCCGGCGAGACAGTGAACACGGTTGACGGTGGAGGGCAAGCCTGCCAGTCACCCCCTTATTGGTCAGGCCAGTGGAAATCAACGTGGAAGCACTCGAAAACCGCGCTTCGGACAGCCATGGTGGCGATCGCCTCTACCAGGCACTGGCGCGGCAGCTGATGGCGGAGCTTGCCGCAGGCAAGTACCCGGTGGGCACCCGGCTTCCGGCCGAACGCGAACTGGCCGTGATTCACAATGTCTCGCGGCCCACCGTGCGCGAGGCGATCATCGCGCTGGAGGTCCAGGGGCTGGTCGAGGTGCGGATCGGTTCGGGCGCGCACGTCATGCGCCTGCCCGAGCAGGACGTCAGCCCCGGCTTTGCCATGTCGGCGATCGAACTGGCCGAAGCGCGGCTGCTGTTCGAGGGCGAGGCGGCGGCGCTGGCGGCGATCCAGATCGCCGACGAGGAACTGGCCGTCCTTGCCGGCCTGGTTGAATCGATCGCCCGGGAAAACCATGATCCTTCGGGCAGCGACAAGGCCGATCGCGCGTTCCACCTGGCGATCGCCGGTGCCACGCGCAATGCCGCGGTGCTCGATTGCGTGACCCGGCTGTGGGACCTGCGCGCGCAATCGCCGGAATCGGCGCTGCTCCACGCCAAGGCCCATGCCGCGAACGTGCGGCCGGTGGTGGATGAACACGCGGCGGTGCTGGCGGCCTTGCGCGATCGCGATCCCAATGCCGCGCGCGCAGCCATGCGCGCGCATATCGCCGCCGCGCTCGATGGGCTGCTGTTCGCTACCGAGGAACAGGCCATCGAAGACGCGCGCCGCGCCGTGCGTGCCAAGCGTGAGCGCACCGTGCGCGCGATTTCCTGAGCCTTGCAATGACCCACCCGCTCTGCCTCCATCCCGACCGCCTGTTTCCGGCCGATCCCGCAGCGCGGGCGATCGCGCGATCGCTCCATGCCGACGTGGCGGGCCTGCCGATCGTCAGCCCGCACGGCCATACCGATCCGCGCTGGTTCGCGGAGAATGCGTCGTTCGGCAATGCCACCGATCTGCTGCTGGTCCCGGACCATTACGTATTCCGGATGCTCTATTCGCAGGGCGTGCCGCTGGAGGCGCTGGGGGTCCGCAATCCCGGCGTCGACCCGCGCGCCGCCTGGCGCCTGTTCGCCGAGCGTTATCACCTGTTCCGCGGCACGCCGTCGCGGATCTGGCTCGACTGGGTGTTTGCCGAGGCGTTCGGGATCGATGTGCGGCTGGAGGCGGCGACCAGCGATCACTATTTCGACAGCATCACCGATGCGCTGGCCACCGATGCGTTTCGGCCGCGCGCGCTGTTCGAGCGTTTCGGTATCGAGCTGATCGCGACGACGGAGAGCCCGCTCGACGACTTGCGCCACCACGCCGCGCTGCGCGAGAGCGGCTGGGGCGGGCGAGTCATCACCGCCTATCGTCCCGATCCGGTGGTCGATCCCGAGTTCGAGGGCTTCCGGGCCAACCTGGCGCGGTTCTCCGAACTGACCGGCGAGGATTGCCTGTCGTGGCGCGGCTATCTCGCCGCGCATCGGCAGCGGCGCGGGTTCTTTGCCGGGCTGGGGGCGACCAGCACCGACCACGGCCACCCCACCGCGCTGACCGCCGACCTGCCGCTGCACGAGGCGGAGGCGCTGTTCCGGCGGGTTTCCGCAGGAGAATTCAGTGCGGCGGATGCCGAGCTGTTCCGTGCGCAGATGCTGACCGAGATGGCGGCGATGAGCATCGACGACGGGCTCGTCATGCAGATCCACCCCGGCGCGTTCCGCAACCACAACGTGGGGTTATGGGCACGTTTTGGCCGCGATATGGGCGCCGATATCCCGACACGGACCGAATACGTGCGCGCCCTGAAGCCGCTGCTGGATCGTTTCGGCAACGATAACCGGCTTTCGGTGATCCTGTTCACCCTCGACGAGAGCGTCTATGCGCGCGAACTCGCGCCGCTGGCCGGGCACTATCCGTGCCTGAAGCTCGGCCCGGCGTGGTGGTTCCATGACAGCCCCGAGGGCATGCGGCGGTTCCGCAAGGCGACGACCGAGACCGCCGGATTCTACAACACCGTCGGCTTCAACGACGATACCCGCGCGTTCCTGTCGATCCCGGCGCGGCACGACCTGGCGCGGCGGATCGACTGCGGCTTCCTGGCGGAGCTGGTGGTCGAGCACCGGCTGGAGGACTGGGAAGCCGCCGAACTGGCGCGGGACCTGGCGTACAATCTCGTCAAGCGGGCCTACCGGTTGTGAGGCGCCTGTCGCTGGCCACGTTCCCGCAAGCCGGCACGGGCAGTGCCGGCGGCATCGGCATCGTCCATTTCGGCATCGGCGCGTTCCACCGCGCGCACCAGGCCTGGTACACGGCCCGGGCGATGGCGCTGGCCGGGGGTGACTGGCGGATCGCCGGGGTTTCGCTGCGTTCGGGCGACGTCGCCGCGCAGCTCAACCCGCAGGACGGCCTCTACACGCTGGTCGAGCGATCGGCGGCCGGTGCGACCCGGCAGGTGATCGGCGCCGTGGCGGAAGTGCTGGTGGCGTCGGAGGATCGGGCACGGGTGATAGACCGTCTGGCCGCGCCGACGACGCACATCGCCAGCTTCACCGTCACCGAGAAGGGCTATTGCCGCGCTCCCGACGGCCGGCTCGACAGGGCGCTCGCCGAAGCCGGGTTCTATCCGCTGCTGGCCGAAGCGTTCGCGCGCCGCGCGGCCGGCGGCGCCGGCGGCCTGACGCTGATCTCGTGCGACAACCTGTCCGGCAACGGCGAACAACTGGCGAGGCTGGTCGGCGAATACCTGGGCGATGGGCCGCTGGGCGCCTGGTTCACGGCGAACTGCACGTGCCCGAACGCGATGGTGGACCGCATCGTGCCCGCGACCACCGACGAGGACCGCGCCGAAGTGGCCGCCGCCAGTGGATGGCGCGACGAGGGCGTGGTGGTCACCGAGCCATTCAGCCAGTGGGTGATCGAGGATCGCTTCGCCGGTCCCCGACCCGCCTGGGAGCGCGTGGGCGCCGAGCTGGTGGGCGAGGTCGCGCCTTACGAGACGGCAAAGCTGCGGATGCTCAACGGCGCGCATTCCGCGCTCGCCTACCTGGGTCTGCTGGCCGGCCACGTCTTCGTGCACGAGGCGGTGGCCGATCCGGCGATCGCGCCGCTGGTTTCGCGCCTGATGCGCGAGGAGGCGGCGCCGACCATCACGCCGGCCCCGGGACAGGACCTGTCCGCCTATGCCGATGCGCTGCTGGCGCGGTTTGCCAATTCGGCGCTGCGGCACCGGCTGATCCAGATCGCGATGGACGGCAGCCAGAAGCTGCCGCAACGCTGGCTGGCTACGCTGGCCGCGCGACAGCGGCTGGGGCAGCCGAGTCCCGCGCTGCTGGCGGCCCTGGCGGCGTGGCTGCGGCACCTGCGCGGCGAAAATGTCGCGCGTTGGGGCGCGGTCGACGATCCGCTGGCGCCCGAGCTTGCGGCCGCGGTGCGGGGCGGCGACATCGCCGGCACGGCGCAGGCGCTGTTCGCGCCGGGCGGCCTGCTGCCCGATGTCTGGCAGCCCGGCCCGGACGAACTGGAGACGTTGGCCGCAGCCCTGGCCTGACACGCGCGGAACCGTCGGCCGGCTCGGCCGTTGCCCCTGTTGTCCGGACGCGGGGGTTCCGCCATGCCTTGCCCGACACGCACTGCGCTTGCCGTCGCGATGACAGCCTGTCTTTCGGGCTGTCTTTCGGGCTGTTCGCCGAGCCTGCTCGACGGCGTCGGCCCGGTCGGCCGCGACGATGCCCACATTTTCCTCGACGCGCTGGCGATCATGCTGGTGATCGTGGTGCCGACGATCCTCCTCGCGCTGTGGGTGGCCTGGCGCTACCGCGCCGGCAACGCGAACGCCGTCTACCTGCCGCACTGGTCCTATTCGGGACGCATCGAGGCGGTGACCTGGTCGATCCCGATCCTCACCATCCTGTTCATCGGCGGGGTGATCTGGATCGGCTCGTACCGGCTCGATCCGTTCCGGCCGCTGCCCGGGCCGGCGCCGATCGAGGTGCAGGTCGTCTCGCTCGACTGGAAATGGCTGTTCATCTACCCCGGCGAGGGCATCGCCACGGTCAACGAACTGGTCGTCCCGGCGGGCAGGCCGGTGCACTTCTCGATCACCTCCGCCAGCGTCTTCAACGTCTTCTTCGTGCCGCGGCTCGGTTCGATGATCTACGCGATGCCGGGGATGGTGTCGCAACTGCACCTCCAGGCCGATCGCCCGGTCGAGCTGTTCGGGCAGTCCTCGCACTTCAGCGGCGACGGCTTTTCGGACATGCACTTCGCGGTGAAGAGCGTCGATCCCGCGCACTATGCCGCCTGGCTGGCGGCGGCGCGGCGCGGGCCCGCGCTCGACCGGCCGATGTACGACGCCCTGGCGCGGCAAAGCGGCAACCTGCCGGTGCTGGCGTTCGGCCGCGTCGATCCCGGCCTGTTCCATGCCGTGGCGATGCAGCAGGTGCCGCCGGCGCCCGGGCCGCAACCCGGAAGCATCGCCCACGGCGGGCGCGAAGCCGGCGGGAGGCACTAGGATGTTCGGCAAGCTCACCTGGTCGGCGATCCCGTTCGACCAGCCGATCCCGCTGATCACTTCGATCGTGCTGATCCTGGTGATCCTGGGCGTGCTCGCGCTGGTGACGGTGCGGGGCTGGTGGGGAATGCTGTGGCGCGAATGGATCACCAGCGTCGATCACAAGCGCATCGGCATCATGTATGGCCTGCTTGGCGTGGTGATGCTGGTCCGGGGCTTTGCCGACGCGGTGATGATGCGCAGCCAGCAGGCGTTCGCGGTGGGCGCGCACCGCGGCTATCTCGCCCCCGAGCACTATGACCAGATCTTTTCCGCGCACGGCACGATCATGATCTTCTTCGCGGCGATGCCGCTGGTGATCGGCTTCATGAACTTCGTCACGCCGCTGCAACTGGGGGTGCGCGACGTCGCCTTCCCGACGCTCAACTCGGTCAGCTTCTGGCTGACCGCGAGCGGCGCGCTGCTGGTCAACATCTCGCTGTTCGTCGGCGAGTTCGCGCGCACCGGCTGGCTGCCCTATCCGCCGCTCAGCGAGAGTGCCTATTCGCCGGGCGTCGGCGTCGACTACTACCTGTGGGCGATCCAGATCTCCGGCATCGGCACGCTGATGACCGGCATCAACTTCGTCACCACGGTGCTCAAGCTGCGCTGCCCCGGCATGAGCTACCTGCGGATGCCGATGTTCTGCTGGACGACGCTGGCGTCGAGCCTGCTGATCGTCGCGGTGTTCCCGATCCTCAGTGCGACGTTGGCGATGCTGAGCCTCGATCGCGTGTTCGGCTGGCACTATTTCACCAGCGACGCGGGCGGCAACCCGATGATGTTCATGAACCTGATCTGGGCCTGGGGCCATCCCGAGGTCTACATCCTGGTGCTGCCGGCCTTCGGCATCTTCTCGGAGGTGTTCTCGACGTTCTCGGGCAAGCCGCTGTTCGGCTACCGCTCGATGGTGGCGGCGACGCTGTTCATCTGCATCGTCGCGATGATGACCTGGCTGCACCACTTCTTCACGATGGGGTCCGGCCCGGCGGTGAACACCGCGTTCGGCATTTCCACCAGCGTGATCGCGGTCGGCACCGGGGTGAAGATCTACAACTGGATCTTCACGATGTACGGCGGCCGCGTGCGCATGACGGTGCCGATGCTGTGGTCGCTGGGCTTCATCTTCACGTTCGTGATCGGCGGGATGACCGGGGTGTTGCTGGCGGTGCCGCCGGCCGACTTCCTCGTCCACAACTCGATGTTCCTTGTCGCCCACTTCCACAACGTCATCGTCGGCGGGGTGGTGTTCGCGCTGTTCGCCGGGCTCGACTACTGGTTTCCCAAGGCGTTCGGCTTCCGCCTGCACGAGGGCTGGGGCAAGGCGGCGTTCTGGCTCGCCTTCATCGGCTTCTGGGTGACGTTCGTGCCGCTCTACTGGCTGGGGATGCTGGGCATGACGCGGCGCCTCCAGCATGTCTGGATCCCGGAATGGGGCCCGTTGCTGGACTGGTCGCTGGCGGGCGTCGCCATTCTCGTGGCGGGCGCGGCGGCGCAGGTCATCATGCTGGTGGTCTCGATCCGCCAGCGCGACCGCCGGCGGGACACCACCGGCGATCCCTGGGACGGCCGTTCGCTCGAATGGGCGACGCCGTCGCCGCCGCCGTTCTTCAACTTCGCCCAATTGCCCGACGTCGAGGGCGAGGAGGCCTACTGGACGATCAAGTTGCGCGCGCTCGAAAGCCAGCGGCTCGATCCCGAGCCGCATTACCAGGCGGTCGAAATGCCGGTGAACAGCGCGGTCGGGTTCTTCACCGCGTTCTTCGCCACGGTCACCGGGTTCTCGCTGATCTGGCACATCTGGTGGCTGGCGGGGCTGGGGCTGCTCGGCGCGTTCGTCGGCTTCGTGTTCTTTGCCTGGCGCGACGTCCACGAGTTCCACGTGCCGGCGGAAGAGGTCGCGCGCGCGGACCGCGCCCGCCGCGCGGCGCGTACGGCGCTGCTGGGAGAGCGTGGCGCCGAGGCGGCCGCGTCATGAGCGGCGACGCGCTGCCCGCCGCGCGCGAGACGCTGCGCCGCCGGGGCGAGGACCCGCATCGGCTCGGCCATCGCGCCCACGGCCGAGAGGCGGTGGCGGGCACCGGGCGCGGCGGCAGCGGACCGGCCAGCAAGCGCATCGTCGTCGGCTATGGTTTCTGGATCTTCCTGCTCAGCGACGTGATCCTGTTCGCCTGCTTCTTCGCCACGTTCGCGGTGCAGCGCGACGCCACCGCCGGCGGGCCGACCATGCGCGCGCTGGTCGACATGCCGCGCGTCGCCGCCGAGACCGGCGCGCTGCTGCTGTCGAGCTATGCCTGCGGCCTGTCCTATGCCGCCGCCAACGCGCGCAACAAGCTGTGGACCCAGGTGCTGCTGGTGCTCACCGGCCTGCTCGGCCTGGCGTTCGTGGCGATGGAACTGCAGGAGTTCGTCGGACTGGCCGGGCGCGGCATCGTGCCGCAGCGCAGCGGCTTCCTGACCGCGTTCTTCGGGCTGGTCGGCCTGCACGGGCTGCACGTGACGCTGGGCGGCGTGTGGCTGGCGACGATGGTGGCTCAAGTCCAGTTCAAGGGTTTCCGGCCGGAAATCATGCACCGGCTGACCTGCTTCAACCTGTTCTGGCACGCGCTCGACATCGTCTGGATCGGCATCTTCTCGATCGTCTACCTGATGGGAGCCAGCGCATGAGCGACCCCGAGACATTCGCCGCCGGCCCCGCCAGCGAGCTCGACGGCCGCGAGGATCACGCGCCCGGCGACGCGCCTTCCGAGGACGCCGGGTATTGGGTCCACAATGCCAACTTCGGCCTCGCGCTGTCGGTGCTGCTGACCGCGGGCGCCTTCGCGGTGGTGCGGTCGGACCTTGTCTGGGGCCCCGCGATCCCGGTCGCGCTGCTGGTGCTGGCGATCGCCCAGATGGGCGTGCAACTGGTGTTCTTCCTCCACATCACCACCGGTCCGGACAACACCAACAACGTGCTGGCGCTGGCGTTCGGCCTGCTGGTGACGTTCCTGATCGTGGTCGGCTCGATCTGGATCATGGACCACCTCAACCACAACATGATGCCGATGCAGCAGTTGATGCAAATGCAGCCCTGAGCCGCGAATGCGTCCCTGCGCTCCGAGTCGCGGAACGCGCGGGCGCGCGGACGATTGGGAGAGAACCGGCGGTCGCTCCGCGCCGGGCCGCCAGGGAACCGACGATGTTGCGCGCCGCACCAGCCGATCCGCCCACCGACCGGCGCGAGCCCGAACGCGGCCACCTGGGCGCGACCGGCTGGTTCCGCGTTCTGGGCCGCGTCTGGAGCAGCAGCTCGCGCCACGACATCGGCTTCCTCTCGGCGGGGGTCGCCTTCTTCGCGTTCCTGTCGATGGCCCCGGGGCTGAGCCTGGTGGTCATGCTCTATGGCCTGATCGCCGATCCGGCGACGATCTTCCACGATCTCACCAGCCTGATCCGGCTGATGCCCGCGCAGGCGGCCAAGGTCATCGTCGAGCAGGCCGCGAGCCTGATCAAGACCGCCGCGCTGACGCACGGCATCGCCATCGTCCCGGCCGTGCTGCTGGCGCTGTACGGCGCATCGGGGGCGGCGCGCGGCATCATCTCGTCGCTCAACATGATCTATGATCGCGAGGAAAAGCGCGGCTGGATCCGCCTGACCGTGGTCGCCATCGGCATCGCCGCCGCGGCGGTGATCGTCGCCCTGCTCGGCCTGATGATCGCCTCGGCGACAGCCTTCGTCCAGACCCTGCTGCCCGGCATCGGCACGCTGCTGGCGCGGGCGCTGATCTGGCTGGCCGGGGCGGCGCTGGCGACCCTGGTGGTGGCCTTGCTCTACCGCTACGGGCCGTGCCGGGCGCAGCCGCGCTGGCGCTGGCTGACGCTCGGATCGCTGGCCGCGACGGGGCTGTGGCTGGCGATCAGCATCCTGTTCGGCTGGTACGTGCGGTTCGCCAGCTATGGCAGCACGTACGGCTCGCTGGCGACGGTGGTGGCGCTGCTGATGTGGCTCTACTTCTCGGCCTACGCCGTGCTGCTGGGCGCGATCTTCGAGGCCGAGGCCGAACGCGGCGTTGAAGCAGCCGCGCAGGCGCCGGCGGGCGCCTGACCGCCCCGCGCGGGGCGGCGGCTCGCCGCAATCCCGTCGGGCGGAATGGAACCGCACCGGGGGACGGCGATTGCCTGTCCGTGATCGAAGCCCTCCTTTCGCAGTCCGGCGCCGCCGCGCCGCCGCTGAAGCTGCAGTTCGCGCCCCGCGTGCGGCTGTCGCAACTGCTCGACGAGGCGGGCGCGTGGCTGCTGGACCACTGGCTGCAGATCGCCGTCTCGGCGGCGGCCGGGGTCGCCCTGTACCTGGCGTTCAACCTCCTGCGCGGCTGGGGGCGCAAGCTTTGCGAGCGCGGCGCCGGCGGCAGGACCTGGCTGGGCATCGCCGGGCGCGCGCTGGGACGGACCGGGCAACTGTTCATGGCGCTGGCGGCGGCGCGGCTGGTGGTCGGCTATTCCGACGCGCCGCCGGCGCTGGCGACGACGATCGGCGTGCTTTTCATGCTGGCCGCGGTGTTCCAGGGCGCGGTCTGGGCGCGGGAGATCGCGCTCGGCGCGATCGAGCACCGCAGTTATGACGAGGCGCGGCAGGCGCAGGCGCTGGCCAGCGCCGTCGGCATCATCCGGCTGCTGGTGA
The DNA here is from genome assembly GCA_028868535.1 of Sphingomonadales bacterium. Classification (GTDB taxonomy): domain Bacteria; phylum Pseudomonadota; class Alphaproteobacteria; order Sphingomonadales; family Sphingomonadaceae; genus Novosphingobium. Next base: position 100,914 of record JAGWUH010000001.1, on the reverse strand, counting down.
CGATCGTGATCTTCGCGATCGCGACGATCGTCGCGCTCGGCAATCTCGGCGTCAACGTCAGCGGCCTGATCGCGGGCCTGGGCATCGGCGGCATCGCCATCGGCCTCGCCGCGCAAGGGATTTTCGCCGACCTGTTCGCGGCGCTGGCGATCCTGTTCGACCGCCCGTTTCGCGTCGGCGATGCGATCTCCTACGACGGCGGCGCCGGTTCCGGGACGGTGGAAGCGATCGGGCTGAAGTCCACCCGGGTGCGCGGCGGGCCGGGGGAGGAGCGGATCATCGCCAACAAGAAGCTGCTCGACTTCGAGATCCTCAACACCACGCGCCGCCTGCGCAATCGCTTCAAGTTCGACTTCTTCATCGGCTACGCGACCGATCCCGAGATGGTGGTGCGCATTCCGGAACTGCTGCGCGAGGCGGTGGAGAGCGAGGGCTACACCCTCGTTCACGGCGGGCTCAACGGCTTCGCGCCGAACGGCATGAGCTATGACGTCGAGTTCGAATCGCACGACCGGGATTTCCCGCCCGAGGCGCGCGACCATGTCGCCGCGGCGATCCTCGCGCGGTTCCGCGAGCACGGCATCGGCTTCGCCTACCCGACGCAGGTCAACCTGCTGGCCGAGAAGACCAAGCCGTCGCCGCCGGCCGTGCCGCCGCAGGAGAAGATCTAGCCGGGGGTCGGGCTCCAGCCGCCGCCGAGCGCGCGGACGAGCCGCACCGCCGCCGCCAGTGTCTCTGCGCGCGCGTGCAGCGCATCCTCCTCGCGCTCCAGCACCGCGCCTTCCGCGGCGAGCCCGGCGGAGCGGCTGCGCAGGCCGGTGGCGATGCCACGGCGCATGGCGGCCAGTGCGGCGCGTTCATCGGCCAGCCGGGCGGCCAGTTCCGCCTGCCTGGCCCGCGCGGCCGCCAGCGTTGCCAGGCAATCGGCAGTTTCCCGGAACGCCGCGAGCACCTGCTCGTCGTAGGCGGCCCTGGCCTCGTCGGTCGCGGCGCGGGCGCCGGCGACGCGCGCGCTGTGCCGACCGCCGTCGAACAGTGGCGTCGCCAGCAGCAGGCCCATGCCATAGCCGCGCGAAGCCGCTTCCAGCAGGCCGAGCAGCGTGGAGGAAGCCGCGCCGCCGGATGCGGTCAGGGTGATGTCGGGCAGCCAGGCCCGCCGGGTCGCGCGCAGGCGCGCGTCCGACGCCTGCAACCGCGCCCGCGCGGCGCCGATGTCGGGCCGCCGCGTTAGCAGGTCGCCGGCAAGTCCGGCCGGGACGGGCGGCGCGTCGCTCGCCAGAGTGCCGGTGAGGGGGGGCGGCTCGCGCTCTCCCATCAATGCGGCCAGCCGGTCCAGGGCCTGCTGCCGCCGAAGCCGCGCCGAGTCCACGGCGATGCGGGCGGCCGCGACCGCGTCGCGCGGCGCGCGCATGTCGCTTGCGGCGCGCAGGCCGAGATCCCGGGCGCGTGCGGCGGTTGCCGCGTCTTCGCTGGCCAGGGCCAGCCGGCGCTGCGCGAGGTCCAGCCCGGCATCGGCGGCCAGCGCCTCGAACCGGGCCAGGACCGCCTCCGATTCGACCAGCAGACGCACGCCGTCGCGTTGCGCCGCGGCGGCGATGACTTCGTCGCGGCTGGCTTCGCGCAGCCCCGAAGTCTTGCCGAACAGGTCCGCCTGCCAGGACACCATGGCGCGCGCGGAGAACAGACTGCCGGAGCCGCCGACCGCGTTGATCAACGGCCCGCCGGCGTCGCTGGCCCCGCCTTCGAGCGAAAGGGTGGGCGAAGTTTCGGCACGCTGGGCCCTGGCCGCGGCGCGCGCGCCGTCCAGTCGCGCGGCATAGCGCGCGATCGTGGGGTTGGCCGCATCGACCCGGGCGATCACCGCGTCGAGGGCGGGATCGCCGAAAACGCGCCACCAGGCGTCCGGCCGTGCCCCGGACGCCGGCTCCGCCGCAGCGGCTGCGCCGGCCAGCGCCAGCACCGCCGCCAGCGCGCGGACAACAGAAAACGGCCGGGCGGGGCCCGGCCGTTTTCCCATGCTTCGAAGGCTCAGTAGCCGGCGCAGCGGGTATACACCACGGTCGCGGTGCCGCCCTTGCCGTTCTGGTTCTGCTTCTGGCCCGAAACGTCGGTGCTGGTGTCGGTGCTGGTCGAGCCGCCCGAGCCGGCGCGCAGGTTGGTCTTGATCTTCATGCGATGGTTTCCTCGTTTTGGGTTGTGCTTGCGCACGTCGATTCCCCGGGCCTGAAGCCGGGGGAATGGGGGGCTCCGCCGGCCTCGGGCCGGGGATGAATGGTGATCGCGCGGGCATCGACGGCGATGTCGAGGCCGAGCAGCCGGCCGATCTCGCCGGGAAGGAACGGGACCGAACGTTGGTCCTCGCCCATCAGCACGTTGTGCAGGTTGAGGTCCGCCAGCGTCAGTTCGGCCCGCGGGTGCGGCCGCGCGAGCAGCGCCCGGGTGCGCGCCTGGATCGCCGACGCGATCGCGACCGTCCGTTGCCCGCGCCGCAGGAAGTCCATGACCGTTTCGGCGAAGGCCGCCGCCAGCCGGTCGTGGCCCGGCCCGAAGTGGGCGGCGGCCGCCGACACCAGGGTGTCGAACGACCGCGCGCCCGTTTCCGCGGCGCATGCGGGGGCCAATGCCGCGGAAAGCGGTCGTGCCGGCGGGCACCCCGCCGTCGCGGCGTGGGTGCGGGCATGCATGTCGTCGTAGACGGCGACGCGGTGCGCGCGCCATTCCTCGCTGGCCAGGAACGAGCGCTGCGACAGCGCCGCGAAATGGCCGGCGAAGCGCGCGGCCATCGCCCTTGCCGCCGCGCCATGCGCGCCGTCGGCGAGCAGGCGGTGCAGGTCTTCGTAGCAGCGCGCCATCGCCGGCCACAGCGCGAACACGGTGGCATAGCTTTCCAGCCCGAGCATCGCGTAGTCCATCGCGGCGGGCACATCGGCCAGCACCGCCGCCAGCTCGGGTTCGAGCGCGGCGTCGAGACCGCCGAGCGGCACCGTGCCGTCGAGGATCACGCCAAGGAAGTCCTCGATCATGAAGCGCGGGCCGGCACAGACCCCGTGGTCCGAATGGAACGCGTAGTTGCGATCGGCATAGGCAAGGATCGCGGCCGCATCGACCGCTTCGTCGGGATGCCGCATCGGCTCGTACAGCGGCAGGAACAGCATCTGGTGCACGACCATGCGCAGCCCGTCGGTGACGCGGAACAGGTTGGACAGAGCCGGGTGCAGCGTGCCGTTGGCGGCGGGTGCATCGCAGCGCAGCGCGAGGTAGCTGGGAAGCGCCAGCACCGACACCGCAAGCCGCTCGACATGGCCGACGGTCCATCCCGCCTTTGCCTCGGGAAACCGGTCCAGGTAGGCCGCGCGCACTTCGAGCAGCAGCGCCATCATCTGCCGCCAGTGCCGCCGCATCGCCTTCAGCGCGGTGGCGTTCATCGGCTTCTCGGCCTGGTAGCGGTTGCCGGTGTAAGGACAGCCGCGCCAGTCGGTCGGCACCGCCAGCCGCGCGGCGGCGGGAAAGGCGTTGGCTTCGCCGACCTGCCGGCCGTCGCGATCGACGAACAGGTGACCGGTGCGGAACACCGGCACCACGGTTTCGAGCCAGGCCAGGTCGAGCGCCTGACCGGTCAGCTCGGCCATCAGCGATTCGCCGTCCATCCAGCTGCGCGGCCGCGTCATCGGCGCGGGCGGCAGCGGATCGGGCATCGGCTGGTGGTCGTGGCGGGTTTCGGGCCTTGTGGTGCCATCGTCCGGGACGATGATCCCGGCGTCCGCCAGCGCCGCCAGCATCGGTGCCGCAGCGTCCCAGCCCAGGTCGCCCCAGCCTGCGGCATCCGCGCCCGAGAACCGCGGGCAATGCGCCAGCGCCTCGCCGAAGGCGAACTGGCGGGGGTCGTCCCACTGCACTTCCCGGCCGCGATGGTAGAGCGTCAGCACCGGGGCGCCATCGGCATCGCGGCCCTGCTGGAGCAGCGCCGCGCGGGCCTGCGGCAGCACGAAGCGCGAGGCCGGTGTGATCGCCGCCGCCGGTGCTCCTGCCATTGCCTGGGTCCCTGCCACTCGTCGTGCTCCCGCTGTGTTCAGGGACCTCAACGGCGACGCGGCGCGACTTATTCGGCGCGGTGACGAAAAAATTTTTGTCCGAATAAACCGCCTCACCCAGCCGTTGACACGGCGCGCGCATGGTCCGGCGGGCAATCCAGGGGGTTTCATGGCAACGGCGTTTTCCCGTACGACGCGCGCGCTGGCGTCTGATCACGGGCGCGGCGAAGCGGCGCTGCTCGCGGTAGGCGGCGTCCTGCTGCTGGCCTGGATCGCGTGGTTCCTGTGCGCCTCGGTCACCGTGCGCGAAGCCTCCCGCAGCGCCCGCGTCGAGGTTGCCGGCGCGGCCCGGCTGCTGTCGGCGGAACAGGGCGGCCGGCTGGTCGCAAGCGGGCTCAGCGCCGGTCGCCGCGTCCATGCCGGCGACGTGCTGGCGCAGCTCGACGCGGCGCCGCAGCAGGCCCGGCTGGCCGAAGCCGAGGCGCGACTGGCAGCGTATCCGACGCGGCTGGCGGCGCTCGAGGCGGAAGCCGCCGCCGCGCGGGCCGCGCTGGCGGGTTCATCGGACAGTGGCCGGGCCCACGCCGCGGCCGCGCGCGCGCGCGCCGCCGGTGCCGTCGCCACGGCGCGGTTCGATGGCGATCTGGCCGCGATGCGCCGCGCCGATGCCGCGGGGGGCGGCAGCGCCCCGGTCGAAGCCGCGCGCAGCGAGGCGGAGGCGCACCGCTCCCATGCCGAGAGCGAGGCCCGGCGGCAGGAGCAGGCGGCCAGCGCCGCCGAAGCCGGGCAGCACCGGGCCGAGCGCGAGGCCGACGTCGCCCGCGCCGACGAGGCGCTGGCCGCGCTCGCCGCGGAACGCATGGCAACGCTGGCCGTTGTCGAGCAACTGCGCCGCGAGCTGGGGCAACGGCGGATCGTCGCGCCGGCCGATGGTGTGATCGGCGATGTCGCCCCGGTACGCATCGGCGAAGTGCTGCCGGCGGGCACCCGTCTGGCGACGCTGGTGCCGACCGGCGCGCTCGAGGTCGTGGCGGAGTTCGATGCCGGTACCGCGCTGGGCCGCATCGCCGAGGGGCAGCCGGCGCGGCTGCGGCTCGACGGCTTTCCGTGGGCGCAATACGGCGACCTGCCCGCCCGCGTCGCCCGCGTCGCCGCCGAGCCGAACGGCGAACGGCTGCGGGTGGAACTGCTGCTCGAAGCGGGGAATCCGGACATCCCGCTGCGTCACGGCATGGCCGGGGTGGTCGACGTCGCAGTCGAACAGACCAGCCCGGCGCTGCTGGTGCTGCGCGCCGTCGGCAGGTGGCTGGCATGATCGCCCCACGGCTGCGCGCCCCGCTGGCACTCGCACGGCAGCGGCTGCGCGGGCTGCTCGTCCCCGAAGTCGTGCAGACGAGCGCGATGGACTGCGGGCCGGCGGCGCTGAAGTGCCTGCTCGAAGGCCACGGCGTGCCCGTCAGCTACGGGCGTCTGCGCGAAGCGTGCCAGACCAGCGTCGACGGCACCTCGATCGACGCGATCGAGGCCGTTGCCCAGCAACTCGGGCTGGCCGCCGAACAGGTGCTGGTCCCGCGCGACTTCATCTGTCTCGACGATGCGCGCAGTTTCCCGGCGCTGGTGGTCGTGCGCCACGCCGAGCATTTCACCCATTTCGTCGTGGTCTGGGCGCGGCACGGGGAGTGGCTGCAGATCATGGACCCGGCGGTGGGCCGCCGCTGGATCGCCCGCCGGCGGTTCGAGGCGGAGATCTTCGCGCACCAGCAGAGCGTCGACGCGCGCGACTGGCGGGCGTGGTGCGAAAGCGAGGACTTCCGCCAGCCGCTGCTGCGGCGGATGGCGGACTTCGGCGTCGCCGCTGCCGCCGCCGAGGAGCTTGTCGCGCGCGCCGCCCGGGAGGACGGCTGGTTCGGCTTCGGCGCGCTCGATGCCGCGGTGCGGCTGGTGGCGGCGCTGGTGGCCGCGCGCGGCCTGCGCCGGGGAGAGGAGGCCGGCCGCACGCTGGCCGCCCTGTTCGTCGACACCGTGGCCAGCGGCGGCGACATCTTCGCGGTGATCCCGCCCGGCTACTGGTCGGCGATCCCCGATATCGCCAACACCGACCCCGGCCGCGAGATGCTGCGCATCAGCGGCGGCGTGATGTTGCGGACCCAGGCGGGCGCGGCCCCGGCGCTGCCGGATGCCCGGACCCTGCCGGTGGAACTCGCGGCGGCGCTGGCCGGGGACAGCGAAGGGCCGCTGCGGCGGTGCTGGCGCATCCTGCGCGAGGACCGCGCGCTGCGGCCGCGCCTGGTCGGCGGGGCGGTGGCATTGCAGGCTTTGGCGCTGCTGGTGCAGGCGCTGCTGATGCGCGCGCTGATCGAACTGGCGCAGCTTCTCACCATGCCTTGCCAGCGCCTTGCCGCGCTGGCGGCGCTGGTGCTGCTGGTCGTGGCCGGCGGCGCGCTCGACCTGGCGCTGGCGCGCCACGCGATCGCGCTGGGCCGGCGGCTCGAGGTGCGCTTGCGCCAGGCCTTGCTGGCCAAGCTGCCGCGGCTCGACGAGCGCTATTTCCAGAGCCGGCCGATCACCGACATGGCCGATCGCGGGCACCTGATCCACACCGTGCGCGCGCTGCCGCCGCTGGCGGTGCAGGCGTTGCAGGCGCTCACCGCGCTGGCGGTGACGGTGCTGGCGGTGATCGTGATCGCCCCCGATTGCGCGGTGCCGGCGCTGCTCGCGGTGGCGGTGGCGGTCGGGCTGCCGCTGCTGGCGCAGCCGTTGCTGGCCGAGCGCGACTCGCGCGTGCGCAACCACGGCGGCGCGCTGCACGGCTTCTACCTCGATGCGCTGCTCGGCCTCGCGCCGATCCGGGCGCACCGTGCCCAGGCGGCGATCGCCCGCCAGCACGAAGGCCTGCTGGTCGAATGGGCCGGCGCGGCGCGCGGCTTCGCCCGCTGGGCGCTTGCCGCGCAGGGGTTGCAGGCGCTGCTGTGCCTGGGGCTGACCGGCGGGATGCTGGTGCGCCACTTCGGCATGTCCGGCCGGGTTACCGGCACCGATCTGCTGCTGGTGTTCTGGGCGCTGCAATTGCCGGCGCTGGCCGATGCGGCGAGCGCCATCGCGCGGCGTTATCCGCCGATCCGCAACGCGCTGCTGCGCCAGTTCGAGCCGCTCGACGCGCCAGAGGACGCCGGCGGCCGGGTGGCCCTGGGGGTGCGGGGGCCGGTGCCGCGTCGCGCGGGGCCCGTCGGCATCGCCATCACGCGTGGCGACGTCGTTGCCGGCGGCCACACGATCCTGCGCGAGATCGAGCTGTCGATCGCGCCGGGCGAGCATGTCGCGATCGTCGGTCCGTCGGGCGCGGGCAAGTCCTCGCTGCTCGGCCTGCTGCTTGGCTGGCACCGGCTCGAACGCGGTCGCCTCGACATCGACGGCGCGGCGCTGACGCCGCGCGCGTTGGCGGCGCTTCGGCGCGATGTCGCTTGGGTCGATCCGCAAGTCCAGCTGTGGAACCGCAGCCTGCTCGACAACCTGGCCTATGCCGCCGACGATGGCGCGGTGGCGCGGGCCGGGGAAGCGATCGCGGCCGCCGATCTGGGAGGCGTGGCGGCGCGCTTGCCGGACGGGCTGCAATCGCCGCTGGGCGAGGGTGGCGGCCTGCTGTCCGGCGGCGAAGGCCAGCGCGTGCGGCTGGCGCGGGCCCTGTTGCCCGACAGTACGGGGCTGGCGCTGCTCGACGAGCCGTTCCGTGGGCTCGATCGCGAGCAGCGGGCGGAGCTGCTGCAGCGGGCGCGGGCGCTCTGGGCCGATGCCACGCTGCTGTGCGTGACGCACGACATCGCCGAGACGCAGGCGTTTCCGCGCGTGCTGGTGATCGAGGACGGGCGCATCGTCGAGGACGGCGTGCCGGGCGCGCTGGCCGGGCGGCCGAGCCGCTATCGCGCGCTGATCGAGGCCGAGCAGGCGCTGCGGCGGACCCGGTGGGGCGCGGCGGACTGGCGGCACTGGCGCGTTGCCGGGGGCCGGGTCGAGGAAAGGAGCCGCGCGGCGTGAGGGGCTTTCCATCGCACGTGCTGTGGCCGCGGCACCGGCTGGGCGAGGCCCTCGCCACGCTGGGCGGCGGGGAAGGCGGCATCGCCGGCGTGCCGCCCGAAGCGGCGGGTCCGCGTGCGGCATGGATCGCCTGGGCCGCGGCGACGGCCGGGGTCGAGGCGGTGCCGGTCAGCGCGACGCCGCGCGAACTGCCGGGGCTGCTGGGCGCGCCGGGGGCGGTGCTGGTCGATGCCGGGGCGGGCGGGTTCGTGCTGCTCCACGGCGCGGGCGGCGGGCGGGTGCGTTGCGACGGGCCTGACGGCGGCACCGCCAGGCTGACGGTGCGCGATGTCGCGGCGCTGCTGGCGGCGCCGCTGGCGGCGGCGGTGCGGCCCGAAGTCGACCGGGTGATCGGCGTTGCCGGGATCGCGGCGGCGGCGCGGCGCGAGACGGTGGCGGCCGCGCTGGTGGCCGAGCGGATCGGCGCCGAGGACATCGGCGGGTTGTGGCTATTGCGGGCGCCGCCCGGCGCCGCGCTGCGGGAACAGGTTGCCGCGGCGGGATTGGGAGCGCGTTTTGGCCGCGTTATCGTGCTGTTATCGCTGCTGTATGGTGGCGAGGCGTGGGGCTGGTCGCTGATCGGCGGAGCGACGCTGTCCGGGCGGGTCGATCCCGGCTGGATGGCGGCCTGGCTGCTGCTGCTGTTCACGCTGCTGCCGCTGCGCCTGCTGGCGGGATGGCACGAGGCGATGTTCGCGCTCGACGGCGGGCGGCTGGTCAAGTCGCGACTGCTGGCCGGGGCGATGGCGCTGCCGCTGGACCTGGTGCGACGCAGCGGCGTCGGCAGCCTGGTCGGTCGCGTCATGGAATCGCAGGCGCTCGAGGCGCTGGCGATGGGCGGCGGGTTCGCGGTGCTGGTCGGGCTGATCGAACTGGCGCTGGCCGGGTGGGTCCTGGGGCACGGCGCCGCGCCGCGCGGGCATGGCCTGTTGCTGGCGGGGTTCGCCGTGCTGACGGCGCTGGGCGCGGCGGGGTTCCACCGGGCGGTCGCGGCGTGGTCGCGCCGGCGGCTGGGTCTGACCCATGCGCTGATCGAGGCGATGGTCGGCCACCGCACGCGGCTGGCGCAGGAGCGCGCCGAGCGGCGCGATCGCGAGGAGGACGCGCGGCTGGCCGACTATCACGCCGGGGCGCGGGCGCTGGATACCGCCACGGTGCGGCTGGGCAATGACCTGCCGCTGGCCTGGAACGCCGCCGCGATCGCGGTGCTGGCGCCGGGCCTGGCGGGCGCCGGGTCGGCCCCGCCGGCGGCCATCGCGATCAGTTTCGCGGGCATCGTGCTGGCGGGACGGGCGTTGGGCGCGATCGGGCAGGGGCTTGCGGCGCTGTCGCAGGCGCGCTTTGCGTGGGGGCGCATCGCCACGATCTTCCAGGCGGCCGCGCGCCCGGAGCGGCCGGGGCTGGCGCCCGGCGACGCGGCGCGGGACGGGGCGGCGATGGAGGCGCAAGGCCTGCACTTCGCCCACCCGGGCGGACGGGCGGTGCTGGCCGGGGCGGACCTGCGCCTGGACAGCGGCGACCGCGTCCTCGTCGAAGGTCCCTCGGGCGGCGGCAAATCGACACTGGCGGCCTTGCTGACCGGGCAGCGCCAGCCCGATTCCGGGCTGTTGCTGCTCGACGGGCTGGACCGGCCGACGCTGGGCGACGATTGGCACCGGCGCGTCGCCAGCGCGCCGCAGTTCCACGAGAACCACGTGTTCTCCGGCACGCTGGCGTTCAACCTGCTGCTGGGCCGGGAATGGCCACCGCGGCCGGCGGATCTGGCCGAGGCGGAGGCGCTGTGCCGCGAACTGGGGCTGGGCGGGTTAATCGACCGCATGCCGGGCGGCTTGCAGCAGCGCGTCGGCGAGACCGGGTGGCAGCTTTCGCACGGCGAGCGCAGCCGCATCTTTCTGGCCCGGGCGCTGTTGCAGCAGGCGGACATCACCGTGCTGGATGAAAGCTTCGGCGCGCTCGATCCCGCGACGATGGAGCAGTGCCTGGCGGCGACGCTGCAACGGGCGCGCACGCTGGTGGTGATTGCACACCCCTAGCGGGCGCATGATGGGAAGGTCACACCCGGTAGGCTTCCCGTCAGGTGAGGTGGCTAGGCTCCGTTGGATCGAACCGACCGCGTTATCGGGAAAATCCGAGCAGCGCTTCAATCTCGACATCGAAGGCGATTTCCCGGAGCGGGTGAGAATCGCTGTGGACCAGTTCCGCGCTATCGCGCTTGATCTCCCTTGGGGTTCACGACCGGAAATCCCCTTAATTCTGTTCCTTCGATGGCTCGGACCGACTGGATGTTTGGGCTTTTCCATAAGTTCTGAGGTGCCTACCTCAAATGGGGGATTTGGCGGGCGCAATCCTCAAATAGGAAGGCGCGGCGACCCACAGATCTGGAGGCATTGTACTCGATCTGCAACTCAGCCCGGCCCGGCCGATACCGGGCCGGGCATTTCTTTGCTACACGATTGGAGGATGGCCCAATCCTGTCAGGAGCTGGATGAGGTCGTCGTCGAAGCACTCGCCATCCAGATCTGTGTCATACAAGCCGGTGATTTCGGAAATTTGCGGATTCAACGGCATTGCAGGCCCTTCGAGCCATGAGCGGCAGGGGTGAAGCTTCACCAATTCGCCATCGGCATTAAATTCCGCGGGCGTTATGGCGAGTTCAATGATCTGGTCGCGTGCCGTGTCGAGGCCCGTCGTTTCACAATCGAGAATTGCCAACTTAGTTAGCCCATCGCTGTGGACTGGACGGATATTGATTTCGTCGAAGCGAGGGAGGCGCCGCAGCACGCGGTAGTCGGGCGATGCATCAAGGTCGCGAGCGAGTTCGATGAAGCGAGGCGAAACATCGAGAGTGCAGAAAGTCATACACGGTCTTCCATAAAGCAAGGAGCCCGCAAGGCAGACATCCTCTAGTATCAACAGGGGATCGGCAGATGGGGTTAGGCGAACGCGGCAAGATCAACCAAAACCTGGAGCGACATTTGCCGAACCAAGTCCGCAGCCCATGCCTCGAAAGTCTGGGCATAAGGTCGGTGCGCCTGCCTCGCTCCCGCGCGCGCCAAGCCGAGCAGAGTCCCTGAGAGACTGCCCGCGCAGTAGTTTGGAGCTACGGCGTGAACCAACAATGCGGTCGTCGAAAGTGTGTCATTCTCGCAGATCGCTTTGACCAGTGACCACTTGCCTTGTGCGATCAACCTGGCAGTCGCATCAGGCGGCGCAACGGTCTTGGCGGGGATCCGCAAGGCGGCGCAGATTTCTGCCAAATGGACCCGTGCCGCATCTCCACACAGATGGGTCATCAAGTCGACATGCCCACTGCCAAAGCGCTTGCCAGGCTGGAAAGGTGCCATGAGCCGCGCTGGGACGCGCAGACCATGGCGTAGACCCGCCAGGCGGAGTTGCGGTTCGTCAGAGCTGCTGCCACCCCAGGTGACGAGCGGAACTTCGCGCGGCAGTTCTCCAACGGCTGCAAAAAAGGATGTCAGCAACTCCTGCTCGGTAAGTTCAGGCCGACCGAGTGAATGAAGCGTGCCGGGCACGAGTTTGCCGCCTTCCTCCTCCAGCACGAGCCAGCTGATCGCCACTGGACGCTTGAAAACCCAGCGCATGTCGATCCGTGGATCGCGGTCGCGCAGTCGCTCGATTCCTTCCGGATCGAACCCCTCCGCCGCCTGATAAAGCGCGTGGCCGGCCGCATCACGTTCGTACTCCGCATCGTAGACAAAATAGCGGATCATTCTTCAATTCCTGGATGCTGGTTTGAGCCAGCGCTCAGGATCATCGCCCGGGACGTGAGCGTATCCGCTCTTTTCCCATTCACGACATTCCCGAAGCGTCTTTCCTGGCCTGCCAATCTGCCCCCGCTCTTGCATTTTAAAAGCAAGGCGATCTGAACCATGGAACAAGCTGCCGGGGTTTCACCGACGTGGCGATCATCCTGGGAGGCTGCTTGTAGTGTGAACGTCCGCCCTGCGCTCGCTCGCCGCGTGCTTGAGCCAGTTGATCTTTGCGCTCGCCGAAAGCTCCCGGTTGCATTAACTTCGTCAGCGCCTCGAGTCGGAATTCGCCGTAATTGCGACCCGACAGGAGCCGCAGCGGGCGCGCATCACGAGCAAGTGGTGGCGGTATCCCGTCTGGGTCGCACGTCCTGATTTACTTGACTGATCCCGACCGGGAGTGCGCGAGATGAAGAAACTGATTGCCTTTGCCCTTGCCGCGACCGCGCTTGCTGGTGCCCATCCCGCCAGCGCGACGCAGGTGTTCTCCAGCAGCTATTCCGGGCCGAACGGCAGCGGCCAGGCGAGTGGCGGCTCGTACAACTACTGGGATGGAAGCTATTCCGGGTCCGGCTCGAAGACCACCGATGGCGCGCCGCTGACCGGCGGGTCGGGCGATCTCACCGACGGCGTCATCGCCAACGACTTCTGGTACAACGTCGAGAACGTGGCCGGGACCGGGCCTTACGTCGGCTGGTACACGCCCCGCACGTCCAACCCGCTGATCACCTTCAACTTCTCGGGCAACCCGGCCATCGACCTGGTCCGCATCTACCTCGACAACAGCCGCGTCGGGGGCGTGTACGCGCCCGGAGCCATCCTCATCGACGGCGTGTCGCAAGCGTTCACCGCGCCGGCTGGCTTCGGACCGGTCGATCTGGGCGGGCTGAACCTGACCGGCGGATCGCACACGGTGCAGTTCGGCAACAACAACGGCTGGGTGTTCGTCAGCGAGGTCCAGTTCTTCTCGTCCGACAGCGCGGTGCCCGAGCCGGGTACCTGGGCGCTGATGCTGGCCGGCTTTGCCATGATCGGTTTCGGCATGCGCCGGCGGTCGCGCGGGGCGGCTATGGTGGCAGCGGGCTGAACGGCGCGGCGCCCGGTCAGGGATAGGCGATCACGCGCTCGGCGATAGCGGCGAGGCGGGCGGTGTCGATCGCCGCGCCGCCGCGCCGGAACTGCAGCAGCGCCCATTGCAGGGTTCCGAGCAGCCGTTCCGGCGCGGCCCCCGCACAGCGGGCTGCGAGATCGCGCCAGAACGCGCCGCGTTCGATGCCCAGCCCGGCAATGTGCCGGTCCGAGAGGAAGGCGCGGGCAAAGCCCTCGTCGATCGGGCGGGCCTGGGTGTAGAGCTCGACCCCGGCAGGCACGATCGCGGCGCGTCCGTGGGGCGCGTCGAGCGCTTCGAGCAGCAGCGCGATCCGGCGCAGCAGCGGTTGCACCTCGTCGATGAACGGCCCGGCGCGCTTGTCGCCGAGCGGCGTGTGGTCGCCCAGCAGGTAGCCGAGCGGATGATCGTCCGGCAGCGACAGCGCGCCGTGGACGACGAAGAAGCTGCCGCCTTCGCCGAGGCAGCGGCCCACCCCGCGGCACAGCGCGACATCGTCGAGCCAGTGGATCGCCTGCGAGATCGTGATCGCATCGTAGACGCCATCGTGCTGCGCCAGCCGGTTGCACGATTCGTTGATCGCTTCGATCGCGAGGCCGCGTGCCCGCGCTTCGTCCCGCGCAGCGGCGACGAAGCCGCGTGAGAGTTCCATGATCGTCACGTCGGCCCCGCGCGCGGCCAGTTCGAGCGAGAGGCTGCCCGGCCCGGCGGCGAGGTCGAGCACGCGGCCGCCGCCGCCCAGCGCGGCGATGCGATCGGCGAGCGCGGTGGGGAACGGACGATGCGCCAGGTAGTCGCGCGCCATCGCGCGATCGTAGCGCGACAGTTCCGCATCGGGGGCGATCAGCACGCCGGCGGCCTCCATTTCCGCGATCGCGGCCAGCAGGGCGGTGCGCTCCACTTCGGGATCGGCCGGCGCCGCCGCGCGCACGAGCGCCGCGACCGCGCTCGCGACTTCCACGCCGCCGGCCTGCCCGAACGAAGCGAACAGCATCCGCTCGCGATCGTCGAGCCAGTACTGCGGGTAAGGTTCGACCTCGCCGGCCGCGAAACAGGCGCCGTCGGCGGTCGCGCCCAGCGAGAAATTCGGTGACGTGCGCAGTTTGCGGTGCATGGTCCCCCCTGACTGGCGTGCGCCGGTCTTGCATCAACGGTCGGCAGCGCGGATTATTCGGGCGAATTTTTTCGGTTGATGCGGGAATAACCCTGCGTGCCGATCCGTTGGCGGGGATGGAGGCTCGATGGCGCACGACGACGGAGCGGGACACGGCATGGCCAGCGCGGACTTCCGCGCGCGGCTGGTCGCGTTCCTGCCGCGGCTGCGCCGGTTCTGCCACGGGCTGTGCGCCGGCGCCGATGCCGGTGACGACCTGCTCCAGGCCTGCGTTGAGCGGGCGCTGGCGCGGCACGGGCAGTGGCAGGAGGGAACGAGCCTCGAGAACTGGATGATGAAGATGGCAAGCAATCTCCATATCGACCAAATCCGGGCGCGGCGCGCGCGCGGCTTTGCCGTCGACATCGAGGAAGCGCACGAGCTGCCGGGCGATGACGTGCTGGCGGTGCTGGAGTTCCGCTCCGAAGTCGAGGCGGCGCGCGCGGCGCTGGCGGCGATGCCGGATGACCTGCGCGCGGTGATGACCGCGGTCGCGATCGACGGCCGCTCCTATCGCGAGGCGGCGGAGCTGTTCGAGATCCCGATCGGCACGGTGATGAGCCGCGTCTCGCGGGCGCGGCAGTTCGTGAATGCCTATGTCCGGCGCGGGCCGGAAAGGATGGCGGTGGCATGATGCGGCAAGACGATGACGGCACGCCCGGCGGAGGCCCGGCGAAGGCGACAGGCGACGCGACAGTCGGCGACGACCGCGTCTCGGCATGGAGCGACGGCATGCTCGACGAGAACGGAATGGCCGAGATGGACAGGCTGGCGGCGAAAGACCCCGACATCGCGATGCGCGGGGCGCGGATCCGCCACATCGACGCGCTGGTGCGCGAGGCGGTGCCGCTGGACGAGGGCGTTCCGCCGGCGCTGCTGGAGCGGCTGGGCCTGGCGGAGCCTGCGGGGCAGGCCGGTCCGGGGGCGGACGTGATCGACCTTGCGGCGGCGCGGGCGCAGCGCACCAAGGTTGCGGCAGCGGCGGCAGGACAGGGGTTCGTGGCCCGCCACGCCCGCATCGCCGCCGGGCTGGCGCTGGTGCTGGGCCTGGGGGTGAGCGTGGCGGTCTGGCGCGGCCCGGGTTCCGTGACGCCCGAGCAGGGCCGTCCCGCGGACTACGTCGCGCTCGGCGACGCCGCGCGTCCGGGGGCGGGCGCGCCGGCCAATGCCATCGTGCTGTTCGCGCCGCAGGTTCCGGCGGACCAGGCGCGCTTGATCCTGACGCGGGCCGGGGCGCGAATCGTCACCGGACCGTCGCCTGCCGGGGTGTGGCAACTGGCGCTGGCGCCCGCGCGGCGTGACGCGGTGCTGGCCGGCTTGCGCGGCCGGGGGGACGTGCGCCTGGCCGAGACGCTGGGCGGAGCCGGACGATGACCGGGCTGGCGCGTCGCTGCCGGGCGCTGGGTGTCGCACTGGGCCTCGCGCTGTCGGCGCCGGGGGCGGCGGCCGCGGTCCCCGCGCTTCCCGCCGCGCAGCAGCAGGCGGCCGAGGCGCCGCGGGTCATGGTCATGCTGGACCTGCCGCCGGCGCACTTGCGCGCGGGGGGCAGTTATGGCGCCTATGGTGACGACGCCGGGCGGCAGATGCGGTTGCGCCTGGCGCGGCGCATCGCCGGCGAGCATCGGCTGACGCTGGTCGAGGACTGGCCGATGGAGCTGATCGGCGTCGACTGCGTGATCATGCGGATCGACGATGGCCGCAGCCCGGACGCCGTCGTCCGCGAATTGTCGGGGGTGCACGGCGTCGCCTGGTCGCAGCCGCTGAACACGTTCGAGCTGCAGGGCGCGGCGGCCCCGCGCTACAACGACCGCTTGCTGGCGGCGCAACCCGCGGACGCGCGCTGGCACCTCGCGAGACTGCACCGCGTCGCCACCGGTCGCGGCGTCACGATCGGCATCGTCGACAGCCGGATCGACACCGCGCACCCGGACCTGGCCGGGCAGATTGCCGGATCGAGCGACTTCGTCCCCGGCCGGCCGCAGCCGGAGCGGCACGGGACCGGGGTGGCCGGGATCATCGCCGCGCGGCCCAACAATGCGATGGGCATCGTCGGCATCGCCCCCGGCGCGCGCGTGCTGGGGCTGCGGGCATGCTGGGAGCGCGCGCAGGACGGCCGCACCGTCTGCGACAGCCTCAGTCTCGCCAAGGCGCTGACGTTCGCCATCGAGAGCCATGTCGATGTCATCAACCTGTCGCTGGCCGGGCCGCCCGATCCGCTGCTGACGCGGCTGATCGCGCTGGCGCTGGCGCGCGGGGCGACGGTGGTGGCGGCGATCGACCCGCACCGCCCGGCGACCAGTTTCCCGGCATCGCTGTCCGGTGTCGTCGCGGTGGGCGACGAGCGCTTGTCAGCCTTGCGGGACAGCGTTTACATAGCCCCCGGTGTCGACGTTCCGACCACGGAGCCGGAGGGGAAATGGGGTCTGGTCAGCGGCAGTTCGTATGCCGCGGCACACGTCAGCGGCCTGGCCGCCCTGCTGCGGCAGGGCGGGGCGACGCGGCGACCTGCCGATAGCCTGCTCGGCCCGCATGGCACGATCGACGCCTGCGCGCTGGTGGCGCAACGGTTCCATCTGCAGGATCGCGGCTGCTGACCTCGGCCGCGCGGCCGCTGTCCTGGCGGCGGCGGCGGGGTTGATGGCGATGCCGGCGCGGGCGCAGTCGATCGGCGTCGCCGCCACGGTATCGCTCCAGAGCAACCAGACCTTTCGCGGCGAGACGATCAGCCGCGACGGGCCGGGGGCGACGCTGGCGGTCAATGCCGATGGCCCGCTCGGCCTGTTCGCCGGCGCGGACGTGAGCGTCGCGCTCGCGAGCGGAGCGGTCCGCATGACCGCGAACGCGCAGTTCGCCGGGGTCGCGGTGCGGGCGGGCGGGGTCGGGACGGTCGAGCTGGGCGGCGTCCATCGCCATTATCGCGAGGTTTTCGACAGCGACTACGATCGCGACTACAGCGAGATCTTCGTGGGCGTCTCGCGCGGGGCGACCCGGCTGCGGGGCTATCTTTCGCCGGACTATGTCGCCGACCACGCCTGGTCGGGCTACATCGAGCTGGAGACGCGGCTGCTGGGGCGCGGGGCCTGGTCGCTGCACGGCCATGGTGGGCTGCGGCTGGTGCCGCAGGACGCGCACGCGACGACCGGCTTTCCTCGCGTCTACGAGGACTGGAGCCTGTCGCTGGGCCGGGAATGGCGCGGATTCAACCTGGCGCTGGGGGTGGCGGGGACCAATTACCCGGTGATCGGCGACAGCGGCCGGGCGCGGGTGCAGTTCGTGATAGCCAAGTCGCTGTGATCGCGCGGGCGCGGGGTTGACGCGCCGATCGTCATCGAACTGCCATCGACCTGTCTTCGGGACGCCGCGAAACTGACCGGCGCACGTCATCTTGGGCGACTAGCTGGCCCCTCGTATCCAACGGGGGACCTCCATGACCTTCACCACCACTCTGCTTGCATCCGTCGCGCGCCTTGCCTTGCCGTTCGCCATGATCGCCGGAGCCGCCTCACCGGCACTGGCGGCGCCCGAGGATGCCGGGGCAACCGCCAGCGCCGACGCCGACGCGGGGCTGACCGAGATCCTGGTTACCGCGCAGAAACGCTCGGAAAATCTCCAGGAAACGCCGATCGCGATCTCGGTGATCGGCAGCGCCGGGCTCGAGAACCGGCACACCACCTCGCTGCTCGACCTCGGCGACGGCGCGATTCCGTCGCTGCGCATCGCCCCGTTCTTCTCGCGCCCCAGCGCGCTGATCATGAACGTGCGCGGTGTCGGCGTGCTGTCCGACAGCAACCAGCCGGCGCGCGACCAGGGCGTCGGCGTCTATGTCGACGGCGTCTACCTGGGCCGCGCGCAAGGGCTGGGCACGGCGCTGTTCGACGTCGAGAGCATCGAGGTGCTCAAGGGGCCGCAAGGGACCCTGTTCGGCCGCAACACCGAGGGCGGCGCGGTGAGCATCGTCACCAAGCGGCCCAGCGGCACGTTCCAGTACAACGGGACCGTCGGGATCGGCAATTTCGGCGCGTACAAGGGCGAGGCCCACGTCGACCTGCCCGCGTTCGCCGGCATCAGCCTGAAGTTCGACGGCGTCATCGCGCATCGCGGTGGCACGGTGAAGAACCCGCTGGCCGGTGCATGGGACTTCGCCGCCTATGACAAGCGCGGCGTCCATGTCGAAGCGCTGTGGCAGCCGGCGCCGGATTTCAGCGCCGACATCTCGTATGACCGTTCGTACGACGCGACCTCGACGCTGTATTACCAGCTGATCGCGCCCGGCACCGGCCTGCCGGCGACGGCCACTGCCCCGGCCATCGCCGCCAACGTGCTCGCGGCGATCGGGCCGGTGCAATCGACCCGCGCCGACCGCGCCGTCGTCGGTTCGCCCGAGCAGCCGGGCATCGGCAAGACCCAGGGCGTGCGCCTCGGCCTCGACTGGAAGGTCGCGCCGGCGCTGACGCTGAAGTCGATCACCGCGTATCGCGATCTCACCCAGAGCCAGTTCGACAACGGCAATGCCGCGCCCGGGCTGCAGCAGCCCGCGACCGCCGCCAATCCCACCGCGAGCTTCGTCGGCTTTGCATTCTCGCGCTACAGCCTCGCCAAGTTCGAGCAGAACCAGTTCAGCCAGGAGCTGCAGGCGATCGGCGAGCTGCCGCAGGTCAAGTTCGCGTTCGGCGGGCTGTACTACCGCGAGGACGTCAAGGACAACGCCCAGACCGCGAACACCAACCAGTTCACCGACGCCGCCGGCACCGCCTATGTGCTGCGCCCGATCGACATCAAGGCGCTGCCGTTCGATCGCGCCAGCCATGTCGTCACCACCAGCCTGGGGCTTTACGGGCAGGCCACCTGGACGCCGGCCGTGCTCAACGAGAGCCTGCACCTGACGGCCGGCGCGCGCTGGTCGCACGACAAGAAGGACGGCCAGTTGCTGGTCGTGAACGGGGCGGCGCCGGTGCTGCCGGTGAACGGGGTGAACGTCGTCGGCCCGATTGCGCTCAAGGCCTCGTGGTCGCGGGTCGATCCGATGGTGAATGTCGCGTTCGATGTCAGCCGCGACATCCATCTCTACGGCAAGTGGAGCACCGGCTACAAGTCGGGGGGCGCGAACTCGCGCTCGCTGTCCTATGCCGCGTTCAACCCGGAAACCGTCTCGATGTTCGAGATCGGCGCCAAGACCGAATTCTGGCAGCACAAGGCACGGCTCAACCTTGCCGCCTACACCGGCCGCTACAAGGACATCCAGCTCGACTTCAGCGGGCTTTACGAGGATGTCATCAACGGCGTGCGCGTCGCCACGACGCGCACGACCACCAACACCGTCAATGCGCCCGGCACCGGCAAGCTCAAGGGCGTCGAGGCGGAGCTGACGCTGGCGCCGATCGACGGCCTGACGCTGACCGCGAGCTATGCCTACAACAGCGTGAAGATCCCGGCGACGGTGAACCCCTTCCCGCAGGCGGGCGGCGTGTTCATCACCGTGCCGGTGCCGATCTACCAGGTCTACACGCCCGAGCATTCGGCCAGCGTCGCGCTCGACTACGCGCTGCCGATGCACGGGTTCGACGTTCGCTTCCACCTCGATGGCAACTACGACTCGGGTTACTATGCGAACTATACGGACGTGACCTACGATCCGGTCACCCGCGCGGTGCGCTATGCCCAGCCCAAGGGAGAGGCGGGGCTGGTGTTCAATGGCCGGCTTGCCATCGCCAACATCGCGCTCGGCGACAACCGTGCCCGCCTGACCGTTGCCGCCTGGGCGCGCAACCTCTTCAACGAGCAGCACCTGTTCTACAAGTCGGGCACGCCGCAAGCCGGCATCAGCGGCTTCTTCAACGAGCCCCGCACGTTCGGGCTCGAAGCCAGCATTCGCCTGTGAGGAGCAAGGCCATGGCACGCGTCTGTGCAGTCCTGGTCGCGTCGCTGCTGGCGCCGTGCGCAGGGGCGGTCCACGCCGCCCCTCCCGCGGCGGCGGTGGTGGAGCGGCAGGCGCCGGATCGGCTGACGATCCGCTGGACGTCGTCCGATCCGGTCGACGTGTTGGCGGCCGACCGCCCCGGCGCTGGAATTGCGCAGGCGCACCGGCTGGTGCGCCAGGACAGGGACGGACGCTTCGAAACCGCCGTGCCCGGCGATGCGAGACCCTACTTCCTGCTCCGCAACAGCCGCACCGGCGAAGTGACCCGGGTAGCCGAGCGGATGTTGCCGCTGGAGGCCGGCTCCAACTTCCGCGACATAGGTGGTTATCCGGCTGCCGGGGGCAGGCTGGTCCGCTGGGGGATGATCTACCGGTCCGGCGGCACGCCGTTGCTCACCGCCGGGGACGTGGCGCGGATCCGGTCGCTCCACCTCGCCACGATGGTCGATCTGCGATCGGACGAAGAGCGCGTGCTGGCGCCGACGCGGATCGACGGCGTGGCCTACGTCGCGGTCGGCTATTCGTTCGCGGGCCTCGATGCCGGCGCGGGAATGGAGGCGACCTATCGCCGTCTGCCGACGATGATGGCGCCGCAACTGCGGCAGATCTTCGCGCGGCTGCTGCAAGGCGACCAGCCTCTGGCCTACAACTGCTCCGCCGGGCAGGATCGCACCGGCTTCGTCACCGCGATGGTGCTGGGCGCGCTGGGCACCCCGCGCGAGACGATCCTGGCCGACTATCATCTCTCGACGCGCTATCGCCGCCCCGCGTTCGAGATGCCCCACCTCGACCTGACGCGGTATGCGGGCAACCCGGTGGCGGAGATGTTCGGTCGCTTCCAGGACGATCCGGCCGCGCGCGAGCCGCGTCCGCTGAAGACCGCCGATGGCCGTGCCTATCTCGAATTCGCGCTCGCCGAGATCGATCGGCAGTGGGGGTCGACGGACGGTTACCTGCGCCGCGAGATCGGCCTGACGCCGGCAGACATCGCCCGGCTGCGGGCGCGCTATACCGAGTGACGGCGCGATCCCGGGCGTGCATGGTGGCCGGATGAACTCCGATCGCCTGAAAGCCCTTACCGACGGCGTCATCGCCGTCATCATCACCATCATGGTGCTGGAGATGAAGCCCCCTTCCGGCCATGACTCGGCGGCGCTGGCGGCCTTGCTGCCGCAATTCCTCAGTTATGTGCTCAGTTTCGTCTACGTCGCGATCTACTGGAACAACCATCACCACTTCTTCACGCTGGCGCCGAAAGTCGGCGGCGGCGGCGTGATGTGGGCCAACTTCCACCTGCTGTTCTGGCTGTCGCTGATCCCGCTGGCGACGGCGTGGATGGGGGAGCACGGGTTCCAGCCCTGGCCGATGGCGGTGTACGGCGCGGTCCTGCTGGCCTGTTCGCTGGCGTGGATGGTCATGCAGGCCGCCATCATCCGGGCGCAGGGCGCGCATTCGGCGTTGCGGCAGGCGATCGGCGCGGACTGGAAAGGCAAGCTCTCGCCGCCGCTCTACCTGCTCGGAATCGGCCTGTCGTTCGCCATTCCCTGGGCCGCCGCGGCCGCTTACGCGCTGGTCGCGCTGTGGTGGCTGGTGCCCGATCGCCGGGTCCGCCACGTCGCGGCGCGGCTGGAGGATGACCAGGCAGGTTGAGCCACGAAACGCAACTCTAGCTGCGCCGCGCCAGCCGCCGCCGGTTCTTCCGGATCGCCCGGCGATAGTGGGCGATCGATTGGCGCGCGCCGGCCAGCGGATCGGCACCGAGTCGGCCGGTCAGCGCCCGCCATTGCAGTTGCGCGGCGGCGTCGATCTTTTCGGCGACCATTCGTGTCGCCTCGGCCTGCGCGCGCCGGTCGCCCGTGGCCAGCACGGACATGCGCAGGCCGATTACCGCCCAGGCTTCGATTCCCAGCGTCCAGCTTTCCCAGAGCAACGTGGTGCAGTCTTCCGTTCGCATATGCCACAAGCGGTCGAAACGGCATGCGGTTCCACCCGCGACAGGCGCGCGCCGTCGCGGCGCGGGCGCCCGAAAACCGGGCGCTGAAAGCTGTTGCATGTGCTCTTGACGAAGTCGCGACTGCAACTCACTATTTCGCTGCAACGCAACATGGGAGCCGCCATGCCTTACCGCTTCACGGTCAATTCCCGGCCGGTGCATGTCGACGCGGAAGCCGACAAGCCCTTGCTCTGGGTCCTGCGGGAGGATCTCGGCCTGCCCGGCACCAAGTTCGGGTGCGGCGCGGGCCTGTGCGGCGCCTGCACGGTGCTGATCGACGGACAGGCAATGCGGGCATGCCAGACGCCGGTCCGCGACGCCGCGGGCCACGCCGTCATCACCATCGAGGGCGTGGCGGCGCTGCCCGCCGGCCGCAAGCTGCGGGACGCGTGGGAGGCCATCGACGTGCCTCAGTGCGGCTATTGCCAGGCCGGCCAGATCATGTCCGCGGCGGGCCTGCTGGCAGTCAGCCCGCAGCCGGACGACGGCACCATCGACGGCGCGATGAGCGGCAACATCTGCCGCTGCGCCAGCTACCTGCGCATCCGGCGCGCGATCCGGATGGCGGCGGGGCTGCCCGACGTGACCGGAGACGCGGCATGAGCGCGGCCCTGCCGCCGCTCGACCGCCGGGGTTTCCTCGTCGCCGGCTGCACCGCCGGCGCGGTCCTGACCTTCGACGCCGCGATGGCCCTTGCCGAAACGCCGGCGGCGGAGACGACGATCAACGCCTTCATCCGCATCGACGCCGCCAACCGCTTCACCATCGGCGCCAAGAACCCGGAGATCGGCCAGGGCATGCGCACGACCTTGCCGATGCTGATCGCCGAGGAACTCGACATCGGCTGGGACCAGCTGACGATCGAGCCCACGCTCGCCGACGACCGGATCTTCGGTCGCCAGTATGCGGGCGGCAGCACCGCCACGCCCACCAACTGGCTGCCGATGCGCCAGGTCGGTGCGGCGGCGCGGCAGATGATCCTCGCCGCGGCCGCGGCGGAATGGGGCGTATCGCCCGACAGCCTGACGACGGCGAAGGGCGTCGTGCGTCATGGCGCCAGCGGACGGCAGGCACCCTATGCCGCCTTTTCCCGGCGCGTGGCGACGATTGCGGCGCCGGATCCGGGCAAGGTGCCGCTCAAGCAGCCGGCGCAGTTCACGATCATCGGCAAGCCGGTGACCGGCGTGGATACCCCGGCGATCGCGCGCGGCAAGCCGCTGTTCGGCATCGATACCGAACTGCCGGGCATGCTCCACGCGGCGGTCATCAAGTGCCCGACGCATGGCGGCATCCTGGCGGGCCACGACGCCACGGGCGCGCTCAGGCAGCCGGGCGTGGCGGCGGTGGTGCCGATCTGCAGCGGCCAGGGGCCGGCCGGCAAGCCCGATGCGCTGGCGGTGGTGGCCCGGAGCTGGTGGACGGCGAACAAGGCGCGCGCGCTGGTCGTCCCGAAATGGGACAACGCGGCGCAGCGCGGCCATTCCACCGCGGGCTATGCCAGCGCGGCGGCCGCGCGGCTTGCCGGGGCGCCGGAGAGCGACCTGTACCGGTCCGGCGATGTTGCCGCGGCGCTGGCAGGAGCGGCGCACGTCGTCGAGGCGGACTATGCCTATCCGTTCCTCGCCCATGGCACGCTCGAACCGCAGAACTGCACCGCGCTGTGGCAGGACGGCAAGCTGGAGGTATGGGCGCCGACGCAGAACCCCGGCGAAGGCCGCGCGTCCACGGCGGCCATGCTGGGCATCCCGCCGGAAGCCTTGATCATCCACATGACCCGCATCGGCGGCGGGTTCGGCCGACGGTTGATGAACGACTACATGGTCATGGCCGGACAGGTGGCGAAGGCGATGCCCGGCCGCCCGGTGAAGCTGCTGTTCGACCGGACCGACGACCTGCGCCACGATTACTATCGCCCGGCGGGCTGGCACAAGTTCAAGGCCGGCCTTTCGGCGAGCGGCGAGCTGGTGGCGCTGAGCGACCATTTCGTTACCTTCGGCGCGGGCGGCAGGCCGGTGCGCGCGGCGGAGATGGGCAAGTACGAGTTTCCCGCGGCGGTCGTGCCGAACTGCCACTATGGCGTCAGCATGCTGCCCACCAACCTTTCGACCGGATGGCTGCGGGCGCCGATGTCGAATGCGCTCGCTTTCGTGTTCCAGTCGTTCCTCGACGAGGTGGCCGAAGCGGCCGGGCAGGACCTGCCCACGTTGATGCGGCGGCTGCTCGGCGAGCCGCGCGAACTGCCGGCCGAGCCGGGCCGGCCGGTGCTGCACACCGGCCGCGCGCGCGGGGTGATCGACGCGGTGTGCGAGCTGGCGGGGTGGACCGGCCGCCCGGGCTCGCCGGGATCGGGCAGGGGAAGGGGCTTCGGCTTCTATTTCAGCCACCGCGGCTATTTCGCCGAAGTGGTTGACGTGACGATGACCGACCCGACGACGGTCAGGGTCGACAAGGTCTGGGCCGTCGGCGACATCGGCAGCCAGGTCATCAATCCGCTTCATGCCCGGCACCAGGTGCAGGGGGCGGTGATCGAGGGCATCGGCCAGGCGCTGGCCGGCCAGAAGGTCGAACAGGTGGACGGTGAGGTCCGGCTGGAGAACTTCCACGAGTTCCCGCTGATCCGCATCGACGGCGCCCCGCGCGAGATCGCGGTGTCGTTCGTGCAGAGCGATTATCCGCCGACCGGGCTCGGCGAACCGTCGCTGCCACCGGTGATCCCCGCGCTGGCGAACGCGGTCCATGCGGCGACGGGCCGGCGGCTGCGCAACCTGCCGCTGAGCCTCACTGCGTGACGTCGGAGCGGGCATAGTTCTGATCTATGCCTTTCATCATCAAACACCGTCTGCCCTTATGACCCTTGCTTGCACATCCTGTCCCGACGTTGGGGGCCGCCCGCGCGGCGCCGCAGGCTTCGAGGGACAGACGCAATGGACGGAGTTCGCGTAGGGAACAGGGTGATCGGTGCGGATGCGCCCGTCACCATCGGCTGGGAGAACATCCCCCAGGTTGAGGGCGGCGCTTTCAAGCGCGCCTTCTTCACCTGGTTCCAGCCCGCGGTCCTGCTCGGGTTGATCGCCTTCTGGTACTACGCGCCCAATTCCATCGCCAAGGCTTCGACCGCGATCGGCATCGGCATCGGCTTCAAGGTGCTGCTGCTCGCGCTCGAATGGGTCAACCCGCGCTACGACAGCTGGCGGCTGACCTGGAAGGAGCTGGCGACCGACATGTTCTACGTCGGGCTCGGCTATACCATGGTGCGGATGGTGTCGGGGTTCATCGGCAGCGATGCGATGATCACCGCGATCCAGCAGTCGTTCCATTGGGACAAGCTGAACTGGTTCGTCGGACTGCCGTTGCTGGTGCAGGCGTTCCTGATCGCGTTCATCTTCGATTTCGGCCAGTACTGGATGCACCGCGGGATGCACAACTGGTACCCGTTGTGGCTGACCCACTCGGTGCACCACTTCATCACCCAGTTGAACATCAACAAGGGCGCGGTCGGCAACCCGGTCGAAATCTTCCTGATCGGCCTCGGCATCGGCGGCTTCTTCGATTTCCTGCCGCGCGCCGCGCTGATCGCCGGCACGTTCGGCATGGCGGTATCGACCTACCAGCACATCAACGTGCGGTTCAACTCGCCGCGCTGGTGGCGCTATGTCTTCAACACCACCGAGCATCACAGCCTGCACCACTCGCTGGACTACGAGGCGACGCGCTCCAACTATTCGGGCACCTTCATCTTCATCGATCGCATGTTCGGCACTTGCGTCGACGGTGAGGCCGAGCTGCTCGGCATGGAAGGCGGCCGCCGGATGTCGATCCGCGAGCAGATGACCTATCCGTTCACCGAGGCATGGCGCACGACGCGGGAACGCCTCGCCCGCCAGCCCGCGGCGATCCCGGCCGAGTGATGATCGGCCTGCCCGCCAGGCAGCAGCTCTTGCGAAAGGACACCCTGTGAACACGCGCTTCATCGACTGGATCTGGCACGTTCGGGGGAGCCTGGCGCTCTCGCCGCAGATGTCGCCGGCGGACGCCTTCGACCGGCTCGATCCGCTGTTCCACACCACCGGCACCAGCCACGAGCGGACGAGCGACCGGCTGGTGTTCCGCAAGAAGGATCCCGCCGCGCAGGACCGCATGGCGGTGTTCGAAAACGGCGTCCTGCAGGTCGAGAAGGCGGCGGGTGGACCGGTCCTGCATTATCACCTGATCAGCCGGTCCTTGCTGCTGTGCTTCCTGGCACCGCTGCTGTTCCTCGGCTTTGCGCAGTTGAACATCGCCCTGGCCAAGTTCGACAAGCCGGCTGCCGCGGCTTCGGCGAAGCCGGGCGCGGGCAAGGCGGCCGACAAGCAGGCCAAGAAGGCGGACGTGCCGATGAATCCGATCGACAAGTGGCTGGGCGCGCCCGCCCCGGAGAAGAAGGACGCCGACAAGTCCGAGGACAAGGGGAAGAAGAAGCATTCGCCGACCCCGGCCTATGTCTTTGCGGGAATCTTCGCCGCGCTCTACCTGGTCGGCCGCATCCTCGAGGACCGGCTCGTGAAGTCGCTGTTCCGCAAGCGGTTGATGGCGGCTTGATGGCCGACGGCCGCGCTTTGGCGCGGCCGGTCAGGCAATGACGACGGCGTGCCGCGCGAGATGGCCTCGTTCGCGGTCGAGCCATTCCCGGGCGGCGCGGGTCGTCCGTGTCTCCCCGGTGCAGGGTTGCCGCTTCAGGCAGGCGTCGACCGCGAAGCGCAAGCGGGCGGGGCCGTTGCCATCGCTGCGTTCCAGCGTCACGGTCCCGTCGCCGGCGATTTCGAAGTGGCCGCCCGGCAGGGGCTGGCCGTGCCGGTCCGGGCGCGTGGTGTGATCGATCCGGCGGCCGTCGGTGGCCACCGACACCTCGAACGGCCCGGCGGGGCGACCGCAGGCCCAGGCCATTCGCCCGCCCGCCAGGATCAGTCCGCCCACCATGGGGTGCATCGGCGCCGATGGCCGGCTTCCACCTTCCAGCAGCCGCAGCCCGAGCAGCGGGCCGTCGCCGGCCTGGCGTCGCCAGTCCTCGACATAGGCGCCGGACGGGGCAAATTCGAGCACGCTGTTGCCGATGAAGCGGAAGCGTGCCGGCTCCGGCCACTGGTTTCGCGCCTGGCAACTGCGGATCACGTTCCAGGACATTTCGCGCTTCCGCCTGTCCCACACGGTGTCGCCGATCCAGCCCTGGCGCTCGGCCACGGCGGTCGCGGCACCGTCGGGCAGGCGCAGGTCGATGGTGAAGGTGTGCGACTGGAACCAGAACACGGCGGTCCTCTCGTCGGTGACGCCGGTGCAGAAAGTGATGCTCTTGCGCCGGAAGGCGCCCAGCAGCCGGCCCGGCAGGCCCGGCGGCTTGCCCCGCGTCTCCGGCAGCGCGGCGCACAGCTCGGCGAGGTTCACGGTGCCGCCGGCCGGGGCGGCGACGCGGCGTCCACGCCGGCGCCGCGCCGCTTGAGATAGGCGAAGGTCCGCGCGGTCTGGCGAAAGAGATGCTCGCCGCTCGCGATCGGGGCATAGCACGGCGGCCGCCCCGGCCTGGCGGGCACGACCGGCGCGATCACGTGATCATAGTCGCAGGCATGGAACAGCGGGAACGAATAGCGTTCCTGCGCCACCTTGCGCACCCGGTGGCGGGTCGCGCGGTAACGGCCATCCGAAAGCACCTCCATCATGTCGCCGATGTTGACGATCAGCGTGCCA
Organism: Sphingomonadales bacterium; assembly: GCA_028868535.1. Lineage (GTDB taxonomy): Bacteria > Pseudomonadota > Alphaproteobacteria > Sphingomonadales > Sphingomonadaceae > Novosphingobium. The sequence goes on along the minus strand of JAGWUH010000001.1, from coordinate 73,153 downwards.
TCGAGCAGCGGCACGTCGATCCACGCGCCCTTGCTGTCCTGCACCTGGAGGCCCGGCGCGGTCGCGAACAACAGCGTGAAGCATTCGTAATCAGTATGCGCACCGATGCCCTCGCGGTCTTCGGCCTCGGGCTGGTGGGGATAGTGGATCAGCCGCAGCTGGCTCGGCGGGTGCTTCAGGCAGCCCTCGAAATGATCTTCGCGCAATCCCAATGCCAGAGCAAAGCCGCCGAACAGCTGGCGGCCGATGGCGGCCACCGCCTCGTAGTAGGCGAGCACGTCTTCGCGAAAGCCGGGCATGTCCGGCCAGAGGTTCGGACCCAGCAACGGACGACGCCCGTGCGCGAACGGATACTCGCAGCCGATGTCGTAGGCTTCCTTGCGATCGTGCGTCCCCTCGTCGAATTGTTCCTCGCCCTCGGGCACGTAGCCGCTGTGGTTTTCCGAAAGCCCGATGTAGCTGCGCATCTTCGCGGCGTGGTCGAGCGCGAAGTAGGCCTTGGCCCGCGCCCACAGCCGCGCGAATGGCACGTTCCGCAACGGCTCGCCCTGAATGTAGAGGAAGCCGGAACCGGCGCAGGCACGGTCCAGCGCCCGGGCGACCGCCAGCCGGTCCTCCGACCGCGCGCTGGCGAGGCCGGTGATGTCGACGATCGGGAGGTCCGGGCGCGAGGTCATCGCCTTTCATGGCGTCGTCGCAGGTCATAGCGGAAGTGGGCACAATCCTATGATTTTCATAAATCTGATCTATGATCGGCTTCCGCGCCGCGGATTCGCGCGGCCCTGATCCGGACCTTGGCATGACCGACCGTACCCCGCTCACCGACAAGCGCTTCGCCAGCCGGGTGGACTGGAACCTCATGCGCACGTTCGTGGACATCGTCCGGGCGGGCGGGATCGGCGCGGCCGCGCGGCAGCTCAATCGCCAGCAGCCCAGCATCAGCGCGGCGCTCAAGCGGCTGGAGGAACACGTCGGCACCACCCTGCTGCATCGCTCCGCCAGCGGCGTGGAGATGACCGCCGCCGGCAAGGCAATGATGGCGCTGTGCGAGGACATGCTGGAGGCGGCGCGCATGATGCCGCACCAGGTCGCGCAGGCGACCAAGCGCGTCGAGGGCATCGTCCGTATCCAGATCGTCTCGGGGCTCGTCTCCACCGAGTTCGACGAGGCGATCGCCAGCTTCCATCGCCGCAATCCGGCCATCCACATCGAGATCCGCGTCTCGCCGTGGCGACAGGTGCTCGACGCGCTGGAGCGGGGCGAGGTGGAGATCGGCGTCGGCTATGACAGCACCGTGCGCGGCACCCTGGTCTACGAGCCGATGCTGGTCGAACGCCAGCAGCTCTACTGTTCGCGCAACCATCCGATGTTCGGCTACCACGTCAGCCGGCTCGGCGATCTTAAGGACGACGGTTTCGTGCTGACCGGCGATGACGAGATCGAACAGATCACCAACCTGCGCCGGCGCTATCGGCTCGGCACCCGGGTCAGCGGCCTGGCCGAGGACATCAACGAGGCCCGCCGGCTGATCGTTCATGGCGTCGGCATCGGCTTCCTGCCGATTCTGGCGGCCGAGGGGGAAGTGGCGAAAGGCCGTCTCTGGGCGATGCTGCACAAGGATTTCGAGCCGTCGTACGACATCTTCCTGCTCGCCCGGTCCGAGCCGGCGCGCGATACCGCGACGCAACTGTTCTGGGACGAGGTGTTGCGGCGGATTCGCGCGGGACGGCAGCTTCAAAACCGGACATAGACGCAGTCTATGTCTTTCATCGGATTTTTGCCCCTCCCTTCATGACGCAGTGCAGCGCAGCTTTCGATCGATCGATGGAGCTGCACGATGGCCGACCAAGCGCTGACTTTCCTGTTCGGTTCCGGAACGCGCAAGGATCGCTTCTTCAACCTTGTGCCCGCCGCGATGATCGCGGCGGTGCTGCTGTTCTGGTCGCACGGCCCTGCGGCGCTGCTGAACAGCCCGTGGACGCTGCCGCTGGTCTCGCCGCTGATCATGGTGACGGTGCTCTGCCTCGAGCTGGTCCACGAGCGTCATGAGGGCTGGCGGATCAACCGTCAGGAGTTCCTCACCGATGCCTTCTACGTCATCCTCAGCGCGACGGTGATCTCCTGGCTGGTGACGCGGCTGGCGGACGATCCGCTGGGCGCGGTCAAGGCGTCGCTCGGCCTGTCGACGACGTGGATCGCGCGCCTGCCTTGGCTGGTCCAGGTCGTCGCGGCGTTCGCGATCTACGAGTTCGGCCAGTACTGGATGCACCGGCTGATGCACAACGTCACGCCGTTCTGGCTGACGCACGCCCCGCATCACCACATCACCCAGTTCAACGCCGCGAAAGGCGCGGTGGGCAATCCGATCGAACTGTTCCTGGTCAGCATCAGCGTGCTGGCGCTGTTCGACTTCGACAAGACCGCGCTGTTCGCGGCGGCGAACCTCGGCAACGTCGTCACGACGTTCAACCACTCGAACGTGAAGGCCAACCCGCCGATCTGGTATGGGTATTTCCTGACCACGGTGCGCCATCACAGCCTGCATCATTCGACCGATTACGAATCTACCCGCTGCAACTACGGCAACGCCCTGATCCTGCTCGACCGCATTTTCGGCACGTATCGCGAAGGGGAAGGGGTGCTGGTCGGCCAGGGTGATCGCACGCGGCTGACGATCCGCGAGCAGATGCTGTTTCCCTTCGTGCCGCTGATCGACGCGTTCAAGTCGCGCCAGGCGAAGCCGGGCACGGAATCCGCTGCAGCATGATCGCGGAGCGGTCGGCGCGGGCAGTCACGGCGCGAAGCGCCCTGTCGCGCGGCGACCTGCAGACGACGCACGATCTCGCCGCCACGATGGTCGCGCAGGATCCCGAAGATGCCGAGGGTCATTTCCTGCTGGGCATCGCCGAATCGGGGCAGGGCCGGATCCGCGACGGCATTCGCCACATCGACCGGGCGGTGACGCTGGACCCGCGCGGTGAGTACCGTGCCCAGCTGGCGCGCCTGTTCACGCTGGTGCGCCGGGACGGGGACGCCGCCGTTACCTTGCGCGATGCCGAAGCCACCCCGCCCGCCGATGCGCTGAGCCGCGACACGATGGGCTGCGTCTATGCCCGGCTCGGCGATCACGCCGCCGCCCTGCCGCATTTCGAGGAGGCAGTCCGCCTCGAGCCTGGCAACCCCGAATATCGCTACAATCGGGCGGTGACGCTCAATTTCCTCGGCCGCGTCGACGAGGCCGAGGAGGCGCTGGAAGCGCTGCTCGCGATCGCCCCCGGCGACGCCCGCGCGCACCACCTGCTGTCGAGCCTGCGCCGGCAGTCGGCCGACGACAACCACGTCGAGCGCCTCGAACGGACGCTGGCGGCTACGCCGGCCGGTCCGGGGCGCTTGCTGCTCGGCTACGCGCTGGCCAAGGAGCTGGAAGACATCGGTCGGCCCGAACAGGCGCTGGAGCGGCTCTGCGTCGCCAACGCCGGGCACCGCCGCACGCTGCGCTACGATTTCGCGGGCGATGCCGCCGCCTTCGACGCGATCGAGCAGGCCTGGGACGCCGTGGCCGCGGGACCTGTCGGGGATAAGTCGGCGGAGGCGCCGATCTTCGTCATCGGCATGCCGCGGACCGGCACGACGCTGGTCGACCGCATCATCTCCTCGCACGCCGCGGTCGAAAGCGCCGGCGAGCTCCAGGCCATGCCGCTGGCGGTCAAGCTGGCTTCGGGCACGCGCACCGCCACGGTCCTCGATCCCGAGACGGTGTTGCGCGCCGCGCAGGGGGACATGGCGGCGATCGGCCGCGACTACCTGAGCCGCGCCAGCCATCATCGCCGGGATCCCGCCTTGCGCTTCACCGACAAGTTCCCGGGGAACTTCCAGTATGCCGGCTTCATCGCCCGGGCCCTGCCGGCGGCGCGGATCGTCTGCCTGCGCCGCCACCCGATGGACACGGTGCTCAGCAACTTCCGCAACCTGTTCGCGGTCAGCTCGCGCTACTACGACTACAGCTACGACCTGCTCGACATCGCCGCCTACTATGTCCGCTTCGACCGCCTGATGGCACTGTGGCGCCGGGCCTTTCCGGAACGGCTGCTCGAAGTCCGCTACGAGGACGTCGTCGCCGACCAGGCCGGCCAGACGCGGCGTATTCTCGAACATTGCGGGCTGGACTGGGACGATGCCTGCCTGTCGTTCCACGCCAATGCGGCGCCGGTTTCGACCCCCAGCGCGGCCCAGGTCCGCCAACCGATCTATGGCGACGCGGTCGCCCGCTGGAAGCGCCATGCCGCGGTGCTGGAGCCCGTCCGGCGCCATTTCGAGCAAGCCGGCATCGCCATCGACTGAAGGAGCAAGGACCGTGACCCGAGCATCCCGTTTCCACGCCCTGACCTGCGCCGCGGCGACGGTGGCGATGGCATTGGCCGCTCCCGCCATGGCCGCCGCGCCGACGACGCGACTGGCCTCCTGCCGGACAGGATCCTGCCTCGTGGTCTCGGGCCACCGCGATCGTGCCGGCGTGATCGTGCTGATCAACGGCCACGCGGTCGCGGTGGAGGGGGAGCGCAACTGGCAGGCGCGGTTGCCGCTCGACACGGTGCGGGCCTGGTCGGAGCCGCTGGCGCGGTCGATCAGCGTCGCGACCTACGATCCGCAAGCCCGTTCGGGCACGACGAGCGACGCGGACCTGCCGATCGGACTGCTCGGCCACGTCGAGCTGAGCACCCTGGTGGTGGCTGTGAAGTAATAACCGGAGCCGGCGCTAGTAATAAAATAACAAATTGACAGTCAGTATTGAAAGTTTCATCTCGTTACTCTATGTGACGGTCAGTCGCCGGGCTACGGCGCCTGTTCCGTTTGCAGGAGATGATGATGAAGATCGGCCTCGTGGCGTTCGCCACCCTCGCTTTCGCGACTTCGGCTTCGGCCGCCACCACCGCTGAAAACCCCCTCGCCCAGGACAAGGCGATCCTGAATCTCAAGGGCCTAGACCTCGCCACCGCCGAAGGGCAGGAGCGTCTCGCCATCCGCATCGACAACGCCGCGCGCGCCGTCTGCGGCGATCGCGTCGCCACCGTCCATCTCGCGCTCGAGGACCAGGCCCGCGAGTGCCGTGCCGCGGTCGTCGCCGACGTGCGCACGCAGGTCGAAGCGCGCCTGGCCCGCGCCGCCGGCGCGTCGTCGCTGCGCCTCGCCGCGCGCTGACAGCGGCTTGCACCCGCGGCGCACTGCCGCCGCGGGCGCCGTTTACTGGCTGATCTCGTCGGGTTTCGGCCACCAGGTGATGGTGTGGACGTCGTGCGCCGAGGTCCACACCCCCTTGGGGGTATAGCGCAGCGCGCCGCTCCCTTCCGCCTTGCCGATCCGCGCGTCGACGGTCATGGTCTTCGGGTTGAGCACCGCGAAAGTCTGCGCCTCGGTCGTGCGCATCCAGACCTTGCCGCCGCCGGTGTCGATGTCGCCGTACTTCAGGACTTCGCCGACCTTGACCCGCCCGGCCAGCTCGCCGCTCGCGGGGTCGATCCGCGCGACCGTCCCGTCGCCCTGCTCCTGGACCCAGACGCCATCCGCCCCGGCCGCCAGGAAGCCGGGCTCCTTGCCCAGCGGCGTGCGGTGCACCACGGCATTGGTCCGCGGATCGATCCGCTGCAGCGACTGCTGGCGCGCGCTGACCGCCCAGAGCGAATCATAGCCGAACGCCAAATACCAGGTTCCCGGGTCCACCTTCACCGTCGCGACGACGCGGTTCGTCGACGGGTCGATACGCGCGACCGTCCCCGCATCGTCGCTGGCGATCCACACCGAGCCGGCGCCCGACACGACGTTGAGTTCGCCGGCGCGGTTGCCGATCCCAGTGGGGATCGCCGCGAGCCGGCGGCCGGTGCGGGTATCGATCCGCACCAGCACGTTGTCCTTGCAATCCGCGACCCACAGCGAGCCGCGATACACCGTCATCGCCCCGCACGCCCGCGACATGGCGGCCTCCGCCAGCTTGCCCTTGCGTGACCAGCGCTCGACCTTGGTGCGGTTGGTCAGCCAGACGCTGTCGCGATCGACGGCAATGAAGTCGGCAAAGCCGGGCACCGGGATGACCTGTGCCGGCGGCGCCTCCGCCTGCGCCGGGGCCGGGGCCAGCCCGACCGCGGCGGCGGCCAGCATCATGCGCGCGATGTTCATGGCAGCGTTCCTCCTCATGCGTGCTGGGCGACGAAGGCGCGCCAGCCGCCCAGCGCGGTGATGTCCTGCGCCCCGTCCAGCGCGCGCGGCTCGGCGACGAAGCCCTTGACGCTGGTGCCGTCGGCCAGCACCACCGTGCCGATCGCGAGTGGCGGCGGCACCTCGACGACGAAGCTGCCGAATTCCGCGACGCCGAGTTCGTAGACCTCGACCTTGATCGCCGCGCCATCCGCACTGTGCACCAGCGCCGGCTTGGGCGGTACGCTGTCGGCCATCGCATAGAGCCGGTACGTCGGCGCGGTCTCGAAGGCGCCGACGAAGCGCGCATCGCGCGAGGTCAGTTGCCAGTGCAGCGGCATGTCCTTCAGGTGCGCGCCGACGACGGCGAGTTTCACGGTCTGCATTCTGCCCTCCAGGTCGAGCGGGGGTAACGGCGGCAGTTCGGCCGCGGCGAGGTAGCTGTCGGCGATGTCGAGCAGCGCCAGGTCGCTGTCGGCCGGGCCGATCAGCGTGATCCCGAAGCCGGTGGCGTTGTCGCGGCTGCCGGCGGGGACCGCCACCGCGGCCATGTCGAGCAGGTTCACGAAATTGGTGTAGAGCCCGAGGTTGCTGTTCAGAGCGATCGGCGCCGCCTGAAGCTCGGCGACGCGGTACGTCGTCCCTGCGGTCGGGAATGCCAGCAGGTCGAGCGTGTCCCACAGTTCGTCGGCATGGCGCTTGATCGCTGCCATGCGATAGATGCCGTTGAACAGCTCGACCGCGCGCATCGCCAGGCTAGGCTCGACCACGGCCCGCACGGTCGGGTCGATCGCCTCGGGATCGTTCGCCAGCATGTCTGCCAGCGCGGCGGTGCGTTCCGCGACCCACGGGCCGCCGTACAGCAGTTGCGCGGCCTCCAGCAGCGGGGCGATTTCGATCTCGATCAGCTCCGCCTCGCGCGCCAGCGTCGCCAGCGCGCGATCATAAAGATGCTCAGCCTCGACATCGCCGAAGAATACCCGCTGCCCGCGACGCGGCACGCCGATCCGGGTGCGGCCGATCGGCCGGTCGGCCAGGCGCTTCGAATAAGGATCGCTGCGATCGTAGCCGGCGATGACGCGGTCGACGAGCCGGGCATCGCCGGTGTCCGATGTGAACGCGGTGATGCAGTCGAGCGTGCGGCAAGCCGGGAGCAGGCCGCTCGTCGACCAGCGCCCGCGCGTCGGTTTCAACCCGATCAGGTGCTGGAACGCGGCCGGCACGCGCCCGGAACCGGCGGTGTCCGTGCCCAGCGCGAAGGCCACCAGCCCGGCCGCCACCGCCGAGGACGAGCCCGAGCTCGACCCGCCGCTGACATAGGCCAGGTTATAGGCATTGCGCGGCGCGCCGTAGGGGCTGCGCGTGCCGTTGAGCCCGGTCGCGAACTGGTCGAGGTTGGTCTTGCCGATGCAGACCGCACCGGCGGCCAGCAGGCGCTTCACGACTTCGGCTGATTGCTCCGGCCGGTGGGCAAACGCCGGGCAGGCGGCGGTGGTGTCGATCCCGGCGACGTCGATATTGTCCTTGGCCGCGAACGGTACCCCGGCCAGCGGCAGGGTTTCGCCCGCGGCGATCCGCGCATCGACCGCCCCCGCCGCCGCCAGGATCGCCTCGGAGGACATGCGGTTGATCCAGATCTGCGGCTGGACCCGGTCGTAGGCGGCAAGCCGCGCCAGCGTCTCCTCCGCCACGGCCACGGCGGTCGTCGTCCCGCCCTGGACCGCGCGGGCGATCGCGGCGGCGCTGCGCCGATCGAGGGCGGTCATGCGCGCCTCCGCAATGCCAGCATCGGCGCCCCGGGCTGGATCGCCTGGCGTTCCTTCAGGTAGAGCGCCGCCACCGTGCCGGCGCCCGGGCTTTCGACCGCACATTCCATCTTCATTGCCTCGATGACCGCGATGGTGTCGCCGGCTTCGACCTCGTCGCCGGCGGAAACGAGCAGCTTCCACACGCTGCCGCCGAACGGCGCCTCGACCAGGTCGGCGCCATCCGGCACCTCGATCGCAGCGGTCGGCACATCCCCGGCATCGGCCAGATCGCCGGCCCGGTCGAACTCGCCGCGGCGTTGCCATTCGGCCCGCTCCTCGTCGAATGCAGCCTGCCGCCGCGCTTCGAACGCGGTGATCGATTCGGCATTGGCGGCCAGGAAGGCGCGATAATCGGCCAAGCGGAACTCCGACGGCTCGATGCGGATCGATCGGCGGCCGCTGGGAAAGTCCCGGCGCCATTCGACGAGTTCTTCGGCGGTGACCGGATAGAACCGGATCTGGTCGAAGAACCGCAGCAGCCAGGGCTTGCCCTCGATGAAGGCGTCGGTCTGGCGGTGCGTGTTCCACACCTGGATCGTGCGCCCGAACAGCTGGTAGCCGCCGGGGCCTTCCATGCCATAGATGCACATGTACGCGCCGCCGATGCCGACCACGTTCGGCGGCGTCCAGGTGCGCGCCGGGTTGTACTTCGTGGTCACCAGCCGGTGGCGCGGATCGACCGGGGTCGCCACCGGCGCTCCCAGGTAGACGTCGCCGAGGCCGAGGACGAGGTAATTGGTGGCGAAGATCAACTGCTCCACCGCATCGGCATCGGGCAGGCCGTTGATGCGCCGGATGAACTCGATGTTGTCCGGGCACCAGGGCGCGTCGTCGCGCACCGCGCTCATGTACTTCTCGATCGTCTCGATCGTGTTGGGGTCGCGCCAGCTCAGCGGCAGGTGGACGATGCGCGACGGGATCGAGAAGTCCTCGAGATCGCCCAGCCGCTCTTCGGCCGCCATCAGCGCGCTCAGCGCCGAACGCTGGTCCAGCGCCTCGCCATCGAAGTGCACCTGCAGCGAGCGGATGCCCGGAACCACGTCGATCACCCCGGGCAGCGCCAGCCGCTCCAGCTCGCACATCAGCGCGTGGACGCGGATGCGCAGCTCGATGTCGAGCACGATCGGCCCGTACTCGACCAGGATGTTGCGGTCACCCTGCTGCCGATAGACGGTGTGCGGGCGGCCGGCGGCGGCGGGAAGTTCGGCGAGGATCGGCGAGAGCGTGGCGATCGGCCGCGCCGGGCTGACCCCGTGCGGCGTACCATCGGCGACGAGCCGGCGCTGCAGCGCATGGGCGACCATCGCGTCCTGGATGTTGACCGGCTCGAAGCGCAACCGGTCCCCCGGCACGAGTTGACCGATCTTCCAGCGATCGGCGGCGATCACCACGAACGGGCAGACGAAGCCGCCCAGCGACGGTCCGTCCGGCCCGAGGATGATCGGCATGTCGCCGGTGAAGTCCACCGCGCCGATGGCATAAGGATTGTCATGGATGTTCGACGGGTGCAGGCCGGCCTCGCCGCCGTCCTTGCGCGCCCAGCGCGGCTTGGGACCGACGAGGCGGACGCCGGTGCGATTGGAGTTGTAGTGGACTTGCCACTCGGCCGAGACGATCGCGTCGATGTCCTCTTCGGTGAAGAATTCGGGCGCGCCATGCGGGCCGTAGAGTACCCTCAGCGTCCATTGGCCCGACAGCTCCGGCAAGGCCACCGCAGGCAGCGCCGGTTCTTCCGGGCCATCGGCGAGGTGCAGCGTGTCCCCGGCCAGCAGGCGCCGCGCGGCGTGCCCGCCGAACTGGCCAAGCTCGAACGTGCTGCAACTGCCGAGATAAGGCGCGATGTCCAGCCCGCCGGCGAACAGGATGTAGCCGCGCATCCCGCCTTCGCCAGCCCGCCCGAGCGCCAGCGTCTGGCCGGCGGCCACGGCGATCGCCTCGCCGCGCGCCACGGGAACGCCGTCGAGCGTCGCCTTGAAGTCCGCCCCGGTCAGGCAGATCCGGGCCGGGGCGGTGAACGCGAGGGTCGGCCCGGTCACCGTGACTTCGAGCCCGGCGGTGCCCTCGGGGTTGCCCAGCAGCCGGTTTCCGAGACGGAACGACTGGTCGTCCATCGGGCCGGACGGTGGCACGCCCACGGCCCACAGGTGCTGGCGTCCCGGCCAGTCCTGCACCGTCGTCGCGGTGCCGCCGCTGATCACCCGCACGCTGCGCGGGTGATAGGCGATGTCGTTCAGCGCCCGCGTCGAAACCTCGCCGCTGACGAACGCGGGCGATCGCACCACCTCGCGCAGCCAGCGCAGGTTGGTCTCGATGCCGTCGATGCGGCTCTCGTCCAGCGCTGCCTGCATCGCCGCCACGGCTTCGGCGCGCGTGGGGGCATGCACGATCAGCTTGGCAAGCATCGGATCGTACCAGGCGCTGACCGTGCTGCCCGCCATGCACCAGGTCTCCGCCCGGATGTCGGCGGGGAACTCCACCGCGGTCAGCGTGCCGGTGGTCGGCCGATAGTCGAGCGCGGGATCCTCGGCATAAAGCCGCACCTGCACCGAATGGCCACCGGGCTGCGGTGCCGGCTGGTCGAGGAACGCGAAATCGCCGGCCCCGCCGCGGATCATCCACTCGACGAGGTCGATGCCCATGATCTCCTCGGTGACGCCGTGCTCGACCTGGAGCCGGGTGTTCATCTCGAGGAAGAAGAATTCCTCGCGCTCGGCGTCATAGAGGAACTCAACCGTGCCGGCGGAACGGTAGCGCGCCGCTTCGCCCAATCGCACCGCCGCCGCGATCAGCGCGTCGCGCACCGGCTGCGGCAACAGCGGCGCCGGGGCTTCCTCGACGACCTTCTGGTTGCGGCGTTGCAGCGAGCAGTCGCGCTCCGCCAGCGCCATCACGCGGCCCGCGCCGTCGCCGAACAGTTGCACCTCGATGTGCCGGGCGCGCCGGATGTAGCGTTCGAGGAAGATGCCGGCATCGCCGAAATTGCTCTGGCCCAGCCGGGCAACCGCGGCGAAGCCGTCGCGAACCGCCGCCTCGTCCTCGCAGATGCGCATGCCGATGCCGCCGCCGCCAGCGGTCGCCTTGAGGATCACCGGGTAGCCGATGGCGTTCGCCGCCGCGGCGGCCGCGTCCTCGTCGACCAGCAGGTCGGTCCCCGGCGCCAAGGGCACGGCGTGCGCGGCGGCGAGCCCGCGGGCGCTGTGCTTGAGGCCAAAGGTGCGGATGTTGTCGGGCGTCGGCCCGATGAAGACGATGCCGGCGGCCGCGCAGGCTTCGGCGAATTCCACGTTCTCGGCCAGGAAGCCGTAGCCCGGATGGATCGCCCCGGCCCCGGTGCGGCGCGCGGCGTCGAGGATCGCCTCGACGTTGAGGTAGGAATCGCTGGCGCGCGCCGGCCCGATGCAGACCGCCTCGTCCGCCTCGGAGACATGGAGCGAGCCCTCGTCGGCTTCGGAATAGACCGCGACCGAACGCAGGCCCATCTTGCGCAGGGTGCGGATGATCCGGGTGGCGATGGCGCCCCGGTTGGCAATGAGGACGGTGTCGAAGGTCATGCGGTCACGATCATGCGCACGGGGGTGGGATTGAAGGCGTTGCACGGATTGTTGATCTGCGGGCAGTTCGAGACCACGACGATCACGTCCATCTCCGCGCGCAGGTCCACGGTCAGTCCCGGCGCCGAGATGCCGTCGACGATGCCCAGCGAACCATCGGCCTCGACCGGCACGTTCATGAAGAAGTTGATGTTCGAGACGATGTCGCGCTTGCCGCGTCCTTCCAGCAGGTTGGCCTCGAGGAAGTTCTCGACGCAGGCGTGCTGCGCCTTGGTATGGTGGCCGTAACGCAGGGTGTTGCTCTCGCACGAGCAGGCGCCGCCGATGGTGTCGTGATAGTCGACCGAGGTCCCGGTGATCGTCATCATCGCCCGGCCCTCGTTGGAGCGCAGCACGGTGCCGGCGCGCAGGAACAGGTTGCCCTGCGCCGCGACAGTGTCCTGGGCGCTGTAGCGCTCGGCGTCGTCGGCTGCCGAATAGAGCAGGAAATCCACGGCCTGGTTGCCCTCCAGGTCGACGATGCGCAGCGTCTGTCCGGCGGCGACGTGGTGCAGCCAGGGCGCGCGCGCGGGCACGACGACATCGTGGACGACGGCGCCGGACAGGCCGGAGAGGTGGGGATCGTCGCTCATGCTGGCGCGGCTCCTTGGTTTTGCGGCGTTATCGGCGGAAGTAGTCGTCGACGTTCTGGAAGGCGCGCAGGCCTTCCGGCGTGGCGTTGCGGATCGCATCGTCGGGCGGGGTGACCGGGCCGCGCCAGGCCGTCGCGCGCAGCGGCGTGACGGTCCAGGCGGCGCGAGGGTCGAGCACGTGCGGGCAGTTGGCGATCACCACGATCACCTCCATCTCGGCGCGCAGCACCACGCTGCGCCCGGGCTCGAACGGCCCCACCTGCGGGGTGATCGTGCCGTCGTCCTCGATGCGGGCGCCTTTGAACAGGTTCACGCAAGGGTGGACGTCGCGGCGCTGCAGTCCATGCTTGGCCACGCCCAGCAGGAACCGGTCGCGCCCGTTGGGGAAGGGGCCGCTGTTGGCGCCGTTGCCGTATTTCGCCGCGTTGGTGGCGGCGTTCGAGACGCCGCAGAAGGTGTCGTGCGTGCCGGCGTCATCGGCGAGGATGCTCATCAGCACCCGGCCCATGTCGGAGAGCAGCAGCTTGCCTTCACCCAGGTAGGCGTTCCACTGCACCTTGACGGTATCGGCGACGTTCAACCGCTCAGTCGGCTGCTCGGCGTTGAAGACCAGCAGCGAGGCACAGGCATCGCCCTTGAGGTCGATCAGCCGCAACCGCGATCCCCGCGACAGGCGCCGCGTGGCATAGCCGCCGGCGGCGATCGTCTCCTCCCATACCAGATCGGACGCGGGCACCCCGGCCGGCAGGTCGTCGGCGACCGGCGGGAGCACCGGCATGGCCTCGACCACGGTCCCGGCCATGCTGCGGGCATGGTCGCGCGCGGCGAGCGGATTGGCCAGCACCCCGCTCATGCCGCGGCGCCCTTCTGCTGGTCCTGCTCGTAAAGCGGCGGCAGCAGCGCCGTGGTGGTGACGAGCTTGAGCTGGTGCACGCCCCGCACGCGGCGCAGCGCGTCGCACAGGCTCTTCAGCAGCGAGGCCGGCCCCTGCACCAGCAGCACCTCGAGCGACTGGTCGTCCTCGAGGAAGACGTGCTGCGAGGAGATCACCTCCTTCAGGTAGTCCGCCTGGGTCTGCGCCAGCTGGTGCCGCACCCGCCCGCGATCGCCGCGATAGACGATGGTGATCGTCCCCGCGAGCATCTCGTCGGGCCGCGTATAGGCCTCGTGTTCGGCCAGCGCGTGGCGGATCAGCTCAGCGATCAGCTGTGACCGCGACGGCAACCCGCGCTCCTCGACCATCATGTCGAGCTGGCGGAACAGCTCCCCGGGCAGGCTCATGCTGAGCCGCGCCAGGCTGGTGGATTCGCTACTCATGTCCCTGGCTCTCCTCGATCTTGCGGACATCGTCGGCGGGACGGGGCGGGGCGTCGCGCCGCAGCGGCAGGTCGTAGACGGCAGTGGCGCCGAAGCGGTGCGGCGCGTGCGGATCGTGGCGGCGCTTGTCGAGCGCGAGCACCCGCGTGCCGAGGGTGAACGCCTCGCGAATGTCGTGCGTCACCATGACGATAGTGAGGGCATAATCGCGCCATAACCGCGTGATAAGCGCATGCATGTCGGCGCGGATGCCGGGGTCCAGCGCCCCGAACGGCTCGTCGAGCAGCAGGATGCGCGGCCGCTTGATCAGCGCCTGCGCGATCGCCAGCCGCTGCTGCATCCCGCCCGAAAGCTGCGCCGGATAGAGATCGAGGCTGTCGCCGAGGCCCACCGCCTGCAGCATCTCGGTGGCCTCGCGCAGCGCCGCGGCCCGGGCAGACCCGAACAGCCGCGCCGTCAACGGCGCCTGCGCGCATTCCAGCCCGAACACCACGTTGCGCAGCGCCGACAGGTGCGGGAACACCGAATAGCGCTGGAACACCACCCCGCGGTCCGGCCCGCATTCGGGCAGCAGCGGCGCCCCGTCGAGCAGGATGGCGCCACGTGTCGGCGCTTCCTGCCCGAGGATCAGCCGCAGCAGGCTGCTCTTGCCCGCGCCGGAAGGCCCGACGATCGATACGAACGAACCGGCCTCGACGTCGAGATCGACCTTCTCGAGGACGATCTTGTCGCCATATTCGACCCAGACGTCGCGGAGACTGAGAAGCGCGCTCAATGCCCGGCTCCATGTGCCCAGGGGAACAGGCGCTGGCTGAGCAGCGCCAGCGTCGCATCCATCACGATCGCCAGCACCGCGATCCAGGCGACATAGGGAATGATCACGTCCATCGACAGGTAGCGGCGGACCAGGAAGATGCGGTAGCCAAGGCCCACGTCCGATGCGATCGCCTCGGCCGAGATCAGGAACACCCAGGCAGGCCCCAGCGCCAGCCGCACCGCCTGAAGCAGCCGCGGCATCGCCTGCGGCAGCGCGACGCGGATCATGATCTGCCACGAGCTCGCCCCCAGCGTCTGCGCCTTGATCAGCTGCTCGCTGGGCAGGGCGGCGACATGCGCGGCGATGTCGCGCACCATGACCGGCGCGATGCCGATGACGATCAGCGCGATCTTGGCGGTCTCGCCGAGGCCCAGCGCGATGAACAGGATCGGCAGCAGGGCGATCGGCGGGATCACCGCGATGCCGGTCACCAGCGGACCCAGCGTGGCGCGCACGGGCGGCAGCACCCCCAGCACGAGCCCAAGCAACAGCGCCGACAGCGTGGCGATGCCGAGGCCGATGCCGAGACGCTCGAGGCTGGCCCAGGTGTCCGCCCAGAACAGCAGCTTACCGGTCAGCTGGTCGGGCACGAACAGCAGCGTCGAGACGGCGCGCGCCATGCCGGCCGGCAGCGGCAGGATCTTGTCCGCCGGGTTCACCGCGTGGCGCTGGGCGGCGATCGTCAGATAAAGCAGGACAAGCAGCAGGATCGGCACCGCGCCCAGCAGGACCCGGTCGCTCCGGCGAACTTGACGGTTCACCCATCGCATGTCGTCACGTCACCTTTGCTGGAGGTCGGGCGTCGGATCAGAGCTTCCCGTCGGCGGCGAGCTTCATGAAGCTTTCGTCGAAGCGCAGCGTCACGCGGGCCGGATCGCCCAGCACCTTGCCGCCCGGAAAGGCGATGCCGACCGCGTCGGCGGACGCAGCGCCCTTGAACAGCCCCTTGGAGAAGCTGAAGTCGCGGACCTGGCGCATCGTCGTCAGCAGTTGCGGCGATGATGCCGCCGCCACCGCCGCCTTCGGATCCGCGTAGAGATAGGTGGTGGTGAGCTGGCTGTCGAAGTTCTCGGGCGTGGCGCCCGCCAGCTTCGCCATCGCCGCGCGGGCTTCCTTGCCCTTCGCGTCCTGCCGCTGCATCAGCGCCACGGTCTCGTACCAGATCCCCGCCAGCGCCTTGCCGAAGTTGGGATTGGCCTTCAGCGTTGCCGTGTCGACCACCAGCAGGTCGAGGATTTCCCCCGGGATCTGCGCCGAGCTGAACACTTCCTTCGCGCCCGGCTGGCCCTTCATCACCGAAAGCTGCGGGTTCCAGGCCACCGCCGCCGTTGCGTCGGGGCTGCCGAAGGCGCCGACGATGTCGGCATCCGAGGTATTCACGGTCTTGACGTCGGTCGGCTTCAGGCCGGCCTTCTCCAGCCCGCGCGCGAGCAGGTAGTGCGACACCGAAAGCTCGACGAGGTAGACTTGGCGGCCCTTGATCGCCGCGAGCTGGTCGGCGCCCTTGAGCAGGATGCCGTCGTTGCCGTTCGAATAATCGCCGACGATGATCGCGCTGGTGTCCTTGCCGCCGGCGGCGGGAATGGTCAGCGCGTCCATGTTGGCGACCGTGACGCCATCGAACTTGCCGGCGGTGTACTGGTTGACCGATTCAACGTAGTCGTTGACCTGCACGACGTTGATCTTGATCCCGTACTTGTCGGCCCACTTCTTCACGATGCCGGCCTGCTGCGCATAAGGCCAGGGCATCCAGCCGGCATAGATCGACCAGCCGATGCTGAACTCGGTCTTGGCGGGCGCGGAGCCGTCGGACGAGGGCGAGCAGGAGGCCAGCAGCAGCGAGCCGGTGATCAGTGCAATCCTGCATGCCTTGCCGAACGACGCCATCATGATTCGATCCCCTTTCGCAGTGCAGCATGGCAGAGTCGCGGCGCATGTCCATCGAAAAATATTACACAAGGTCGGATTGGTAATAATTGGGCGATCGCGCACGTGCGGCAGGATCAAGGTCCGCCGCCTGCGGTGCCCGCATGGCCAGTTTGGGACCCCGATCGATCGAACTCCCGTCTGAATTGGGCGTAGCTGGAGCACAAGGCAGCGGCGGACTTCCGCCGCGCAAGTGATTCGCAGCCCCCGCGTTGCCCGTGATTCGAGGCCGTTCCCGTGGAGGCACGGCGGTACTTGCTGCGAGCCTGCGCCGGAGCAGGCGATCCGTCGAAATCGCGCATTTCCGCAGTGCAGCACAAAATCTCTTCATACTGAGCAACTGCAAAAATATTACGCTTGACCATTTCCGTAATATCCATAGCCTGTCCCCATCGTCGCATGAAGCGGCGGTCAGGGGACGAAGCATCAGGGCCGTGCAACGGCCGCTAGCGAGGGATCGTTGATCGATATCCGACCTGCCATCGCGTCCAGCGGGACAACCGGCCATCGGGGGCCGGTGGCGCCGCGCGGGACCGGGCCATCATTGCCGATGGCATGGGCGGGCAGCTGCAAGGGAACACCCCGCTGCGAAGCGGTTGGCAAGGCGCCGGCTTAGGCCAGAGCGCCAACGGGAGGGATGTCACTGACAACAGGGCTGAACAGCACAGGGGTTGAAGTGACTATGAAACTGATTCGCCACACTCTGCTTTGCGCGACCATGCTGATGGGCGTGAGCGCAACTCCGGTCCTCGCCGAAACGGCGGCGCCTGCAGGTGACGCGCCGAGCGCCGCCGCCCCGGGCGCCGAAAGCGACGGTGGCGACATCGTCGTCACCGCGACGCGCCGCGCCACCACGCTCCAGGACGCGCCGATCAACATCAGCGCGATGAGCGCCGAAGACCTGTCCAAGCAGCGGGTCGACGACGTAAAGGGTCTGGCGGCGTTCACCCCCGGGCTCACCGTCGTCGATACCGGCCCCAAGGCCACCGGCACGATCATCATGCGCGGCATCTCGTCCGCCGACACCTCGACCGTCGGTTCCAACTACGACAACGCGGTCGGCGTCTATCTCGGCGAAGTGCCGCTCTATCTCGATTTCAAGCTGCTCGACATCAGCCGCGTCGAGGTCCTGCAAGGCCCGCAGGGCACGCTCTATGGCCTCGGCACGCTGGCCGGCGCGGTGCGTTACATGCCCAACCGGCCCGATACCAACGGCTGGTCGATCAGCACGCACATGCGCGCCTTCGGGGAGTCGCACAGCAAGAGCCCGGGCGTGAATGCCGACGCGACGATCAACGTGCCGATCATCCGCGATCATGTCGCATTCCGCAGCACCGTCGGCTTCTACGACAACCCCGGTTTCATCGACTACGACTACCTGCTGCTGCAGCCGGGCGTCTCCAACCCGCAGCCGGTGCGCGGTGTCACCGCGGCGCAGGGATCGTTCGGCACCGCCGCGCAGCGCGCCGCCAACTTCTACAGCAAGAAGGACGCGAACTACGAGCACACGTTCACGACCCGCAACCAGCTGCTGCTCGAGCTGAATCCCGCGATCAAGCTCTACCTGACCTACGCGCACCAGCAGACCAAGACGCTTGGCGGCCAGTCGACCCAGGCGGGCGTGCTCGGCTCGGGTCCCTATGAATCGACCAAGCGCTATCTCGAGCCTTCGGATCGCAAGTCCGACCTTTACGCGGCCGAGGCCAACATCAGCCTGGGCTTCGCGCAGCTGGTCGGCACCGCCGCCTGGACCAAGCAGACCACCGCCCAGAAGAACGACAACACCGACCTGCTGCTCGACCTCGATTATGGCTACGAAGCGTTCCCGACGTTTTCATCGTACAACCAGTCGGTCAACGAGTACCGCCAGTTCAACGGCGAGCTGCGCCTGGTTTCCAGCCATGGCGGCCCGTTCAGCTGGGTGCTCGGCGGCTTCTACAACAACCTGCGCCGCAACCAGAACTACCAGGAATACACCCCGGGCCTCGCCAACTTCTTCGGCGTGTTCCGGCCGGACGATCTCGAATACATGTCGTTCGTGAACACCCGCCTCAAGGAGAAGGCGGTCTATGGCGAAGGCACGTTCCACGTCACCGACAAGTGGCAGATCACCGGCGGCATCCGCTACTTCAAGTACGACGCCTTCGCCGAGGGCGGCACCGAGACCCCGCTGACCCGCGGTGGCCGGGCGCGCACCCCGTACCCGCTGGTGGTGTTCGCCCCCAGCCGCATCAAGTCGGGCAGCACTGCGGCGGACGGCGTCGTGTGGAAGGCCAACACCTCGTACAAGTTCAACAGCGGGATGATGGCCTACTTCACCTACAGCACCGGCTACCGCACCGGCAACGTGAACCGCGTCGCGCCGTGCATCCTGCCGCTGCCGCCCGGGCAGAACGTCTGCGCGCTGCCGAACGAGCTCGCTTACAACCCGGACAAGACGCGCAACATGGAACTGGGCGTGCGCGCGGCGTTGTTCGACAAGCGCCTCCAGCTGACGGCCTCGGTGTTCCACATCGACTGGACCGGCCTGCAGTTGCCGTCGCAGACGGTGAACGGGGCGGTGGGCATCATCGTCAACGCCAACGACGCGGTGTCGCAAGGCTTCGACCTGACGGCGCGGGCCAAGATCACGCCGCACCTCACCGTCCAGGCCACTTACTCCTATACCGATGCCCACCTCGTCCAGGACGCGCCGAACATCGTGTCCGACTCCACCCAGCCGGACGGCAAGGCCGACGCCTTCTCGGGCGACCGCCTGCCGGGGTCGACCAAGCATTCGGCCAGCGCGCAGGTTACCTACACCCAGCCGCTCGCCAATGGCGCCGAGATCGAGGCAAGCTGGGCCACCACCTACACCGGCAACATCTACTCGCGCGTCGGACTGCGCGGCAACGGCGAGGTCATCCCGGCCTACACCACGCACCGCGCCGCGGTGACCTACCACGGCGAGCACTTCGACCTCGGCATCTACGCGGACAACATCTTCGACAAGTACGCGGTCACCTCGATCGGCAATGACCTCAGCTCGTACAACCAGGTCCGCACCGGCGTCGTCGAGCGCTACTACGCGACCGGCATCCTCACGCCGCGGCGCGTGGGTGTCGATTTCCGCTTCCACTACTGAGCGATCCTGCTGGACTATGGGGCCGCCCCCGGGCGGCCCCGCCTTTTCCTGGAAGGAGCGAGGACAATGCCGAAGGCAACCGCCCGCCTTCGCCGTGGCGCCGCCGCGGCGGTCCTGGCGATCGCCGCCTGCCTCGCCCCGGCGGCCGCCGCGTCCGGTGCGCCGCACCTGTTCGCCGAAAGATGGATCGACGGCACGCTGCCGCAGGAGCCGGTGACGCAGGTCCAGGCGCTCGACGCCGACAGTTTCGTCATCCGCCAGTCGGTGCAGACCAATTTCGAGGCACCGTTCCTCTACCTGCTATTCGGGCGCGATCGGGCGCTGCTGCTCGACACCGGCGCGCAGGGCGGCGTGATCCGGCCGACCGTCGATCGCCTCGTCGCGCGCTGGCTGGCAGCGCATCACCGCGACGACATCCCGCTGGTCGTCGCCCACAGCCACAGCCACGGCGATCATGTCGCGGCGGACGCCGCATTCCGCGACCGCGCCCACACCACCGTCATCGGCCTCCGGCCCGGCGACGTCGCCGCGTTCTTCGGCGTTGCCCGCTGGCCGAAGGATATCGTCCGGTTCGACCTGGGCGGCCGCGCGTTGCGGATCATTCCCACGCCCGGGCACCAGGCCGCCGCGATCATGGTCTACGACCCCCGGTTGCGCGTCCTGCTCTCGGGCGACACGCTCTATCCCGGCCGGCTTTACGTTCCCGTCAATTTCATGGACGCCAACCGCGCCAGTGTCGATCGCGTTGCCCGCTTTGCGCAGCGCCACCCGGTCCGAGCCGTGCTTGGCGCGCACATCGAGATGACCGTCCGGCCCGGGGTCGATTATGCGCACAAGGCCCCCGCCCATCCGGACGAGCATCCGCTGGAGCTGCCGGCCAGCGCCATCACCGAACTGCGGGCCGGCCTGAAAGCCCCGCTCGACAATCCGGACAAGCCGCAGGTCCACGATCACTTCATCATCGTGCCGGTGCCGCCGCGTCCCGATTGAGCGCGCGCCGCCTGTTGCCAAGCGCCATGCTGCATTGCACAAGGGGGCGATGCGAATAGCGATCGTCGATGCTAGTGCCAGCCGCGCGGAAGTGATCCGCGAAGGGCTAGCCGCGCTCGCCGATTGCCAGATCTTCGTCGTCAGCGAGCGCAAGGGGCTGGTCGCGCGGATCGGCGAGATAGCGCCCGACATCGTGCTGATGGACCTGGGCAACCCCAGCCGCGACGTGCTCGAGGAATACTTCGCCGTCAGCCGCGTGCTGGCGCGGCCGATCGCGATGTTCGTCGACGAATCGGATGACGAGGCGATCGCCGCTTCGGTCGACGCGGGCGTTTCGGCCTACGTTGTCGATGGCCTGGCGCCGCACCGCATCCGGCCGCTGCTCGATCTCGCAGTCCGGCGTTTCAACGCCTTTGCCCGGCTTCAGGCCGACCTTGCCGAGGCCCAAGGCAAGTTGGCCGAGCGCGAATGCATCGACAAGGCCAAGCGCATCCTGATGGACAGCCGCGGCCTGGGCGAGCCGCAGGCCTATGCCGAGCTGCGCAAGACCGCGATGAACCAGAACAAGCGCATCGCCGAGATCGCTGAGGCAGTCGTCACCGCGCACCAGTTGATGGGAGGAATGGGATGAGTGGCCCCGCGCATGGCCAACTGGCGATCGGCTTCCTGCCGCTGGTCGATGCCTGCCTGCCGATCCTCGCGCACGCCCATGGCTTCGCCGAGGAGGAAGGCCTCGACCTGCGGCTCGTGCGCGATGTTTCCTGGGCGACTGTGCTCGATCGCCTGCTTTACGGGCACAGCGATGCCGCGCACCTGATCGCGCCGCTGGCCATCGCCACAACGCTCGGCCGCGGCCGTCCGGCGCAGCCCTTGTCGGTGCCGTTCGTGCTGGGCCTGAACGGCAATGCCATCACCTTGCGCAACGATCTGGCGGACGAGGCGTGGCCGGGCGAGGGGCTGGGCGATCCCCGGGCGGTCGGCGCCGCGCTGGCGGCCGTCTCCGCGCGCCGCGTGCTCCGCTTCGGCGTCGTCCATCGTTATTCCAGCCATAACTACATGCTTCGCTATTGGCTGGCGGCCTGCGGGGTCCCGCGCGACCGGTTCGAAACCGTCACGGTGCCGCCCCCGTTCTGCGCCGACGCGCTGGAATCGGGCGAAGTCGACGGCATCTGCGTCGGCGAGCCGTGGAACAGCGTCGCGGTCGAACGCGGCGCCGGGCGGATCGTGCTGGCCACCGCGCAGATCTGGCGTCGCGGCGTCGAAAAGGTGCTGGCGATGCGCGAAGGCGTGCTGGAGGAACGTCGCCCGGCGTTCGAGGCGCTGATCCGCGCGCTGTGCAAGGCCGGCCGGCACTTCATCGATCCGGCCAACTGGGACGCCAATGCCGCGCTGTTGGCCCGACCGGAGTACCTGGATGGCAACCCACACCTGATTCATCGTGCCATTTCGGATCGTCTGCTGCTGGCACAAGGGCAAGAACCGGTTCATTATCCAGATTTTATGTTCCAATATCGCGAGGCAGCGAACTTCCCTTGGGTCAGCCAAGCGGCATGGCTCTACACGCAGATGGTGCGCTGGGAGGGTGGAGGGTTCGATGCGGGCGAAGCTGCCCGCGCGGCGCGGGTGTTCCGCCCCGACATCTATCGCAGCGCGCTGAGGGGCACCGGCGAGCCGCTCCCGGGCGCCAGTTCCAAGGTCGAAGGCAGCCTCGCCGGATTGACCCAGGTCGGCACCCAGCAGGGAGCGATGACGCTTGAGGAGAACCGCTTTTTCGACGGCCGCGCGTTCGATCCTGCCGACCCGGAGGGTTATCTCGCGGGACTGCCCTGAAGCCGTTCCTGCTGCACTGCAAAAAAAGCCCTTGCCAAATGGCGCAAATGGCATAGCGTAAAGGCCACAGGAACGGTCACCGCCCACTGACGGGCGGATTTCGGCCCCCTGGCTATCCCAATTGCGTGGCAACGACGCCGCCCGATTCGGCCCTTTCCGGCCGGAGCGAGGCGGCTTTTTTGCGTGCGCGAAGACGAGGCGGACAATGCATTCGACGGTGCGTTCGACGGTTTCAGCGCAGGACCAGCGAGGCGGCGAGCGCCAGCGCCAGCAACAGCGCGACCGCCTGCCAGAAGCGCACCGGATCCCGTTGTGCCAGGGGCACCGGTCCGTTCCGCCGCGGGGCGATGGCGCCGCCGCCCTCCAGCGCGCGGAGCAATTCGACGACATCGCCGAAGCGCGCGCCGCGATCGGGCTGGATCGCGGTGACCAGCGCATCGTCGAGCCAGCTGGGAATGTCCGGGCGGTGGCGCGAGGGCGGCACCGGGCGGCCGAAGCGGGGACGCTGGAAGGCCTCCTGTTCCCCGAAAGGGGCCTTGCCGGTCAGCCAGCGGTAAAGCGTGACGCCCAGCGCGAACTGGTCGGTCAGCTCGTCGCCGGCATGGCCGTCGAACTGCTCGGGCGCCATGAAGCCGGGCGTGCCGGGGATCTCGTCGCCGTGGAAGTCCTCGACGCGCGGCAGGCGGGCGACGCCGAGGTCGATCAGGCGCAGGCCGCCGTCGTCGGTCAGCATGACGTTTTCGGGCTTGATGTCGCGGTGGACGATGCCGAGCCGATGCAGCGCCGCGACGCCGCGCGTCAACCGCACCGCCTGCTCGATCGCGCCCGCCAGCGCCGGCGGGCCGCGCTCCAGCCGCGCCTGCATGGTCTCTCCCCGCAGCAGCGGCTGGACGCCGTAGAGCGCGGTCTGGCGATCCGGGCGAACCGCGTGGGCGGCGAGCACGAACGGGCTCTTGACCCGTTGTGCCACCAGCATCTCGCGGGCGAAGGCGAGCCGCATCGCGCGGTCGCTCAACGCGTCGCGGCGGGGAAACTTGAGCACGACCGCGCTGCCGTCCTCGGCATCGACGGCGACCAGCAGCACGGCATAGCGGCCTTCGCTGAGCACGCGTTCGATGCGGAAGCCGTCGATGCTTTCGCCCGGGGCGGGCGGGGCGACGGTCGGCATGCCGGAGAGGCCGGCGAGGATGCCGTCGTGATCGGGCGCCGGCAGGCGGACCACATCGAGCACCAGCGCGGTGGCGTTGTCCTGCCCGCCGGCCGCCAGCGCCGTCGCCACCAGGCGCTCGGCCGTGGCCTCGGCGCTGGCGCTTTCGCCGAGGATCGCGGCGATCCGCGCCGGCGAGAGCGCGCCGTGGACGCCGTCGGTGGTCAGCAGCAGGCGATCGTGCTCGGCGAGTTCGAGCGCGCGGTGATCGAGCCGCAGTTCCGGCTCGATGCCCAGCGCGCGGATCAGCACGTGGCGCAGGTCCGGCTCGGGGCGGACATGGTCGGTGGTGAGGCAGGTCAGCCGACCGCCGGCGAAGCGCCAGGCGCGGCTGTCGCCGACATGGACGAGGTGGCCCCGGCGCCCGCGCAGCGCCAGCGCGGTGAAAGTGGTGGCGCTGTTGGCCATCGTCTCGCCCCGGCCCTGCGCGTGCAGCCAACGGTTGTAGGCGGCGAGCGGGCGCTGCATCGCCTGCGCCGGCCCCAGCGTATCGGGCACCGCGTAAAAACCCTCGACCAGCGCCCGCACCGCCAGTTCCGCGGCGGCGCGGCCCTCGCGCCCGCCGGAGACGCCATCGGCCACCGCCGCGAGCAGGCCGTGGCGCGCGCGTTCGCCGGCGGTGCCCATGCAGACGCCGCCGAAATCCTGGTTGGTCTGACGCGGCCCGGTTTCGCTGGCGAAACCCGCCGCCACCACCAGTTCGCCGTCTTCCCGCATTTTGCCGCCCCTCACGCGGGCACCACGCCCGCCCGCGTGAGGATCGTTTCCCGTTTCCTTCCGTCAAGCCCAAGGAGGTGCCAGCCATGGCCACGTTAGCCGCATCCGGGGGTTCCGCTCCCATGTCCACCGAATCCGCGAAAAGCTTCTGGAAGGCCGGCCATACGCCGACCCTGCTGGCCGCGTTCCTCTATTTCGACGTCTCGTTCATGGTCTGGGTGCTGCTCGGGCCGCTGGCGCCGATCATCGCCAAGCAGCTCGCGCTCGATCCGGCGCAGAAGGGGCTGATGGTGGCGATCCCGACGCTGGCGGGCGCGATCCTCCGCATCGTCAACGGCCTGCTGGTCGATCGCATCGGCCCCCAGCGCACCGGGCTGCTGAGCCAGATCGTGGTCATCGCCGGGCTGGCGACGGCGTGGCGGTTCGGCATTTCCAGCTACGAGGGCACCCTGGCGCTCGGCGTCATCCTCGGCTTTGCCGGCGCCTCGTTCGCGGTGGCGCTGCCGCTGGCCAGTCGCTGGTATCCGGGCGAGCACCAGGGCAAGGCGATGGGCATCGCCGGCATGGGCAATTCGGGGACGGTGTTCGCGACGCTGTTCGCGGCGCTGCTGGCCAAGGCCTATGGCTGGACCAACGTGCTCGGCTTTGCGCTGATCCCGCTGGTGGCGGTGCTGGCGTTCTACCTCGCCGCCGCCAAGGACAGCCCCGACCAGCCGGCGCCCAAGCCGCTCTCGGCCTATGCCGCGGTGCTCAAGGAAGCCGACGCCTGGTGGTTCATGCTGTTCTACTTCGTCACCTTCGGCGGCTTCGTCGGGCTTTCGACCTCGCTGCCGAGCTGGTTCGTCGATACCTTTAAGGTCACCCCGGTCGTCGCCGGCTGGTGCACCTCGGCCTGCGTGTTCACCGGTTCGCTGCTGCGACCGATGGGCGGCGGGCTGGCCGACCGCTTCGGCGGCATCCGCACGCTGAGCTTCGTTTACATCGTCGCCGCCGCTTTCCTGGCGGTGATCAGCACCGGGCCGGCGACGCTGCCGATCGCGATCGTGCTGTTCGTCTGCGCGATGGGCACGCTCGGCCTCGGCAACGGCGCCGTGTTCCAGCTGGTGCCGCAGCGCTTCCGCAAGGAAATCGGGGTGATGACGGGTCTGGTCGGCTTCGGCGGCGGCCTCGGCGGCTTCTACCTCGCCAGCTCGCTGGGGGTGATCAAGAAGGCCACCGGCAGCGCCTCGATCGGGTTCCTGATCTTCGCGGTGCTGGCGATGATCGCGCTGGGCGGGCTGTCGCTGGTCAAGCGCCGCTGGCGGACCACCTGGGGCGCCGCCGTGCAGGGCGTGCGCATCTGAGCGACAGGGGGAGGGTGCCTGAAAGTCCGCAAAAAGACTTCAGGGAGCCTATCATGAGAACTCGTACACTGCTCGCGGCGGCCGTGCTGGCCGCAGCGGCCGGGATCGCCGTGCCTGCCGCCGCGCACACGCTCGGCGAGCCGATCACCGTCGACGACACGATCACTGTCGACCCGATGCTCGACGCGCGGCTGCGCTGGGAGGACGTCGACGCGGCCAAGGCTGCCGATGCCGTCACCTTGCGAGCCCGCTTCGGCTTCGAGGCGCGGCAGAAGGCGCTCGGCCTGTCGTTCCTCGCCGAGGGGCAAGGGACCGTGGCGCTGGACAAGGGCTACAATGCCTTTCCCTTCGTCCATCCGGCCAGCAACCAGTACCGCCCTGCCGACGCCGTGATCGCCGATCCCGAGAGCATCGCGCTCAACCGGCTGCAGCTCCAGTACCGGACGAAAGCGCTGGCGCTGACCCTCGGCCGCCAGCGCATCAACCTCGACGACCAGCGCTGGGTCGGCAATGCCGGCTGGCGGCAGAATGAACAGACCTTCGATGCGGTGCGGCTGGAGACCGGCCACGGACCGCTGGCAATCGACCTGACGTATTCGAACAGCCAGCGCACGATCTACGGCAGGGATTCTGGCCCACGCCGCAGTTTCGACGGCGATTTCGGCTTCCTCGGCGCGACGCTCAAGGCCGGGCCGGTGGCGGTGAAGGGCTTTGCCTACCTGGTCGATTATGGCGATCCGCTGGCAGTGGTGAACTCGTCGCAGACCTACGGCTTCCGAGCCACGGCGGGGTTGCCGTTGGCCAGGGGCGTAAAGCTGAACCTCGCCGGCAGCTATGCCCGCCAGTCGAGCTTCAAGACCACGCCATTCCGCTTCGCCGCCGATTATGTCGCGATCGAGGGCGGATTGGGCACGCACGGTTTCACCGCCACGGCGGGCTACGAGAAGCTGGGCAGCGATGGTGGACTCCACGCGCTGCAGACCCCGCTCGCCACGCTGCACAAGTTCAACGGCTGGGCGGACTTGTTCCTGACCACGCCGGCGAAAGGCCTGCAGGACGCCTACGGCGGCGTCGCCTATGCCTTTCCGGGGGTAAAGGCGGTGAAAGGGCTCAGCGCGACCGTGGTCTATCACCAGTTCGACAGCGATGTCGGCGCAATCGACTATGGCCACGAATGGGACCTTTCCGCGGGGTTGAAGACCGGCAAGGTCGCCTGGCTGGTCAAGTACGCGACGTACACCGCGCGGGGTTTCGGCGTGGACACGAAAAAGTTCTGGCTTCAGGCCGAGTTCGCGCTGTGATGCGACGGGCGGCTTGCTGCACTGCAAAATACCGCTTGCCAGTGGCCGCCCGAATCGCTTAGCATCCTCTTCGAAGCCGGATGATCGCCCAAGGACGGGCGGTCCCCACGTCCGGCATCGCCCATCAACATGCGTGGCAACGTCGCCGCCCCATCCATCCCCCTCCAGGGATCGGCTCGGGCGGCTTTTTCGTATGCGCGCGATACGGAGTTAACCCGGTGAACGCACCGATTACCCTCGACGCCCGGACCGAAGACCTGGCGACGCGCGAACGCCTCGTCGTCATCGGCAACGGCATGGCCGGCTGCCGCGCGGTGGAGGAAATCCTCGCGCGCGATCCTGCGCGCTACGCGATCACGATCTTCGGCGCCGAACCGCGCGTCAATTACAACCGCATCATGCTCTCGCCGGTCCTCGCCGGCGAAAAGAGCTTCGCCGACATCGTCATCAACGACGAGGCCTGGTATGCCGACAACGCCATAACCCTGGTCGCCGGCGATCCGGTCGAAAGCATCGACCGCGCCACCCAGACGGTGATCGCCAGGTCGGGGCGGGTGGAACCGTACGATCGCCTGCTGATCGCCACTGGCTCCGATCCCTTCATCATCCCGGTGCCGGGTGCCGACCTGGCCGGCGTCGTCACTTTCCGCGATCTCGACGACGTCGAAAAGATGCTGGCGGCGGCGGGGCAGGGCGGCAACGCCGTCGTCATCGGCGGCGGCTTGCTCGGCCTCGAGGCCGCGCATGGACTGTCCTTGCGCGGCATGAACGTCACCGTGATCCACCTGATGCCGACGCTGATGGAACGACAGCTCGATGAAGCGGCCGGCTACCTGCTGAAGTCCGAGCTGGAAGCACGCGGGCAGACCATCCTGACCGGCGCCGATACGCAGGAAATCCTCGGCTGCGACGGACATGTCGCGGCGGTGCGGCTCAAGGACGGGCGCGAGATCGCCGCCGACATCGTCGTCATGGCGGTCGGCATCCGGCCCGCCACCGCGCTGGCCCGCCGCGCCGGGCTCGACGTCGAACGCGGCATACTCGTCGACGACGACATGGTCACCAGCGATCCCGCCATTCTCGCGGTCGGTGAATGCGTCCAGCATCGCGGCGCCTGCTACGGCCTCGTCGCGCCGCTGTGGGACATGTGCCGTAGCCTGGCCGACGCAGCGACCGGCACGCCGTCGGGCTATGCCGGATCGGTAACCTCAACCAAACTTAAGGTTTCCGGTATCGATCTGTTTTCAGCCGGAGATTTCTCAGGGGGCGAGGGCACCGAGGACATCGTCATGCGCGATGCCGCGCGCGGCCTCTACAAGCGCGTCGTCGTCCGCGACAACCGTCTGGTCGGGGCTGTCCTCTATGGTGATACCGCCGACGGCAACTGGTACTTCGACCTGCTGCGCAAGGGCGAGGACATCGGCCCGATCCGCGAGGCGCTGATCTTCGGCCAGGCATTCGCGCAGGGCGGCGCCCTCGCGGACCCTAGCGCCGCCGTTGCCGCCCTTTCCGACGAAGCGGAAGTCTGCGGCTGCAACGGCGTTTCCAAGGGCAAGGTCGTCGCCACGATCAAGGCCGGGGCATGCAGCCTCGATGCGGTGCGCTCCCAGTGCAAGGCCTCGGCCAGTTGCGGCTCCTGCACCGGGCTGGTCG
Source organism: Sphingomonadales bacterium (assembly GCA_028868535.1). Classification (GTDB taxonomy): domain Bacteria; phylum Pseudomonadota; class Alphaproteobacteria; order Sphingomonadales; family Sphingomonadaceae; genus Novosphingobium. The sequence goes on along the minus strand of JAGWUH010000001.1, from coordinate 44,748 downwards.
AGAGCCTGCTGGCGCTGACGCTCGGCGACGGGGTCGCCTCCGGCCCGAGGACGCTGTGCAAGTGCACCAGCTTCACGCATGACGATGTCCGCCGGCTGATCCTCGAAAGGCAGCTCAAGGCGATCCCGCAGATCATGCAGGAACTGCACTGGTCGACGCCGGACGGCTGCGCCTCATGCCGGCCCGCGCTCAACTACTACCTGCTCTGCGCCTGGCCGGGCGAATATGTCGACGACCAGCGCAGCCGCTTCGTCAATGAACGCCTCCACGCCAATATCCAGAAAGACGGCACCTACTCGGTGGTGCCGCGCATGTGGGGCGGGGTGACCACCCCGGACGAGCTGCGCGCGATCGCCGATGCGGCAGACAAGTACGGCGCCCGCATGGTCAAGGTCACGGGCGGGCAGCGCATCGACCTGTTCGGCATCCACAAGCAGGACCTGCCGGCGATCTGGGGCGACCTCAACGCCGCCGGGATGGTTTCCGGCCATGCCTACGGCAAGTCGCTGCGCACGGTGAAGACCTGCGTCGGCTCCGAATGGTGCCGCTTCGGCACGCAGGATTCGACCGGGCTCGGCATTGCCATCGAGCGGATGAGCTGGGGCAGCTGGATGCCGCACAAGTTCAAGATCGCGGTTTCCGGCTGCCCGCGCAATTGCGCCGAGGCGACGATCAAGGACTTTGGCGTGGTCTGCGTCGATTCGGGCTATGAGCTCCACGTCGGCGGCAACGGTGGCATCAAGGTCCGCGCCACCGACCTGCTGTGCAAGGTCGGCACCGAGGAGGAGGCGCTGGAGATGTGCGCCGCCTTCATCCAGCTCTATCGTGAGCAGGCGCACTACCTCGAACGCACCGCGCCGTGGATCGAGCGGGTCGGGCTGGACCACGTCAAGGTGGCGCTGGACGAACCCGAGGCGGTGCGGGCACTGGCGGCTAGGTTCCGCTTTTCGCAACTGTTCATGCAGGACGACCCCTGGGCGAAGCGCGTCGCCGGCGAGCACGCCGACCTTCACCAGCACATCGCCGAAGTCCGTCCCCTGCAAGTCGCCAACAAGGAGTTCGCGCAATGATCGGAGACTGGCTCGATATCGGCCCGGTGGACCAGATCGCCCCCGGCACCGCGCGCACCCTGGCGGTGCAGGGGGGTGAGGAGATCGCGATCTTCCACACGCTCGATCACACGTTCCACGCGCTGGTCAACCGCTGCCCGCACAAGCGCGGGCCGCTCAGCCAGGGAATCGTCCACGGCTCGGTGGTCACCTGCCCGCTGCACAACTGGCAGATCTCGCTGCGCAGCGGCGAGGCGCAGGGCGACGACAAGGGCTGCGTGCCGGTGGTTCCGCTGCGGGTCGACGCCGGACGCATCTACCTGCTGCGCGAAGCGGTGATCCCGCACAAGGCGGCCTGAGTGCGCACCGTCCGCACCACCTGCGCCTACTGCGGCGTCGGCTGCGGCATCGCCGCCGAGGTGGCCGATCCGGCAATCGCGGGAGTGCGGGCGGTCAGGATCCAGGGAGACGGGGATCACCCCGCCAACCATGGCCGGCTCTGCTCGAAAGGCACGCATCTCGCCGAAACCGTCGGCCTGGAAGGGCGCCTGCTCCAGCCGATGATCGGCGACCGCCCCGCCGCCTGGGACGAGGCGCTGGACCTTGTCGCCCACCGCCTGCGCGAGACGATCGCCCGCCATGGCCCGGACAGTGTCGCTTTCTACGTCTCCGGGCAGCTGCTGACCGAGGACTACTACGTCGCCAACAAGCTGATGAAAGGCTTTATCGGCAGCGCCAACATCGACACCAATTCGCGCCTGTGCATGGCGAGCGCGGTCGCCGCGCACAACCGCGCGTTCGGCGAGGACGTCGTGCCCTGCTCCTATGCCGACCTCGACGAGGCCGACCTCGTCGTGCTGGTCGGCTCGAACACCGCCTGGTGCCACCCGGTGGTCTGGCAGCGGATCGAGGCGGCACGCGCGGCGCGCGGCACGAAGATCGTCGTCGTCGATCCGCGCCGGACAGAAACCGCCGCACTGGCCGATCTCCACGTTCCCGTCACCCCGGACGGCGACGTCGCGCTGTTCTGCGCGCTGCTGGCGGAGATGGACGCACGCGGCCTCGCCGATCTGCCAGCGGACTTCCGCGCCGAGCTGGCACGCAATCCCGGCATCGATGGGGCTCTGTTCGCACGTTTCGCCGATCTCGTCGCCGCGCATCCGCGCATGGTGACGGTGTTCAGCATGGGCGCCAACCAGTCGGCCTGCGGCACCGACAAGGGCAACGCCATCATCAATCTCCACGTCGCCACCGGCCGCATCGGCACGCCGGGCGCCGGCCCCTTCTCGATCACCGGCCAGCCCAACGCGATGGGCGGCCGCGAGGTCGGCGGCCTCGCCAACACGCTCGCCTGTCACCTCGGCTTCTCGGACGCCGAGCGCGCCGACGTCGCCGCCTTCTGGAACACCGATCGCCTCTGCACCGGCCCCGGGCTGAAGGCGGTCGATATGTTCCGCGCGATCCACACGGGCCAGATCCGTTTCCTCTGGGTCATGGCCACCAACCCCGCGGTTTCGCTCCCCGATTCCGGTTTCGTCCGCGAAGCGTTGGCCCGCTGCGAGACGGTGGTCGTGTCCGACGTCATCGCCGATACCGATACCGCGCGCTTCGCCCACGTCCGCCTGCCGGCGCTGGCCTGGGGCGAGAAGGACGGCACCGTCACCAACTCCGAACGCCGGATCAGCCGCCAGCGGCCATTGTTTCCTGCCCCCGGCGAAGCGCGCCCCGATTGGTGGATCATCAACCAGGTGGCCACCCGGCTCGGCTGGGACGAAGCCTTCGCGCACGACAGCGCCGCCGCGATCTGGCGCGAATATGCGGCGATGACCGCGCTGGCCCGCCGCCACGGCAAGCTGCTCGACCTGACGGACAAGGCCGGCCTCGGCGATGACGCGTACGATGCGCTTGTCCCCTTCCAGTGGGGTGGCCGCCATCCGCTGGCCGGGCGGGCCACCCGTCTCGTCCCGGTCACGCCGATGACGACGACCGCCGATCCTGCCTATCCGCTCACGCTGAACACCGGCCGCTACCGCGACCAGTGGCACACGATGACGCGGACGGGCCTCTCGCCAACGCTGTCGCGCCACCGGCCCGAGCCGTTGCTTGAAATCCACCCCGCAGACGCCGCGCGCACCGGGCTCGAAGAAGGCGGCCTCGCGCGCATCGCAACGGCCTCGGGCGAGGCGGTATTCCGGGTTGCGGTCAGCAGCGACCAGCGGCCCGGCGAGCTGTTCGTGCCGATGCACTGGTCCGACGCGATGGCCGGCGGCGCCCGCGCCAATCGCCTTGCCGGGGGACAGGTCGATCCCGTTTCCGGGCAGCCCGCGTTCAAGCGCACGCCCGCCCGCGTCGTGCCGGTGCGACCGCAGTGGCGGGCGTTCCTGGTGACCGCTCGCGCCACGGCGCCGCAGCCGCTCGCCGCGCTCGCGTGGTGGTGCCGCGCGCGCGTCGCCGGCGGCTGGCTTTACGAACTGGCCGGCGACGGCGAGGTGCCCGTCGAGAGCCTGTTGCCGGCCGGCGATCGCCTCGAGGCCGGGGATCCCGCGCGCGGGATGCGCAGGATCGCCGTGCGCGGTCCCGACGGGATGCTGCTGGCCGCAATGTTCCTCACCCGCTCGGGCATCCTGCCGCCGCGCGCGTGGATTGCCGCCCAGCTCGGCGAAGGCGATGCGTCGGCCGGCGAATGGCTCGCCGCGCGCGCCAGCACGCCCGCGCCCGATCGTGGACCGCTGGTCTGCCTGTGCAACGGCGTCCACGCCGCCGAGATTGCCGATGCGGTGCAGGCCGGAGCCGGGACCGTCGCGCGGATCGGCGCCGCCACGCGCGCCGGCAGCAACTGCGGCTCCTGCCGCCCGGCGATCGCCCGCCTGCTGGCCACGCATCTCGATGCCGAACGCCCTGTCACCCAACCGGAGGTAGCCCAATGAGCGATCTGCACGACTTCCCCGCCGGCACGGTCTGGCTGGTCGGCGCCGGCCCCGGCGATCCGGAACTGCTGACGCGCAAGGCCGCGCGCCTGATTGCCGCCGCGGACGTGATCTTCCACGATGCCCTGGTCGGACCCGGCATCCTCGATCTCACCGCCCCGGGCGCGCAACGGGTCGATGTCGGCAAGCGCGCCGGCCGCCATTCGCACAGCCAGTCGACGATCGACGCACGGATCGTTGCCGCCGCGCGGGCGGGGAATCGCGTCGTCCGTCTCAAGGGTGGCGATCCGGCGGTGTTCGGCCGCGCCACCGAAGAACTGGAGGCCTGCCGCGACGCCGGCATCGCCGTCCGCATCTGCCCCGGGATTACCGCCGCGAGCGCCGCGGCGGCCAGCCTCGGCACTTCGCTCACCCTGCGCGGCACCGCCCGGCGGCTGACTCTCGTCACCGCCCACGCGCGCGCCGGCGAGACGCTCGATCTTGATTGGCAGGCGCTCGCCGATCCGGCCGCGACGCTGGCGGTCTACATGGGCAAGGCCGCTGCGGGGGAAGTATCGGCACGCCTGATCGCGGCCGGGCTGCCGCCGGAGACGCCGGTGGCGCTGGTCGAGAATGCCAGCCACCGTGATGAGCGGCGCCTGCGAACCCGGCTAGACCTGTTGCCGTTCGCGGCGCGCGCGGCGCTGGGTGACGGCCCGGCGCTGCTGCTGATCGGTGAGGCGCTGCGTCCCGCCGCGCCAGGGGCGGTGGCCCTGGCGGCGGCGGCGCGGCCATGCTGATCCGCCTGCTGCGCCACTGGCTGGACGTTCGCCTCTGCCGCCTGTGCGGCCACACCAGCCCCGGCCCCACCGCGACGGACCACTGCCCCCGCTGCAACGCCCGTCTGTAGTATCCGCCCGCCGCCTTGCGGGCGGCCGCGTCAATTCGGGCCATTGTCAGTCTTTGCGGCCGCGATGATCGCGGCGCGCGCCCGGTCAGGCTGGACTAGGGCGGCGGTTCGGCTTACCCAAGCCGGCAATTGTCCGAAAGTGCGAGGTCGTGAGCGTCGCGCGGGACAAGGCGTTCCACGGTGTTGATCGTCCGACGGTCGCACGCGGATTCGCGGGAAGAGGGGATTGCTGTTGGCTGCACCGTCGACGATCGACAACTATCCATCATCGCAGTCTATGCAATCTTCTCCTCGAAGATTACGAACATCCGTCCGCGTATTGCAAGTGCGAGAGTTCCGGTATTTATGGATACCTTCGGTATCATAAGATGGATGCGGGCGTGAAGCCGTAATGCTGTAATTTTGTCTGGAATGTCGATAATGATAACACGTCCGCAGAGTTCGCAGGTTGGCCAACCGGATCATTTTCACCAAGTCGTCGATTGCCAGTGGGCCTGCCCGGCGCATACGCCGGTTCCCGAATACCTGCGCCTGATCGCTGCCGGCCGCTACGCCGACAGCTACGAGATCAACTGGTGGTCCAACGTGTTTCCGGGCATTCTCGGCCGCGTCTGCGACCGTCCGTGCGAGCCGGCATGCCGTCGCGGTCGCGTCGACGAGGAGCCGGTGGCGATCTGCCGGATGAAGCGCGTTGCCGCTGACCTGAAGGGCGACATCGCCGCGCGCCTGCCCAAGCCGCCGAGCGTCCGCAATGGCAAGCGCGTCGCTTGCGTCGGCGCCGGTCCGGCTTCGCTGACGGTGGCGCGCGACCTGGCGCTGTCGGGCTACGACGTCACGGTGTTCGACGGCTTCAAGCAACCCGGCGGCATGATGCGCAGCCAGATTCCCAAGTTCCGCCTGCCTGACGCTGTGATCGACGAGGAATGCGGATACGTCGAAGGACTGGGGGTCACGCTGGTCCAGGATCGCTGGATCGACAGCCTCAAGGACCTGCGCGCCGAAGGCTGGGACGCGATCTTCGTCGGCACCGGCGCCCCCCGTGGGCGCGAGGCGGACCTGCCCGGCCGCCAGGAAGCCGCCGCGCACATCCACATCGGCATCGACTGGCTGTCGAACATCGCCTTCGGCCATATCGACAAGGTGGGCAAGCGCGTGATCGTGCTGGGCGGCGGCAACACCGCGATGGACTGCTGCCGCTCGTCGCTGCGCCTCGGTGCCGAACAGGTCCACGTCATCGTCCGCTCGGGCTTCGAGGAGATGAAGGCGAGCCCCTGGGAAAAGGACGAGGCGCTCCACGAAGGCGTCACCATCCGCAATTGCATGGTGCCGATGAAGTTCGAGCACGATGCCGGCAAGCTGACCGGCGTCGCCTTCGAGCATGTCGAAGTGCAGTACGACGAGCGGGGCCGACGCACCCTGGCGCCTACCGGCCGCATGGAAACCGTGCCCTGCGACGAGGTGATGATCGCCATCGGCCAGGAAAACGCCTTCCCGTGGATCGAGCGCGACATCGGCCTGACGTTCGACAAGTGGGACCTGCCGCGGCTGAACGAGCAGACCCTGCAATCGGAATTGCCCGACGTGTTCTTCGGCGGCGACGCCGCGCTGGGGCCCAAGAACATCATCACCGCGGTGGCACAGGGCCACACCGCCGCCGTCTCGATCGACCTCTACCTGCAAGGCAAGGACGTGGTGGCGGATCGCCCCGGAGAGCGGGTAACCCTCGTCACCCAGAAGATGGGCATTCACGAGTGGGCCTACGACAACGACATTTCCGAGGAAGACCGCCAGGCCATGGCCACGCGCGATCTCAAGGAAGCGCTGAAGGACATCAAGCTCGAGCTCGAGGTCGGCTTCGACGTCGAGAAGGCGTGCAACGAGGCCGCGCGCTGCCTCAACTGCGACATGGCAACGGTGTTCACCGCGCCCGCCTGCATCGAGTGCGACAGCTGCGTCGACATCTGCCCGACCGAGTGCATCACCTTTACCGCAGACGGCGACGAGGCTGACCTGCGCACCCGCCTCAAGGCGCCCGCGCCGAACACCGATCAGCCGCTCTATGTCGCGGACGGCCTCAAGACCGGCCGCGTCATGGTCAAGGACGAGAACCTCTGCCTGCACTGCGGGCTGTGCTCGGAGCGCTGCCCGACCAACGCATGGGACATGCAGAAGGTCGACTGGCTGGTGCCGCAGAGCTGCAAGACCGGGCTGGTGGAGGCCTGAAGGATATGGATAGCATGACCGTCCCGGCGATCACCGCCGTCAACGACTTCGTCGTCAAGTTCGCCAACGTCAACGGTTCGGGCTCGGCATCGGCCAACGAGATGTTCGCCCGTGCCATCGTCCGCATGGGTGTGCCTGTCTCCCCGCGCAACATCTTCCCCTCGAACATCCAGGGCATGCCCACCTGGTACGAGGTTCGCGTCTCGGAAAAGGGCTGGCTGGGCCGCCGCGGTGGCTGCGACCTGATGGTGGCGCTCAACGCCCAGACCTGGGACGCCGACGTTGCCGAGATCGAACCCGGCGGGTACCTGTTCTATGACAGCACCCGCCCGCTGAAGGGCAAGCTTCGCGAGGACATCAACGTCATCGGCGTGCCGCTGACCGCGATCTGCACCCGCGAGTTCACCGATCCCAACCAGCGCCGCCTGTTCAAGAACATCATGTACGTCGGCGCGCTGGCCGGCCTGCTCGACATGGAGTTCGAGGTGGTCGAGGGCCTGATCGCCCAGCAGTACCGCGGCAAGACCCAGTTGATCGACGGCAACCGCGCCGCCGCCCGCATCGGCTACGACCATACCCGCACGCACTTCGCGGGGAAGATCGGCCTGAAGATCCGCCGGTCCGACGCGGTGGGAGACCGCATCGTCATCGACGGCAATGCCGCCGCCGGCCTCGGCGCGGTCTATGGCGGCGCCACCGTCGCCGCCTGGTATCCGATCACGCCTTCGACCTCGGTGGTCGAAGCCTTCACCACGTATTGCCGCAAGTACCGCACCTGTCCGGAGAGCGGCGCCGCACGCTATGCGATCGTCCAGGCCGAGGACGAGCTCGCCTCGATCGGCATGGTGCTGGGTGCGAGCTGGAACGGCGCCCGCGCGTTCACCGCCACGTCCGGTCCCGGCATCTCCCTGATGCAGGAGTTCCTGGGACTGTCCTACTTCGCCGAAGTTCCCTCGGTGATCATCGACGTCCAGCGTGGTGGCCCGTCGACCGGCATGCCGACCAAGACCCAGCAAAGCGACCTGCTGCTGTGCGCCTATGCCAGCCATGGTGATACCCGCCACGTGCTGCTGTTCCCCGAAGACCCGCACGAGTGCTTCACGATGACCGCGCAGGCCTTCGACCTGGCGGAGCGCCTGCAGACCCCGGTGTTCCTGATGACCGACCTCGACATCGGCATGAACGAGCGCCTGTCGCAGCCGTTCGCCTGGGACGACGCCCGCGCCTACGATCGCGGCAAGGTGCTGACCGCGGAGGACCTCGACGCCGGCAAGTCGTTCGGCCGCTACGAGGACGTCGACGGCGACGGAATCCCCTGGCGCACGATCCCGGGCACGCACCCGGCCAAGGGTGCGTTCTTCACGCGCGGGACCAGCCGCAACGCCCAGGCTCGCTATTCGGAACTCGGCGAGGACTACGTCTACAACATGGAGCGCCTGCGCACCAAGTTCGAGACGGCCAAGACCCTCGTCCCGCCGCCGGTGGCGCAGCCGGCGCTCCAGCCGACGCGCCTCGGCGTCATCCATTTCGGCTCGACCAGCCCGGCGATGGCGGAAGCGCTCGACATCCTCGCGGCAGACGGCATCTACCTCGATGCGCTGCGCGTCCGCGCCTTCCCGTTCAACGCCGAAGTCGAGGCTTTCGTCGACGCGCACGACTTCGTCTTCGTGGTCGAGCAGAACGAGAGCGGGCAGCTCCGTACGCTGCTGGTCAACGAGTGCGAGTTCGATCCCAAGAAGCTGGTGAAGGTGCTGCACTACGACGGCAGCCCGATCACCGCGCGTTTCATCGCCGGCGCCATCAGCGAGGCGATGAACTCGCCGCGGCTGCGCCCCCTGATCCCGACCAAGGGCTGAGACCATGACCTACATCGCCAAGCCACGCCTGGGTTCCGAAGCCCTGCCGCGCAACGCCGCCGGGTTCACGCGGCGCGACTACGAAGGCCGCGTCTCGACACTTTGCGCGGGCTGCGGCCACGATTCGATCAGCGCCGCGATCGTCCAGGCCTGCTATGAGCTCGACATCGAGCCGCATCGCGTCGCCAAGATGAGCGGCATCGGCTGCTCGTCGAAGACGCCCGATTACTTCCTTGGCGCCAGCCACGGCTTCAACTCGGTCCACGGCCGCATGCCCTCGGTCGCCACCGGCGCCGCGCTGGCGAACCGCGACCTTACCTACCTCGGCGTCTCGGGCGATGGCGACAGCGCCTCGATCGGCATCGGCCAGTTCGCCCATGCCATGCGCCGCGGCGTCAACCTGACCTACATCGTCGAGAACAACGGTGTCTATGGCCTCACCAAGGGCCAGTTCTCGGCGACCGCGGACAAGGGCAGCAAGAGCAAGAAGGGCGTGCTCAACGCCGACAGCCCGATCGACCTCGTCGCGCTCGCGCTCCAGCTCGGCGCCACTTACGTCGCGCGCAGCTTCTCGGGCGACAAGGAGCAGCTTGTGCCGCTGATCAAGGGCGCGCTGCGTCACAAGGGCCCGGCGTTCATCGACGTGCTGAGCCCCTGCGTCACCTTCAACAACCACGCCGGTTCCACCAAGTCCTACGACTATGTGCGCGAGCACAACGAGGCGGTGAACAGGGTCGAGGTGGTCCTGCAGCGCCACGCCATCGAGACCAGTTACGCCCCTGGCGAGCTGCGCCGCGTCGTCCAGCACGACGGCTCGATGCTGCTGCTGCGCAAGCTCGGCCAGGACTATGATCCCACCGATCGCATCGGCGCGATGAACCACCTGCACGAACACGCTGCGCTGGGCGAGATCGTCACCGGCCTGCTGTACGTCGACGAGCACGCGGATGACCTGCACAAGCACCTCAACACCGTCGAGGCGCCGCTCAACACGCTCACCGACGAGGCGTTGTGCCCTGGTAACGAGGTGCTGCAGGCGCTCAACGCCACGCTGCGCTAGCAAGCGGAGGCCGAGCCTCGGCGGTCCGCGGCAACGCGGTCAACTCATGTTCGGTCGCCACTAGCTGGCTGAATTCGGGCTAAACGGCGCGGACGTGCGAAACGCACCTGGCGCGCAATCCGGCTGGGTACGACGTCGCCCTCAAAGGCGGATCGCGGGGGCGGGGGCACTGTCCGGGTTGTCACCCGGCAACTCCTGCTGGTCGACTTGCCAACGGAACGATTGCTACTATTTTGACGATCAGACTCGACCCGGGGGTTCAGGCGGGCGATCGACGAGAGGGAGGGTGGCATGGGGATTCAACGAAAGGTTCTGCTGGCGAGCACGGTTCTTGCGGGAATGATGGTGGCTGACCCGTCGCTGGCACAGACCGCGGGCAACGACGCCGGTGACATCGTCGTCACCGCCCGTCGCGTCGAGGAACGCCTCCAGGACGTGCCGATCTCGATCACGGTTCTCAAGCAGGAGCAGCTCAGCCAGCGCAACATCGTCAGTACGGCAGACCTGGGGGGGTTTGTGCCGTCGCTTTCCGTCAACCAGCAGTTCGGGCCTGAAAAGGCCAGCTTCGTGTTGCGTGGATTCACGCAGGCCTATCACACGGCTCCGACCGTGGGCGTATACTTCGCCGATGTCGTCGCGCCCCGCGCTCTGGGTCCGACGACGTCGGGCAACGGGGCCGGCGTTGGTTCGATGTTCGATCTCGAAAACGTCCAGGTGCTGAAGGGCCCGCAGGGCACCTTGTTTGGTCGCAACACGACGGGCGGCGCCATCCTGCTGGTACCGCATCGGCCGACCGACAAGCTCGAAGGCTACGTTGAAGGTACGGTCGGCAACTACGACGAGCGTCGGCTCCAGGCGGTCCTGAACATCCCGCTCGGCGATACGCTCAAGGTGCGCGCGGGCGTGGACTGGAACAAGGCCGATGGCTACGTGAAGAACCACAGCGGCATCGGGCCTTCCGATTTCAACAACACCAACTACATCGCCGCCCGGCTGAGCGTCCTCGCCAATATCACCGCGGACATCGAGAACACCACCATCGGTTCCTACAGCCGGTCCGATACACATGGTTCGGTACCGAAGCTGGCGACCTGCACCTGGGCTGGCCATTCGTACACCGGTCTCGGTGCACTGCTGGGGCCGGCGGCATGCGCGCAGGTTGCGCGTCAGGACGCGCGCGGTGACGGCTTGTGGGACGTCGAGAACAACAACCCGAACGCCCGCGAGCTGATCGAGCAGTGGTCGGTGATCAACACGACCTCCTGGCAGGTCAGCGACAGCCTCAAGATCAAGAACATCCTGTCCTATTCGGAATATCGCGAACGGGCCGACTTCAGCCTGTGGGGCGACAATTTCTCTACTTATCCGTTCTTCCCGTACACCGGTTCGGGCGGACCGTTCTCCACGCCGGCCGCGAACGGCCCGGTCGGCACCGGCTTGAAGACCATCCAGCTCCATCCCGGCCGTTATCCTTATACGACCGCCCAGAATTCTTTCACCGAGGAACTGCAGTTCCAGGGATCGGCGCTGGGAGGCGCCCTGAACTGGCAGGCGGGCGCCTATCTCGAAATCAGCCACCCGCTCGACTGGAACTCGCAGGACGTGGAGATCTTCACGAACTGCAGCAACGTCCAGCAGGCCTCGACCTGCAATCCGCTTTACGCGCCGTTCAACATTCCCGGTCTGGGATTCGTGCCGGTCCCGGTCGGTTCGATATCCGATGCCAACACCAAGGACTGGTTCAACGACAAGGGCTTCTATGCCCAGGCGACCTACAAGCTGACCGACAAGTTCAGCGTGACCGGCGGCATCCGCTACACGATCGACAAGATGCGCGATCTGGCGGAGCTGATGAACATCACCCCGGCCGGCAAGTATTGTCAGGACATCCTGCATTTCAACACGGCGCCTGCCGGCTTCACCGTGAACGCCGCCAATGCATCGACGTACGCGCTCTACACCAACGACCCGACCCGGTGCGATGTCACCCGATCGATCGAATCGAAGCGGCCCACCTGGCTGATCGATTTCGACTACAAGCCCAACCAGGACATGATGATCTACCTGAAGTGGGCACGCGGCTACCGCATGGGATCGATCACCTCCAACTCGATCGGCTTCGAGACTGTCGGCCCGGAAAAGCTGGACCTGTACGAGCTCGGTGCCAAAACCAGCTTCCACGGGCCCGTGTCCGGCTACTTCAATATCGCCGGGTTCTACAATGATTTCCACAATCAGCAGATCACGATCAACCCGGTCGTCAATGCGCTGTACCAGGGGGTCATTCCCAACGCGGCGCCGAACATCAACGCCGGCCACTCGCGCATCTGGGGCGTGGAAATCGACTCGTCGTTCCGCCTGTTCCCCGGCTTCACGCTGGACGTGGGATACACCTACCTCAATACGCGCGTGCTCGACATCACCCTGCCCACCCCGCCGGTCTTCTACGATTCGCTGAATCCGACGGCCGGCAGGGGCGAGCCGCTGGCGCTGTCGCCCAAGAACACGGTGATCGTAACCGGCACCTATGTCCTGCCGCTGCCAACCAGCGTAGGCAAGGTTTCGGTCGGCGCGACCTTCTCGCATGCTGATGCAAACCAGGCCGAGGAGGCCACGACCTCGCCACTGTACATGATCTCGGCGATGAACCAGTTGAACTTCAACGTCGACTGGCATGGCGCCTTCGGTGGTCCGATCGACCTTGCGTTCTACATGACCAACGTGACCAACCAGGGCCGCATCCTGTTCCCGTCCTCATCCTTCCAGACGACCGGTGCCGACGGTGGCCAGGTCAATCAGCCCCGCATGTTCGGCTTCCGGCTCAAGTACCGCTTCGGCCAATAGTCCTGGCGAGGCTCCGGGCGGCGGGGCGCGAGAGAGGCAGGCATTCCGATCGGTGCGCCTGCCTCTCGCCGGGAAGGCGACGCTTCCTGACGTTTGTCCTCGGCGGTTCGGCGCGCAACCTAGGTCGTCGCCAAGTCGCCGTTCTCCAGGCGGGCGGTAGCAAGCTTGCGCAGGTCGGCGGTTTTGATCTTGGCCGTGCCGGTTTGTACCATGTCCGCGTCGGTCAGGAACAGCACCCGCCGGGGGACCTTGTAGCTGGCCAGCGTCTCGGCGGCGAAGCGACGCGCCTCTGCCTCGTCGAGCGAGCGTCCTTCGTGCAAGGTCAGGCAGGAGACGACCATCTCACCCAGCAAGTCGTCGGGAATGCCCACGGTTTGCGCCAGCTTCACGGCGGGATGTTCGAGCAGCCGCGCATCGACCTCGACTGGCGAGACATTCGCACCGCCTGTCTTGATGATGTCGTTCAGCCTGCCTTCCCAATAGACACGTCCATCCGCGTCGAGATATCCGCCGTCGCCGGTCCTCAGGAAGCCTTCGTCGTCAAGGCTCTCGTCCAGCGGAACGCCGAGATACCCGAGCATCAGCGTGACGCCTTTGACCGCGAGCTCTCCCCGCTCGCCGGTCGGAACCGTCATGCCACTAAAGGCATCGACGACCTTGATCGTCATCCCGGGCAAAGGGAAACCGTACGCGCCCTTCAGCAATTCCTCTGGCGTACCCGAATCGTAAGCCGCGCTCAGCGTGAAGGTTTCCGTGTTGCCGTAGATCCGGGTCGGTTCCTGCCAATCGGTGTGCACGGTCGGATGTGTGCGCAGCAGGCTGTTGGCGCCCACATGCGTGAGGCTGGACAGGTTCACCCGGTCCCAGTTGGGCGCATCGGCCAGTTGTTGCCATTGATGCGGCCAACCCATCGGCACGGTGATGCGCTCGGATTCGAAGAGTGAGAGCGTTGCCTCGGGAGCAAAGAAGGCCTGCATCACCAATGTCGCGCCGGAGCCCAGCGCGCCGCCGATCGCCATGCCGAACTGGCCCGACCAGAAGAACCCGTTGGCGGTCAGCACCCGGTCGCAAGGTCCGATCCCGAATATCCGGCCCCACCGCCAAAGCTGTATGCTGACCGACCGATGCGAACTCAGAATGCCCTTGGGCTTGCCGGTCGAACCCGAGGAGAACAGCAACACGCCCGGATCGGCCGGCGCCACGGCGGCCGCTCGGGCGTTGACCTGGCCTGGCGCGACGCCGTTGCCGCGCGCCACGAAATGTTCCCATGCTTCGATCGCGCCGATGTCTTCTTCCCGGTCCACGGCCACGACGTGTCGCAGGAACGGGTATCGGCTGGACGCAAGTGCTCCCGGTGCCGCCGTCGCGACTTCGGGGCAGAGCTGCGCGAGCATGCCGGCAAAATCCTTGCGCAGGACCTGTGGCTCCATCAACAGGACCGAAATGCCCGAGGCGGTCAGCATCAGGTCCAGTTCGTGCGGCGTGGCGAAGGTGCTGAACGCGGTGACGACTCCGCCGGCCAGCGCAATGCCGAACGCGCTGGCGACGAACTCCGCCCGATTTGTCATCAGGATGCCGACGCGCGTGCCCTTGCCGATGCCGGTGGCCACGAGCGAGCGCGCCACCTGTCGTGCCCGGCGGTCCAGTTCCGCATAGCTCCAGCGTTCGATCACACCCGCGCTGCGTGGCTGCGCGATCGCTTCGCGTGGGCCGTGACGCGCGCAGACCTCTGCAATGAATCCGCACAAGGTAAGGGCGCCCAGCCCCGGCTCCTGGTCCAGCGGAATTCCCCGTGCCAGAGAGACCGCCGGGTCCGGAACGATCGACCACCCCTTCATGCGCAACTCCGGGTCAGAGCGGCAGTTCGACTTCCGCGGTTGCGGTTGCCAGAGTGGTGCCCTGCTGGTTCGCCATCAGCACCTTGACCTGCACGACGTTGCGGCCTTCGTCATCGACCAGCTTGTCCACTATCTCGCCGGTCATGATCGTGATGTCGCCGACGAAGGCGGGACCGCGATACTGGGCATTGCAGTGCACCACCTGGCCCCATTCACCGGCCCAGCCGGCCAGATAGTCGAGCACCCAGGCGCCCATGCTGGCGCCATAGCCGTACTCGCGCGGCATGCCGATGTAGTTGGCCCAGCGCTTGAACATATGGCCGCGCGAAGGACCGATATAGGCGCCGTCGGTGTTTTCCGGATTGAAGCGCTCCTCCACCGGATCCATCTCCCAGCCTGCCATCGGCCCGACGTAGCCCAGCACGTCGGGGTCGCAGTCGCGGTTGCGGTGGGCGCTGCCCCAGATCGTCATCATGTAGGCGCGCCACTCGGTCGCGAGGCTTGCAATCGAGTGTGGGCCGAATACGCGGACCGGCAGCTTGCCGCCCACCTGCTGCTCGTTCCAGTGGCGGCGGCCATGCCCCAGCTCCTGCATGGCCCGGATGTATTCGAGCTTGCGCTCCTCGATTTCGGCCAGCTCGTCGTCGGACCAGGCAGGTTCATCGGCGTCACTGCCCATGGATGCCATTTCGACGGCGTATTCGGGATTGTAGCGGATCGCGGTCGACCGCTGCTTCGCGAACAACGTCCCATCCTGCTTGTAGTAGTTGTTGTCGCCACGCTGGAAGCAGGTCGGGCCGGCGAACTTGGTCTCCTTGACGACGTAATCGAACGGGATTTTCTCGTGGATCACGCGATCGCCGGCGAACAGTCGCGGCCCGTAGAACCACCATTCGTCACCGCCGAACACCAGATGCGAATTGGGGATCGAGCCGATGCCCGCGGGGCAGGCGCCATGGCCTTCGCCCGCCGAGATGGTGAACGACTGCGGCGCGACCAGCCGGCCCCATCGCCCGACCGCGGCATAGTCCGCATCGTAATGCAGCAGGTTCGGGTAATGCATCGCCTGGACCCAGCGACGGAAATCGTTGTTGTGCAGGTCTTCCTTGAGCGACCAGGGTGTCAAGGGTTTGCCCATGATCCTGTCGAGGTCCGAACAGTCCAACGTACGCTCGGCCATGTCCCGCTTCCTTTCCGGTCAGAGCTTTCGAAACGGCGGCGATGCGCGCTTTGCCGGGCACCCTGGCCGCCTCTCCGTCAGTTTCTCGGAGGCCGTCGCCCGATCACTGCCAGCCTCTGTCTCCTGATGGCTACAATGGTGACGAACGGGATTCAAGATCGCCCGGGCGCGATCCTCACCGGCGAAGACCTCGATATCGGCACTGCGATTGGTCGAAGGCGCGGCGCGGCATGGTGCGGGCCGTTATCGCACTTGCCAGCTGTGACCATAGCGCGAATATGTGGGGGAGGACGAACTGCCCGGGAAGTGGCAGTCCGATGCGCGGCATGCCATGTCCAGGCCGCGAGCGTAACTGGGGTGCAAGACTTATGGCTGTGGCGCGGCGCATGGGACCGGCAGGGTCCGAAGTCTGGCACTCGATGCTCGACGGCACGGAAACCGTGCTGCGGGAGGAAGGCTATGGTGCCCTGACTTCACGTCGCGTGGCGGAGGTAATCGGCGTCAAGCAGCGACTGATCTATTATTATTTTGAAAACATGGAAGATCTTATCGTGGCGACGTTTCGACGTTCCGCAGCCAGGGACATCGAGCGGTTGCAGGAGTCGCTATCGCGCGACCTGCCGCTCGACGAGATCTGGGAGCGCTGCGTGGACAATGCCGATGCGCGCATGACGGCCGAGTTCGTCGCGCTCGCCAATCGGATCGACAAACTGCGCACCGAAGTCATCGCTTACACCGAGCGGACCCGCCAGATGCTGGCCGACGCGATCGATCGCAACGTGGTCAGCAGCGACCGGGCCAATGGGCTTCCCCCGGTGGCCGCGGCGTTCTTTGCCACCAGTGCCGCGATTGCATTGCATCGCGAGGCGGCGCTGGGGATCGGCATGGGCCACGCGGAAGTGCTCGCGTGCATTCGCGTATTCTTCAGCCACGGCAAGCCGGCGCAGTAGCTGTCGTCGCGGACAGACGCGTTCTCCGGGGCTTGAACCTTGTTCGTCTAACTGTTAGCAAATGAACCGCCGGGTGCAGGGTGCGACCGGGAAGGGACAGGCGCCGCGCAAGCCGGCGGCGTCCCCAGGGAGGGCGGCCATGAAGTTCGGCATCATCATCAACCGCAAGATGATCGATCGCAATTCGTCCGATCCCTATGGCCGCCTGTTCAGCTACCTCAACGAGATGGAAGACCTGGGCTACGACCTCGGCTGGTGCGGCCATCACCGCTTTTCGGAATCCACCGCGTTCGGCGGTGAAACCGCGACCGAGCCGTCGGCGCCGCTTGCCATGCTTGCCCCGCTGATGGCGCGGACCCACACCATGAAGTTCTGCACCAACATCATGCTGGTGCCGGCTCGCCACCCGCTCGAACTGGCGGAGGAGATCAACACCATCAACGAGATGGGCAACAACCGCTTCATTCTCGGCGGCGGCATCGGCTACAAGCCCGACGAGTTCGAGAACTGCGGCTGGAACTTCAGGACTCGCGCCAAACGGTTCGAGGAGTGCATGGAAGTGCTGCGCCTGGCGATGGGCGGCCAGCGCTTCAGCTATCATGGCCAGCACTTCGACATCGATGACGTCATGGTCCAGCCGGCGGCGCTGCGGGGCGAGATCCCGCCGATCTGGGTCGGTGCCGTCAGCGATCCGGCCATGCGGCGCGCGGGCCGCCTCGGCGACGGCTGGATCATCAGCTTTGCCGAACACCTGCTGGAACTGGCCGGCAAGGTGAAGACCTACAAGCAGATCGCCGCCGAGCACGGCCGGCCGTCCACCCTGGCGCTGATGCGGGACGTCCACATCGCCGAGGACCGCGATGGTCTCGATCCCTCGTTCCTGCCCAACATCGTCAAGGTCTGGCAAAGCTATGACAACCTGGGCGCCCTCGCAGACCGCGACGACGAGGCCAGCGCCGTCATGTTCGGCGGCAAGCAGGTCACGCTGGACGAGTTTGCCCCCAATCGTGCCGTTGTCGGCAATCCCGATGACTGCAACCGGGAGATGGAGCGCATCCGCGACATCATCAATCCCGAATGGTTCTTCATCACCCCGACCGGCGTGCCCGACCCCGACAAGCAGGTGGCGGAACTGAGGCTGTTCGCCCGCGAGGTCATGCCCAACTTCCGCAGCGCATAGTCGCGACCGGCGGCTTGCCGGTCGGCGCGGGCGTCGCTACGAAACTGACGAAATTCCAGGGAGTCGAACAGTATGTCCGAAAAGAAGGTCGTGGCGGTTGTCACCGGAGCCAGTCGCGGGGCCGGCAAGGGCATCGCCATCGCGCTCGGCTCGCATGGCTGCATCGTGTACGTTACCGGCCGATCGGAAAACGAGGGCGATGCCGAGGTTCCCGGCACCATCTACGCGACGGCGCGCGAAGTCACCGAAGCAGGCGGTACCGGCGTTGCCGTGCGCTGCGACCACGCCGACGATGCGCAGGTCAAGGCGCTGTTCGACCGCGTCATCGCCGAGCAGGGCCGCATCGACATCCTGGTCAACAATGCCTGCTGGCAGGGCAACGCCCTGACGTCGGTCTCGGGCCAGTTCTGGGAAAAGTCGCTCGAATGCGGCGAGATGATCAACGTGGGCGCCCGCAGCGGCTTCGTCGCCAGCTGGTACGCCGCGCCTCACATGGTCCGGCAGGACAAGGGGTTGATCGTATTCACCTCGGCGCCCGGTTCGATGCACTATTGCATGGGGCCCAGCTATGGCGCCCACAAGGCGGCGGTCGACAAGATGGCGTTCGACATGGGCGTCGATTTCGCGGACGCCGGCAGCAACGTCGCCTGTGCTTCGGTGTGGATGGGTTCGCTGACCACGGAACGCCTGCTGGGAATGATGGAAGCGGTGCCTGCCCTGAAGGCCAATCTCGAGGGCACGCTGGAATCGGCCGGCTATACCGGCCATGTCGCCTGGGCGATGTACAACGACCCCGACATGGTCGCGAAATACAACGGCAAGACGGTCATCGGCGCCGAAGTCGGCAAGAGCTACGGCATCACCGACATCGACGACAGGTTCCCGCCGTCGGTGCGCGACCACACCGGCTGCGCGCCGCCGCAATTCGGGGCGTACAAGGTCAAGATGTAGTGCCCCGGCTCTCGCTCGACAGCCTGACCCTGACCGATACCTCGCCGCAGACGGCGATCCGGGCTGCGGCGGAGGCAGGCTTCGATGCATGCAGCCTTTGGGTCATCCCGCCCGCGTTGTTTCCATCGCCGCTGCTGACGCCGGCGATGGAGCGTGAATGTGCCGCGATCATCGCCGATACCGGCATCGGGGTGATCACGCTCGAAGTGTTCGACCTGCACTCGATGGCGGCTGTCGAAAGCTGCCGTCCGCAGCTCGAGATGGGGGCCCGCCTGGGCGGCAAGGCGGCGCTCGCGATCAACTACAGCAATCCCGACCGCGCCGCGTCCGCGGAAATCCTTGCACGGTTCGCGGAAGTCGCCGCGGGCTTCGGCTTGTCCACCAACCTCGAACCGGTGGCAGGCGGCAAAAGCCGGACGCTCGCGGAAGCATACGATCTGGCCCGGCGCTCAGGCGCGGACGTGGGCCTCTGCTTCGATCCGCATCACCTGATCCGGGCCGGCGGGGGCCCGGCCGATCTCGCGACGCTGCCGCCCGGGGCGATCCGCTACGTCCAGGTCTGCGACGGCCCGATCCCGCAGCCCGCCGACATCGTGATGACCGAAGCCGTGTGCGAGCGGCTTTATCCCGGCGACGGCGATTTTCCGCTGCGCGACCTGCTGCGCGCGGCGCCCCGCGACGTGCCCATCGGCATCGAATGCCCCAGCGTCGGCCGGGCGCAAGCGGGTGTGGGCGCGGCCGACCAGGCCAGGGAAGCGATGGCCAAGCTGCAAAGGCTGCTGGCGATTCTCGATTGAGGCGCTTCCACGCGGCTCGTTGAGCTGGTCTTCAGGCCGGTCCTGTCGCCAGACGTTGACAGCCTGACCCGGCGCTAACATTATGACGAGCGAACGAAGGGCAGGGCCCAGCAGCGGGAGGCGAACAATGTCTGAACTGGCGGTAGGCGAATATCATGCCCTTGCCGAAGGCGTCTATCTCGAAGGCCTGACTTACGACTTCCGGCGCGACGTCGTCTGGTACAGCGACGTGATCAAGGGGGGCATCCATGGCGTGCGTCCGGACGGAACGCCCTACGCGTCATTCAATCCCGAAAGGATGTGGACCGGCGGCATCATGATGAACGCGTGCGGCGCCGTGTTTTCCACGGGCCAGCATGGCATCATGTGGAACGATCCCGATACTGGCGAGTCGGGATGGTTGTTGCAGGAAATCGATGGCGTTCCCCTCATCGGCGCCAACGAGATGTGGCCGGACGGCACCGGCGGCATCTACTTCGGCACGAATGACATCGAAAGCATCATCGCGGCCCGCGACACCCGCCCGACGCAGATCTACCGGATGGCCGTGGATGGCACAGTCACCCTTGTCGCCGACCGCTGCTATTTCCCCAACGGACTTGCCATGGATGCCCGTCGCAGGCGCTTCTATGCCAGCGACACGTTCCGCACATCGTGGACGTGGGACGTTGCCCCGGATCACAGCCTGGTCAACCAGCGCATGCTGTTCGACAAGGACGACTGCGACGGGTGCTGCGTGGAGGAGGACGGCAACGTGCTGCTGACCGGTTTCCGCTCGCCCGGCAGGATCGTCCGGGTGACGCCGGAGGGCAAGGAACTGGCTCCCCTGGAAACCCCCGCGGGTTGCACCACCCAGATCCGCTACGGCGGAGCCGACTTGCGCGATTACTACATCAATGTCGTGCCGGCTGATGGCGGCGACACGTTGAAGGCGGGCGGCGAACTGTCCGGCGCTTCCACGCTCTACCGGGGCCGTGCGGCCGTGGCCGGCGTCGCCTGCGAAGCAGCCGCCTTCAAGCTGCGCTAGCGCCTCGCGGCGGTTCGGCCGGCGGCGCGGCGTCAGGCTCCGTCGTACGCGATGTGCAGGTCGATGAGGCTGCGGAAGGTGTAGGTCGGTTCGTACTGGAACCTGCGCGCGCCCGCCGGGCCATGGTGCGCCTCGGATATGCGGAAATTCGACGTGCGTGCCAGCAGGCGTTCGAGCGCGACGCGCGATTCCATGCGCGCCAGCGGCGCGCCCAGGCAGCCGTGCGCGCCCTTGCTGAAGCCGAGGTGATCACGCTTGTTGGCGCGGTCGATATCGATCTGGTCCGGGTTGGGGAAATGCGCGGGATCGTTGCTCGCCGCCATAAGGCCCACGGTGATCACAGTCCCGGCCGGAACCTCCATCCCCCCGATCGTCGTATCCTCGACCGCCAGGCGATAGCTGCACTTCACCGGCGATTCATAGCGCAGCACTTCCTCGATGAAGTCGGGAATGCGGTGGGGCGATTGGCGCAGTTGCTGCTGGAGGTTCTGGTCTTCCGCCAGAATGCGGATGGCGATGGCGATCAGCCGCGAGGTCGTGTCCTGCCCCGCGGCAAACAGAAAGCGGGCGAGCAGCGAGTATTGCTCGAAACTCGCCGCACTGCCGTCGCGATAGGTGGTCCCGAGCAGTTCGGTCATCAGGTCGGCGCGAGGCTCTGCCAGGCGGTCCTTCAGATAGCCGTCGAAACGCTCCTTGAGGAACACCAGCGGGTCCGTGGTGACGCGGTGCGTGGCCTCACCCTCGACCTGGCTCGGCGGTGCTCCCAGCAGCTCCACCAGCGGCCAGCGATCCTCCTGCGGAATGCCCATCAGGTCGGAAATCGCGAAAGTCGCTGCGGCATGGGCATATTCGGTGGCTGCGTTGCAATGCCCTCTCGGCAGCAGGTCATCAAGCAGTCGATCAGCCAACGCGTAAAGGAACACCTCGTTTGCCTTCAGGCGCTTGTAGGTCAGCAGGTCGGTCATCAACTGCCGGTTCCGGGCGTGCTTCTCGCCGTCGTGACAGGTGAGGTGGTCGGACCAGGCCATTTCGTGCCGATGCGCGTCGAGCTGGGCCCGGATGTCGCCGCCTTCCGGCGCGAACGGAAGCCCCTGCACCGGGCCGAGAATGTTCAGCGCTGCGGAAAAGACATCGTCACGCCGGTTCATGACCTCGATGACCGCGTCGTAACCGGTGACCATGATCGAGTTCCGGTACGGCTCGCGCAGGACCGGGCACTGCGCCCGCATGCGGTCGAAATAGGACTTCGGATCCTGCAGGACTTCCGGGTCACTGAAGAAATCGGGTTCATTTCCGGCCATGGTCCACTCCCATAACGGTCCGCCAGCCATTCGATCGCCGCAGCTCTGTTCGTCTGTTTGTTAGCGAAGGAGCCGGTGTCGGTCAATATGGGTTGAAGCCGCGTTTTCAGCGCATGTCCGTTCGCTTGACCGTTATCCCGCAGGCCGCTATCAATTTGACGAACAAGCTGTCCGGGTGGCTGTCCCCGGTGGCCTGCGCAGATCGACTGCGACGAGGAATGACATGCAGGACATCCTGATATCGGGCGCGTCGATCACCGGTCCCGCGTTGGCATGGTGGCTGGAGCGCGCGGGTTTCCGCCCTGTCCTGGTGGAGCGAACGCCCGGCCGCGCGCGCGGCGGCCACGCGATCGACGTGCGCGGGGCGGCCTTGCGGGTGCTGGAGGCGATGGGCCTCGCCGCGGCCGCGCGCGCCAGCGCCATGCGCATGAAGGGCGTCTCCGTCGTCGACGATCACGGGCAGGAGCTGTGGCGATCGGAAGAGATGACGATATCCGGGGGGCGCTTCGACAATCCGGATATCGAGATCCTGCGCGATCGCCTCAGTCACGTCCTGGTCGATGCCCTGTCGCCACCTGTGGAGATCCGTTACGGCGACAGCATCGCCGCGCTGCAGGACGATGGCGCCGGCGTCGATGTCACGTTCGCCAGCGGCCACCGGCAGCGTTTCGACCTCGTGATCGGGGCGGAAGGCCTGCGGTCGCAGGTCCGCCGCCTCGTGTTCGGCGAGGACAAGGATTTCCTGCGCTCGTTCGGAATCGCCCTGGCGCCATTCAGCGCCCCCAATACGCTGGGGCTGGAAGATTGGCAGATCAGCTACAAGGGCTCAGCCGGCGGCTACATGGTCTATACCACGCCCGAGAACGACGAGCTGCGCGTGTGCTTCAACGTTCCCGCCACCCTGGACGACAACCCCGGTGGCAGGGATGAGCAGATGGCCCTGATCCGCGCGCACACTGCCGGCCTGCAGTGGGAAACGCCGCGTTTCCTCGAGGCGATGGCGGCGGCGCCGGACTTCTACCTCGGGCTGATCGCCCAGGTGCGCATGCCGCGGTGGAGCACGGGCAGGGTCGCGCTGGTGGGCGATGCCGGCTACTGCCCGTCACCGTTCACCGGCCAGGGCGCCACGTTGGCGCTCGTCGGCGCCCAGGTGCTCGCGACCGAGCTGTCCCGCACCCCCGACGATCATGTCGCCGCGTTCTCCGGTTACGAAACCCGGATGCGTCCGTTCGTCGAGGCCAACCAGGCGATCGCCGACCTGACCACCGTGCCGGAATTCTCCGAGGACCCGGAGTATTACGCCCGCGTGGTCGAGCCGGTACTCGACAAGGCGAAATTTGCCATTGAACTGGAAGGGCTGGACTGACTGTCAGATCGTCTCGCCGGCATCGACCAGCAGCGTGCTGCCGGTCATGAACAGGGACATGTCGGACGCTGCGAAAAGCACCGCGCGTGCAATGTCGTCCGGAACGCCGACCCGGCCCAGGCGAGACGACAAGGTCGCCGCGATCTCCTCCCGGACGCGATCGGGCAGTTCCGCCAGTGCGGCCATGTTGCCCTCGGTCGTGCAGAAGGTGGGTGCGACGCCCAGCACGCGAATGTCGTGCGGCGCCAGTTCCAGCGCCATCTGCTTGATCATGCCGCGAACGCCGTGCTTCGACGTGACGTAGGATGTCACCCCCGGGGCCACGCCCCTGAATCCCGCGGTCGAGACGACGTTGACGATGACGCCGCCCTGCCCGGCGTCGATCATGCGCCGTGCCGCCTCGCGCGCACCAATGAACACGCCGCGCAAGTTCACCGTCATGACCTTGTCCCAATCCTCGATCGTCACGTTGAGCAGTGGAACGTTCGGATAGAGGCCGGCGTTGTTGACCCAGATGTCGAGGCTTCCCAGCTCCGCAACGGCAAGGTCGGCAACGGCAGACACCGCGGCCTCGTCGGTCACGTCGATCGCGGCGGACATTACCCGTGAGCCCGTCGCGCTGGCGACCTGCGCCGCCGCGGCGGCCGCCTGCTCCGCCCTGAGGTCGATGATCAGCACTGCGGCGCCGGCTTCTGCGAGACGGTTGACCATCGCATGCCCGAGGCCTTGCGCTCCGCCGGTGACGACTGCCACCCGCCCCGCCAGCGATACGAGTTCGGCAATCGGCTTGGCAGAAACATCCGCGATGGCCATGCGTCTTTGTCCCTTGCAGTCTCACCCGTTGGCGTGTGGACGGGCAGAATTGCCGAACGGGATGACGCCGTCGGCATAGTCGATGTCGCCGAGGACGATGTTGGTGTTGATCACCTGCTCCCCGACGACGCGCTCCCACAGCACCAGCTGGTCATGCCAGGGTGAGTCCGGGTGGTCGTCCATCAATGGGCCGACCGGAATGCCCATGTTCTCGAGACGGGCCTTGTGCCAGTCGAGATCCTTCACCCCGAACACCACCGAAGTGACGCCTTCGCCCTTGGTTTCCAGTTCGGCCCACAGCCACTGGTTGAACTCGGTGCGCTGCTCGTGCGGGCAGACCACCTCGAGCCCTGCCTCCCAGCTGATGCACATGGTGAAGCCCATGTCCATGCGCGTGAAGCGCTTCAGCGTGGCGCCGGTGACGCGCTCCATCTGCGCAATGTGGGCATCGAGGTTTTCCGGTCGGACCAGCCAGGCAACATGGTCGACGTGGTTGATGAACTTCTGCACCTGCGTTCTCCCGCCCCGATCAGAGCATCACCGCGCCGCCTTCGACGCAGATCGTCTGGCCCGTGACGAAGTTCGATTCGTCGCTGGCCAGGAAGATGCAGGTGGGCGCGATGTCCTCCGGCGCGCCAAAACGGCCCATCGCCACTTTCGCCAGCTCCGAGTCGTACGACTTGCTCTCTTCAAGGTACCAGATCGCCTTGGGCGACAGCGCCGAGGGGAGGATCGTGTTCACGCGGATGCCCAGCTTGCCCCATTCGCGCGCAGCGGTGCGGGTAAGCGCGCGGATCGCCTCCTTGGAAGCCGCATAGGCGAGGAATCCGGGCTCGCAACGGATCCCGTACGAGGAGCCCATGTTGATGATCGAGCCGCCGCCCTGCCTGACCATGTGCGGGTGGCACAGTTGCATCAGCTGCAGCGAGCCGAAGAACGCCGACTGGAAGTCGATCATGCAGTTCTCTTCCATCTTCGGGTCCTCGACCGGAAGATAGTCGGTGAAGGTATGGGCGTTGTTGACCAGTGCATCGACGCGGCCCCAGCGCGAGATGGCCTCGTCCACCACTTTCGCCGAGTGTTCGCGGTTGCCGGCGAGCGCTTCCATCGCCAGGCCGGTGCCGCCGGATGCCTCGATCCGGGCGACCACCTCGTCCAGCTTCGATTTCGTGCGCCCCGTGACGATGACCTTGGCGCCCTCGGCGGCATAGCCTTCCGCAATCGCGGCACCAATTCCCTGGCCGCCCCCCGTGACGATCGCCACCTTGCCCGCGAGCCTGCTGCCCTTTGTCGCCATGAATCTCTCCCGTCACTTGTTCGTCACCATGATAGCGGCGCGAAATCATGCGTCAATTGGGCGTCCCGCGTCTCACATCGCCGCCCCGCCGTTCACCCCAAGCACCTGGCCGGTGATGTAGCCGGCGTCTTCCGATGCCAGGAAGCAGCACGCCGCAGCGATCTCTTCGGGCCGCCCCAGGCGTGGAATCGGATATCCGGCCACGAGCTGTTCTGCCGGTATCGAAAATTTTCCTCCTTCGATGACACGGCGCGCCATCGGCGTGTCGATGAACCCTGGCGACACCGAATTGACCGTGATGCCCTTGCCGCCGAGCTCGATCGCGAGCGAACGGGTCAGTGAAATCACGCCGCCCTTGCTGGCAGTGTAGTGGGCCATCTCGGCCGCGCCGATCTGGGCGCCATAGGCGGAGATGTTGACGATCCGGCCCCAGCCAGCGGCGACCATATCGGGCAGCACCGCCTGCGCCGGCAGAAACACGCCCTTCAGGTTGACGGCCATGATGCGGTCCCAGTTCGCCTCGCTGATGTCGGCGAACGGGCAGAAATTCTCGGTCGCCGCATTGTTGACCAGGATGGTGACCGGCCCCAGCTTCTGCCGGACTTGCGCCACTGCGGCATCGACCTGGTCCTTGCGCGAGATGTCCGCCTGCAGCGCCAGCGCCTTGCCCCCGGCGTCGACGATCTGCCGGGCCACCCGCTCCGCCCCGGGTCCGTCGACGTCCAGGATGGCGACCGGGCGTCCCTCCTGCGCCAGCCGCAGCGACGCGGCCTCGCCCATGCCCGATGCGCCGCCGGTTACCAGTGCGATCCTTGCAACCATCTTCCTCACCTTTCCTGAAAGGGATGGGACATGTTCGGGTGCATCATGGGCAGGCCCCCCGTTCCCGTCGATCGCGGGCCGGGCCCATGGCATCACGATGAAGCCCGGCGACATCGCGTTGACGGGGATGCAGCGCGAACCGAGTTCGACTGCCCGTATAGTGCGCCCTGTTCTCCGCTGCGATCCGCGCGCCGAGTACCGTGAGGTTGATGATCCTGCCCCCACCGGCCGCCCGCATGTCGGGCAAGACCAGTTGCTGCGTGGAAGCAGCCGGCAACATTGACCGCCATCACCCGGTGCCAATCGTCCTCGCCGATCGCACGGCATCGCGCCTCGCGGCGAGAGCCGGGTCGCCGAAATCCGACAGTCCCGTCCTGTCGCCCGCCAAAGCCTCCAACTGGTCCCGGAAAGGGTGCGCGCCTTCCCCGTCGATGGCGATCATCGCAGTCTCTCTCCCCCGCGGGCGATTCCCGCCTTGTTCGTTCGTCATAATGTTAGCAATTGCGCGTGGCTGTCAAGGCTGGCGCCGTCGGCCGGACTTTCGCGGCGTGGTCCTCGCCCCGCGCCGCTATCGGTCACTTGCAGGCGGGAAGGGTCAACGGCAGAGCCGCGACAATCAGGCCTGAACCGGGTCGGGAGCGGGCCAGCTCAGCAAGCGACGGGCCGTGCCGCCCAGGATCGCGCCCTTTTCAGCCGCAGAAAGCTCCGGGTCCTCGCGCACTGCATAGAGGAGATCACCCCACGTATAGCCGAACATCACGGTCTTATCGCTTGCCCACATCAGGCGGTCGGCACCGAACGCGGTGATCGCCTGGCGCAGCAGCGGCCGGAGCGGTTCGTAGGGATAATCGCGCACGCCGAACCGCGAAGGGGCGTGGCTCCACTTCATCATCACATTCGGGAATTCAGCCAGCCGCAGCACTTCCGCCAGGTGGGCCGGGCTGTTGACCCGCGCCTCTTCCTCGGCACTGCGGCCGGACGGGATATTGGGGAAGCCCATGCCGCAATGGTCGATCACCAGCGGCAACTTCGGATAGCGCGCGGCATAGCGCGCCAGCAGGCCGGTGTAGCCCGGCACGAACGCGCAGACCGGCCGGCCGATGTCCTGCGCGATCTCGAACAGCGCGTCGTACGAGTCCTTGGCGAAACCTTCGGCCTCGGCGAGCGTCCACACCGGCTGGATGCGGAACGCGCGCGCATGGGGGGTCGATGCCGCGGCGCGCATCACCGCTTCGAGCTGCGGGTCGCGCGGGTCGATGCGGACGAGATAGGAGAACCGGTCCGGGTGCAGCAACGATGCTTCCTCGGCGGTCGGAAAGGCCGCACGCCAGGCTCCGTTCGGCAGCGCGAAGCCGGGCTGGATGTGCGAAGGGTGCGTGGTGGGCCAGCCGCCCCAGAACTCGTCGATCAGCACGGAAGCAATGCCGAGCGCATCCATCGCCTCCAGCGTCGCCTCGATCTTGCCGCGCGCCATGTGGACCTGCACGTCGACGATATCCATTGGTCCTCTCTCCCTTTCCCACCGTTGCGGGCGTCTTCCCTGCCGCCTGCCTCAGGCGATCGGCTCCTCGCCTTCCAGCTTGGTGCGATGCAGCAGGCGGCCGCAATCGAACGGATAGGCGGTGGCGCGGTGCAGCGTACCGGTGTTGTCCCACATCACCAGATCGCCCACCCGCCAGCAATGACTGTAGGTGAATTCCTCGCGCGTGGCGATGTTGCGCAGCCGCACCAGCAGGTCGGTCGATTCGACCGGGTCCATGCCCAGCACTCCGGCGGCGGCGTTGCCGAGCACGAGGCTCTTGCGACCCGAGGCGTGGGTCCACACCAGCGGCAGATCCTTGCGCCCCAGCGCGCGCCATTCGTCCCACTGCGCCTGTGTCGGCTCGGGCGTATGGCTCAGCTGCGAATGCGCCATCGTGTGCGCAACGCGCAGGTCTGCCAACCGCGCCTTGTCCGCGTCCGACAGCGCCTCGTAGGCGGCGTAGGTGTTGGCGAACTCGGTGTTGCCGGTGCCCGGCGGGGACAGCACCTTGCTGGCCAGCAGGCTGGCGCGGATCGGCATTGGCGACATGTAGCCGTCGAAGTGCCAGTAGAACGCGCCCAGCAGGTATTCGGCGGTCTCGTTGACCTGCTTGTCGACCGAGATCGGATAAAGGTCCTTGCCGCCGAGATCGGGCGTGAACCGCCCCAGCGTGGCAGTGAACGCGACATGCTCGGCATCGGTGAAGCCGATCCGTGGAAACACCAGCACGCCGCGCTGTTCCAGCATGTCCATCAGCGTCGCGGCGTGATCGCCGGACAGCAGCGCCGCCTTGTCGGCATGGACCACGCTGCCGATCTTCGGCTTGATGGCGCTGAAGGTGACTTCGGATGCGATCGTGACGGCCATGCTGCCTCTCCCTCTCGTTGCCACGGCGCATAGCGCGAAGCCGATCCGGGTTCCTTGTCCTGGATCAGCTTCGACAAGGAAAACTCAGGCGATCGCGCCCTTTTCCTTCAACGCCGCGATCCGCTCCCATTCGAGGCCGATCTCCATCAGCACGATCTCGGTATGCTCGCTGGCCTGGGGCGAGCGGGTGGTGACCACCGGCGCATGATCGAACTGCACCGGCCCGCGCACCAGCTTCAGGGGCTTGCCGCTGCCATCGCCGGGATCGACCTCGATCAGCATGTCGTTGGCCAGCGCCTGCTCGTCGTGCGCGAGATCGAGCAGCGACTGGAACGGCGCCCACTGGCCGGTGAATTCCTTCATCTTCTGCCGCCAGTAGGGGAACGGCTGCGTCCCGAACTGGCGGTTGATCACTTCGGCGGCGGCGGCGCTGTTTTCCATCAGCTTTTCCACCGTCGCGAAGCGCGGGTCGTCCGCCGCCGCGGGCACGCCGATCACGGTGAACAGGCTGCGGATGTGCGGGCCAGGGATCAACGTGTTGAGGTTGATGGTGCCGCCGTCCAAGCAGCGGAAATTGCCCATGAACGGGTTGCCGAGGCTGCCGCCGCCCTTCGGCATGCCGACGCGCATGACCTGCCCGCTCTCGAGCTGCTGGTCCAGCCCGGCCCCCGCCGACCACCACGCGGTCGACAGCAGCGAGACGTCGATCTCCACCGCCACTCCGGTGCGCTCGCGGTGGAACAGCGCGGCGGAGATGCCGCCGGCGATGTTCATGCCGCCGGTCGAATCACCGAATGCGGGAATGCCTTGGCTCAGCGGCGTGCCCAGTTCCTCCGGGCTCATCGAATAGCCGATGCCGCTGCGGGTCCAGAACGCGGTGCCGTCGAACCCGCCGACGTCGCGCTCCGGCCCCTTGTCGCCATAGGCGGAGCCGCGCGCGTAGATGATGTCCGGGTTGGCCTTGCGGATGTGCTCGACATCGATGTTCAGCTTCTGCCGCGCCTTCGGCAGGTAGTTGGTCAGGAACACGTCCGCCGTCTTCGCCAGTTCGTAGATCACCTCCTGCCCCGCGGGCGTGGAGATATCGACGCCGACGCTGCGCTTGCCGCGGTTGGGGTGCTCCATCAGCGTGTTGCGCTTGGGGTCGAGCTTCATCCCGCCGAGGTTGATCAGCCCGCGCATCGCGTCGCCGCGCACCGGATGCTCGATCTTGATGACATCCGCGCCCCAGTCCGCCAGGATCGCGCCGGCCGATCGCACGAACGTATGCTGCGCCACTTCGAGGACGCGCACGCCCTCCATCACCTTGGTCATGATCCGCTCCACTGGACAATTTGTCGTAAGATAGTATTCACTCTCTAGGCGCGAGGCAAGGGAGAGGCCATCATCACGCAGTTGCTCGATTTCAGTGGCAAGGTCGCGATCGTCACCGGCGGCGGCACTGGCATCGGCTATGCGGCGGCGCTGCAGTTCGCCCGGCTGGGCGCAAGCGTGGTGATCGCCAGCCGCACCGCCGACGAGCTCGAAGCAGCGGCGGCGCGCATCCGCGAGGCCAGCGGGGCGCCGTGCATCGCCGTGCCGACCGACGTGAAGAGCGAGGAATCGTGCGTCGCCCTGGTCGAGCAGACCATCGCCGCGTTCGGCCGCATCGACGTGCTGGTCAACAATGCCGGCGGCACCCGCATGGGCCCGCTGGAAAGCATCCCGACGCGCGGTTGGGATTCGATCTTCGACCTCAACACCAAGTCCACCTACATCCTCACCCGCGAAGCCGGCCGGCACATGATCGCGCAGAAGTCGGGCGCTATCGTCAACATCTCGTCGGGCGCCGGCGTCAATGGCGTCAAGGGCGGCGCGCACTATTCGGCGGCGAAGGCGGCGGTGCAGATGTTCACCCGCGTCACCGCGGCCGAATGGGGACGCTACGGCATCCGCTGCAACTGCGTCGCGGCCGGCGCAATCGCCAGCGAGCGTGTTTCCGAGGCGTGGAAGGTCGCCGGGCTGGACGAAGCCGAGATGGGCAAGGCGATCCCCCTGCGGCGGCTCGGCACCCCCGACGACATGGCGCACATGATCGTGTTCTTCGCCAGCGACGCTGCCTCCTACATCTCGGGAGAGACGATCTCGGTGTGCGGCGGGCCGAACCTCGGCGGGATCGAACTGGATTGAAGGACTGGACATGGACGAAGACAGGTTGAAGCCGCTGGAGGGCATCCGCGTGCTCGATTTCAGCAACGTGCCGCCGGGCGCCGCCTGCGCGACGCTGCTGGCCGATCTGGGCGCCGAGGTGGTGCGGGTCGATCCGCCGAAGGCCAAGGGCAAGCCGAGCCTCGTCATCGGCCAGGTTGCGCTGAGCCGGGGCCGCAAGTCGATCGCGCTCGACATGCGCAACCCTGCCGCCAACGCCGTGCTGGCGCGACTGGCCCCCGGTTTCGACGTCGTGCTGGAGAACGCCTTCCCGGGCGTCATGGAGCAACGCGGTTTCGGCTATGCTCAGGCGCGTGCGGCGAACCCGGGCATCATCTGGTGCGCGCTGACGGGCTTCGGCCAGGACGGTCCTTACGCGGCGTGGTCTGGGCACGACATCTCCTACCTCGCGCACGCCGGGGTATTGAGCGCGCTGACTGCCGACCGCGCCTGGCATCCCGGGTTGCCGATCGCGTTGCAGGCGGGTGCCCTGTCGGCGGTCGCGGGTATCGAGGCCGCGCTGATCCGCAAGCTGCGCACCGGCAAGGGGGCATTCCTCGACATCAGCCTCGCGGAAGCGGCGGGATGGCTGCTGACCTGCGGCGTCAACGCGATTTCCGACAAGCCTTTCGCCATTCCCGCGACCCCCGATCGGCACCAGTACGCATGCGCTGATGGCCGCTGGGTCGTGGTCGCCTGTGCCGAGCCGCGCACCTGGGGCGCGCTGTGCGCCGGGCTGGGCTGCGAAGACCTGACCGGGCAGTTGCACGCCTGGCAGGACATCCCCGGCACGATCGCGCGACTGGCCGGTCTGTTCCGGGCAAGACCGGCGGCGGAATGGGTGGCGCTGCTGGCGCCGGCCGGCGCGGCGGTGACCGTTCTGAACCACGCCGCGCAATTGCTCGACGATCCGCACATCCGCGCGCGCGGCGCGGTGGTGGACGTGGCAGGGGTCCCTGTGCCTGCCAGTCCGCTGCGGGTGATCGACCAGGACCGCTCGAGCGGAACCGACCGGACGCCGCCGGCGGTGGCGGGGGCAGACACCGGGGCGATCCTCTCCTCGGCCGGTTTTGCCGCGGACGAGATCGCGCGCATGGCAGGCGAAGGCCTGATCTGATCCGAACATCCCGCTCCGTCAGCGGCGCAGCGGCGATTTTTCGGCCAGGTCGTTCCGGATCGTCGTGGCGGCGACGCCGCCTTCGCCCATCGCGTGGCTGATCTGGTCGAGACCGAGCACGACGTCGCCGGCTGCATACACCCCCGGGACCGAAGTGCGCTGATGCCGGTCGACCGTGACGCAACCCTCGCCCGACAACCGGGCGCCGAGCGCACCCGCCAGCCGCGACCGGACGTCCGAACCGAGGGCGGGATAGATGCTGTCGAAGGCGACCTCCCGGCCAGCGAGAAGGAGGTGAATGGCAGTCTCGTCTGCGCTTATGCGCGTATAAGGCCCGGCTATGGCGATGCCCGCATCGGCAAGGCGCGCGCGCTGGCCGGCATCGAGGTCGTGCTGGCGCTGCGGGGAAACCAGCGTCACCTGCCTCGTATAGCTGCGCAGAAACAGCGCTTCGTTGCAGCCACGCTCGCCGGTACCGATCACCGCCACCGCGCGGTCGGTCACTTCGTAGCCGTCGCAGATCGGGCAATAGCGGATCTGTCCACGCTGCAGCGCGCGCGCGTGGGCGTCTTCGTCCAGCAGGGGAGGGCGGCGGTTGACGACGCCGGTGGCGTTCAGGATCGTGCGCGCGCGGACCGGTCCCCCCGCCCCGTGCGCCACGAATTCCGATTCGGCATCGCCTTCGATCGTCTCGACCTTGCCACGTTGCACCAGCGCGCCATACGATCGCGCCTGCTCTTCCATGCGGGCGAGCAGTTCGCTGCCGGCGATACCTTCGGGAAAGCCGGCATGGTTGCGCGTCAGCGGAATAGACCTTGCACGGCTCTTGCCCGAGTCCACCACCAGGACAGTCAGGTGGAAGCGCGCCAGATAGATCGCGGCGGTGAGGCCCGCAGGGCCCCCGCCGACGATCAGGCAGTCGTACCGGCCATGGGGGGACGCCCTCTGCATCGGCGGTCAGGAAATGGGGCGGGCAGGGGTGGGGATCAATTGCGCGCCCTGGACATCAGCTGCGCCTTTCGCGCTTCGAGCTGGGCGCCCAGTTCCTTGAGGTCGAGGCCGCTGGCGCGCGCCTCGGGGAACATCTCGCTCTCCTCTTCCTCGACGTGGTGCTCGATGTATTCGCCCAGCACCGTCACCTTCGCGTCGAACAGCCGGTCGCCGACGCTCATGGCCCGAATCTCGGCGATCAACTGCTTGGCCGAGGCATGCTCGACTTCGGCTTCGTCGAGCAGGTCGTCATCGTCGATGGCTTCGCGCGCGGCGGGATAGAAAATCTCTTCCTCGATCTGGGCATGGACGGTGAGCGCCTCGCAGATCTGCTCTGCCAGCGCCTGCTTTTCGGACTCGTCTTCCAGCGATTCGTATTGCTTGAACCAGGTCTTCACCTGCTTGTGATCATCCTTGAGCAGCTTGATCGCGTCGGCCGGCTTGGCTGCGGCGCGGGCATTCTTGCGCGCAGTCTTGGAAACCGGCTTGGACTTTGTTGACTTGCGTGCAGTGGGTTGCGAGGCGGCCATGATTTGTCTCCGGGAGAGCGTGTTCACTGCCAGTAAGAAGCCCTGGATCGCGATGCGGTGCCCGGGAGGGTGCAATTTCTGTCCATCAGGATGCGCTGCAATCGATCAGGGCCTGTGGCCGATCACACGACAATATCGATCACTTCAATCGTGCGCGGCAGTACGCGGCGTCCCAAATTTCCATAAAAATCCGGTGGACCGGCAAATCATGACCGATATTTTATTATGAATGACTGCAAAATATACCAATTTTATTGCCCGTAATATTGACATTCTCGATCCGGAAGATATATCTGCTTTATCGATGGCTTCGCGATTGTAAGCGCCTTCGGCTGAGAGACGAGTGTGCTCCCGCTTACCTGCAGGAGCCTGTTCGATGGATCTCAACTTTCAATATTCGGAGCATCAGCGTTCGTTGATGCGTGCTTCCCGTTCGGACAGCCGGCTCACTCGCGCTAGGCACCTGGCTGCGGCGGGGGTGATTGCGAACCGCATCCGAGACTATCAATTGCGCCAGGGCGCCGCCGCTTCTTCCGGCTGGCTCGACAGCATGGGGGAAGCGGGATGTTCGATCGGGCGGGCCAAAGGCTTGGCGGCATGACGGACCCGACGCAACCGGTGGAAGGATCCGCGCGCTCCTGGGCCCGTTCGCGGAGCCGGCGTTGCACTTTGTCAGCGGACCAGCTCCAGCGGCAAGGCCGGATCACCAATCTGGCATTCGACCTGCTGGGCGATTGTAATCGGGCAATCGGGTTTCTCAACTCCTTCCATGACGTGCTCGACGCCAAGCCGATCGAGCTTGCGGGCGGCAGCGTGGACGGATTCAATTCAGTGCAACGGGAACTCCAGCAGCTCGCCGTGGGCGAAGCGGGGGGCGCACGATGAGCCGGGCCATGAACCTGCGCCTGCCCCAGCGGGACGTGCGCGAGCGCTGCGACGAGCAGGGAATCGCGATAAGTGCCCTGGAGCCGCTGCTGACCGGGGGCACGCATCTCGTTTGCAGAACCATCGAAGGGGCCGACGAGGCCAGGCGCAGGCTGCACGATCACCTGATTCAAGGGCGCGTCCAGCGCTTTCCCTATCACCGAGTTCGCGCTTCGGAATAGTCGCGGCGGCGACGATGGAGACGGTCTTCGCCACGCAGGTGCTGGTGGCAGAAAAGCAAGCAGTAAGCGGGATCCGATCATGGCTGGGCATGTGCTGATCGGTCGGGCGCGCGTGCCCGACGGCGTTGAATTGCAATTGCTGCAGAGCGGCGATGACTTCCTCATCGCACTGGGCAGCAACGAACTGATGAGCACCGATATCTACGCCTCTGAAGAGGCATTGGCGACGCTGACCTGCGCGCGGCTGGATCGGCGCGAAGCGCCGCATCTGCTAATCGGCGGCTATGGCATGGGATTTACCTTGCGGGCGGCTTTGAATGCGGTCGGCCAGCAGGCCAGCATCACGATTGCCGAGATCATGCCCGAGATCATTGCGTGGGCGCGCGGGCCCATGCGGACGTTGACCGGCGGGTGCCTCGATGACCCTCGTGTGACACTGGTGGTCGACGATGTCGGGATGCTCATCCATTCCGCCGATCGCGGCTATGACGCGATATTGCTTGACGTCGACAACGGGCCGGAAGGCCTGACCCGCTCCAGGAATGACACCCTTTACACGCCGGAAGGCCTCCTCGCCGCAATGGCGGCGCTGCGCCCCCGGGGAATCCTGGCGATCTGGTCCGCAGAAGAAGACCCCACGTTCACGGGCGAACTGCAGCGCGCAGGATTCACGGTGGAGGAACTGGCCGTCGCTGCCCGCCCGGATGACGAAGAAGCGCACCACCACATCTGGTTCGCCCGAAACGCGTGAGGCAGCCGGCGCAAACGCCCGCCACCGATATGGCGCACGGAACGTCTGCAGCTTCGCCGCGTTAACGGTTGCGCAGACTATATCGACCGCGGGCGCCTTGCTGGTCGATCGAAAGGAAACAACGCCCGATGCAGGACATGCCGGCTCCCGCGGCAACCGGGATTTCAGGATTTGACGACGTGCTCGCCGGCGGCCTCTCGCGTGGTCGCGTCTTTCTCCTCGAAGGCAGTCCCGGTACCGGCAAGACGACGATCGCGACGCAATTTCTGCTGGCCGGTGCCGCGCACGGAGAGCGTGCGCTCTACATCACGCTTTCCGAGACCGAGGAAGAACTGCGGGAGAGCGCACAGTCGCATGGCTGGTCGCTGGACGGGATCGAGATCTTCGAGCTGGTCCCTCCCGAAAGCCTCCTCGACGACCAGCAGCAGCAGAGCCTGCTCTATTCGTCGGACCTCGAGCTGGGCGAGACCACCAAGCGCATCTTCGACGCCTTCGCGCGGGCAAAGCCCGATCGCGTGGTGCTCGACAGTCTTTCCGAGATCCGCCTGCTGGCGCAAAGCTCGCTGCGCTATCGCCGCCAGATCCTGGCGCTGAAGCACTACTTCGCGAAGCAGAACGCGACGGTGCTGATGCTCGACGACCTGACCACCGAACTGAACGACAAGACCGTGCACAGCGTGGCCCACGGCGTGGTGGCACTGGAGGAGCTGTCGCGGGACTATGGCGCGGAGCGCCGCCGGCTGCGGGTGGTCAAGTATCGCGGCCGGCGCTTTCGCGGCGGCTATCACGACTTCACCATCGAAACAGGCGGAGTGCGGGTCTATCCCCGGCTGGTGTCGGCGGAACATCGCGGCGAGATCGATCGCAGAATGCTCGCCAGCAGGCTGCCGGCGCTCAACGCGCTGCTCGGCGGCGGGATCGAGCGAGGTTCGAGCGTCCTCGTGCTCGGCCCCGCCGGCACCGGCAAGTCGCTTCTGGCCCTGACGTTCGTGGTGAGTGCCGCGGCGCGCGGCGAGAATGCGGCGATGTTCGTGTTCGACGAGGAACTGGGCCTTCTCGTGCAGCGGGCCAAAGGGGTCGGCATCGACCTCCAGCCGCTGATCGACAGCAACCGGCTGGTGCTGGAGCAGGTCGATGCCGCCGAATTGACGCCGGGCGAGTTTTCCGACCGGGTGCGGCGCTGCGTCGAGGATCATGGCGCACGCACGGTGGTGATCGACAGCCTCAACGGCTTCCAGGCGGCGATGCCCGAAGAGAACGCCCTGGTCCTGCACATGCACGAATTGCTGCAGTACCTGAACCGGCACGGCGCCACGACATTCCTGACCGTTGCCCAGCACGGGCTCGTCGGGGACATGAAGACACCGGTCGACGTCACCTATCTTGCCGACACGGTGATCCTCCTGCGCTACTTCGAGGCGCTGGGCAGGGTGCGACGTGCCATTTCCGTGGTCAAGAAGCGCACCGGCGGCCACGAGGACACCATTCGCGAGTATCGCATCGCTGCCGACGGCATAGCGCTGGGCGAACCCCTGATCGAATTCCAGGGGGTGTTGCGAGGCGTCCCGGTGTTGCTGGGCAGCGGCAACGCCCTGCTGCATGACGACGCTTGAGGCGGCAGCGGTCCGAGCGGGCGCTGATCCTGGCGCCGATCGGCCGTGACGCGGCCGTGGCCGCGGCGATGCTGGGGGAAACCGGCATTGCCTGTCACGTCTGCGCGGACATCGCCGACCTGGTGGCGGAGCTTCGCGAAGGTGCCGGCATCGCCGTCGTGACCGAGGAAGGGCTCGCCCAGCGCGATCTGCGCCCCCTGCGCGGCTGGATCGAAGGCCAGCCGGAATGGTCGGACTTCCCGTTCGTGCTGCTTATCCGTCGCGGCGGTGGGCTGGAACGCAATCCCGCTGCGGCACGGCACCTGGAAGTGCTCGGCAACGTTGCATTCCTGGAGCGGCCCTTTCATCCCACCACGCTCGTCAGCCTGGCGAAATCGGCGATCCGCGGCCGCCAGCGCCAGTACGAGGCGCGGGCGCGGCTGGAGGCCCTGCACGAAAGCGAGGCCCGCTATCGCCAGATCGTCGAGGGCGCGGAGGACTTCGCGATCGTCTCGCTCGACGAACACGGCACCATCGTCAGCTGGAATCGCGGGGCGGAGCGGATCACGCGCTTTGCCGAAGCGGAAGCGGTCGGCATCAGCGGCGAACTGATATTCACGGCCGAGGACCGCGCGGCGGGTGTCCCGGCGCGGGAGATGGAGCGGGCGAGGGCGAACGGGCGCGCGGTCAACGAGCGCTGGCACGTGCGCAAGGACGGCAGCCGCTTCTGGGGTTCGGGATTGCTGATGCACCAGGACCGCGGGGGCAGGGGGTTCCTCAAGATCTTCCGCGACCGTACCATCGAACACCAGGCGGATCAGGCGATCCAGCAGTTGAACGAGACGCTGGAAGAGCGCGTCAGGGCTCGCACGGCGGAACTGGAACACGCCCAGGAAGCCTTGCGCCAGTCGCAGAAGATGGAGGCCATGGGCACCCTCACCGGGGGTGTCGCCCATGATTTCAACAACCTGCTGACGCCGATCATCGGCAGCCTCGACCTGCTGCATCGCCGGATCGACGGGGAGCGCGAGAGGCGGTTGATCGAAGGTGCCATGCTTTCGGCGGATCGCGCGAAAACGCTGGTGCAGCGGTTGCTGGCATTTGCCCGGCGCCAGCCCTTGCAGGCGAGGCGGGTGGAGCTGGCGGCGTTGCTCGAGGGGATGGCCGAACTGGTCTCGCGCACGTCCGGGCCGCAGGTGACGGTGCGGCTGGACGTCCCCGGCGATCTTCCGCCGGTGCACGCCGATCCGCACCAGCTGGAGATGGCGATCCTCAACCTGGCGGTGAACGCGCGCGATGCGATGCCGTCCGGCGGCACGCTGACGATCGGCGCCCGCGAGGTGACGGTGGCGGACCGGGACGATCTCGCGTCCGGCCGGTACATCCATCTGCGTGTTGCCGACACCGGCATCGGCATGGACGAAGCGACCCTGCTGCGCGCGATCGAGCCGTTCTTCTCGACGAAGGGAATCGGCCAGGGGACCGGCCTCGGATTGTCGATGGTGCACGGCCTTGCAGCGCAGCTGGGCGGCGCCATGCGCATGGACAGCGCCCCGGGCCAGGGCACGCGCGTCGACCTCTGGTTGCCATTGTCGGACGAGGCAGCGATGCCCGCGGCGCCGGAGGAGGCGCCAGCCAGCCTGGACGCGGCAGCCCCGGCCGCGGTGTTGCTGGTGGATGACGAACCCCTCATCCGGATGAGCACCGCCGACATGCTGACGGACCGCGGCTTCAAGGTGGTCGAAGCCGGGTCCGGCGAGGCCGCGCTCGAAATCGTCGCCCAGGGATTCCGGCCTGACATCCTGATCACAGACCACCTGATGCCGGGACTCGCCGGCACCGATCTGGCGGACCTGCTGCACGAGCAGTTGCCGCACATGCCGGTGCTGATCATTTCCGGCTACGCCGACCTGGAAGGCATCAGCCCCGACATCCCTCGCTTGCTCAAGCCGTTCCGCGAAATGGACCTCGTGCACAAGCTGGACGAGCTCCTGCGTACCTGACGTGATTGTAGCGCGCGGGCGTGCCCTTCGGACCGTGGTGGAGAGCCGCATCAGCCTGACAGGGCCGCGACCGGCGACTGCCCGGGGCTGCCGTCGTGTCTAGGCGCCTGGATGAGCTGTTCGAGTTCCTGGATCGGCACTGGCTTGCGCAACACGCGGATGTCCGGTTCGACGTCTGCTTCCATCTCGTGGATGTGCCCGGTCATCAGCACGCAGGCGAGGTCCGGCCGCAAGGCCCGCGCCCTTGCGGCGGTCTGAAGCCCGTTGAGCCCGGGCATGGCGAAGTCGCTCAACAGCAGATCGACGGCGAAGTCGGGTGCCTGAAGGCGTGCCAGGGCGCTGCTGCCGCTGTCGGCCTCGGTCACGGACACGCCGAGATGGCGCAGTTGTTCGGCCAGCAGGTTGCGTACCAGCGGATCGTCATCGACCAGCAGGACGCTTCGCACCACGAGTGGCGGCGCGTAACCGGGTGCCGCGACTTGCGCTTCAGCCTCCTCGCTTCGCTCGCTGGCGCACATGGTCAGGCGAACGGTCGTGCCTTGGCCGGGCTTGCTGTCTATTTCGAGGCGGCCACCGGACTGCTGCACGAACCCGGCGACCATCGACAGGCCCAGGCCGGTTCCCTTCCCGATCGCCTTGGTCGTGAAGAACGGCTCGACTATGCGCTCGAGCAGGTGGGCGTCCATCCCCGTACCTTCGTCGCGAACCTCGATCTGCACATAGTCGCCGCAGTCGAGTTGCAGCCGCGACCGTTCCGTCGGGGGGACTTCCAGAACCGTAAGATGCACGCTCCCGCCGGCCGGCATGGCATCGCGCGCATTGATGATCAGGTTGACCAGCGCCAGTTCGAGCAGCGAGCGATCGGCGTGTATGGCAAGACCTTTGATGTCGCAGGTCCAATGCAGCGTGACGATGCCGCCGAGCGCGTGTTCGACGAGGCCCGATACCGACTCGCAAAGCGAAGCCACCGGGATGTGGACGGGCTTGAGGTCCTGCTTGCGGGCGAATGCCATCATCCGCCGGACGAGATCGGCACCTTTCTGCGCCGCTTCGCCGATCTGCTCGACGACGCGCTGGTAAGGTTCGTCGAGCCTGGCTTTTCGCGCGAGTATCTGGGTGCCCGCCAGCACCGCCGCTAGCACGTTGTTGAAATCGTGCGCGACGCCGCCGGTGAGCCGGCCCAGCGCGTCCATCTTTCCGGCCTGGACCAGTTGCGATTCGAGGTTCTTGCGCTCGGTGACGTCGAACAGCGTGCCGGCCCAGCGGATCGGGCCATCGGCTCCGCTGTCCAGCGAAACCATCCGTTCCAGAAAATGACGATGGCTGCCGTCGCTGCAAATCCAGCGGTATTCCATCGAAATGGGGGCCGAAGCGGTCCCGCCGGCACTTGTGGCACGATCGTCCGGATGGATGCGCGCTTCCCAACACTGTGCGCCGCTCTCGAATTCGGCCGCCTCGTCACCGACCAGCTTGGACAGGTCGCCCGCGACGAAGCACCGCGACAGCGCACCGTCCTTGCCCGCCACGGCCTCGAACAAGGCCAGCGGCAACGCGTCGAGCATGGCGGCCTGCCGGGCCCGCGTCGCATGGAGCTCGCTTTCGATCTGGAGACGCTCCAGTTCCGCCCGGAAGCCGGCCTCGCGCAGGTCCTGCTCGGCGCGGTTCTTGGCCTCGATCTGCCGGCGTGCCTCGAACAGGTCGACGAAGACCGAGACCTTGGAAGTGAGGACCAGCGGATCGACCGGCTTGAACACGTAGTCGACCGCACCCATCGAATAGCCGCGCAGGAGGTGCTCCACCTCCTTGTTGACCGCGGACAGGAAGATGATCGGGATGCCCGCTGTCTGCCGGCGCTGCCGGACCAGTTCCGCCACTTCGTAGCCGTCCATGCCCGGCATGAACACGTCGAGCAGGATCACCGCGAACTCGCCGTGCATCAACTGGCGCAGGGCATCGCGCCCCGACGAAGCGGTCACGACGTCGGCGATGTCCTTCAGGACGTGGCCGATCGCCAGCAGGTTCCGCTCGTCGTCGTCGACGATCAAAATGCGCGCGCGTTGCGACTCGGGTCCGCCGCACGCCGGCTGCGGCTCGCGCTCGGTCGATGGCATCAGGCGGTTTCCAGGCTCTGGCCAGGAAGCGCAGGTCGCAGCGCCAGTCGCAGCGGGCTCCGGCTGCGCCCGATCCAGACGCGCAGCAGCGCCAGCAGCAGGTCGATGTCGACCGGCTTGGCGATATAGTCCGATGCGCCGGCATCGAGGCATTTCTGGCGGTCGCCCTTCATCGCCTTCGCCGTCACCGCGACCAGCGGGATGCCGGCAATGCCCGGGGTGGCGCGGATCTGACGCATCGTCTCGTAGCCGTCCATTTCCGGCATCATGATGTCGATCAGCGCCGCGTCGATGCCGTGGATCGTCTCCAGCAGGCGAATGCCTTCGGCGCCCCGCTCGGCGTGGACGACTTCGACGTCGTGCGATTCCAGCACGCTGGTCAGCGAGTAGATGTTCCGGATGTCGTCATCGACGATCAGGATGCGGCTCCCCGCGAGGCCCTGGCGCTCGCTCGCGCGCGGCTTCGGGCGGCGGGGCGGCTTGCGCCGCTGCGGGTTCTGCGCGGCCTTGGCGATCGCATCGAACAGCACGCACAGCTCCTCGCGGCTTGCCGGCTTCGCGGTCACCCCTGCCGCGCCCAGCGTCAGCGCATGCGCCGCCTGCTCGGCCCCGGAGATGACGTGGACCGGAATGTCCGACGTGTCCGGCTCGTGGCGCAACAGGTCCAGCAGCACGAATCCGTCAATGTCGGCCAGCCCGAGGTCGAGCGTCACCGCGCTCGGCCGCAGCTTGCGGACCAGCGCGACAGTGCCCGCGCCGGCGGAGGATATCACGCCCTTGAGGCCCGACTGGTGCGCCAGTTCGAGCAGCACCGTGGCGAATGTCGGGTCGTCCTCGACAATCAGGACGAAAGGCTCGCCGTTGAGCTCGTCGCGATCGTCGAGCGGCGCGAGGCCGTGCACCACCTCGGCGCTGGCGGGCGCTGGGGCGAGCAGGGCGGGCGCCGTCACCGGGTGCATCGGCACGTAGAGCGTGAAGGTCGATCCTTCGCCGGGCCTGGAGCGCACTTGCAGTTCGCCGCCCAGCAGGCGCGCGATTTCGCGGCTGATCGACAGGCCGAGGCCGGTGCCGCCATACTTCCGGCTGGTGGTGCCGTCGGCCTGCTGGAACGCCTCGAAGATCAGCTTCTGCTTGTCCTCGGGAATGCCGATGCCGGTGTCGCGCACCGAAATCTCGATCGCCGAATCGAGGGTGCCGAGGACCGGATGCGTCGGCGTCCACCCCGCCGTCGCGGGCCGGACGGTCAGCGTGACGCCGCCGGTCGCGGTGAACTTGAAGGCGTTCGACAGGAGGTTGAGGACGACCTGCTGCAGACGCTTTTCGTCGGTCTGGATCGATGGCGGCAGGGCCTCGTCGAATTCGACCTCGAACGCGAGGTCCTTCTCCGATGCCAGCTGGCGGAACGTGCGCTCCATGTGCCGCTTCATGTCGGCCAGCGGCAGGTCGCCGATCTCGATCGACACGGTGCCCGACTCGATCTTCGAGAGGTCGAGGATGTCGTTGATCAGGTTCAGCAGGTCGGTGCCGGCGCTGTGGATGGTGCGCGCGAACTCGGTCTGCTTTTCGTTGAGATTGCCTTGCTGGTTGTCGGCGAGCAGCTTGGACAGGATCAGCAGCGAATTGAGCGGGGTGCGCAGTTCGTGGCTCATGTTGGCCAGGAACTCGGACTTGTACTTCGACGTCAGCGCCAGCTGCTCCGCCTTTTCCTCGACCGCCCGGCGCGCCATGTCGATCTCGAAGTTCTTGCCTTCGACCTGGCGCTTTTCGTTCTCGAGCAATTGCGCCTTTTCCTGAAGCTCCTCGTTCGTCGCGTGCAGCTCCTCCTGCTTGCGGGTCAGCTCGGTCTGGCGCGCCTGGAGTTCCTGGGTCAGCAACTGCGACTGCTCGAGCAGCCCCTCGGTGCGCATGGTCGCCGCGATCGTGTTCAGCACGATGCCGACGGTCTCCATCAGCTGGGTCAGGAAGCTGTGGTGCGTCTCGTTGAATTCCTCGAAGGAGGCGAGCTCGATCACCGCCTTGACCTCGTCCTCGAACAGCGCCGGCAGGATGTTGACGTGTGCCGGGGGTGCCTCTCCCAGCCCGGAGCCGATGCGGATGAAATCACCGGGCACCTTGGAGAGCCGGATCGGCCGCTTGTCCGCCGCCGCCTGCCCGATCAGGCCTTCGCGCAGCCCGAAGCGATGCTTGAGTTGGGCATGGTTCTCC
Organism: Sphingomonadales bacterium; assembly: GCA_028868535.1. Lineage (GTDB taxonomy): Bacteria > Pseudomonadota > Alphaproteobacteria > Sphingomonadales > Sphingomonadaceae > Novosphingobium. The sequence goes on along the minus strand of JAGWUH010000001.1, from coordinate 1,397 downwards.
GCCCCGTAGCTGGCGACCAGTTCGAGGTGGTTGTCCTGGTCCTCGCGGCTGGTGACGTAGAACACGCCGTACTGCGCGTTCACCAGCGGGGCGAGCTCGGACATGATGAGGTTGGAGATCGTGGTCAGGTCGCGCTCGCCCTGCAACATGCGGCTGAACCGGGCGAGGTTGGTCTTGAGCCAGTCTTGCTCGGCGTTCTTCAGCGTCTGGTCCTTGAGGTTGAGGATCATCTCGTTGATGTTGTCCTTGAGCGCGGCCATCTCGCCCGAGGCCTCCACCGCGATCGAACGGGTCAGGTCGCCCTTGGTCACCGCGGTGGCGACTTCGGCGATCGAACGCACCTGGTTGGTCAGGTTGGCCGCCATCGCGTTGACGTTGTCGGTCAGGTCGCGCCACAGGCCCGCGGCACCCGGCACGCGTGCCTGGCCGCCGAGGCGCCCTTCGACGCCGACTTCGCGGGCCATGTTGGTGACCTGGTCGCCGAAGGTCGACAGCGTCTCGATCATCCCGTTGATCGTTTCGGCGAGCGCGGCGATCTCGCCCTTGGCATCGAAGGTCAGCTTGCGCTTGAGGTTGCCCTGCGCAACCGCGGTGACGACATCGGCAATGCCGCGCACCTGGTTGGTCAGGTTGGTGGCCATCAGGTTGACGTTGTCGGTCAGGTCCTTCCAGGTGCCGCCGACGCCGGGGACTTGCGCCTGTCCCCCCAGCTTGCCCTCGGTGCCGACCTCGCGCGCCACGCGCGTCACTTCCGAGGCGAAGCCGTTGAGCTGGTCGACCATCGTGTTGATGGTGTTCTTGAGCTCGAGGATCTCGCCCTTGACGTCGACGGTGATCTTCTTGGACAGGTCGCCGCGGGCCACGGCGGTGGTCACGTCGGCGATGTTGCGGACCTGGCCGGTCAGGTTGTCCGCCATCAGGTTGACGTTGTCGGTCAGGTCCTTCCAGGTGCCGGCCACGCCCCGCACGTGCGCCTGCCCGCCGAGCTTGCCCTCGGTGCCGACCTCGCGGGCGACGCGGGTCACTTCGGAAGCGAACGAGTTGAGCTGGTCGACCATCGTGTTGATGGTGTTCTTGAGCTCGAGGATCTCGCCCTTGACGTCGACGGTGATCTTCTTGGACAGGTCGCCCAGCGCCACCGCGGTGGTGACCTCGGCGATGTTGCGGACCTGACCGGTCAGGTTGGCCGCCATCGCGTTGACGTTGTCGGTCAGGTCCTTCCAGGTGCCGCCGACGCCGGAAACCTGCGCCTGGCCGCCAAGGCGCCCTTCGGTGCCGACCTCGCGGGCGACGCGGGTCACTTCGGAAGCGAACGAGTTGAGCTGGTCGACCATCGTGTTGATGGTGTTCTTGAGCTCGAGGATCTCGCCCTTGACGTCGACGGTGATCTTCTTGGA
>JAGWUH010000014.1 GCA_028868535.1 Sphingomonadales bacterium | reverse complement strand
CGCTCGAGCAGGCGGCTGTGCAGGTAGAACACGTCGCCCGGATAGGCTTCGCGGCCCGGCGGGCGGCGCAGCAGCAGCGACATCTGGCGATAGGCGACGGCCTGCTTGGAAAGGTCGTCGTAGACGATCACGGCGTGCATGCCGTTGTCGCGGAAGAACTCGCCCATCGTCGCGCCGGTGTAAGGCGCGAGGTACTGGAGCGGCGCCGGCTCCGAAGCGGTCGCGGCGACGACGATCGAGTATTCCATCGCGCCGTTTTCTTCGAGCTGGCGGACGATCTGCGCGACGGTCGAGCGCTTCTGGCCGACCGCGACGTAGATGCAGTACAGCTTCTTCTTCTCGTCGTCGCCCTTGTTGACTTCCTTCTGGTTGATGAAGGTGTCGATGGCGACGGCAGTCTTGCCGGTCTGGCGGTCACCGATGATCAGCTCGCGCTGGCCGCGGCCGACCGGGACGAGCGCGTCGAGCGCCTTGAGGCCGGTCTGCACCGGCTCGTTCACCGACTTGCGCGGGATGATGCCGGGGGCCTTGACCTCGACGCGCTGGCGGCTGGCGGCCTCGATCGGGCCCTTGCCGTCGATCGGGTTGCCGAGCGCGTCGACGACGCGGCCGAGCAAGCCCTTGCCGACCGGAACGTCGACGATCGTGCCGGTGCGCTTGACGGTGTCGCCCTCGCGGATCTCCGAGTCCGAGCCGAAGATCACGACGCCGACGTTGTCGGTCTCGAGGTTCAGCGCCATGCCCTTCACGCCGTTGGCGAACTCGACCATCTCGCCGGCCTGGACCTGGTCGAGGCCGTGGATGCGGGCGATGCCGTCACCGACCGAGAGCACCGAGCCGACTTCCGAGACCTGGGCCTCGGTGCCGAAGTTGGCGATCTGGTCCTTGATGACCTTCGAGATTTCTGCGGCGCGGATTTCCATGTTCAGCCTTTCGTGGAACAGTAAAAAGGGCGCTTAGCCCTTCATCGCTTGCGCGAGAGAATTGAGACGCGTGCGGATCGAGCTGTCGATCTGCTGGCTGCCGATGCGGACGACGAGGCCGCCGAGGATCTCGGGATCGACCGACGCCTTGATCTTCACTTCCTTGCCCTGGCGCGCCTTGAGCTTCGCCGCGAGCGCGGAGATCTGCTCGTCGGTCAGCGGGTGCGCGCTGGTGACTTCGGCCGTGACCTCGCCCCGCTGGGCGGCGGCGATGGCGGCGAAGGCGCGGACGATCTCGGGCAGGGCCGACAGGCGGCCATTGCCGGCGAGCACGCCCAGGAAATTCTTCGTCAGCGGCGAGATGCCGAGCACCCCGGCGACCGCATCGATCGCGCGGGCGGCATCGGCCCGGCCGACGCGCGGGTTGCGAATCATCGCAGCCAGGTCCGGCGTGGCGGCGATGGCCGCGCCCAGCGAATCGAGATCGGATTCGACCGCGGTGACGAAGCCCTGCTCGCTCGCCAGGTCGAACAGGGCGGAAGCATAGCGGCCCTGCAGGCTGGCGGTAATGCCGGCGGAATTATCCACGCGTGACGGTTCCCTCTTAACCGGATGCCAGATGGCCCGGATGCCAAATGGCGATGACAGGAGGCGGGAATGCCGGCGACGGGCGCCAGCCACGATACCCGCAGCCCTCGAACGGGGGCGCGCATAGCGAGTCATTCCCGGCGATGCAAGGCGGGCGGTGCAGCATTCGGGAAACATCGCCGTTTGATCGCGTCGCCGCGGCGTTTGGCCGACATCGCGCGACCTACGCCGGCTTTGACCGCAGGTTTCGGGATGCGCGGCGTCGGGGGACGGGGCAGGGTCTTGCTTCCCGGCAAGGAGATGGTGATGAACGTCCTGACCATGATCGCGAACCCCGCCGAACCCGACGACGATGCCCGCTGGCGCGCGGTGCTGGCGCGCGACCGCCGCCAGGACGGTCACTTCGTCACCGGGGTGCTGAGCACCGGTATCTATTGCCGGCCGTCGTGCCCGGCGCGACATCCGGCGCGGGCCAACGTGCGCTTCTTCGCCGATGGCGCGGCGGCGCGAGCGGCCGGCTTGCGTCCCTGCAAGCGCTGCGCCCCGGACGACGCCAGCCGCGAGGAACGGGCCATCGCCGCGGCGGCGGCGGCGATTCGCGCCGCCGGGCAGGCCCCCGGGCTCGAAGCCCTGGCGGCCGCGGCCGGCTACAGCGCCGCGCACTTCCAGCGCCTGTTCAAGCGCGCGACGGGACTGTCCCCCGCCGCCTACGCGCGCGCGGTAAAGGGGGAGCGCGCGGCGACGGCGCTGAGCGAGGCGGCGAGCGTCACCGACGCGGTCTACGCCGCCGGCTATTCCGGGCCGTCGCGGTTCTACGCGGCGAATGGCGGGCGGCTGGGCATGGCGCCGTCGGCCTGGGTCAACGGTGGCAAGGGCGCGCGAATCGCCTGGGCGGTGGTGCCGACCAGCCTCGGGCCGATGCTGGTGGCCGCGACCGACAAGGGCGTGTGCCGCCTCTCCTTCGGCGAGGGCGAGGCCGAGTTGCGCGCCCGCTTTCCCCGGGCCGAGCTGCACGCGGGGGGCGACGGGTTCGCCGCGTTGCTGCAGGCGGTGATCGCGGCGGTGGAGACCCCGGGCGATGGCTCCGCCATTCCGCTCGACGTGCGCGGCACGGCCTTCCAGGAGGCGGTGTGGCGCGAACTTCGGCGCATCCCCCCCGGCGAGACGCGCAGCTATGCCGAGATCGCGGCGGCTGTGGGCAAGCCGGGGGCGGTCCGCGCCTGCGGCTCGGCGAATGGCGCCAACGCCGTCGCGGTGCTGATCCCGTGCCACCGCGTGGTGCGCAGCGACGGCAGCCTCGGCGGCTATGCCTATGGCCTCGATATCAAGCAGGCGCTGCTGACGCGTGAGCGCGGCGGGTGAGCCTGATCGCGCGGCTGCTCTCGCACCCGGCGCTGCATGCGGTGCTGGGCTGCGGCCTGTTCCTGTTTCTCTATGGCGCCACCGGCGGTGCCGCCACGGCCTGGCCGCCGCTGCGCGGCACGCCCGGGCAACTGCTGGTCACGCTGGCCGGCGCGGCGGCGGGCATCGCCGGCTACGGCTGGTTCGAGCGCGTGGTCGAGCGTCGGCGCGAAGCGGCCTTCGCCTTGCCGGGCGCCGGGCGCGAGCTTGCCGGCGGGCTGTTGCTGGGCGCCGGGCTGTTCAGCCTGGCGGTGGCGCTCGTCGCCCTGCTCGGCGGCCTGGCGATCGAGGGCGTGCGCGGCATCGGCGAGCTGTGGGGCATGGCTGCGATGGCGGTGGCATCGGGCGTCTACGAGGAGCTGGTGTTTCGCGGCATCCTGTTCCGGCAGATCGAACGCTGGCTCGGCAGCGGCGTGGCGCTGGCGCTCACCGCGGCATTCTTCGGCACCGCGCATCTGCTAAACCCGGACGCGACCTGGTTCGCGGCCTTGGCGATCGCATTCGAGGCGGGAATCCTGCTCGGCGCCGCCTACATGCTGACGCGGCGGCTGTGGCTGGCGGTGGGCATCCACGCGGCCTGGAATTTCACGCAGGGCTGGGTGTTCAGCGTGCCGGTATCGGGCGGTCGCGCCCCGGCCGGCCTGCTGCAGGTCACGCGCCATGGCCCGGACTGGCTGACCGGCGGGGCATTCGGCCTCGAAGCCAGCGCGGTGGCGATGGTGGTGGCGACGGGCGCCGGCATCGCGATGCTGGCGCTGGCGCGGCGGCGGGGCGCATTCATGCCGCCGGCGTGGCGGCGCTGAGGACAGTCGCTCACACGAAGCTGTACGGGTCGATGTCCACGCCGACGCGCACCGAATTCGGCAGCTTGATCTCCCCCAGCCAGCCGCGGATCAGGTCCTGCACCTGCGCGCTGCGGCGGGCGTTGACCAGCAGGCGATAGCGGTAGCGGCCGCGCAGCAGGCTCATCGGCGCGGGGGCCGGCCCCAGGATCAGCACGTCGGCCACATCGGGTTTGCAGGCGCCGATCGCGCGGGCTGCGTCGCGCGCTTCCGCCTCGTCCGGGCTGCTGACGATGATCGCCGCCCAGCGCCCGAAGGGCGGCGCCCCGGCCTCGCGCCGCGCCTCGGCCTCGGCCTTGTAGAACGCGTCGCGGTCCCCCGCCGCCAGTGCGGCGATCACCGGCGCGTTCGGATGGCGGGTCTGGATCAGCACCTCGCCGGGCTTCTCGCCGCGCCCGGCGCGCCCGGCGACTTGCGCGATCTGCTGGTAGGAACGCTCACCGGCGCGCAAGTCGCCGCCCTCGAGCCCGAGATCGGCATCGACTACGCCGACCAGCGTCAGCTCGGGAAAGTGGTAGCCCTTGGTGACGAGCTGGGTGCCGATGATCACGTCGACCAGCTTCTCCTCCGCGGCGGCGACGAACTCGCCGATGCGCTCGGGCGAGTTCAGCGTGTCCGACGTCGCCAGCACGACCCGCGCGTCGGGCAGCAGTTCCTTCACTTCGTCGGCGATGCGCTCGACCCCCGGCCCGCAGGCGACCAGGCAATCGGGCGTGTGGCATTCGGGGCAGGCCGGCGGGGTCGGCTCCTCGTGGCCGCAGTGGTGGCAGGCGAGCCGGCGTGACAGCCGGTGCTCGACCAGCCAGGCGCTGCAATTGGCGCACTGGAAGCGATAGCCGCAGTGCCGGCACAGCGTCAGCGGCGCATAGCCGCGGCGGTTGAGGAACAGCAGCGATTGCTCGCCGCGCAGCAGCCGGTCCTTCAGCGCGGCGACCAGCGGCGGCGCCAGCCAGCGGCCGCGCTCGGGCGGGTGCTGGGTCAGGTCCACGACCTCGATCGCCGGCAGCTCGGCACCGCCGAAGCGCGCGGGCAGGTCGAGCTTGGTGTAGACCCCGGCCTCCGCCAGCTGGAGCGACTCCAGCGCCGGCGTGGCGCTCGCCAGGATCACCGGGATGCTCTCGAACCGGGCGCGGATCACGGCGACGTCGCGGGCATTGTAGCGCACCCCGTCGTCCTGCTTGAACGAGACCTCGTGCGCCTCGTCGACGACGATCAGGCCGAGCCGGGCATAAGGCAGGAACAGCGCCGATCGCGCACCCACCACCACTTGCGCGCCGCCGTCCGCGATCGCCCGCCAGGCACGGCGGCGCTGCGCCGATTTCAGCGACGAATGCCACAGCACCGGCGCCACGCCGAAGCGCGCCTCGAAACGGCGCAGGAAATTCTCGGTCAGCGCGATCTCGGGCAGCAGCACCAGCACCTGCCGCTCGCGCCGGATCGCCTCGGCCACCGCCTCGAAATAGCACTCGGTCTTGCCCGAACCGGTGACGCCGTCGAGCAGGAACGGCGCGAACCTGCCAGCATCGACCGCGTCGGCCATGATCCGCGCCGCCTCGGCCTGTTCGGCTTCGAGTTGCGGCTGGGCAAACGCGGGGTCGGGCGCCGGGTAAGGCCGGTCGAGATCGACGACCACGGCCTCCATCAGCCCGGCCGAAACCATGCCGCGCAACACGCCCTCGGAGACTTTCGCGATCTCCGCCAGCTCGCGCAGCGTCGCCTGCTCGCCTTCCAGCGCGGCGAGCGCAAGCTGCCGCTGCGGGGTCATCCGTCCGGGGCTGCCTTCACGCACCTCGGGCGGGGCGAGGCGGTATTCGGTCATCGTCCGCCCGCCCTGCAGCGCCGCGGTGCTCGACAGTGCCATGCGCGCCACTTGCGCCGGGGCGGCGCAGTAATAGTCCGCCGTCCACTCGATCAGCCGGCGCAGCGGCGCCGACAGCGGCGGCACCGGCAGCACCTGCAGGATCGGCCGCAGCCGGTTGTCGCCAACGCTCACGGCCGGCAGCCGTTCCGGCTCCCAGGCGATGCCGAGCACCTGTCGCGGTCCCAATGGCGCGACGATCACGCTGCCCGGCTCGACAGCCATGCCGTGCGGCACCCGGTAGTCGAGCGGGCCGAGCGCGGCGTTCAGCACAAGGAGGCGGCAACGGGTCATCGGGCACCGCCTATATGGGCCTTGGTGCGCCCCGTAAAACAGGTATAGCACCGCCCGAGATTCGCACGCCCGGGAGCCCCCATGAAGTTCTTTGCCGATACCGCCGAAATCGCCGACATCAAGGACCTGGCCGATACCGGCCTGCTCGACGGCGTCACCACCAACCCGTCGCTGATCGCCAAGTCGGGCCGCGACTTCATCGAGGTGACGAAGGAGATCTGCGGCATCGTCTCGGGCCCGGTCAGCGCCGAAGTCGTCGCGCTCGACCATGCCGGGATGATGCGCGAGGCGGAAATCCTCCGCAAGATCGCGGACAACGTCTGCATCAAGGTGCCGCTGACGATCGACGGCCTGAAGACCTGCAAGGCGCTGACCGGTGACGGCACGATGGTCAACGTCACGCTGTGCTTCTCCGCCAACCAGGCGCTGCTGGCGGCGAAGGCGGGGGCGACATTCGTTTCGCCGTTCGTCGGCCGGCATGACGACAACGGCTTCGACGGCATGCAGCTGATCGCCGACATCCGCCTGATCTACGACAACTATGCCTTCGCCACCGAGATCCTCGTCGCCAGCGTGCGCCATGGCATCCACGTGCTCGAGGCCGCGAAGATCGGCGCCGACGTGATGACGGCGCCGCCGGCGGTGATCAAGGGGCTGGTCAAGCACGTGCTGACCGACAAGGGCATCGAGGGGTTCCTCGCCGATTGGGCGAAGACCGGCCAGAGCCTCTGAGGAACACCGTTGTCTGAAGAATCGCCCCTCGATCGCTTCAAGTCCGCGTTGACCGGCGCCAGCCGCGCGCTCGCGCGCGATGCCGAGCTCGAAGTGGCGTGGACCGCCGATGCCCCGTCGCAATCGGGCAAGACCTTGCGCGTGCCAATGCCCAGCCGCAGCGTCCCGCGCGAGCAGGCGATGGCGGCACGCGGTGCAGCGGATGCGATGGCGCTGCGCGAGCGGCACCACAACCCGGCGCTGCACAACCGCCACGCCCCGGTCGAGCCGATTGCGCGCGCCTGCTACGATGCGGTCGAGCAGGTGCGCTACGAGGCGCTCGGCGCCAACGGCTATGCCGGCATCCGCGACAATCTCGACGCGGCAATGCAGGTCCGCGTCGGCTCGGACCCGATCACCCGTGCGGAGAACGCCGAGGGCGTGCCGGTGCAGACCGCGCTGTCGCTGCTGCTGCGCGAGCGGTTGACCGGCCAGCCGGTGCCCGAGGCGGCGCGCGCTGGGGTGGACATGCTGCGTCCGTGGATCGAGGCGGCGACCGGCGACGATTTCGACAACCTCGCGCAGACGCTCGACGACCAGAAGGCGTTCCAGGACCTCGCGCTGGCGATGCTCGGCCACCTCGAGATGACGCGCCCCGATGCGCCCCCGCCCGAGCCCGAGGACAGCGACGAGCAGGGCGGCGAGGAAGAGACCGAGGAGGACGAGCAGGGCGAGGATTCCGGCGAGCCCGAGCAGCGCGGCGAGGTCGCCTCCGACGCGCAGGAAGGCGAGGAGACCGGCGAGCAGGACTCCGACGCCGAAATGCGCGAGGACGAGGGCGACGCCGATGGCGACGCCGACGACGGCGAGGGCATGCTGCCGGTGCGCCCGAACCGCCCGTGGAACGACCTCTCCGAGCGCTTCGACTACAAGATCTATACCGAGCAGTTCGACGAGGTCGTCGCCGCCCCGGACCTGTGCGACGATGACGAGCTGACCCGGCTGCGCGCCTATCTCGATGCCCAGCTCAAGGGCCTGCAAGGCGTCGTCACCAAGCTGGCGAACCGCCTCCAGCGCCGCCTGATGGCCCAGCAGAACCGCTCGTGGGATTTCGACCAGGAGGAAGGCCTGCTCGATGCGGCGCGGCTGGCGCGGGTGGTGACGATGCCCGGCCACGCGCTGTCCTACAAGGTCGAGCGCGACGTCGAGTTCAAGGACACCGTCGTCACCCTGCTGCTCGACAACTCCGGTTCGATGCGCGGCCGGCCGATCTCGATCGCGGCGATCAGCGCCGACGTGCTGGCGCGCACGCTCGAACGCTGCGGGGTGAAGACCGAGATCCTCGGCTTCACCACCCGCGCCTGGAAGGGCGGCCAGTCGCGCGAGGCCTGGCTCGGCGGCGGCAAGCCCGCGCACCCGGGCCGCCTCAACGACCTGCGCCACATCGTCTACAAGCAGGCCGACGAGCCCTATCGCCGCGGTCGCAAGAACCTCGGCCTGATGATGCGCGAGGGCCTGCTGAAGGAAAACATCGACGGCGAGGCGCTGATCTGGGCGCACACCCGGCTGCTGGCGCGCCCCGAGGACCGCCGCATCCTGATGGTGATTTCCGACGGCGCCCCGGTCGACGATTCGACGCTCAGTGTGAATTCCGCCGGCTATCTCGAACAGCATCTGCGCCGGGTGATCGACTGGATCGAGAAGCAGTCGCCGGTCCAGCTCGTCGCCATCGGCATCGGCCACGACGTCACCCGCTACTATCGCCGCGCGGTGACGATCATGGATGTCGAGCAGCTCGGCGGCACGATGATCGAGCAGCTCGCCGGGCTGTTCGAGGAAGAATAGCCGCCAGCCACCCAGGGGGTCCCATGTCCGTGCTCGAGGCCGTCGCCGGCCGCCGTTCGATCCGCGCCTTTCTCGACAAGCCGGTGCCCCGTAGCCTGCTGGAGCAGGCGCTGGCCGCCGCGCAGTTCTCGCCCTCGGGCTACAACTTCCAGCCGTGGGAAGCGGTGGTGCTCAGCGGCGCGCCGATGCGGGATCTGTCGGCGAAAATGCTCGCCGCGCCGCCGCAGGAGCCCGCCGAATACCAGCTCGTCCCCAAGGGCATCGGCGATCGCTACAAGGCCCGCCGCGACGAGACCGTCGGTCACCGCATGGACGCGATCGGCGTGGCCCGCGACGATCTGGCCGGCCGCGAGGCCTTCGCGCGCAACAACTTCCGCTTCTACGGCGCCCCGGCGGTACTGCTGACCTTCATCCCGCGCGTGATGGGGCCGCCGCAATGGTCCGACGTCGGCATGTGGCTGCAAAGCGTGATGCTGGCGCTGCACGGGCTCGGGCTGGGCTCGTGCGCGCTCGAATCGCTCTACGTCCACGGCCGGCTGATCAAGGACTTCGCCGGCATCCCGGACGAGAGCCATGTGTTCTTCTGCGGCATGGCGATCGGCTGGCCCGATCCCGCCGCGCCGATCAACGCTTTCCCGCGCACCCGCGCGCCGCTGGACGAGGTCGTGCGCTTCGCCGGCTTCGATTGAGGGGACACATGATGTCGATGACTGTCAGCGAGGCGGTCTCCAGCCGCCGCTCGATCCGCGCCTTCCGCGATACCCCGGTCTCGCTGGAGACGCTCACCCGCGTGCTGGAAAAGGCGCGGATGGCGCCCTCGGGCTGCAATTTCCAGCCGTGGGAGGCGACGGTGCTGACCGGGGCGCCGCTCAAGGCGTTGCAGGACGTGCTGCTCGCCAGCCAGCCCGACGATCCCTACGAGTACCGCTTCGACGCACCGGGTGAGCGCGAGAAGTACAAGGCGCGGCTCAGCGCACTCGGTGCGGCGATGTACGGGGCGATGGCGATCGGCCGCGGCGATGCCGCATCGCGGCTCGATTTCAGCCAGCAGAACCTCACCTCGTTCGGCGCGCCGGTGCTGCTGCTGGTCCACTTCCCCAAGCTGATGCTGGCGCCGCAATGGTCCGATGTCGGCATGTGGCTGCAGACGGTGATGCTGCTGCTCCGCGAGGAAGGGCTCGATTCCTGCCCGCAGGAATGGATGGGCATCTACGGCCGCACCATCAAGGCGCATCTCGGCCTCGACATGGACGATACCATGCTGTTTTGCGGCCTGTCGATCGGCGAGCGCGATGCCGATGCCCCGGTCAACAACTTCCCGCGCGAACGCGTGCCGCTGGCCGAGAACACCACCTTCCTGGGGTTCTGACCCGGTGGCTCGGGCGTGACCGCGTCGCTGCTCTGGGTGCCGTTCACGCTGGCCGGCTCGGTCGCGCAGATCGTCCGCAACTCGGCGCAGGCCAGCCTCACCGCGCGGATCGGCACGCTTGGCGCGACGCAGACGCGCTTCGTCTTCGGCCTCCCGTTCGCGCTGCTCTATCTCGCGGCGCTGCTCGCGTTCAGTGGCGCGTCGTTCCCGCATTTCAGCCGCGCCGCGCTGGGCTGGACGGTGCTGGCCGGCCTCAGCCAGATCGCCGCGACGGCGATGATGCTGGTGGTGATGGGCCGCCGCGCCTTCGCCGTCGCCTATGCCTACATCAAGACCGAGCCGGTGATCGTCGCCATTGCCGGGACGCTGCTGCTCGGCGATGCGCTGCCGCCCCTGGCCTGGCTGGCGGTGGTGGTGGTGACGGCGGGGGTGCTGGTCGCCTCGGTCAAGCCGGACGACTGGCGCAGGCTGCTGGGCGAGGGCGGGATGATCCTCGCCGGCCTGGTTTCCGGCGGGCTGTTCGGCCTGTCGTCGATCGCCGCGCGCGGGGCGGCGAACGCGCTGGGGCAGGGGCCGGTGATGGTGCGCGCTCTGTCGGTGCTGGCGGTCTCGCTGGTCATGCAGACCGCGCTGCTCGGCCTGTGGCTGCTGCTGTTCGATCGCCGCGCCTTCCTCGGCTCGCTGCGCGAATGGCGCACCAGCATCGGCGCGGGCTGCGCCGGGGCGACCGCCTCGGCCTGCTTCTTCACCGCCTTCGCGCTCGCCCCCGCCGCCAATTCCCGGACGCTGACGCTGGTCGAGCTGCCGCTGGCGGCGCTGGTCTCGCGCTACGGGCACGGCCGCGTGCTCAAGCGCCACGAGATCGCCGGCCTCGCCGTGATCATGGCCGGCGTGGCGCTGCTGCTCACCGCGCACGCTTGACCTTTGCCCGCGCCGGCGCCAACCGCGCGAAACCATGACGCACGCGCATCCCCTCAAGCTGTTCAACAGCCTGACCCGCCAGCTGGAAGCGTTCCAGCCCGTCCACCCCGGCGAAGCGCGCGTCTATACCTGCGGTCCGACGGTCTACAACTACCCGCACATCGGCAACATGCGCGCCTACGTCTTCGCCGACGTGCTCGGGCGCACGCTGTCGTACAAGGGCTACAAGCTCAGCCACGTCATCAACATCACCGACGTCGGCCACCTCACCGACGATGCCGATGCCGGCGAGGACAAGCTGGAGAAGGCGGCGCAGGCCAGCGCCCAGTCTATCTGGGACATCGCGAAACACTACACCCAGGCCTACTGGGCGGATATCGCCGCGCTCAACATCCGCCAGCCGATGCAGTGGTCGATCGCCACCGACTATGTCCCGGCGATGATCGAGTTCGGCAAGCGCATCGCCGACAAGCACTGCTACCAGCTCGACAGCGGCCTCTACTTCGACGTCTCGACGGTCGCCGACTACGGCCGCCTCGCCCGCGCCGCCACCGAGGAAGGCGAGGGCCGGATCGAACAGGTCGACGGCAAGCGCCACCCGGCCGATTTCGCGATCTGGCGCAAGACCCCGCCGGGCGAGAAGCGCCAGATGGAGTGGGATTCACCCTGGGGCCGCGGCGCCCCCGGCTGGCACCTCGAATGCAGCGTGATGAGCGGCGAGCTGCTCGGCTTCCCGTTCGACATCCACACCGGCGGCATCGACCACCGCGAGATCCACCACCCGAACGAGATCGCCCAGAATCAGGCGTTCTGCTGCTCGGGCGGGCTTGACGTGCCCGCGAACAGCGGCGCCAACCTGTGGATGCACAACAACTTCCTCGTCGAACGCTCCGGAAAGATGAGCAAATCCTCGGGAGAGTTCCTGCGGCTGCAACTGTTGATCGACAAGGGCTACCACCCGCTCGCCTACCGCCTGATGTGCCTGCAGGCGCATTACCGCAGCGAGCTGGAATTCTCGTGGGACGGCCTCGGCGCGGCGCTGACCCGGCTCAAGCGGTTGGTCATGGCGGTCGCCGGCCTCCGCGCGCAGGCGGCCCCCGCCACCCCGCCGGGCCCAAGGTTCGCGGCCTTTCTCGACCGGTTCGATGCCGCGCTGTCCGATGATCTCAACACCCCGGTCGCCCTGACCGTGGTCGAGGAAGTCGCGGCCCTGAAAAAGGTCGATGCCGGCGAGAAGCTGGCCGCCATCGCCGCGATGGACGCGGTGCTCGGGCTGGACCTGCTCGCCGTCGACCGCGCCGACCTCCGCCTGCGCCCCCGCACCGCCACCATCACCGAAGCCGAAATCGAATCCACCCTCGCCGCCCGCAAGGCCGCCCGCGCCGAAAAGGACTTCGCCACCTCGGATGCCTTGCGCGACCAGCTCGCCGCGCAGGGAGTCGAGGCGATGGACGGCGATCCGCTCGGCTGGGAGTGGAAACTCGGCGAAGGATAGGGCACTCTGCCCGCCGACCCGGGGAGAACGCCGCCATGCCCATTACCGCGCTGCTGCTGGCCGCTGCCACGCCCACCGGGACAGTGGCGGAGCTCTACGCGCCCTACGCCCATGCCGACATGCGCGACAACGGCGCCGATCGCCATTGGTCCGCCGAAACCGCCGCCCTGGTCCATCGCTGGAAGGCGGTCACCCCGTCCGACGAGGTCGACGATCTCGGCGATTTCGACTGGCTCTGCCACTGCCAGGACTGGGACGCGAAGGCGTTCCGCGCCCGCGTTGCCGGCCAGCGCATGATCGGGCCGAACCTCGTCGAACTGCGCGTTCGCCTCACGCTCGCCCATGGCAGCGAGACCGGCGAACGCCTGCTGCTCAGGCGCGAGAACGGCGACTGGCGCATCGACGACATCTTCGCCACCGACCTGCCGCGCGGCCTCAAGGCCGCGCTCCGCCGCACCATCGCCACCGACCTGCGGCGCAAGCACCGATGACCGTCACCGTTCTCAACCAGTTCCTGCGCCCGCTGCTCGAAGCGCACCTGCCAGCCTGGGTCGAGCCCCGCTGGTTCGCCACCACCGAGGAACTCTACGCGCTCGCCCCCGCGGCGGAAATCGGCTGGTTCGACAGCTTCGATCTCCCGTCGAGCTGGGAAGCCGCCCGCCGCGGCACCGCCTTGCGCTGGCTCAACACCCTCGCCGCCGGGGTCGATCCGTTCCCGCTCGACCAGTTGCGCGCGCGCGGCGTCGTCCTCACCAACGGCGCCGGCCTGAACGCGATCACCATCGCCGAATACGCGCTGATGGGGATGCTGGTGATCGCCAAGGGCTACCGCGAGGTGGTCCGCGCGCAGGAACGCCACGAATGGCTGCACGAGGCGCCCGGCAAGGCGGAGCTGTTCGGCAGCCGCGCGCTGGTCGTCGGCGCCGGCGGCATCGGCGGCCGCATCGCCGAGCTGCTGCGCCCGCTCGGCGTCGACGTCGTCACCGTCCGCCGCAACCCCGCGCCCGGCGTGCTCGCCCCGCACCAATGGCGGGCCCGCCTCGCCGAATTCGACTGGGTCATCGTCGCCGTCCCCGCCACCCTCGATACCGACAAGCTGATCGGCGCCGCCGAACTCGCGGCGATGAAGCCCGGGGCCGCGATCCTCAACTTCGCGCGCGGCGCCGTGCTCGACCAGGACGCGCTGGTCGCCTCGCTGCGCAGCGGCCACACCGGCGCCGCCTTCCTCGACGTCACCAGCCCCGAGCCGCTCCCCGCCGATCACCCGCTGTGGAGCTTCGACAACGTCCATGTCACCTCCCACCTCTCCGGCCGCTCGCAGGACACCCTGTTCCGCCGCAGCGCCGAACGCTTCCTGGAAAACCTCGGCCGCTGGCACCGGGGCGAGCCGCTGCTGTCGCAGGTCGATCTCGCCGCCGGCTACTAGAGCGTTGATCCGCGCTCATCGCTCCTCCACCAGCAGCAGTTCCAGCTCGATCGTCAGCCGCGGGGGGACAGCCTCGTGGCGCATCGCCGTCACCGCCGCGTCGGCGACGAGCTGGCCGGGAATCGCGAACTCGTGCTCCGGCAGCGCCTCGGCAAAGGCTTCGCCGGCGATGATCGCCGCGTCGCCGGCAAACGCCAGCACGATCGCGTGGCGGCTGCCGGAAAAGGTCACGCTCGCCCAGGGCCGCTCGGCGTGGCTGACGAAGCTGGCGCTGTCCCCCGCCAGCACCAGCACCGCCTTCAGCAGGTGCGTCCAGGGTCGCGGGCGGCAGGCCGTGGCGGACGTGGCGAAGGGAAAGGCGGTCAGTGCGTTCACGACGGGGTCCTCCGATGCAGGTTCATGAAATGTTCCACCCGCGACTCGAGCGCGGCCCGCGGCGTGCGGCCATTGCGCAGATCGCCCACCAGCCGCGGGTCGTTCGCCGCCATGCGCCCGAACAGCGACGGCGGCATGCCGCTCTCGCGCAGGAATTTCTCGATCTTTCGCAACAGCATGAGGCGAATCGTCCGGCAGGTCGGCCGCCGCTCTCGGGCGACTCGGGAAGGGCTTGTGTTCCGTATTTGTTCCGTCTAAAATCCTACATGTCTAGGAAAAATCTTACCCCCATGGCGATTTGCCGGGGAATGGAGCGCAACATGCCCGAATTCGCGGCGCTTTCCCCGGGCACGGCTGCCCGCGCCCGGCTGGTCGAACTGGCTGCCGCCCGCAAGGTCAGCCTCGCCAGCCTGTCGGCGCTGCTCGGGCGCAACGCCGCCTATCTCCAGCAGTTCGTGCGCAAGGGCAGCCCCCGCAAGCTCGAGGAGAACGATCGCCGCACGCTCGCCCGCTTCTTCGGCGTGGCGGAGGGGGAGCTGGGCGCCCCGGCCCCGGCGGAGGAGGCGGAATGGGCGGCGATTCCCCGGCTGGCGGTGGCGGCATCGGCCGGTCCCGGCGCGCTTGCCGGCGGGGAGGGGGCCTGCGGCACGCTGCGCTTCTCCACCGCCTGGCTGCGCGAACAGGGGCTCGATCCGGCGCGCCTCTCGGCGATCGTCGTCAGCGGTGATTCGATGGAGCCTGCCCTGCGCGATGGCGACGAGATTCTCGTCGATACGGCCCCCGCCGCCCCGGCATCGCGCGGCATCCACGTCGTCCGGGTGGAAGACGCGGTGCTGGTCAAGCGGCTCGAACCGCGCGCCGCCGGGCGCCTGGCGCTGGTCAGCGACAACCCGGCCTACCCCCCGCGCGAACTCGCGGCGGACGCGGTGACGGTGGTCGGCCGGGTGGTGTGGAAAGGCGGCCCGGTCTGAACCGTGCTTGATTCGCGCGCGGCGAATCGCCATTCGGAAGCGATGAGCGAAACCCAACCCCCGCTGCGCGCCGGCATCATCCCGGTCACCGCGTTCGAGCAGAACTGCACGCTGATCTGGTGTACGAAGACGATGCGCGGCGCCTTCATCGATGCCGGCGGCGATCTCGACCGGCTGAAGCTGGCGATCGAAAAGACCGGCGTGACGGTGGAAAAGCTGCTCGTCACCCACGGCCACATGGACCACTGCGGGATGACCGGCGTCTTCGCCCGCGAACTCGGCGTGCCGATCGAAGGCCCGCACGAAGCCGATCGCTTCTGGATCGAAACCCTCGACGATCCGCAGAAGCGCTACGGCCTCCCCGGCGAGAGCTTCGAGCCCGATCGCTGGCTGCACGACGGCGATACGGTGACGGTGGGGGAGGTCACGCTCGACGTGCTGCACTGCCCGGGCCACACCCCCGGACACGTCGTCTTCTTCCACGCCCCGTCACGGCTGGCGGTGGTCGGCGACGTGCTGTTCCAGGGCTCGATCGGCCGCACCGATTTCCCGCGCGGCGATCACCAGCAACTGCTCGATTCGATCCGCAACAAGCTCTGGCCGCTCGGCGACGACGTCACCTTCATCCCCGGCCACGGCCCGAACAGCACGTTCGGCCAGGAACGGGCGACTAACCCGTTCGTGGCCGATTCGCGCTATGGCTGAAGGCGTTCAGGCCTTCCCCAGCACGGTCAGCACCGCGGTCACCGCCAGGGTGATCTGCGCGGCATAGCTGGTCAGCATGCCGATCGGCCGCCCGGCGCGGAAGCCGGTGTCGCTGTCCATGCCCAGCGCGTGCGCGATCCGCCCGACGATGAACGCCGCGCCCAGCGGCGCCAGCCAGGCGCCGCCCTTGCCGGCCAGTTCGACCGCGGCGAACAGCACCAGCGTCAGCGGCGCCTGCTCGATGAAATTGGCCTGGGCGCGCATCCGCCGCATGATCAGGTCCTGCCCGCCGTCGCCCACCGAAACCTTCAGCGCGTGGCGAAGCTGGCCGATGCGCATCCCCAGCCAGCCGTTCAGCACGACCGCCGCCGCGGCCAGGCACAAGGTGGTCGGTAAAATCATCGATCTGTCTCCCTCCGGTCGCGGCGACACGCCCGTCCCGAACCGCACAGCCGCAGGGTTGCAACCTGCGCGGAATCGTCTATAGGCCCGCCTTCGTCCGCCGCCTGCGCCATGGCGTATCAGGCGGCGTATTCATAACGTGCTATTTTTTCAGGAACAGGTGCCGAAATGGCTGTCCCCAAGAGAAAAACCACCCCGTCTCGCCGGGGCATGCGTCGCAGCCATGATGCGCTGAAGGCCGAAGCGTTCCACGAATGCTCGAACTGCGGTGAGCTCAAGCGCCCGCACAACCTCTGCACGTCCTGCGGCCACTACAACGGCCGCGAAGTGATCGCGGTCGGCCTCTAAGGCCTGATCCTCGGGGGGAGCGCACCGATGACCTTGCCGCGTATCGCCGTCGATGCGATGGGCGGCGACGAGGGCGTGCGCACGATGGTCTCGGGCGCGGCGCTCGCCCGCCGCCGCCATGAGGATTGCCGCTTCCTGCTGGTCGGCGACGAGCCGCGCATCAAGCGCGCGCTCGATCGCCATCCCAACCTGCGTGCCGCGTCGGAAATCCTCCACGCCGAGGACGCGATCACCGGCGAGGAAAAGCCCAGCCAGGCCCTGCGCCGCGCCAAGTCCACCTCGATGGGCAAGGCGATCAACGCGGTCAAGGCCGGAGACGCCGGCGCCGTCGTCAGCGCCGGCAACACCGGCGCGCTGATGGCGATCGCCAAGCTGGCGCTGCGCACCATTCCCGGCATCGATCGCCCGGCGCTGGCCGGCCTGCTGCCCACGCTCGGCCGCAACGACGTCGTCATGCTCGATCTCGGCGCCAACACCGATTGCGATGCCCGCAACCTGCTGCAGTTCGCGATCATGGGCGCCGCCTACGCCCGCATCGCCTGCAACCTCGAACTCCCGCGCGTCCGCCTGCTGAACATCGGCAGCGAGGATACCAAGGGCACCGATACGCTGCGCGATGCCGCCGCCCAGCTCAAGGCCGCCGCCCGCGATCTCGATCTCAGCTTCGACGGCTTCACCGAGGCCGACAAGCTCTGCCGCGGCGAGGTCGATGTCGTCGTCTCCGACGGATTCTCGGGCAACATCGCGCTGAAGGCGGTGGAGGGCACCGCGCGCTTCGTCGCGGACCTGCTGCGCCGTTCGTTCGCGTCGTCGCTGCGCTCGAAGCTCGGCTTCCTGATCTCGCGCCCCGCGACCGAGCTGCTCAAGCACCATCTCGATCCGAACAACCACAACGGCGCCGTCTTCCTGGGCCTGAACGGGATCGTCGTCAAAAGCCACGGCAGCGCCTCCGCGCTCGGCGTGGCCAACGCCGTGGCGCTGACCGCCCGGCTGCTGGAGGAAAACCTGACCGAACGCATTACCGCCGACCTTGGACGGCTCGGCGCCGACAGCCTGCGCGGCAAGCGCGCGAACCCGGCGGAGGTTGCCGGTTGATGCGTCGTTCCGTCGTGATCGGCACCGGCTCGGCCCTCCCGGCCCGCGCGGTGTCCAATGCCGAACTCGCCGAAAAGGTCGACACCACCGATGAGTGGATCGTCGAGCGCACCGGCATCCGCAATCGATACATCGCCGATGACAGCGAGACGACCTCGAGCCTCGCCACCGGCGCCGCCCGCGCCGCGCTCGCGGCCGCCGGGGTCGAGGCCGGCTCGATCGACCTGATCGTGCTGGCCACCGCCACCCCGGACCAGACCTTTCCCGCCACCGCCACGCTCGTCCAGGCGGCGCTCGGGTGCCAGGGCGGCATCGCCTTCGACGTCGCCGCGGTGTGCTCGGGCTTCCTCTACGCGCTCGGCGTGGCCGATTCGATGCTGCGCACCGGCATGGCCCGGCGCGCGCTGGTGATCGGCGCCGAGACCTTCAGCCGCATCCTCGACTGGGAGGACCGCACCACTTGCGTGCTGTTCGGCGACGGCGCCGGCGCGATCGTCCTCGAAGCGCAGGAATCGGACGACCGGACCGGGCGCGGCGTCCTTGCCACGCGGCTCCACGCCGATGGCAACCACAACCAGTTGCTCTACGTCGATGGCGGCGTCTCCACCACCGGCACCGTCGGCAAGGTGCGGATGAAGGGCAAGGAAGTCTTCAAGCACGCGGTCACCAACCTCTCCAGCGTGCTCGGCGAAGTGCTGGGCGAACTCGACATGACCGCGGACCAGATCGACTGGCTGGTGCCGCACCAGGCCAACGCCCGCATCCTCGATGCCACCGCGCGCAAGCTCGACATGCCGGCGGAAAAGGTCGTCGTCACCGTCGATCGCCACGCCAACACCTCGGCCGCGTCGGTGCCGCTCGCGCTCGACACGGCGGTCCGCGACGGCCGCATCAAGCCGGGCCAGCTGGTCATGCTCGAGGCGATGGGCGGCGGCTTCACCTGGGGCGCCAGCCTGCTGCGCATGTGATGCGCGTGCCTGGCGGCCGGGCCGTCGGCCGCCTGCCGGGCACCGCGCCGCCGTCGATATCGTTTGTTTCCCCCTCCATCTTGGCTGAAATTGCAAGAGTTTGCATTGTCATGATGGTAAATTGCCTATAAAGACGATTCCGGGTCGATGCATCATTTTGCAGGGGACGTTATGCGCTCCATGAAGACCCTTACCCGCGCCGATCTTGCTGAGGCGATCCATCGCCGGCTCGGCTTCTCGCGATCGGAATCGCTCGAAATGGTCGAATCGATCCTCACCTACATGAGCGACGCGCTCGCCGGCGGCGAGAATGTCAAGATTTCCGGCTTCGGCACCTTCCTGCTGCGCGACAAGAGCGAGCGCATCGGCCGCAACCCCAAGACCGGGGTCGAGGTGCCGATCACCCCGCGTCGCGTGCTGACCTTCCGTGCCAGCCAGATGCTGAAGGATCGCGTCGCCCGGACATGACGCCAGGCACAGGGGGGCAGGACAGGGGATGTTGACGGGGGACAACCGCTTCGATGACGGCAAGGCCGACGGCGCGTTCCGCACCATCGGCGAGGTCGCCAAGGCACTCGGCATTCGCCAGCACGTGCTGCGCTACTGGGAGGACCAGTTCCCCCAGTTGCGCCCGGTCAAGCGCAGCGGCGGCCGCCGCTACTACCGTCCGGAGGACGTGCGCCTGGTCGAGACCATCGACCGCCTCGTCCACCGCGAGGGCTACACGCTGCGCGGCGCCCGCCTCGCGCTGGAGGCGGCCGCCAAGGGCCGCCCCGCCGAACGCGATCCCGCGCCTGCCCCGGCCGCAGCCGTTGCACCCGTCGCCATGGCGCCCGTTGCCGTGACGTCCGCCGCCCCGCCCGTGGCGACGCACGCCGTCCCCGCGGACGTGATCGCCCGCCTGCAGGCGATCCGCCGCACGCTGGTCGCCGCCCTCGAAGGCTGAGGCGGCGCCCCGCGCCGCCGCCGCTCAGACCGGTTCGGGCCCCAGCGCCGGATCGATGTCGCGGGGCCGCATCAGGTGCACCAGCCGGGCGCAGCCGTCCTCCAGCGCGCGCCAGTGGTCGATGTCCAGCTCCAGCAGCGCGAACGCGGCGGTGGGAAACTTGACCTCGACCTCGTCGCGCAGCGGGCTGCTGCCGTCATCGGGAACAAGGTCGAAGATCACGTCCTCCAGCCCCGGGTTGTGCCCGACCATCAGCACCGCATCGACCGCATCGTCCTGCTCGCGCAGCACGTCGATCAGCGTGGCCGAACTGGCCAGGTAGATGCGCCGGTCCCAGTTGACCGCGTAAGACACCCGATTGCCCTCGGGCGAGGCGCCGGCGCCGATCTCGATGGTCTCCGCCGATCGCGCCGCGGGGGAGGCGATGATGCGGTCCCAGCGCAGCTTGCGGTCGCGGCAATAAGCGGAAATGTGCTGCCCCATCAGCGCCGCGCCCTTCCGCCCGCGGGCGTTCAGCGGCCGATCGAAGTCGCGCGCGCGGGGATCGCCCCAATCGGACTTGGCATGGCGGAAAAGGCCCAGGATCTTCATGAAGCGCGCGTGCCGGCATCCAGTTGCGGGGCCGTTCCCAGCGACGCCCCGCCGCCACTGACACCGGCGCCGACCCTTTGTAAAGCCTCGTCGAGCGTTACCCGCAGGATCGGCGTTCCCGCTGGAAACGCGCCCAGCAGCCGCGACGGGAACGCCGGTGACAGCACCACGAAATGGCCGTGGTCCTCGCGCGTGCGGATCAGCCGGCCGAACGCCTGCGCCAGCCGCGCGCGGATCACGCGATCGTCGTGCGCCTGGCCCCCGCCCGGATGCGCGAGACGGCGGGCGCGATGCAGGATCGACGGCTTGGGCCACGGCACCTGTTCCATCACCACCAGCCGCAACGAATGGCCGGGCACGTCGACGCCGTCGCGCAAGGCGTCGGTTCCCAGCAGCGAGGCGCGCGGGTCGTCGCGGAAGATGTCGACCAGCGTGCCGGTGTCGATCGGATCGACGTGCTGCGCGTAAAGCGGCAGCCCGCCGCGCGCCAGCCGGTCCGCGATGCGGCCATGCACGGCGCGCAACCGGCGGATCGCGGTGAACAATCCCAGCGCGCCACCGCCCGATGCCTCGATAAGTCGCCCATAAACCCCTGCCAAGGCGGCGATATCGCCTTTTGGCACATCGGTGACGATCAGCACCTCGGCCTGCGCGGCATAGTCGAACGGGCTGTCGAACGCCGCCGTCAGCGGCACGATCCCGGCATGGCCGGCGCCGCTGCGCGCCACCGCCTGCTCCCATTCCTCGTCGCTGCGGCCGCGATCGCGCAAGGTCGCGCTGGTCAGCATCACCCCGTGCGCCGGTTCCAGCACCGTTGCCGCGAACGGCTGCATCGGGTCCAGCCAGTGGCGGTGGATGCCGATGTCGTACTCGCGCCCGTCCGCGCGCGCCACCGCCAGCCAGTCGACGAACTGCGGATCGGGCGCCCCACCCAGCCGCGCCAGCAAGGCCTCCCAGGCGGACAGCATGTCGACCCGCCAGCCCAGCGCCATGCGCGCCCCCTCGATCCGCGCGCGGCCCTGGCCGTCCAGCCAGTCCGGCGGATCGGCCAGCAGCGCCTCGAGCCGGGTGCCCAGGCGGATCAGCGGCAGCCGCAGCGCCCCCAGCGCGGCCAGCGCCGCCTGGGCCTGCTCGACGAAGGCGCCGTCCAGTCCCGCCGCCTCGGTTTCCAGGCCGTAGCCGGCGTCGGCGCCGCCGCTCTCGTCGCGGGCATAGACCACCGCCCGCACCGCCGCGAACAACGCCTCGAACGGCCCCGACGGCGCGCCTTCGTTGACGCGCTGCAGCCAGCCGTCGCCGGGCAGCGCCTCGGCCGCCTCGCGCGCGGCCGCGATCGCCTTGGCCCCGGCCTCGTCGTACGAGGCAAGCTCGGCCAGGCGCGCGGCCAGCCCGCGCCGGCGCCCGCGCGATCCCTTTTCCGGGCCGATCACCCAGCGACGCAGCTCGATCGTCTCGGCGCCGGTCAGTTCGGCGGCAAAGGTCGAATCGGCGGCCTCGAACAGGTGGTGCCCCTCGTCGAACACGATCCGCGACGGTTGCCCGCCGGTGTCGCGCCCGCGCGCGGCGTTGACCATGACCAGCGCGTGGTTGGCGATGACGAGATCGGCCTGCGCGCTGGCACGGGTCGCCCGCTCGATGAAGCACTTTCGGTAATGCGGGCAGCCGGCGTAGATGCATTCGCCGCGCCGGTCGGTCAGCGCGGCGATCCCCCTTTGCCGGAACAGCGTCCCCAGCCAGCCCGGCAGGTCGCCGCCGATCATGTCGCCGTCCTGGCTGAACGCCGCCCACCGCGCCACCAGTTGCGCGAGGATCGCCGGCCGGCCGGTGAAGCCCCCCTGCAGCGCATCCTCGAGGTTGAGCAGGCACAGGTAGTTTTCGCGCCCCTTGCGCACCACCACCGGGGCGCTGCCGTCGGGGCGACGTTCCGGCCAGGCGCGACCGCTCTCGCGGCGCAACTGGCGCTGCAACGCCTTGGTGAAGGTCGAGACCCAGACTGTGCCACCGGCCCGCTGCGCCCACAGCGAGGCCGGAGCGAGGTAGCCCAGCGTCTTCCCGGTCCCGGTCCCGGCCTCGGCCAGCAGCAGGTGCGCACGCTTGTCACGGCCCCGCGGCGAGAACACGCGCGCCGCCGCCGCGGCATAGCCTTCCTGCCCGGGCCGCGCCTCGGCACCGGCGCCGGTCAGCGAGGACAGGCGCATCGCGACATCGGCCGGGTCGAGCGTGACCTGTGCCGGCTGCGGACGCTCGGGTGCCTCGTCCCATTCGGGCAGGCGCGCGAACAGCCAGCGCTCGGCGCGCTGCGGGCGAGCGATCCGCTGGCCCAGCAGCGCGGCCCAGGGCCAGCGCTGGCGGGTCAACGCCTGCAACGCCGTCCAGGCGCCCTCGCGCTCCGCCCAGTCTTCCGCCTCGCACCGCGCCAGCAGCGATGCCGCCGCTGCCTGCAACAACGCCGGCACCTCGGCATCATCGGCCGGCTCGGGCAGGGACAGGGCATGGGCCAGGCCCTTCGGCGTAGGCACCATGAAGCGCGCCGGGTGCACGAAGGCATAAAGTTCGAGCAGGTCCAGGCCGGACAGGTCGGGATAACCCAGCCGCGCCGCCACCAGCGGCGCGTTGAGCATGAGCAGCGGCGTGTCCGACGCCGCCATGATCGCCTCGCCCTTGCCCGCGGCGCGCACGCTGCCATCGCCGGCGGCCAGCCAGCAGCCGGAGTGGCTGGCATGAATCGCCGGCAGGGAAAGCGGGGCGGGAGCCATGCATCCCGCATAGAACGAAGGTGGAACGAAGGGCAAGGCCGGAGCGACCGGCCGAAGCCGTCAGGTCGACGGTGCGGGCCCGGCCGCTTCCGGCCGGTCCGCGGCGCAGGCGCGCAGCAGGTCGGGAATCATCAGCACATCGGCCAGCCAATAGACGGCATAGAGCGCGATCAGGAACATGGCGCCGTCACGATTGGCCGGGTTCTGGTAGAGCAGGGCAATGCCGATCCACAGCATCACCGCCTGGATCGTCGCCGACAGCGGTGTCTTCAGGAAGATGCGGTGGGCCGAAACGAAGCCAAGGAACGCCCACAGCAGGTAGGCCCTGACCATCGCGCGCCGGGTCGGCGGCTGCGTTGCCGGCGGGTCGGCCATGGCCGGGCACGGACTGCTCTTGTGGCCGAAGGACGTGAATCGCTGCACCGGGTACCTCGCCTGTCCGAGGCATGGTTACCGCGGGAAGTGCGAAATTTCCGTAAAGCTACCTAGTGGAACGGAACCGGCGCCCGGATCACCCGAACAGCAGGCGCTGCCACAGCGACTTCGGCTGCTCCATCGGCCGAACCGGTCCGAACCGGTTCATCCGGCTGCACGGGTCGAGCGGCGGGCGCGGTTGCCAGCCAAATGCGGAACTCCGGTCGTGATCGCCTGTGCTGCGCATGCCCCTTGCTCCTTGCTGTCCCGGGCGTCCCCGGGATGATCCTGAAACGACGCAGGCAGGCCGCCGTTCCCGCGCGACGGACCGAATTCGCGCCCGCCCCCTTGCAACCGCGCGCCATCTTGGCGAAAGGCCGCAGCATGACCGATCCCGCCACCGATCCCGCCCTGCTCGCCGCCGCCCAGGTTTCCAGGGCCTGGCCCTTCGAGGAGGCGCGCAAGCTGGTGAAGCGTTTCCCGCAGGGGAAGCTCGCCGAAAACGGACAACGCGCGCCGGTGCTGTTCGAGACCGGCTATGGCCCATCCGGCCTGCCGCACATCGGCACCTTCCAGGAAGTGCTGCGCACGACGCTGGTCCGCCGCGCCTACGAGGTGCTGACCGGGGCACCGACTCGCCTCGTCGCGTTTTCCGACGACATGGACGGGCTGCGCAAGGTGCCCGACAACGTCCCCAACCCGGGATTGCTCACCGCGCACCTCAACCATCCGTTGAGTCGCATCCCCGATCCGTTCGGCAAGTACGAGAGCTTCGCCCACCATAACAACGCGATGCTCCGCGAATTCCTCGATCGCTTCGGCTTCGACTACGAGTTCGTATCGGCTTCGGATCGTTACAATTCGGGGGCGTTCGACGACGCGCTCCGCAACGTCCTGCGCCATTACGACGCGATCATGGCCATCATGCTGCCGACCCTGCGCGAGGAGCGGCGCCAGACCTACTCCCCGGTGCTGCCGATCTCCGCGAAGAGCGGGCTGGTGCTGCAGGTGCCGATCGAGGTCGTCGATGCCGAGGCCGGCATCGTGCGCTTCCACGACATGGGCGAGGACGTCGAGCAGTGCATCCTCGGCGGTCATGCCAAGCTGCAATGGAAGGTCGACTGGGCGATGCGCTGGGTCGCGCTCGGCGTCGACTACGAGATGTGCGGCAAGGACCTGACCGATTCGGTCACGCAATCGGGCAAGATCGCGCAGGTTCTCGGCGGGCGGCGGCCGGAAGGGCTGATCTACGAGCTTTTCCTCGACGAGAAGGGCGAGAAGATCTCCAAGTCGAAGGGCAACGGCCTGACGATCGAGCAGTGGCTGACTTACGGCAGCGAGGAAAGCCTCGGCTTCTACCTGTTCCGCGAGCCGAAGTCGGCGAAGCAACTGCACGTCGGCGTCGTCCCGCGCGCGGTCGATGAATACTGGCAGTTCCGCGAGAAGCTGCCCGCGCAGCCGGTCGAGCAGCAGCTGGGCAACCCGGTCTGGCACCTGCTGCGCACCAACGGGCCGGCGCAAGGCGAAGGGGAGTCGCTGCCGGTCACCTACGGGTTGCTGCTGAACCTCGTCGGCGTGCTCGGCCCCAATGCCACGCGCGAGCAGGTGTGGTCCTACCTGGCGAACTATATCGTCAATCCGGCGCCGTCGATGCACCCGGCGCTCGACGCGCTGGTGACCTGCGCGCTGGCCTACAACCGCGACCTGATCGCCCCCGGCCTGCACCGCCGCGCCCCCGAGGAGAACGAGGCGGCGGCGCTGGCCGCGCTCGACGAGGAACTGGCCGCCACGGACGAGGGCGCGACGGCCGAGGAACTGCAGAACATCGTCTACGAGATCGGCAAGGACCCGCACTTCGGCTTCGAGAACCTGCGCGACTGGTTCAAGGCGCTTTACGAGACGCTGCTCGGCTCCAGCCAGGGGCCGCGCATGGGCAGCTTCATCGCGCTCTACGGCGTCGGCAATACGCGGAAACTGATTGCAGAAGCCCTGGGCGGCTGATCGGCGGACCGATCGGGAACAAACACGTCATTCTTCCGGTTTTTCGGGCATCCCGCCCATTCCGGAGGACGCCATGCCCGATACCCCCACCGACGCCATTGCCCTGCTCAAAGCCGATCACCGCAAGGTCGAGGCGCTGTTCGACCAGTTCGAGGGCGCCCGCGCGGGCACCCGCCGCCGCACGCTGGCCGAGCAGATCTGCAACGAGCTGAAGATCCACACGATGATCGAGGAAGAGATCTTCTACCCGGCGTTCCGGGACAGGATCGAGGAAGACACGCTGAACGAGGCCTATGTCGAGCATGACGGCGCCAAGGTGCTGATCAACGACATCATGGCGACGCTTGACGACGACGAGATGCTGGCCGCCAAGGTCAAGGTCCTGTCCGAAGAGATCCGCCACCACGTCCACGAGGAAGAGTTGCGCGGGGACGGCATGTTCGCGCAGTGCCGCAAGACCGACGTGGACCTCGTCGCGCTGCGTGACAGCATGGGCGAACGCAAGCAGGCGCTGATGCTGCAGGCGAAGTCCGGCGGCCTTCCGGCGGCGCAACTGAGCGTGCTGCAGCAGGCGGCCTGATCGGCGCGTGAGCGACAGCGAACAGACGCTCGCCGATGGCGCGGGCCGGCTTGTCGAGCAGGCCGCCCGCGTGCTGCGGCGACTGGCGTCGCAGCACATGTCGGTGACCACCGCGGAAAGCTGCACCGGGGGCCTGATCGCCTCCTTGCTGACCGACATCGACGGGCTGGGCGCCTGTTTCGATCGCGGCTTCGTTACGTATACCGAGCGGGCCAAGAGCGACCTGCTCGGCATCGAACCGATCGAACTGCGCCGCCATGGCGCCGTCAGCGCGGAAACCGCGCGCGCCATGGCGGCGGGCGCGCTGGACCGCAGCCATGCCGACATCGCCATCGCCGTCACCGGCTTCGCCGGGCCGGCGGGGCCGAAGGACGAGGAAGGCCTGGTCCACCTCGCCTGCGCGCGGCGCGAAGGCCCGGCGATCCTGCGCGAATGCCACTTCGGGCCGCTGGGGCGCGACCGCGTCCGCCAACTGGCGGCGCGCGGGGCACTGGAAATACTGGAAGAGGTGCTCGACGCCGAGGCGTGAGCGAACGGCGTCAGTTCCCCGGGCGCTGCGCGGCGGCTGCGGCCCGGGCCGCGGCCTTTGCCTCGAGCGCTTCGGGGGTCGTGCCGAGGACGCTCGCCAGATGGGCCTTGTCCGCGGGGGTCAGGTCGCTGAAGCGGCGCGGCCGCGGCAGGCCTGCCGTCGCCTGGTTGGCCTTCTGCATGATCGCCGGCATCTCGGTCTGCAACGCGGCCAGCGACTTCTGCATGCGGCCGGTTACCTCCGGGTCCGACTGCAGCAGCATCGCCTGGCCGGCATAGGCCCGGCCGCTGGGGGTCGCGAAGAACCGGTTGATATCGGCCAGTTCGGTCGCGCTGAAGCGGCGGGCGTAGGCGATCGCCATGCCCTCGCGGACCTCGGGCGCGGCCTGGCCGACGATGCGGGTCACCTCGGCGGCGTAGATGCGGCGGAAGATGGCGATCCGCTCACGATAGGCAGGGTCCATGATCGCGCGGATGTCGTCCTTGCCGCTGGCATCGATGAGCGCCAGCAGCTTGGGCTGCGCCACGCCGAGCGACAGCAACTCGAGCAGGGGGAGCTGGTTCAGCGCGTTGCTCATGCGGTCGAGGACGAGGGCGACGCTGCGGTCCATCAGCTTGGCATGGGTTTCGGTCGAATAGAGCGCCGCCACGGCGGTGCGCGCGGCGGCGAGGCGCGCGGGATCGACTCCCGCCGGGGCAGGGGCAGGGGCAGGGGCAGGAGCCGGGACCGGCTGGGCCAGCGCGGCCGGCGAGGTCGCGGCGAGGATGGCGGCCGCGATCCAGCTGTGGCGGGCGTAACGTCCGGATTTCATGATGGTGCTCTCCGATCCGGGCGATGTGCCGGCAAGGGGCGCTATAGTGATCGACGGGCGGGGATCGTCAATCGCAAATCACGGTAAACAGGGAAATCCGCCGATACTTCGCCGGCCACAGTTGATCGGACGCATTGACGAGGCGGACGAACGGGCGTTTCCTGTCGGCACATAAGCAGGGGAAGGCCGTGACCATGAAGCGCAAGACTCCGTTCGTCCCGATGTTGCCCGGCGTGCTGCTGGGCTGTGGCATCCTGCTAGCCGCACCGGTGGCGGCGCCGCCGCTGGCCGCGCAGTCGGCGGCGCGGCAGCCGACCACCGGGCCGATCGCGCGTTACGACATGCGCGCCGGCACCGTGGCCGGCACGCCGATGGGCCAGCGGCCGTCGATGGCGAGCATGCTCGGCGGCGGCGGCGGCGGCGCGCAGGTCCAGCACGAACTGTACCTGCGGCTGGGTTCGTCGCAGCCGGCGCAGGGCTCGCCCAAGGCGGACCACTTCATCCCCGAGGGCATGGCGATGGGGCGCAGCCTGGCGCTGGTCACCCCGCGCGAGGAGCGCCACGTCGAGGAAGGCTTCCCCGAAGGTCGCCGCCCGCAGGGCCGCATGCTGATCTTCTGGGGCTGCGGCGAACATGCCGGGCCGGGGCAACCGGTGGTGATCGACTTCTCCCGGCTGGCGCAGGGCCAGGTGCCGCCGGGGCTGTGGACCTCGACGATCCTGCGCGACTGGGGGCCGACCCTGGAGAACAGCAAGACCTTCGGCCGGTGGCCGTCGGAGGACGGCAAGTACGTGAAGCCCGACAGCGCCCTGCCGGGGCCGCACCGGGTCGTTGCCAACTATGCCCCGCCCATCGCGTTCACGCTGGCCAAGGATTTCATGGCGCCGCTTTCGACCCGGCTGACCGGCTTGCCGAGCGGGGCGAAGATCCTGGCCTGGAACGCCATTCCCGATGCCACCGGCTATTTCGCGACGATGTTCGGCGGGCAGATGGGACCGAACGGACAGATGGGCGACATGGTGATGTGGTCGTCCAGCGCCTCGCGCCAGTTCGGCGGCGGACTGGGTGACTGGCTGTCGCCGGCGCAGGTGGCGGGCCTCGTGGCCAATCGCACGGTGATCGCGCCGGCCTCGCACAGTTGCGCGATCCCGGCCGAGGCGATCAAGGCCGCCGGCCAGTTCCGCACCGGCAGCCTAGCCGCATTCGGCCCGCAGGAGGACTTTGCCTATCCGCCCCGGCCCGCCGATCCGCGCGCGACCTGGAACATCCAGTGGACGGCGCGCATCCGCCATCGCTCGATGACGACGTGGATGGACATGCCCGGGATGGAAGGCATGGGGCGCTATGGCCAGGGTGGCGACGATCCGCGTCGCCAGCAGGATTGCCGTCCGCGGCGCGGTCTCGGCGGGATCATGGGCGGGATGATCGGCGGCGGCGGCGGCTGCTGATCGCCGAAGGGAGCCGAAGGCAGGGGGAAGCGGGCGCGTCCCGTCTTCCCCTGCCGCCAACTTTCGCCTATCCGCCCGGCCATGCCCGGAACCGCGATCATGACCCTGGCCGATCTCGGCGATGCCCGCCGCTGCGAGCGGCTGGTGCTGAAGGTCGGCTCGGCGCTGCTGGTCGATGATCGCGGCGCCCGGCGCGCCTGGCTGGCGGCGCTGGTGGCGGAGATCGCCGCGGCCCGGGCGCGCGGCCAGCAGGTCATCGTCGTGTCATCCGGCGCGATCGCGCTGGGCGCGCGCAAGCTGGGGCTGGAGAAGGGCGGGCGCGGCAGCCTGGCCGATGCGCAGGCGGCCGCGGCGGTGGGCCAGATCGCGCTGTCCGGGCTTTGGGCCGAACTGCTCGAGGCGCACGGCCTGACCGCGGCGCAACTGCTGCTGACGCTCGAGGATCTCGAGGATCGCCGCCGCTACCTGAACGCGACGGCGACGCTGGGGCGGCTGCTCGATGCCGGCGCGGTGCCGGTGATCAACGAGAACGATTCGGTGGCGACGCAGGAGATCCGCTTCGGCGACAACGACCGCCTGGCCGCCCGCGTGGCGCAGGCGGCGCGCGCCGGCGCGGTGGTGCTGCTGTCCGACGTCGATGGCCTCTACGATCGCCACCCGGCCGAACCGGGGGCGAAGCGCCTGCCGCTGGTCCGGACGATCACCCCGGAGGTGCGGGCCATGGCAAGCCCGGTTTCGGGGTCCGGCATGGGTTCGGGCGGCATGATCTCGAAATTGCAGGCGGCGGAAATCGCGCAACTGGCGGGGATCGCGCTGGCGATCGGCAATGGCCACGTCGAGGCGCCGCTGGCGCGGATCGCCGCCGGTGAAGGGACGCTGTTCCTGGCGCGTCGCCGGGCGGCGGCGCGCAAGGCCTGGCTGGGCGGGCGGCTGCGGCTGAAAGGCGAAATCGTCGTCGATGCCGGCGCGGCGGCGGCCCTGGGCAAGGGCAGCAGCCTGCTGGCGCGCGGCATCGTCCGCGTCTCCGGCGACTTCCAGCGCGGCGATGCGGTGGCGATCCGCGACGGGGCCGGGCAAACGCTGGCGCACGGGCTGATCGAATACGACGCCGGCGAATGTACGCGCCTGCTGGGCCGCCATTCGAGCGAGCACGCCGACATCCTCGGCTATGCGCCGCGCTCGGCCATCGTCCATCGCGACCAGCTCGTCCTGCTGTGACCTTGCCCGTGCGCCAGATCGCGCTGACCGGCGCGACCGGATTCGTTGGGCAGGCGGTGCTCGACGTCGCCGCGCGCGAAGGCATTTCGGTTCGGGCGCTGACGCGGCGGCCGCAACCGGCGCGGCGCGGGGTGGAGTGGGTGCCCGGCGATCTTGCCGACGGCGCGGCGCTGGCCCGGCTGATGGACGGGGCCGAGGCCGTGGTCCACGTCGCGGGGGTGGTGAATACCCCCGATCCGGCGGTGTTCGAGGCCGGAAATGTCGCCGGCACGCTGGCGGTGATCGAGGCCGTGCGGGCGGCGGGGGTGGCGCGTTTGGTCCACGTTTCCTCGCTTTCCGCGCGCGAGCCGGAGCTGTCGCAGTACGGCGCCTCCAAGGCGCGGGGCGAACGGCTGGTGCTGGCCTCCGGACTCGACTGGACGATCGTTCGCCCGCCCGCGGTCTATGGCCCGCGCGATGCCGACATGCTCGACCTGTTCCGATCGGCCGCGCGCTGGGGGGTGGTGCCAGTGCCTGCGCAGGGGCGGACGTCGATGATCCATGCCGAGGATCTCGCGCGGCTGCTGCTGGCGCTGCTGCCCGCTTCGGAAGCCGTGTCGTTCCGCACGTTCGAGCCCGACGACGGCAAGCCCTATGCCTGGTCGCACGTCGACATGGCGCGCGCGATCGGGGCCGCCGTCGGGCGGCGGGTGCGGATCGTGCGGCTGGCGGCGCGCTGGATGCAACTCGCCGCCAAGGCCGATATGTGGGCGCGCAAGGGCAAGGCCAGGCTCACGCTCGACCGGGTCGGCTACATGCTCCATCCCGACTGGTCGGTGAGCCGCGAGGGACGCGTTCCGCCCGAAGTCTGGGAGCCGCGGATATCGACCAGGGCAGGGCTGAAGGCCACCGCCGACTGGTATCGCGCCCAAGGCTGGCTGTGAACCTCCGGCCGGCGTTGCGAAGCCGGACTCAGCCGAAGCGCGTCGGCAGGTAAGGCCCCGGGTCGATCGCGCCCGTCGCCTCGCCGCACAGCAACCGCGCGGCGAGATCGGCGGCGGCCGGGGCGGTCTGGATGCCGAACCCGCCTTGCCCGGCGAACCAGAACAATCCCCCCACGCGCGGATCGAAGCCGTAGACGGGCAGGCGATCCGGGGCGAACGAACGCAGGCCCGCCCATTTGTGCTCGACCCGCTCCACCCGCCAGTCGACCACGGCCTCGAGGCGCGCGATCGCGGTGGCGACGTCGATCTCCTCGGGTGCCGCATCGCACGGCGGCGAGGGGGTCTCGTCGTGCGGGGACAGCCACAGGCGGCCGTTCTCGGGCTTGAAATAGAACTGCTCGTGCAGGTCGAGCACCAGGGGCAGCGACGCTGTCGCCGCCGGGAGCGTGCGCAACTGGGCGACGGTCCGGCGAAAGGGCCGGATGCCCAGCGGCCGTGCCCCGGCCAGCGCCGCGACCTCGTCGGCCCAGGCGCCCGCGGCGTTGACCAGGATCGCGGCGTCCAGCCCGCGCCCGTCGGCGAGCCTCAGGCGCCAGCCCGATCCCTGCCGGGAGGCCGCGGCGAGACGCGCACCACACAGGAGCTGGGCTCCCGCCTTCGCCGCCGCGGCGAGGTAGTGCTGATGCACCCCGGCGACGTCGATGTCGCAGCAATCGGGCTCCAGCGCGCCGGCCGCCCAGTCCTGGCGCAAGCCGGGGACGCAGGCTTCGAGTGCGCCCCGCGCCAGAAGTTCGACCCGCACGCCGAGCGCGGAGAAGCGCGCGGCGAACGCCGCCAGTTCGGCTTCGTCGCCGCGCCGGGCGAGGGTCAGGGCGCCGCGCGGGGTCAGGAAGCCGTGCTGGCGCAGCCAGGGACCCGAGGCGCTGGTCAGCGGCTGCACGCCGGGCCCGCCATAACTCTCCGTCCAGAACGCGGCCGAGCGGCCGGTGGCGTGATAACCCGGCCGGCCCTCCGCCTCGACCAGCGCGACGCGCCGGCCGCGCGAACCCAGCGCGGCAGCGAGCGACGCGCCGGCCATACCCGCCCCGATGACGGCAACGTCGTATGCGAAGGTCATGCGGCCGGTTGGCGACGCGGCGCGGTGCGGTCAAGAAATTCGTCGATCGCCTGCAGCGCGCGCGCGCGCACCGGATCGACCTCGCGCAGGACTTCGTGCCGGCATTCGCGGCCGAACGTGAGCAGTTCGCCATGCGGCAGGCGGGCGGCGGCCCGCGCGATCGCGCGGTAGCGTACCAGCCGGTCGCAGCGCGTGCCGAGCAGCAGCACCGGGATGGTGACGGCTTCGAGCACCCCGGGCGCATCGAGCCGGGCGATGCTGTCCAGCGCCGCGCGCACCCAGCCCCAGCTCGCCGGCCCCATCGCCAGCTCGGGCCGGGCGGCGCGCCAGAAGTCCTCGTCGGCATAGCGGGCGGCATCGTGCGTCAGCAGGCGCATCCGCGTGGCGAAGTGGGCGCCGGGCTTCTCGCTGTCGCGCCAGGCCGGTCGGCGCGGATCGCCAAGCGCGGCCATGATGCGGGCAAACCGGCCCAGTACGCGGGTCGGCAAGCCCAGCCCGTGCAGCCCCAGCATCGGCGCCGACAGGACCAGCGCGCGGGGATCGACCGCGCCTTCGGCAACCGCGCGCAACGCCAGGTGGCCGCCCATCGAATGGGCGACGAGCACATGCGGGCCGGGGCTGCCCGCCCGCCATTCTCGCCAGAAGGCGGCGAGATCGGCCACCCAGACGGCGAAATCGTCGACGTGGCCGGTCAATGCGTCCAGCCCGGCGCGCCCGGAACCGGCCTGGCCGCGCCAGTCCAGCGCGGTCACGTCCCATCCGGCAGCCTGCCATTGGCCCAGCGTCTCGAGGTATTTCTCGTAGCAGTCGCCACGGCCCGGGAGGAACAGCAGCGCCCCCCGCGATGGTGCCTTGCCGGCGCCGTCGATGCGCCGCAGCACCTGTCCGTCAGCGGCCGTCCACGTGCTTTCGCGTAGGCTCGCGGCAATGCTCCGGCGAGCGAATCCGGCGGCGGCTGGGGTGTCTGAAACCCTCGGTTTCTCGGGTCTGGGCGCGTTCATCGAATTCCCGGCCCGGCGCCGCGAGGGGAGCCGGCGTGGTTACTATTTGGTAAGCAGTTCGGGCTAGACCGGCGGGCATGAGCGGCCATCCGATCTTCAGCGAGTGGATTTCGTACGGCCTCCTCGGCCTGTTGGCAATTGCACTGCTGGTGGCTGCCGCGACCGACATTCACCGCCGCCAGATCGACAACTGGCTGAATGCCGCGATTGCGCTGTCCGCGCCGCTGTTCTGGTGGGACAGCGGTCTCGACGGGGCCGCCATCGCGATGCAGGTCCTGTCGGCGTCGGTCACCCTGATCGTGCTCTGGACGATGTTCGTGCTGCGGTTGATGGGCGGCGGCGACGTCAAGCTGCTGGCGGCGCTGGCGCTGTGGATCAAGCCGGCCTGGTTCCTCAAGCTGATCGTGCTGATGGCGCTGATCGGCGGGGCGCTCAGCCTGCTGCTTGGCGCCTGGCATCTGGTGCGCCGGCGCAAGGACCGGCTCAGCGTTCCCTATGGCGTCGCGATCTCCGGCGCGGGCCTGTGGGTGCTCGGACAGGAATATCTTCCGCTGCTGCAGCTCGGAGCGTCCGGGTGACCGGATTTTAACCATTGGCAGCGATTTTAAGGTTTGACCTGCGGGATTTCACAAAGAGCTCGCAGCGATTTTCATAAGGGGCTGGGCAAGCCATGGACAAGAAGAAGCTGATGCTGCTGATGGGGGCGATGGTGGTCGCGGTCGGCACCGCGCTCGCCGCGCGCAGCATGCTGGGCGGCAGCACCGCGCCGGTGGTCAACGCCGCGATGGTTGCGCCGCAGCCCCAGGGCCCGAAGGTGCTGGTGGCGCAGCGTGCCCTGCCCGTGGGGACGATCATCACGCCCGATGCGGTGACGTTCCAGCCCTGGCCGAAGGACATGGTTCAGGACGCCTATTTCCTCGACGGCGAAGTCGACAAGAACAAGCTCATCGGCACCGTCGTCCGTTTCCAGATCACCGCCGGTCAGCCGTTGACGCAGGGGGCGCTGGTCGCGCCCGGCGATCGCGGCTTCCTCGCCGCGGCGCTGGGCCCGGGCATGCGCGCGATCTCGATCCCGGTCTCGGACATGACCGGCGTTTCCGGCTTCATCTTTCCGGGCGACCACGTCGACCTGATGCTGACCCAGACCGTCAACAACGCCGCCACCAGCGGTGATCCGCTGAAGGCCACCGAGACGATCCTGCGCAACGTGCGCATTCTCGCCACCGACCAGTCGACCGAAAGCGAGACGGTCAACGGCAAGACCGTGGTCAAGAAGAACAATAACGTCACGCTCGAGGTGACGCCGCGCATCGCCGAGAAGATCCAGGTGGCGCAGACGCTGGGCACGCTCAGCCTGGCGCTGCGCTCGATCGCGGACAACCAGTCAGAGCTCGAGAAGGCGATCGCCAGCGGCTCGGTCAAGGTGCCCGAGGGCGCCAGCAAGCAGACCGAGGACAAGCTGCTCGCACAGGCGCTGAACAAGCCGATCGAGGGCAACACCACCTTTGCCACCGGCGGCGACGTTTCTCGCTTTGCGCGGCGGGGGATCAGCCCCGCGCCGAGCGGCGTCCGCCCGCCTTCGGGCGCCGGCGCGCCCGCGTTCTATGCCGGGCCGACCATCAGGGTCGTGCGCGGCAGCGATGTCACCGCCGTTCCCGTGAATGGTGGCATGTCCCGCATGGCGGGCGCGGTCGGCCAGGCCGGCAACGCCATGGGCGCCATCTACGGGGGGAGTAACTGAGATGCGCCTCGATACCTTCCGCGCACGCCCGACCGCGCTGCTGCTCGCCACGGCCGCGCTCGGCGCCAGCACGTTGGCGGCGGCCTCGGCCGATGCCCGTCCGGTGCGGTCGGCGCATCCGGTGCGCCCGGCCGCGGTGTTCGGTACGCCGGCCCGGGTGGCCACCCCGCCGGTGGGCCTGCAGCGCCCGACCCGCGAGGTTCTGCTCTCGCTCGGCGAAGGCGAGCTGGTCACCCTGCCCGAAAGCGCGGACAGCGTCTGGGTCTCGAACCCGTCGGTGGCCGACGTCTACATCAGCAGTGCGCGACAGCTTCACCTCTATGGCAAGGCCGATGGTGAATCGACCGTGTTCGCCACCCGGAACGGCGGGCAGGTGATCTTCGCCGCGACGATCCGCGTCAGCCAGAACATCAGTACCGTCGACCGGGTGCTGCGCGCAGCGCTGCCTGACGCCGACATCAAGCTGACGATGGTCGGCCAGTATGCACTGCTCACCGGCACCGTCGCCTCGCCGGAAGACAGCGCGCAGGCGTCGCAGCTGGTCAAGATGGCGCTGAACCCCGGCGTCAAGACGAGCGACGATTCCGGACTGAAGATCGGCGTGATCAACCGCCTGCGCACGGCGACGCCGCTCCAGGTCAACCTGCAGGTGAAGATCGCCGAAGTCAGCCGTTCGCTGGTCAAGACGCTCAATTCGAACCTGACCACGATCGACAACACCGGCGGCTTCAAGTTCGGTCTGCAGCAGGGCCGGCAGGCCGGCAGCTTCATCACCACCGATCCTAACCTGCCGCTTTCGGTGGGCGCCAAGGTTTCCGGCTACACGATCGACCCGCTGACCGGGAAGGTCGCTTTCATGCCTGGCACCACCGTCGACTCGGCAGGCGGCGGGCTTTCGACGCTGAGCGGGCTGACCAAGATCGGCGGCCTGAACATCCTCGGCACGCTCGATGCCGGCGAGACGCTGGGCCTCGTCACCACGCTGGCGCAGCCCAACCTGACCGCACTTTCGGGCGAGACCGCCGAATTCCTGGCGGGCGGCGAGTTCCCGATCCCGATGTCCACCGGGCTCGGCTCGGTCAGCGTCGAGTACAAGAAATACGGCGTCAGCCTGTCGTACACGCCTTACGTGCTGGCCAATGGCCGCATCTCGCTGCGCGTGCGGCCGGAAGTCTCCGAACTGTCGAGCCAGGGCTCGATCACGATGAACGGCTTCACCATCCCGGCGCTGACGACGCGGCGGGCGGAGACCACCGTCGAGCTCGGCTCGGGCCAGAGCTTCATGATCGGCGGCCTGCTGTCCAACCACTCGCAGAACGCGGTGCAGAAGCTGCCCGGGGCCGGCGACATGCCGATCATCGGCGCGCTGTTCAAGTCGACGACGTTCCAGCGCGGCGAGAGCGAGCTGGTGATCGTGATCACGCCGTACCTGGTGCAGCCGGTCAACGAGCGCGACATCAAGCTGCCGACCGACGGCCTGCAGGCCCCGGACGACGTGCAGCGCGTGTTCGGCAACATGATGACCGACGGCAACGGCAAGCTCAAGCGACCCGAGCCGACCGCTGCGCCCAGCATGGGCGAGGCACCGAAGGTCGGCGCCGCCAACCTGCCGGGAGCGGGTGCGCGCCGGTCCGCCGCCGCCGACGTTTCGGCACCCGGGTTCAACCTCAAGTGAGCGAGGAAACGATGACGCCTGTCGCCCATCCCGCGCGCCGCGGCGCCCGCACCGGCCTCAAGCCGGTCGCCCGCATCGCCATCGCCCTCGGACTTGCCACGGCCGTGTCCGGCTGTGGCGGCATGAGCACCTACCGCGGCTACGAGAGCGTCCACCAGCCGGTGGTCGAACGCAACCAGTTCACGCTCGATCTCGCCACCGGCAACGCCGGCCTGGCGCGGGGCGAGTCAGAGCGCCTCGCCGGCTGGTTCAGCGCGCTGAACCTGCGCTATGGCGATCGCATCGCCGTCGACGATCCGCTCGCCAGCCCGGCCACGCGCACCGCGGTGGAGCAGGCGGCGTCGCGCTACGGCCTGCTCGTCGGCAACGACGTCCCGGTGACGCAGGGCTACGTCAATGCCGGCACCGCCCGCGTCATCGTCTCGCGCACCAGCGCCAGCGTGCCGCACTGCCCGGACTGGTCCTCGAACAGCGAGACCAACCTGTTGAACGCGACGCACAGCAATTACGGCTGCGCCGTCAACGGCAACCTGGCGGCGATGGTCGCCAATCCCGAGGACCTGCTGCGCGGCGCCCACGGCGGCAACCAGACCACCGCACCGACCGGCGACAAGGCCGTCGGCGTGTTCCAGTCGCAAGCACCGACCGGGGCCCAGGGTCTGAAGACGACCAGCAGCAAGGGAAATTGATCGATGAACGCGCCCTGGAAAGCCAATGGCCGCGACGCCTTTGCCGCCTACATCTGCGACGAGGCTTCGCTCGACGTGCTGCGTCCGGTCGCCGTCGAGATGGGCTGGCAGCCCGAAAAGTGCGCGAAGGGCGGCCTGCGCAACGCCGTGCAGTCGCTGTCGATCACCTCGTCGCCCAACATCCTGATGGTCGACCTGTCGGAAAGCGGCGATCCGCTGAACGACATCAATGCGCTGGCCGAAGTCTGCGAGCCGGGCACCGTGGTCATCGCCATCGGCCAGGTCAACGACGTCCGGCTTTACCGCGACCTGCTGGCCAGCGGCATCCATGACTACCTGCTGAAGCCGCTGAATCCCAACCAGGTCCGCGATGCGCTGGTGCAGGCGCAGGCGATCTTTTCCGCGCCCAAGCACCACGATGGCGCGGTGGCCAAGAAGCACGTGTCGACCGCGGTGATCGGCACGCGCGGCGGCTGCGGCGCCTCGACCATCGCCACCTCGCTGGCGTGGCTGTTCAGCGCGCATCACAAGCAGCCGACGGCGCTGCTCGATCTCGACATCCATTTCGGCACCGGCGCGCTGACGCTCGACCTCGAGCCGGGGCGGGGCCTGATCGACGCGATCGACAACCCCAGCCGCATCGACGGCCTGTTCATCGAGCGCGCAATGATCCGCGCCAACGACAACCTGTCGATCCTTTCGGCCGAGGCGCCGATCAATGCGCCGCTGATGACCGACGGCGCGGCGTTCCTCCAGCTGGAGGAGGAGTTCCGCCAGGTCTTCGAGATGACCGTGGTCGACCTGCCGCGCAACATGCTGATCAACTTCCCGCACCTGCTGTCGGACGTGAACGTCGTCATCGTGGTCGCGGAAATGACGCTGGCTTCGGCGCGCGACACGATCCGCATCCTGTCGTGGCTCAAGGCCAACGTCCAGCACGCGCTGCCGATCGTCGTCGCCAACAAGGTCCACACCGGCGCGACCGAGATCTCGCGCGCCGACTTCGAGGCCTCGATTGAGCGCAAGATCGGCTACATCATCCCGTTCGATCACAAGGCGGCGACGCAGGCGGCCAAGCTGGGCCAGACCTTCGCCGAGGCCAATCTCAACAACAAGACCGGCGCGGCCCTGAAGGAAATCGCGCTGGCCGTGCGCGGCGCCAGCGACGTCGAGAGCCCGGCCGCCCCCGGCAAGGGCGGCAAGGGTGGCAAGGGCGGCCCGGATGCGAAGGCGGACGGCAAGAAGTCGCTGCTCGGCAAGATCGACATCAAGGCGATGCTCGCCAAGAAGCCCAAGGCGGCCGCTAGCGCCAAGTGATTCCGCACCGGGCGTGAGCGGACGCCCGGCGCCACTGCTGGAAGCGCCGCGCGCGCATCGAAGAAGGCCCGCCCCGCATGGATACCATGAACATCCTGTTGGCAGCCGTGGGTGGCGTGGCCCTGGCGGTGCTGGCCTGGGCCGCGCTCGGCGGGCCGTCCGCTGCGCGCGAGAGTGCGCGGCGGCTCGAGATGGTGCGCTATCGCCACTCGGAAAACGCGGCCGACAAGGTCGAGGCGCAGCTCCGCAAGGCCGTGGCCGCGCGCAAGCCCAAGCTTCACCAGGTCGCCGGATCGGAATCGCGCATCGCCGCGCTCGCGGTGCGCCTGCACCGGACCGGGCGGACCTGGAGCGTGGCGCAGTATTTCCAGGCCTCCGGCGGGATCATGGCGGTGGTGACGCTGCTGGTCTGGGCCAAGTCCGGGGCGCTGATGCTGGCGCTGCTGGTCGGCCTCGCGGTCGGTGCCGGGATTCCGCACCTCGTCGTCGGCAAGCTGATCACGCGCCGGACCAACGGCTTCATCAGCCGCTTCCCCGACGCCATCGACCTGCTCGTCCGCGGCCTGCGCTCGGGCCTGCCGGTGACCGAGACGCTGGGCGTCGTCGCCACCGAGATCCCCGGGCCGGTCGGCATCGAGTTCAAGCTGATCACCGAGCGCATCCGCATCGGCCGCTCGATGGAGGAGGCGTTGCAGGAGACCGCGGATCGCCTCGGCATCGCGGAGTTCAACTTCTTCTGCATCACCCTGGCGATCCAGCGCGAGACCGGCGGCAACCTTGCGGAAACGCTGGCCAACCTCGGCGACGTGCTCCGCAAGCGCGCGCAGATGAAGCTCAAGATCAAGGCGATGAGCTCGGAATCGAAGGCTTCGGCGATGATCGTCGGCTCGCTGCCGTTCATCGTGTTCCTGCTCGTCTACTGGGCCAACCCGCTCTACCTGCAGGGCTTCTTCAAGGACGATCGCCTGATCATCGCGGGCCTTGGCGGCCTGACCTGGATGGGGATCGGCGTGTTCATCATGGCCCAGATGGTCAACTTCGAAATCTGAGGGGCGGGACAGAACGATGCACTCCGCAGACGGACCAAGCCTCCTCGGCATAAACGTCATCTGGGCCGGCACGCTGCTGATGGCCGTCGCGGCCGCCGCGGTGATGGTGGCGATCTACGCCGCCGTGACCGTGCGCGACCCGATGCAGAAGCGCGTCAAGGCGCTGAACGAGCGGCGCGAGCAGCTCAAGTCGGGCATCCTCGTCAACACGCCGCGCCGGCGCGCGCAGCTCGTTCGCAAGAACGAGACGACCGAGTGGATGCGCACGCTGCTCGGCAAGCTCAAGGTGCTGCAGGACACGCAGCTTGCGCAGGTCACGCAGATGCTGGCGCAGGCCGGCATCCGCAAGAAGGAATACGCGGTCGCGGTGATCTTCGGCCGGATGGTGCTGCCGATCGTGCTGGGGCTGATCGTCGCCTCGGCGGTCTACTT
The DNA here is from genome assembly GCA_028868535.1 of Sphingomonadales bacterium. GTDB lineage: Bacteria > Pseudomonadota > Alphaproteobacteria > Sphingomonadales > Sphingomonadaceae > Novosphingobium. The sequence goes on along the minus strand of JAGWUH010000014.1, from coordinate 32,223 downwards.
CAGCAACATGTTCCCCGACTGGAGCAGCAACAAGCGGCTGATGGCGTTCGCGCTGTCGCTGGGCGCCGGCTACAAGGGCCCGGAACTGTTCATCACCAACAAGATCGGCAAGCGCGTCGCCGCGCTGCGCAAGGGCCTGCCCGATGCGCTCGACCTGCTGGTGATCTGCGCCGAGGCCGGCCTTACCGTCGATGCGGCGTTCAACCGCGTCGCCAAGGAGCTGGGGCGCGCCTATCCGGAGCTGGGCGACGAGTTCGCGCTGACCGCGATCGAGCTGTCGTTCCTGACCGAACGCCGCATGGCGTTCGAGAACCTCGCCTACCGCGTGAAGCTCGATTCGGTGAAGGGCGTGGTCACGACGATGATCCAGACCGAGCGCTACGGCACGCCGCTGGCTTCGGCGCTGCGCGTGCTGTCGGCGGAGTTCCGCAACGAGCGCATGATGCGCGCCGAGGAAAAGGCCGCGCGCCTGCCGGCGATCATGACGGTGCCGCTGATCCTGTTCATCCTGCCGGTGCTGTTCGTCGTCATCCTCGGTCCGGCGGCCTGCTCGATCGCCGATGCGTTCTCGCCGAAGGGCGGCGCCCACCCGAGCTGAGTGCGCCGCCGGGCGGGTCAGAGCACCCGGCCGGCGACGGCGTCGAGCATCGCCATCAGGCGGCGGTCGCGCCGGGCCGGCGCGGTGACCAGCGCGTGGTCGAGCGCGGTATCGTGCGGCGAGGCGGTGCGTTCGGCGGGCAGCGCCTCGGCCAGGCGGCGGACGGCGGCCCGGGCCAGCGCGGCGTTGCGCCCCATCACCGCGAAGACCTCGTCGGCCTCTACTCCCGCTTCGCTGGCGCGCCAGGCATCGTAGTCGGTAACCATGCCGAGCAGGGCGTAAGGCAGCTCCGCCTCCCGCGCGAGCCGGGCCTCGGGCATCGCCGTCATGCCGATCACGTCGGCACCCCAGGCGCGGTACATCAGGCTTTCCGCCCGGGTCGAGAACTGCGGACCTTCGATGGCGATGTAGCAGCCGCCGCTATGCACGGTGCCGCCGGCGGCCCGGGCGGCATCGGTCAGCAGCGACGACAGGCGCGCGCAGACCGGATCGGCGAGGCTGACGTGGGCGACGAGGCCCGGCCCGAAGAACGAGCCGGCGCGGCCGTGGGTGCGGTCGATGAACTGGTCCGCGGCGACGAAGTGGCCGGGTGCGAGTTTCTCGCGCAGCGAGCCGATCGCGGACAGGGCGATGACGTCGGTCACGCCGCAGCGCTTGAGCACGTCGATGTTGGCGCGGAAGTTCACCGCCGACGGCGGCAGCACGTGGCCTGCGCCGTGCCGGGCGAGGAAGGTGAAGCGCCGTCCCGCCAGCGTTCCCTGGACGACCGGGCCGGACGGCGCGCCGAACGGGGAGGAAACCGCGATTTCCTGCGCGTCCTCCAGGCCGATGCCTTCGGCAAGTCCGGAGCCGCCGATCACGCCGATGTGCCAGTTGCGCGCCATGAAGCCCCCGTCAGCGCTGGACGAGGATGCCCGCCAGCACGAAATCGTTGAGATGGGCGCGATAGCGGTCGCGCAGCCGCTCGTCGAGGACGTCGGTTTCCGAGCAGTGCCGCAAAACCAGTCGCGCCGAGAAGAACCGGTCGGCCGCGCCGATCACGGTGAAGTAGAACAGCTGCGGATCGACCGCGCGGAATACGCCGGCGGCGACGCCTTCGCCGATCAGGCGTTCGTAGGCGTCGAGCAGGGGCTTGAGGTAGGAATCGGCAAGTCGCTGCGCCTCGTCCGGCTCCGCCTCGCGGATCATCCGCATCAGCAGTCGGTGGACGTAGGGGGTGCGGAAGAAGTTGTCGACGACCCGGCCCATGTGGATGCGCAGCTTGGTCTCGGGATCGAGGTCCTTGGCCATCAGCGCGTCGACCGAGGCGACGATCCCGGTCCACTCGCGCTCGAGCAGGGCCTTGAGCAGACCGGCCTTGTTGCCGAAGTAGTACTTGACCAGGGCCGAGTTCAGCCCGGAACGACACGACAGGTCGGACAGCGAGATGTCGACCATGTCGCCCTCGCGCATGATCGCGCTGGCCGTATCGAGCAACTGCGCGCGCGCGCCCGGCGGCGCCCCGAGATCGCCCTCAGCCATGGGCGATGGTCAGGCGGTTTGATCGTATTTCGTCCAGGCTTCGCCGAAAACGGTGATCGTTCGCGATACGGAGCGCAGCGGCCTCGATGGCCGTGAGCACCGGAAGCGCGGACGATCGCCGTTTGCAGGCCAGCATGGGCGGAATTCCCCGCAGTATTACTTGGGCCCCATGCGGATCGCGCCGTCCATGCGGATATATTCCGCATTGATGTAATCGTGATCGATCAGGAACAGCGCGGTCTTCGCGTATTCCTCGGGCTTGCCGAGGCGCTTGGGGAAGGGCACGGCCGCCGCCAGCGACTGCTGCGCCTTCTCGGGCAGGCCCTTCATCATCGGCGTCTCGAAGATGCCGGGCAGGATCGTGTTGACGCGGATGCCCTCGCTCATCAGGTCGCGGGCGATCGGCAGGGTCATCCCCAGCACGCCGGCCTTCGACGCGGTGTAGGCAGCCTGGCCGATCTGGCCGTCCTGCGCCGCCACGGAGGCGGTGTTGATGATGACGCCGCGCTGGCCATCGGCATCGACCGGATCGGTCTCCATCATGCCCGCCGCCGCATTCATGATGCAGCGGAAGGTGCCGATCAGGTTGATGGCGATGGTACGCTCGAACGCGTCCATCGGGTGCTTCTTGATCGCGCCGGTCTCGCGGTCGCGGCCCAGCGTCTTGATGGCGGTGGCGATGCCGGCGCAGTTGACCAGCACGCGCTCCTGGCCGTTGGCGGCACGCGCCTTGGCGAAGCCGGCCTCGACCGAGGCGTCGTCGGCGACGTTGACCTGGCAGAACACGCCGCCGATCTCGCCGGCGACCTGCTCGCCGCGCTCTGCGTTCATGTCGAAGATCGCGACCTTGACGCCCTTGGCGGCCAGCGCGCGCGCGGTCGCCTCGCCCAGACCGGACGCGCCGCCCGTCACCACTGCCGCAATCGAAGAATCGAGTTTCATCGGACCAGCCTTTCAGATTGAATTTAACCGGTCGCTTAAGTGCGCCGGGCGGCGTGGTCAATGGGCTGTGGTGGGTCGGGCGCACGGGCCGTTCCCGGCGTCCGTGTTCCGGCCGGTTCAGGCAACGTCGCGGTGGTCCTCGCCGTGGCCGAGTTCGGCATCGGGCCGGGCCTTGCCGAACAGGTAGCCCTGGCCCTGGAAGCAGCCGACCGCGCGCAGGTAATCGCGAACCGTCTCGTCCTCGATGCCTTCGGCGGTGACGCTCATGCCGAGGCTCTGGCCAAGCCCGACGACCGCGCGGACGACGGCCCGGGAATTCTCCTCGGCGCCGAGGCTGAGCACGAACGAGCGGTCGATCTTGATCTTGGTGAACGGGTAGGACAGCAGGTAGGACAGCGACGAGTAGCCGGTGCCGAAATCGTCCATCGACAGCCCCACGCCCAGCGCGCGCAGCGCGCGGATGGTGGATTCGGTGCGGTGGCTGCGATCCATCAGCACCGCCTCGGTAATCTCCAGCTCCAGCCGCTCGGGCGGCAGGCCGGACGCGGCCAGCGATTGCAGCACGGTGTTGAGCAGGTGGCCGCTGCGGAACTGCAGTGGCGAAACGTTGACCGACAGCACCAGTTGCCCGGGCCATTTCACGGCGTCCCGACAGGCCGTCTGCAGGACGTGCTGGCCGACGCCGTCGATCAGGCCCATCTCCTCGGCGAGCGGGATGAACACCTCGGGCGAAACGGCGCCATATTCGGCGTGAGTCCAGCGCAGCAGCGCCTCGTAGCCTTCGGTCTCGCCGGTGGCGAGATTGATCATCGGCTGGTAGTGGACCTCGAGCGCGCCGCTGCGAACCGCCTCGCGGAAGTGCGCTTCGAGGCGCCCCTTGCGCTGCGCGGCGGCGTCCATGGCGATGTCGAAGCGCCGGAAGCTGCCCCGCTGCTCGGCCTTGGCGGCATAGAGCGCGAGATCGGCATAGCGCATCAAGGTCACGGGATCGGTGCAATCGCGCGGGGCCAGCGCCGAACCGATGGTGGCGCCGATGTGCAGGCGGTGATCGGCGACCTCGAACGGCTCGGCCATCGCCGCGATGATCGACCGCGCGACTTTCTCCACCGCGGTGGTGCTGCACTTGCGGAACACGATCGCGAACTCGTCGCCGCCGATGCGGCTCAGCGTGGCCGCGCGGGGCAGCAGCGCCGACATGCGGGCGGCCGCCTGGGCCAGCAGCACATCGCCGACCTGGTGGCCGTACGTGTCGTTGACCACCTTGAAGTGATCGAGATCGACCAGCGCAACCGTGACCGAGTGGCGGCGGTCCGGCCCCACCAGCTCGTTCAGGTGATCGCGGCAGTGCGCGCGATTGGTCAGCCCGGTCAGCTCGTCGTGGCGGGCGAGATAGGCCATGCGCGCCTCGATCCGCCGCCGTTCGGTGACGTCGAACACCGAGATGATCACGCCGTGCTGGCCGCGGATGTGGATGAGCCGGGTGAACAGCACCGAATCCAGCCGCGTGCCGTCCGCCGCCCGCTGTCGCCAGAACCGGTCCTTCTCGGAGTTGTCCTGCCGCAGCGCCAGCCGCGCCTCGGCCCACTCGTCCTCGTCGAACAGGTGCGCGCCGGGCATCAGGTCGAATTCCTCGGCGGTGTAGCCGAAGTGGGCGCAGGCCGCCTCGTTGGCGGCACGGACGTGTTCGAGAACGGGATCGTAGATCAGCAGCGGCACCGGGTTGGCTTCGAAGATCGCATGCAGCGATTCCTCGCGCTCGCGCAGGTCGGTGACGTCGACGCGCAGCCCGACGATGCCGCCGTCGGCGGTGCGGCGATCCTCGACTCGGATGCGCCGGCCGTTGGCCAGCCGCTGCTCATGCGGCGGGGCGCAGCATGCGAGGCGCTGCAGCCGCTCTGCCAGCCAGGCTTCCTCCTGGCCGATCGCTTCGGGATAGTCTCCGCGGGCGAGGCCGATCCGCAAGGTGTCGGCGAGGCGCGCACCGGGTTCCAGCAGATCCGCCGAAGCCGCATAGATCTCCGCGTACTTCTCGTTCCACAGGATGTAGCGGCCGTCCGGATCGAGGAACACCACGCCTTCGGGCATGGCATCGACAGCGGCGCGCAGGCGCGCCTCGGCAAGGCGGGCGGCGGCGAGCGCCTGTTCGAGTTCCGCCTGCGCCGCCAGAGTCGCGGGCGGGCATCCGGTGGCCCGGCGATCGGTTTGCGTGGAGCGTGGCATTGCGTGTTCCCCAGCCTGTCGGCGCGGGGGGTCTCATGCGGCCCTTAACAATTGGCTGCCGGATGATTACGCAACGCGTTGAAAACCAGATGCAAACGGTTCGCTGTTGCAGGAATGCCTCAGAACACCGGTTCGTAGCCGGGGGGCAGCTCGCCTTCGTCCGGCCCTGTCGCGCCGGGGACGTGGATGCCGCATTCGGTCTTGTCCCAGCCCCGCCAGCGGCCGGAGCGCGGGTCCTCGCCTTCGGCGACCTTGCTGGTGCAGGGCGAGCACCCGATCGACGGGTATCCCTGCGCCACCAGCGGGTGCGGGGGCAGGTCGTGCCGGGTGAAGTACTCGGCAAGCCGCTCCGCGTCCCAATCGGCCAGGGGATTGACCTTGAGCCGGCCGGCGGCGTCGACCTTGTCGATCTCGAAGCGGGGGAGGCCGGCGCGGGTGGCGGACTGGAAGCCCTTGCGGCCGGTGATCGTCGCGTCGTAGCCGGCCATCGCCCGCGCCAGCGGCTGCACCTTGCGGATCTCGCAGCAACCGTCGGGATCGTAGGACCAGCGCAGGCCGCTCTCGTCCTTCTTCGCCAGCAGCGCCGCGTCGGGCGTCAGGTTGATCAGGTTGGTGAGCCCGAGGCGCTCCACCAGCAGGTCGCGATATGCGAGGGTTTCCGGGAAGTGCTTGCCGGTCTCGAGGAACAGCACCGGCGTTGCCGGGGCGACGTCGGCGATCATGTGCAGCAGCACCGCCGATTCCGCGCCGAACGAGGACACCACCGCGATTTCGCCGGCGACGCGGTCGAGCAGGACCCCGGCCAGCAGCTCGCGCGTGTCGGCGCCGCGGTAGAGGCGGTTGAGGCGCACCGCGTCCGCGTCCGAAAAGATCGGCGCGGTGTCGATGCGGTCGATCTCGCGGCCGATCGACCGCTCGATGTCCTTGCCGTGAGTGCGGATTTTCGTGCCCGACATCGCCTGCCTCTTATTGCGCGTGACGCAACGCCCAGATCGCGGGGCGCCCGTCGCCGGTGGCCTGGTACACGTGCGGCCAGCGCGCGAATGCGGCGGCGGCATCGTCGGCGTCGAGCTCATGGCTCGGCGCGAAACTGTCGAAGCCGCAGCGGCGCATCTGGTTGAGCTGGTCGATCAGCACGTCGCCGACCGCGCGCAGTTCGCCGGTATAGCCGGCCTCGCGCAGCGTACGCGCGGCGGAATAGCCGCGGCCGTCGGTCCAGACCGGGAAGTTGACCTCGACCAGGCGCAGGCGTTCGAGGTGCGGGATCAGCGCGGCGGCGTCGTCGCCGGGCTCGAGCCGGACCGCCGAGGCGTTGGTCTGGTCGCCGAAGGCGTCGACGGTCACCGCCGGGTCCGCCACCGGCTCGTCGTCGCGAAAGCGGAACTGCACGTCAGCCATAGATCTTGTCCTTGAACGGGGCCATGCCGATCCGGCGGAAGGTGTCGAGGAAGCGTTCGCCGTCCTGGCGCTGCTCGAGGTAGAGGTCGGTCGCCTTCTCGATCGCGTCGACGACGCCGTCCTCGCTGAAGCCCGGGCCGGTGATCGTGCCCAGCGAGCAGTCGGCCCCCTCGCTGCCGCCGAGCAGGAGCTGGTAGTTCTCGGTGCCCTTGCGGTCGACGCCGAGGATGCCGATGTGGCCGGCGTGGTGGTGGCCGCAGGCGTTGATGCAGCCCGAGATCTTGAGCTTGAGCTCGCCGATCGCATCCTGCTTGCCATTGGCGGCGAAGCGTTCGGAAATCTTCTGCGCGACCGGGATCGAACGCGCGTTGGCGAGGCTGCAATAGTCGAGCCCCGGGCAGGCGATGATGTCGCCGATCTGGTCGAGGTTCGGGGTGCCCAGGCCGGCCGCTTCCAGCTTGCTCCACAATGCATGGAGATCGGCCTTGCGGACGTGCGGGAAGACGATGTTCTGGGCGTGGGTGACGCGCAGCTCGTCGAACGAATATTCCCTGGCGAGATCGGCCATCAGCCGGATCTGGTCGGCCGTGGCGTCGCCGGGGATGCCGCCGACCGGCTTGAGGCTGACCACCGCGACCGCATAGCCCGGCGCCTTGTGCGCCAGCGTGTTGCGATCGACCCACAGCGCGAAATCGGGATCGGAACGATCGACCGCGTCGGGCAGGCCGGCCGCGAACGGCGGATCGACGAACTGCGCCTTGATCCGCGCCAGTTCGGCCAGCGGCGGCTCGATATCCTGATTCAGCAGGTGCGCGAATTCGGCCTCGACCTGGCGGGTATACTCCTCCTTGCCGAGCTCGTGGACGAGGATCTTGATCCGCGCCTTGTACTTGTTGTCGCGGCGGCCGTGGCGATTGTAGACCCGCAGGCAGGCCTCGCTGTAGGTGATCAGCTGGTCGAGCGGCACGAACTCGCGGATCAGCGGCGCGATCATCGGGGTGCGGCCCATGCCGCCGCCGACATAGAACGCGGCGCCCAGTTCGCCGGCGGCGTTGCGCACCAGCTTGATGCCGATGTCGTGCAGCCGCATCGCCGCGCGGTCGGTCTCGCTGGCGATCACCGCGATCTTGAACTTGCGCGGCAGCGCGAGAAATTCGGGATGGAAGCTCGACCACTGGCGCAGCAATTCGGCGTAAGGCCTTGGATCGACGATCTCGTCCGCGACCGCGCCGGCGTACTGGTCCGAGCTGATGTTGCGGATGCAGTTGCCGCTGGTCTGGATCGCGTGCATCTCGACCGTCGCCAGATCGGCGAGGATGTCGGGTGCGTCCTCCAGCTTGATCCAGTTGTACTGGATGTTCTGGCGGGTGGTGAAGTGGCCGTAGCCGCGATCGTACTTGTCGGCGATGTCGCCGAGCATCCGCATCTGCGCGCTGCTGAGCGTGCCGTAGGGCACCGCGACGCGCAGCATGTAGGCGTGGAGCTGGAGGTAGAGCCCGTTCATCAGCCGCAGCGGGCGGAACTGGTCTTCGGTCAGGTGGCCTTCGAGGCGGCGGCGGGTCTGGTCGCGGAACTCGGCGACGCGGGCATCGACCATCGCCTGGTCGTAGGAATCGTACTTGTACATGGTCAGATCACCCAGTCGCCGGCCGCCGGGTCGGCGGGCTTGAGGGAAAGGTCGAGGCGCACGGTCGGCCCGAGCGCGCGAATGCGGTCCTTGATGTGGGCCGGCCGGACTTCGCCGTCGACCTTCTCGCCGTCGATCACGTAGGGCGAGACGACGGCCCGCGCCGCTACCTCGCGCGCGGCGATGACATCGCCGTCGTGGCCGACGTCGGCCGCCTGTGCGACGTGCAGCGACCAGCCGCTGCCGTCCCACCATACCACTGCGCCGCTGCGCAGGTCATTTCCCGTCAGGATCTTCAAGACACGCCCTCCAGCGCCAATGCGCGCAATTCGAAATCACGGCCGTCGCGGGCGGCGACGGCGCCGACGACGATCACCGCGGGGCCGCGCAGGTTCTGCCCGGCGACCGTCTCACCCAGGCCGACCAGCGCGCAGCGGACCACCCGCATCTCCGGACGGCTGGCGTTCTCGATCACCGCGACGGCGGTTTCCGGGGCCAGGCCCTCGTCGATCAGCTTGGCGGCGATCGCCTCGGCGTTGGCAAGGCCCATGTAGATCACCAGGGTCCGCCCCGGACCGGCGAGGCCGCGCCAGTCCTGCTCGGTCAGGCCCTTGCACTGGCCGGCGACGAAGCTGACGACGCTGGCGCTGTCGCGATGGGTGAGCGGCAGACGCGCCGCAGCCGCCGCCCCCAGCGCGGCGGAAATGCCGGGGACGACCTCGCAGTCGACGCCGGCGGCGCGGCAGGCGTCAAGTTCCTCGCCGCCGCGGCCGAACACGAACGGATCGCCGCCCTTCAGCCGCACCACGTCCCGCCCGGCCAGCGCCTCGGCGACCAGCAGGGCATTGATCTCGTCCTGCGGCATCGAATGGCGGTTGCGGCGCTTTGCCACCGAGATCAGCCGCGCGGCAGCCGGCGCCATGGCGAGGATGCGCGCATCGACGAGGCCGTCGTGGACGATCACCTTTGCCGCCATCAGCAGCCGCGCCGCGCGCAGCGTCAGCAGGTCGGGATCGCCGGGGCCGGCGCCGACCAGCCAGACCTTGCCGGGCGCGATCTCGCGTTCGGCGGGCGCAGGGGACATCATGTTCATGCCGCCCCCTTGCGCGAACCTCTCGCAAGAGGCGAGTCATAATGGCTTGGCGCCGGTGAAGCTGGGCTTGGGCGAGTGCGGAATCAGGCGTTTGTCCCGCGCAATTGCTCCCGGAACTTCGGATGGGCCAGGCCGATCAGCGCTTCGGCGCGTTCCTTGAGGGACAGGCCGGTGAGATCGGCCCAGCCATATTCGGTGACGACGATCTGGGTGTCGTTGCGCGGGGTCGTCACCGGGCCGTCGAGCGCCGGCACGATGCGGCTGACGGTGCCGTCGCGGGCGGTGGACTGGCAGGCGATGATCGACTTGCCCCCGCGCGATGCCCGCGCGCCCCGCACGAAGTCGAGCTGGCCGCCCGAGCCCGAGTATTGCCGTCCCATCAGGTGCTCCGAGTTGCAGGCGCCCGAGAGATCGACCTGGAGCGTGCCGTTGACCGAGACGACGTTGTCGTTCTTGGCGATGTGGCGCGGATCGTTGACGAGATCGACCGGCAGCGCGTGCAGGGCGGGGTTGTCGTCGATGAAGTCGTAGAACGCGCGGTCGCCCATCGCGAAAGTGAAGACGCTGCGGCCGCGGTAGGTCTGCTTGGCCTTGTTGGTGACGGCGCCGCAGCGGATCAGCTCGGCCAGCGGCGGTGTCAGCAGCTCGGTGTGGATGCCGAGGTCGCGCCGGTCGCGCAGCAGCGCGCAGACGGCGGCGGGCAGGGTGCCGATGCCCATCTGCAGGCAGGCGCCATCGCCGATCATGCCGGCGATGATCGCGGCGATCGCCTGTTCCTCGGCGCTGGCTTCGCCGCAGGAAACCTCGGGGAGCGGGCAGGCGTTCTCGACGATGGCGTCGACTTCCGAGACATGCAGCAGCGAATCGCCGAACACGCGCGGCATCGCCGGGTTGACCTCGACGATCAGCCGCCCGGCGCGCCGCGCCGCGGTGGAGGTGTAGTCGTTGCTGGCGCCGAAGGTGAACCACCCGTGCCGGTCCATCGGCGAGACCGTGGTGATGCAGACGTCGAGGTCGATGCGGTCGGAGAACAGGGCGGGCGATTCGCTGAAGGCGATCGGCACGAACTCGATTGGGCCGTAGTCGCGCCCCGATCGATCGCCGCGGATCAACGCGCGCTCGATCCCGCTCAGGAACATGCAGTGGGGACGGACGCGATCGAGCAGGTCCTGGCGAAGCAGGGTGCTTCCCGCCGCTTCGAGCGAGTGGAAGTACCACAGCCGCAAGTCCGCGAGCCCGGCCGCCTCGACCCGCCGCGCCAGTGCCGCGAGCAGCGCCGGCGGTTCGGCCACGGCCATGCCCATGGCGATGTCCATGTTCGAGGCGATCGAGGCGATAGCCGTGTCCGCCGAAACCAGTTTCGAGCGGTAGAGTGCGTCGTGATCCATCGCCTGCTCCCGTGGGGTCCTGCGAATCGATCATACACGCGCATCACGACAAGGCGATTGATCTGGACCGGGTCGTGCCCTTGCCGCCCTTGCGAGGCGGGGGATGCCTGCAGCCGCAGCGCCGTCCTCGCGCCGCGGCGCCGTCGCGACTGCCGCGGCTCGACCATCGGCGCAAAACGGTGCAGCATCGCCGGGTGATCACCTTCATCGTCCACGTGCGCGTCGCTCCCGGCAACCAGGCTGCCTTCATCGCCCTGATGGCGGAGGTCGTCGCCACCACCCGCGCGCGGGAGCCGGGCGTCGTTCATTATGCGCTGGCGCGCAGCGTCGACGAGGCCGATGGCTTCTGCATCGTCGAGGTCTATGCCGACGCCGCGGCCCACGCTGCCCACATGGCGGCGCCGTGGGTGCGCGACAGCCTGCCGCGCGCGCTGGCGCTGATGGAGGGACGGCCGCAGATCCGCCAGTACGTCAGCGACGGCAGCGCCGCTGTGGCCACGACCGTCGCGTCCTCTTGAAAAGCCGGGGCTGCAAACGCTAGCCTTGCCGGTGAACGGAGGGACCCATGAGCAGCTATGGCCAGGACATCTATGCGGAAGGGCCGACCAATCCCGATACCGTCGCCGCGCTCGGGCCGCTGGCGCCGATGGCGGGGGTGTGGGTCGGGAAGGGCGGGGTCGACATTGCCCCCAAGGCATCCGGACCCCGCACCCATCCGTTCGAGGAGCGGATCGAGCTGCATCCGGTCGATCCCGGCAACAACGGCCCGCAGACGCTTTATGCGCTGCGCTACCACACCTGGATGAACAAGCCGGGCGAGCACGGCACCTATCACGACCAGGTCGGGTACTGGCTGTGGGAACCGGCGACCGAAACCGTCCTGCACAGCCTGACGATCCCGCGCGGCCAGACGGTGCTGGCGGCGGGCAAGGCCCGGCCCGATGCCCGGCAGTTCACGCTGAAGGCGCGGCGCGGCGACACCGCTTTCGGCATCTGCTCCAACCCCTACCTCGAAGCGAACTTCCGCACCGAATCGTTCGAGATCACCGTTACCATCCATGACGACGGCACCTGGTCCTATGAGGAGGACACGGTGATGATCATTCGCGGCGAGACGTTCCATCACCGCGACAGCAACCGGTTGACCCGCGTCGCCCCGCATCGGCCAAATCCGCTGGCGCCCTGAGCCGGGCGCCGGCGCTTCAGGCGGCTGGCGCTTCAGGCGGCTGGCGCTTCAGGCGGCCGGCGCGCTGCTGCGCCGGAACCCCCAGGTCCGCTTCCGGAGGCCGGCGGCTGCCTGCGCGGCGGGCATCGCCTTGCCGATCAGGTAGCCCTGGCCGATGCCGCAGCCCGATTCGGCCAGCAGGTGCAACTGTTCGGGCGTCTCGATCCCTTCGGCAATGACCTCGATCGACAGGGCAGAGCCGAGCCGGATCATGGCCTGGACGATCGCCAGCGTCTCGAGATTGGTCATCATCCGCCGGATGAATGACTTGTCGATCTTCAGCGAGGTGACCGGGAACTCGCGGAGGTGGGTCAGCGAGGCGTTGCCGGTGCCGAAATCGTCGAGCGCGATGCGCACCCCGGCCGCGGTCAGGGCCTCCAGCGCCCGCATGACCTGGCGCGATCCGCGGTCGAGCAGGCCGTGCTCGGTGATCTCGATCTCGATGACGGCGGGCTCGACGCCGTGGCGCTCGATCCGCGCCAGCAGCCGCTCGGCATAATCGTCGCGCAGGAATTCCACCGGCGAGGCATTGATCGATACCGTGCCCGGATCCAGACCGGCGGCGCGCCACTGGGCGACGTCCGCCAGCACCGCATCCTGCATCTGCGCGCTGATCCGGCTGGCGAGGTCGTATTCGTTGAAGGCGGCGGCGATGGCGGCGGGGTGGCCGAGGCCGAACCCCGGCATCTCGAGCCGCAGCAGGGCCTCGAAGCCGACGACGGTGCCGTCGTCGAGGCTGACCTTGGGCTGGTAGTGCGGCACGATCATGCGATGCTGGATCGCGCGCCGGGCGAGGTCGAGCTGTTGCGCCTTGGCTTCCGCCGCGTCCATCATCGAGGGGTTGAACAGTTGCGCGCCGCCGCGCCCGCCGGCCTTGATGTCGTAGAGCGCGATGTCGGCGAGCTTGAACAGGTCGCGGGCGCTGCCGGCATCGCGCGGGTAGACGGCACAGCCGATGCTGAGGCCGCCGTTGATGCTGCGGCCGCCGAAGGTGACCGGCTCCTCGTTGCGACGCATCACCGCGGCGGCGGTCTCCAGCGCCTCGCGCTCGTCGCGGCAATCGCTGAGCACGACCGCGAACTCGTCGCCGCCCAGCCGGGCGACCGAGACGCGATCCCCGGCGAGCGAGCGAAGCCGGCGGCCGAAGACGCGGAGCAGGTGATCGCCGGCGAGGTGGCCGAGCGTATCGTTGAGGTTCTTGAAATGATCGAGATCGATCAGCACCAGCGCGACGTTGCTGCCGGCCTCGCGCGCGGAGGCGATCACGCGCTTGAGGTGGCGCTCGAAGGCGCGCCGGTTGGGCAGGCCGGTCAGGGCATCACGCTCGCTGCTGCGGCGCAGGCCTTCGGCGGCGCGCTTCTGGCCGGTGACGTTGCGCGAGATGCACAGGATGCTTTCGGGCCGGCCATCGGCATCGCGGATCGGCGTCAGCAGGTTGTCCCACCAGCATTCGGCGCCCTTGAGGGTGAAGCAATGGCCGGCGAACCGGGCGACCTTGCCCGCCGCCGCCGCCCGGATCGCGTCGGCGGCGCGCCTGCGGCCGGCTTTCGGCCAGAACTCGATCCAGCTGCTGCCGATCACCGCCTCGCGGCTCGGCAGTTCGAGCGCGGCGACGCCGTAGTCGTTGATCTGCTTCAGCGTTCCGTCGAGCGTGAGCACCTTGATGCAGTCCGAGCTCGCCTCGAGGATGTTGTCGCGGATGCTGCGCACCTCGCGCAGCCGCTCCTCGACCAGCACCGCCTCGTGGACCTCGTCGAAGGTTCCGAACCACTGGAGGATCGCGCCGTCGGGGGCGAGGCGGGGCCGGCCGCGGCTGCGGACCCAGCGGAAGCCGTCGTTCGAGCGGACGCGGAAGGTGCAGGAGAAGGCCTCGCGGGCGGCGATGGCCGCGGCCCAGCTGGCGCGCGCGGTCGCGCGGTCCTCGGGATGAAGCAGTTGCTTGCGCCAGGCCAGCGCGTCGGGATCGGCGAGGGTGAAGCCGACGAAGCGCGCCAGCTCGGCGTTCCAGTGGATCAGGCCGCCGTCGGGATCGGCGATCCAGATCATCTGCGGGACGTCGTCGAGCACCGAGAGATCGCGCGGGACGGCCAGCGTGGCGGCGACATCCGCGATCTCGGCGGCGACCGGGCGGGTGCGCGCTGCGAATGCGTCCTTGTGAAAGGCGAGATCCACGCCGTTGTCCTGCGGCCAGCAAAGACTGCACGATAGCGGAGAAGGGCTGACAGGGGCTGATGCCCTACCGGCGGAGAACTACGTAGGATTCCCCACCGCAATCGCGTGCGGTTCAAAACCCGGCGGCGGTACGCCAGGTGGCGAGCGCCCCGGCAAGATCGTCGATCAGGTCCTGCGGGTGCTCCAGCCCGATCGCCAGCCGCACGCCGAAGCGATCTTCCGGGTTCCAGTCCCGGGGGGGCCAGGACGATGCGGTGCGGATCGCGGCAGGATCGACCGGGGTGGCGAGGCTCTCGAAGCCGCCCCAGGAGTAGCCGATGCCGAACAGGCGGAGCGCATCGATCAGCGCGTCGCGCGCGGCGGAGGTGCCGCCGGCGAGCACGAACGAGAACAGGCCGCAGCCACCGGTGAAGTCGCGGCGCCAGGCATCGTGGCCGGGGGCGCCGGGCAGCATCGGGCACAGCACGTGCGCCACTTCCGGCCGCGCCCTGAGCCAGGTGGCGACCTGCAGCGCCGCCGCGGTCGTCCGGTCCAGCCGCAGCGCCAGCGTGCGCAGGCCGCGCAGCGCCAGCGCGGCGTCGTCCGGGGAGACGACATTGCCGAGCATCAGCGCGGTGCGGCGCAACTTGCCGTACCACTGCGGCCCGGCGGCGGCGCTGCCCATCATCATGTCCGAGTGGCCGCCGACGTGCTTGGTCAGGCTCATGATAGTGATGTCGATGCCGCGCGCCAGCGCCGGGAAGCCGAGTGGCGACGCCCAGGTGTTGTCGAGCAGCGAAACCACGCCGCGTGCGCGCGCCGCCGCGGCCAGCGCCGGCAGGTCGCAGACTTCCATGGTCAGGCTGCCGGGCGCCTCGAGCAGCACGGCGCGGGTGCGGTCGCAGCAGGCGACTTCGAACCCGGCCAGGTCGAGCGGGTCGAAGAAGCGGGTTTCCACCCCGTAGTCGCGCAGCAGGCCGTTGGCGAGGTTGCGGCTGGGCTCATAGGCGTTGTCGGTGACGAGCAGCACGTCGCCGGGGCGCAGCACCGCCAGCAGCGCGCCGGCGATCGCGGCGACGCCCGAGGGGTAGAGCACGGTGCCGGCGGCGCCCGGCTCGATCGCGGTCAGCGCGTCGGCCAGCGCCCATTGCGTCGGGCTGCCGCGCCGGCCGTAGTAGAAGTGGCCGTCGGCATTGGGGCGGCCCCGGCGCAACGCGGCCATGTCGGGGTAGAGGTGGGTCGAGCCGCGCCAGACCGCCGGATTGACCACCGCGCCGGGATAGGCGGGCGTGCCGGTCCAGTCCTCCTGCCGGCCGGCGGCGACCAGGCGGGTCGCGATGTCGTCACGGTCCTCCGCCATCAACCGGCCGCCACGACCCCGGATTGCTTGGGCAGCGCGGGATCGGCGCCCCATTCGCTCCACGAGCCGTCATAGAGCGATGCGCGCTCGATCCCCAGCAGGTGCAGCGCGAACAGCAGCACGCAGGCGGTGACGCCGCTGCCGCACGAGGCGATGATCGGCTGCGACAGGTCCACGCCGGCGGCCTCGAAGGCGGCGCGCAGGCCCTGCTTGTCCTTCCAGGTGCCGTCGGGGTTGAACATCGCCGTGTAGGGCACGTTGAGCGAGCCCGGGACATGGCCGGGCGAGACGCCCGGGCGCGGTTCGGGCTGGGTGCCGGCGAAGCGGGCGGCACCGCGGGCGTCGAGCAGTTGTTCGGCGCGGCTGGCGATGTTGGCGAGGACCTGCGTCTTGTCGCGCAACGGCCGGCGATCCTGCCAGACGGTGAAGTGGCGGTGGCGCAACTGGCGCTCCCCGGCCTCCAGCGGGCGGCCTTCGGCCTTCCAGCGCGCAAGGCCCCCATCGAGGATCGCCACTTCCTGCGCCCCGAACATGCGCAGCATGAACCAGGCGCGCGCGGCGCTCTTCACCGCGCTGTCGTCGTAGAGAACGATGCGGCTGCCGTCGCCGAGGCCGAGCGACTGCATGCGGCTGGCGAACTTTTCGGCGCTGGGCAGGGCGTTGTCCACCGGCGAGGCGGCATCGACCAGATCGCCCAGGTCCATGAACACGGCGCCGGGGATGTGCCCGGCGAGATATTCGGCGCGGGCGTCGCGCGCGGCATCCGGCAGGTGCCACGAGGCATCGACGATGCGCAGGTCGCTGGCGGCCATTTCCTCGGCCAGCCACGCGCAGGTGACGAGTTTGTCCATGGTTTCGCGCGCTCCTCCTTCGCAGCGAATGCGAAGGGTTTAGTCAGCCGACCCGGCCGCGTCGAGGGTGTTCGTGCGGCCGGCTGGACGATTCTGGGCCGAAGGATTCTGGGAATCGAGCCGGCGCGCCGCGATCTGGCCGTAGAGGCGCGGACCGAGGTCGAGGCGGAACGGGCGGATGCCTGCGCCCGGCGCCACCGGCGGCTCGCCCACGGCGAGGACGGTGGCGAGATCGACCGCCATGCCGGGGGCGCCGGCGGCGGTGCGGAAGCGCAGCAGCGGCACGAACAGCGCGGCGGCGCCGACCCGGATCGGCTTGAGATCGCCGAGCTGGACGCGCAGTTCGCCCGACAGTTCGGCGCTCTCGCCGGGGGCGAGGCCGTCGAGGCGGTGGCAGACCGGCAGATCGACGCCTTCGAGCGCGAGCTGCTGCGATTCGGGCACCGAGGCGTGGGCGGCGATCATGTCGCCGCGGACGACGACTTCGTCGAGGCGCGCGTCGCCGCGGTTGGCGAGGCGCAGGCGGTAGCGCAGCGTCGCCATGACGAGGCTGATGGTCAGCCGCTCGGGCGTGAGTTCGACCACCAGCGGCGCCACGGCCGGGGCCGGAGTGCGTGCGCCGGGGACTTGCGCCGGCACGAAGGCGCCGCGGGGCGGCTCGGCCGGCGGCGGCGGCGGGGCTTCGGCACCCCCACGCGGCAGGGCACCGGGGCGCCAGCGGTCGAACGGCGCGGCGGGGGCTTCGTCCGGCGGCGGCGCGGCGGCGTCGTCGCGACAGGCGAGGCGGGGCAGGGCGAGGACGTCGTCCGCCGAAGGCTCCGGGGGCGCGGGCGGGGCCGGGTGGAGCACCGGCAGCTCCAGCGGGGAACGGCGCCGCCGCGCCAGCCAGGTGCCGGCCGCCGCGAGCAGCGCGAGCAATCCCGCCGCGGGCCAGAGCCAGCCGGGAGCGGCGGCAGCGGCCACCGGCTCCGCCGCCGGCCGGGGCACCGGCACGGGTGACGGGGCGGCGGTGAGGGCGGGTGACGGCGGACCGGACGACGCCTTGGGCGCGGGGGTGGGCGCGGGGGACCGAGTCCCGGCCGGCGTCGCGATGGGCGTCGGCCGGGGCGTCGGCCGGGGCGTCGGGGTGGGCGTGGGGGTGGCGCTGGGCCGGGGTTTGGGCGCGGGCTTGCGTTCGTTCGCGGCCGCCGGGGTTGCGGCGGGCGTCGCGGTGGCGACGGGCGGCAGCGTGATCGCCGGCGTCGGCGTGGCGCTGGGCTGGGTGACCGGCAGAGTGACCGGCTGGGCCGGCGCCGGGGTCGGCAGCAGCGCCGGGGCCAGCCATAGCGGGGCCAGCCACAGCGGCGCGCCCGCCGACGGGCGGAGCGGGACAACCGCGGCGGCACGGCGGCGCCGGGTTCGGCAGGCGGGCATAAATGGTTTCGGCACTTCGGAATCCCGTCGCGTTCCATAACCGTTCCGGCCTGCTTGTCCAACCGTTGCTTGTGCCCGGGGCGGCGCGATCCGGCGACTTGTGCTGGGCGCGGGTTGACGGCATGAGCATGCCATGCGCGAACCGCCACCCGCCGGGGATTCGGCCCCGACCGCCCCGCTGCATCTTGGCCGGACCAGCACCCTGCCGCCCTCGCCCGAGGCGGCGGTGCTCGACTATGTGCCCAATCCGCGCGCCGGGACGCTGTACCTGGTGCGGTTCGCCGCACCCGAGTTCACGTCGCTGTGCCCGGTGACCGGACAGCCCGATTTCGCACACCTGGTGATCGACTATGCGCCGGGCGAGACCATCGTCGAATCGAAATCGCTGAAGCTGTTCCTCGGATCGTTCCGCAACCACTGCGGCTTCCACGAGGACGTCACCGTCGGCATCGGCCAGCGCCTGTTCGACGAGATGGCGCCGCGCTGGCTGCGCATCGGCGGCTACTGGTATCCGCGCGGCGGCATTCCGATCGACGTCTTCTGGCAATCGGCGCCGCCGCCCGAGGGGCTGTGGCTGCCCGACCAGGCCGTGCCGTCCTACCGCGGGCGCGGCTGACGTGGCGCGGGCGCCGGTCCGTCATCGTTCGGTAACGAAGGCCGCCGATGCGGCGCTGACCGGGGCGTTGGCGGAGCAGGCGATGGGCGAGACGAAGGCGATCGAGGCGGCGGCCGAGCCCGACCCGACGCGGCTGTTCAACCGGGAGCTGTCCTGGCTGGCGTTCAACCAGCGGGTGCTGGCCGAGGCGCGCAACCCCGATTACCCGCTGCTGGAGCGGCTGCGTTTCCTGTCGATCTCGGGCAGCAACCTCGACGAGTTCCTGATGGTGCGCGCGGCCGGCATTGCCGGGCAGGTGCGGCGGCAGATCGAGGACGTCTCCACCGATGGCCGCACCCCGGCGCAGCAGCTCGCGGCGATCCACGACGGCGCGATCGCGCTGGAGGCCGACCAGCAGGCAGCCTGGCGCGAGCTGCGCGCGCTGCTCGCCGAGGCCGGCATCGCCATTGTCGGCAACGGCCGCCTGCCGGCCGCCCAGGCGAACTGGCTGAAGGACTGTTTCGAGCAGAACATCCTGCCGATCATCACCCCGCAGGCGATCGATCCGGCGCATCCGTTCCCGTTCATCGCCAACCAGGGCATGGGGCTGATGCTGGCGCTGACGCGGCTGGCCGATGGCGCGCCGGTGCTGGAAATGATGCTGATCCCGCAGGCGCTGCCGCGGTTCCTGCGCATTCCGGCGCTGGACGGCGCGGACGCGGCGTGGATCGCGATCGAGGACGTGCTGCGCCGCCACGCCGAGCTGCTGTTCCCCGGCTTCCGGGTGGCCGGGCACGGGCTTTTCCGGGTGCTGCGCGACAGCGACATCGAGATCGAGGAGGATGCCGAGGACCTGGTCCGCTATTTCCGCACCGCGATCCAGCGGCGGCGGCGCGGATCGCCGATCATGCTGCAGCTGCAGGCCGGCTTCGACCCCGCTGCCGAGGCCTTGCTGCGCGAGCAGTTGCGGCTGGACCACGCGATCGTCATCCAGACCGAGGGGCTGATCGGCATGGCGGGGCTGTCCGCGATCGTCGAGGAGCCCCGGCCCGAGCTTAAGTTCGAGCCGTACAACCCGCGCTACCCCGAACGCATCCTCGAGCACGACGGGGACTGCTTCGCGGCGATCCGCGAGAAGGACATCGTCATCCACCACCCCTACGAGAGCTTCGAGGTGGTGATCGATTTCCTCCGGCAGGCGGCGCAGGACCCGGACGTCGTCGCGATCAAGCAGACGCTGTACCGCGCCGGCAAGCAATCGGCGGTGATCGCCGCGCTGATTTCCGCCGCCGAGGCGGGCAAGTCGGTGACCGCGGTGGTCGAATTGAAGGCGCGGTTCGACGAGGAGCAGAACCTGCTGTGGGCGAGCCAGCTCGAGCGGGCCGGGGTGCAGGTCATCTACGGCTTCCTCGACTGGAAGACGCATGCCAAGGTGTCGATGGTGGTGCGGCGCGAGGGCGAGGGCCTGCGAACGTATTGCCACTTCGGCACCGGCAACTATCACCCGGTCACCGCGCGCATCTACACCGACCTGTCGTTCTTCACCGCCGATCCGGCGCTGGGCGCGGACGCGGGGGCGCTGTTCAACTTCATCACCGGCTATGTCGAGCCGCGGCGGACGACGCAGCTGGCGATCGCGCCGATCTTCCTGCGCGAGCGGCTCTATGAACTGATCGAGCGCGAGATCGCCATGGCCGCCAAGGGCAAGCCGGCGCAGATCTGGGCGAAGCTCAACGCGCTGACCGATTCGCGGCTGATCGACCGGCTTTATGCCGCCAGCCGCGCCGGGGTGGAGATCAGCCTGGTGGTGCGCGGCATCTGCTGCCTGCGGCCGGGGGTGCCGGGGCTGTCGGACAACATCCGCGTCAAGTCGATCATCGGCCGCTTTCTCGAGCACGGGCGGATCTGGGCGTTCGGCAACGGCGGCGAACTGCCGAGCGCGCAGGCGCGGGTGTTCATCGCCTCGGCCGACGCGATGACGCGCAACCTCGACAGGCGGGTGGAGGTGCTGGTGCCGATCCGCAACAAGACCGTGCACGACCAGGTGCTGGGCCAGGTGATGCTGGCGAACCTGCTCGACACCGAGCAATCCTGGCGGCTGGACGGCGACGGCAACTGGCACCGGCTGGGCGTCGGCCAGGCGCGCCGCCCGGACGGCAGCGCGGGTGGCGAGGCGCCGTTCAACTGCCATCGCTATTTCATGACCAACCCGTCGCTGTCCGGGCGCGGGGCGGCGCTGGCATCGGGGCGCAAGGTGCCGAAGCTGGCGCTGCGGCGGGGCGGGGCCTGATCGGCATGGACCTTTCGGAGGTGCCGGGCCGGCTGTCGCGCCGGGCGATCATCGACATCGGCTCGAACACGGTGCGCCTGGTCATCTACGACGGGCCGGCGCGGGCGCCGTCGGTGCTGTACAACGAGAAGATCACCGCGCGGCTGGGCAAGGGCGTGGCCGAGGACGGGCGGCTGTCGCGCAAGGCGAGCGAGACCGCGCTGGCGGCGCTGGGCCGCTATGCGTTGCTGCTGCGGCTGCACGCGATCACCGACATCGAGTGCGTGGCCACGGCGGCGGTGCGCGATGCCGCCAACGGCGGCGAATTTCTCGATCGGGTGGCGGCGCTGGGGCTGGCGCCGCGGATGCTGTCGGGCAAGCAGGAGGCGGAGGCCAGCGCGCACGGCGTGCTGGCGGCGTTCCCGGGGGCGGAGGGCGTGGTCGGCGACCTCGGCGGCGGCAGTCTCGAACTGATCGACATCGGCGACGACGGCTGCCGGCACGGTGTGACGCTGCCGCTGGGAACGTTGCGGCTGGCGGCGCTGCGCGCGGGCGGGCCGGACGGGTTCGCGCGGGCGGTGCGCAAGATGCTGCGGCAATCGGGCTGGAGCGGCGAGGCGGGGCGGCCGTTCTACTGCGTCGGCGGCTCGTGGCGGGCGCTGGCGCGCTTCGCGATGCTGCGCGAGGACTGGCCGGTCGACGATCCGCACGGCTACGAGATGGAGCCGGACGCGGCGCTGCGGCTGGCGCGGATGCTGGCGGCGCAGGCGCGGGCCAAGGCCATCGGCAAGAAGGCCGGGCGGAAGGGCGCGGCGGGCCTGGCCGATCTGGCGAAGCTGGGATTGGGCATATCCGCCTCGCGCATCGCCAGCCTGCCCGATGCGGCGGCGCTGCTGGCGGTGCTGGTGCGGGTGCTGAAGCCGTCGCGGCTGGTGTTCTCCGGCTGGGGGCTGCGCGAGGGGCTGCTGGCGGCGCGGCTGGCGCCCGCGGCCGCGCACAGCGATCCGTTGCTGGCCGGCGTCGCCCAGTTCGTCCGGCGCTCGGGCGAAGGACTGCCGGAAGCGGCGGCGGCGGTGGCGCGATGGTGCGCGCCGGCCGATCCCGGGCAGGGCAAGGGGACGTTGAGGCTGGCGGCGACGATGCTGGCGCTGGCATCGATGCGGACCGAGCCGAACCTGCGCGCCGAACTGGCGAGCGAATGGGCGCTGCGCAAGCGCTGGATCGGGATTTCCGCCGAGGGCCGGGCGATGCTGGCGGTGGCGGTGCGGGGCAACTCGGCGCGGACCGCGATCCCCGCCGACCTGCTGCGCATGGCGTCCGCGACGCGGCTGCGCGAGGCGCTGGCCTGGGGGCTGGCGGTGCGGCTGTGCCGGCGCATGTCGGTGGGGGCGGCAGAAGCGCTGGCGGGAACCTCGCTGGCGGTCGACGGCGGGCGGCTGGTGCTGGCGGCGGGCGGGACGATGGCGGCGCTGTACAACGAGACCGTGGCCAAGGACCATCGCCTGCTGGCCGAGTGCCTGGGGCTGGAGGCGGTGTTCGAGGCACGTTCGTAGCCTGTCATCGAACTGACGCCGGGGCGTCATTCCCGCGCAACCTGGGCCTGCCAGAGCGGCGCCATGATCAGCGAACCCCGGATCGCCCCGCCACGCGCGAGCATTCCCGCCTGGCTCAACCTCCCCGAACCGCGCGGCTTCCGGCCGAAGCAGCGCCACCGCACCGTGTGGATCAGCGACATCCACCTCGGCACGCGCGGCTGCAACGCCGCGCTGCTGGTCGATTTCTTGCGCGCGATCGAGTGCGAGACGCTGTACCTGGTCGGCGACGTCGTCGACGGCTGGCGGCTGCGCAAGGGCTGGTACTGGCCCGATGCCCACAACGAGGTGGTGCGGCGGGTGCTGAAGCTCGCGCATCGCGGCACGCGGGTGGTGTTCGTCGCCGGCAACCACGACGAGATGCTGCGCGACTATGCCGGGCTGACCTTCGGCGGGGTCGAGCTGGTGCTGGAGGCCGAGCACGTCACCGCCGACGGCCGCCGCCTGCTGGTCACGCACGGCGACAGCTTCGACGGCGTCGTGCTCTATGCCCGCTGGCTCGCGTTCCTGGGCGACAAGGCCTATGGCCTGCTGCTGCGCGCGAACATCGCGTTCAACGCGGTGCGGCGGCGCCTGCGGCTGCCGTACTGGTCGCTTTCGGCCTACCTGAAGCAGCGGGTGAAGAACGCGGTGCAGTACGTCTGCTCCTACGAGGAGGCAGTGGCGCGCGAGGCGCTGGACCGGGGTTTCGACGGGGTCGTCTGCGGCCACATCCATTCGGCCGAGATCCGCGCGTTCGGCGGCATCGTCTATCACAACTGCGGCGACTGGGTCGAAAGCTGCACCGCGCTGGCGGAGGACGCGCAAGGCCGCATCACCGTCGTCGACTGGGTCGAGGAAGCCCGCCGTAGCCCCGCCGCCCTGCAGGAGACCGAAGCATGACCGCGCGCCGCATCGCCATCGCCACCGACGCCTGGTATCCGCAGGTCAACGGCGTGGTCCGCACGCTGGCGGCGACCGTGGCCGAGCTCGACCGGCGCGGGCACGAGGTCGAGCTGATCACCCCCGAGCGCTTCCTGACGATGCCGATGCCCGGCTATGGCTCGATCCGGCTGGCGATGGCGCCGCGCTTTTCGGTGCGGCGGATGCTCGACCGGTTCGCGCCGGACATCGTCCACGTCGCCACCGAGGGGCCGATCGGCTGGAGCGCGCGGAGCTGGAGCAAGGCGCGCGCGGTGCCGCTGACGACGGCGTTCCACACGCGGTTTCCCGAATATGCCTCGGTCCGCACCGGCATCTCGGCCGAACGCTTCTGGCCGATCATGCGCCGCTTCCATGGCGCCGCGCGCGGGGTGATGGTGGCGACGCCGAGCCTGGCGGACGAACTGCACTGCCGCGGCATCGCGCACACGCGGGCGTGGAGCCGGGGCATCGACGGCTGGCTGTTCCGGCCTGACGGCGACAGGCTGGAGGCGATCGCGGCGCTGCCCGGGCCGATCTGGCTGAGCGTCGGCCGGGTCGCGCCCGAGAAGAACCTCGAGGCGTTCCTAGGTGCCGACGTGCCGGGGAGCAAGGTCGTGGTCGGCGACGGGCCGGCGCTGGACGCGCTGCGCGCCCGTCATCCGCAGGTGCTGTTCACCGGCGCGCTGGCGGGGGAGAACCTGGCGGCCGCCTATCGCGCCGCCGACTGCTTCGTGTTCCCGAGCCGGACCGACACCTTCGGGCTGGTGGTGATCGAGGCGCTGGCCTGCGGCCTGCCGGTGGCGGCGCTGCCGGTGCCGGGGCCGCTCGACATCCTGGGCCGCGACGGGCGCGGCGCCGACGGGGCGATGCCGGCGACGGTGGCGGCGCTCGACGACGACCTGGCGGTGGCGATGCGGCGGGCGCTGGGCCTCGACCGGCAGGCGGCGGCGGTGTTCGGGGCGCGGTTCTCGTGGGAGCGCGCGACCGACCAGTTCGTCGCCGCGCTCGAGCAGGCGCTGGCGGACGAACGCGCGCTCGTCGCGGCGTGACGGCTCAGCCGTCTCCGAAGCCGGCGAAGGCCTCGGGATAGCGGAAGGTGAAGCGGCGGCGGCGGATGCGCCAGCCGTCGGGCGTGCGCACGACGATGTCGTGGTAGTCGCCCGAGACGGCGGTGCCGTCGCGGCGGTCGATCACCAGCCATTTCGAGTGGACGCGGACCTCGCCCGCGTCGGGATCGCCGCCATCGTCGATCCACGAGCCGAACAGGTTGTGCGACGGCGGGTGCGGCGGCTTGCCGAGCGCGAACCAGTCGAGGATCGCCTGGCGGCCGGCGATCTCGCCGTGGCCGCCCGTGCCGGCGCGGGCGTCGTAGACCGCGTCCTCGGTGAAGGCGCGGGCCATCAGCACCGGGTCGACCGCATCGACCGCATGCGCGGAGAGCGCCATCAGTTGCTGGATGTCGGCAATGTCCTGCGCGTGCATGCGGTCACCGTTTGCTGAAGCGGGCGACGCGGTCCTGCCAGTCGGCCGCGAAGCCGGGGTTGTAGTAATGTTCGTGCGCGAGGCCCTGGTTCAGGGTCATGCCGTCGGTGTCGCGCAGCAGGCGCTTGTTGGCGCGGTTGGTGTGCCACGAATTGGCGAGGATCTGCGCGGCGGTTTCGGCGACGAGCGCGTCGAGGCCGCCCGCCGGGGCGAGCAGGTCGACCAGGCCGATGCGGTGCGCCTCGGCGGCGTCGACCGGCTGGGCGGTGAACATCAGCCGCCGGGCCTGGCCGAGACCGACGCGCCGGGGCAGGCGCTGGGTCATCCCCCATTCGCCGACGAAGCCCCACTTGCCGTGGGTATCGGCGAAGCGGGCGGTGGCGTCGGCGACGATCAGGTCCGCCGCCAGCGCGAGCTCGAGCCCGCCGGTCATGCAGGCGCCGTGGACCGCGGCGATCACCGGTTGCGGCAGGTTGGCCAGCCGTTCGATGATGTGCGGTTTGAAGGTCTTGGCGACGTTTCCGGCGCCGAATGCGTTGAGGTCCGCGCCGGCGCAGAACGCGCGGCCGGCACCGCGCAGGACGACGCAGCCGATGCGGTCGCCCGCTGCTTCGAGCGCGGCGAGCTGGGCGTCGAGTTCGGCGAAGGCGGCGGTGTCGAGCGCGTTGAGCTTGTCCGCGCGGTTCAGCGTCAGCGTGCACAGGCCATCGGCATCGTGGCGCAGCAGGCGCGGGGCGTCGGTCATCGCGGCTCCTCTCTCGGCTTCGGGGATAGGCGATGGCGGGCGCACGCTCAAGTACGGCGCGCGCGATTGGCAGGCGCGGACCGGGCTGCTACCGTATCGGCATGGATATGAAATGGATCGCGAGAAGCCTGCTGGGCGCGCTGGCCTTGCTGGCGGCGGTGCCGGCGGCGGCGCAGGGCCGGCCGCCGCTGGTGCTGGCGGCGGCGTCGCTGCAGGAGGCGCTGAACGCGGCGGCGGACGGGTGGGCGCGGCGCGGGCACGCGCGGCCGGTGCTGTCGTTCGCGGCGAGTTCGGCGCTGGCGCGGCAGGTCGACGCCGGGGCGCCGGCGGACCTGTTCCTGTCCGCCGACGAGGACTGGATGGATTTTCTCGCCCGGCGCGGCCGGCTGCGCGCGGGGACGCGGGCGGATTTCGCCGGCAACGCGCTGGTGCTGGTGGCGCCGGCGGCACGGCCGCAACGGCTGGCGGTGCGGCCGGGGTTCGCGCTGGGCCGGGCGCTGGGTGGCGGGCGGCTGGCGGTCGGGTCGGTCGAGGCGGTGCCGGCGGGGCGCTATGCGCGGCAGGCGCTGGAGCGGCTGCGCGTCTGGCCGCAGGTGGAGGGACGGCTGGCGCAGGCGGAATCGGTGCGCGCGGCGCTAGCGCTGGTGGCGCGCGGCGAGGCGCCGCTGGGCGTGGTCTATGCGACCGATGCGCTGGCGGAGCCGAAGGTCATGGTGGCGGGGCGCTTTCCCGCCGCGAGCCATGCGCCGATCCGCTATCCGCTGGCGCTGCTGGCGGGGGCGGGCAGCGGCGATGCCGAGGGTTTCCGGCGCTATCTGCTGGGCGCGGAGGGGCGGGCGATCCTGCGGCGGTTCGGGTTCGGCGCGCCGTGATGGCGGGTGAGGGGCGATGACGGGCGAGGATTGGGGCATCGTGCTGCTGTCGCTGAAGGTCGGCGGGGTGGCGATGCTGGCGGCGCTGCCGGTGGCTTTCGCGCTGGCCTGGGTGCTGGCGCGGCTGCGGTTCCCGGGCAAGGTGCTGGTCGATGCGCTGGTTCACCTGCCGCTGGTGCTGCCGCCGGTGGTGACGGGCTGGCTGCTGCTGCTGGCGTTCGGCGCGCAGGGGCCGTTCGGGCGCTGGCTCGCCGAAGGGTTCGGCATCAGCGTGATGTTCCGCTGGACCGGCGCGGCGATCGCCAGCGCGGTGACGGCGCTGCCGTTGATGGTGCGGGCGATCCGGCTGTCGCTGGAGGCGGTCGATCCGCGGCTGGAGGCGGCGGCACGGACGCTGGGGGCGGGGCGCTGGCGCTGCTTTGCCAGCGTGACGCTGCCGCTGGCGCTGCCCGGGGTGCTGGCGGGGATGGTGCTGGGGTTCGCGCGATCGCTGGGCGAGTTCGGGGCGACGATCACCTTCGTCTCGAACATCCCCGGCGAGACGCGGACGCTGCCGCTGGCGATCTACGACCTGCTGCAGGTTCCCGGCGGCGAGGGCGGCGCGGCGCGGCTGGCGGCAGTGGCGGTGGCGCTGTCGCTGGCGGCGCTGGTGGCGAGCGAGGCGCTGGCGCGGCGATCGGGGGCGGGGCGTGGCCGGGATGGCAGGGAACATCATGTCCTCTGAGGCGCGGTTCGAGATCGACATCGCGGTGCGGCGCGGCGGGCGCGAGATCGCGCTGCGGGTGGCGGCGGACGCGCGGGTGCTGGCGCTGTTCGGGCCATCGGGCGCGGGCAAGACGACGATGCTCGACGCGATCGCCGGGCTGGTGCGTCCGGCGCGCGGGCGGATCGCGATCGGCGGCGCGGTGCTGTTCGACGCCGCGGCCGGGATCGACCTGCCGCCGGAGCGGCGGGCCTGCGGCTATGTGTTCCAGGACGGGCGACTGTTCCCGCACAAGTCGGTGCGCGAGAACCTGCTGTATGGCGTGCGGGCGGCGGGGCGGCAGATCCTGACGCTGGACGAGGCGTGCGACTTCCTCGGCATCGGTGGACTGCTCGGGCGGATGCCGGCGACTCTGTCCGGCGGGGAGGCGCAGCGGGTGGCGATCGGGCGGGCGCTGCTGGCGGGGCCGCGGGTGCTGCTGCTCGACGAGCCGCTCTCGGCGCTCGACCGGGCGCGGCGCGAGGGCGTGCTGGCGGTGATCGAGCGGGTACGCGACGAGCTGGGGATGCCGATGGTCCATGTCAGCCACGATCGCGCCGAGGTCGAGCGGCTGGCCGACCGCGTGGTGGAGATGGATTAGCTTCTGGGGGCTTTCGGCGGCCGGGGGCTGTCGAGCAGGAGGCTTTCGAGCATGTCCCAGCCGCAGGCCTGCCCGGCCGCGCGTTGCAGCGCGCGGTATTGCGCGAGCACCTGTTCGCCCAGCGGGGTCAGGCGGGCGCCGCCGCTGGCGGAGCGGCCCGGGGCGGCGTGGACCAGCGGCTCGCGCCAGCAGCGGTTCATCGCATCGACCAGCAGCCAGGCGCGGCGGTAGCTCATCGCCATCGCCCGGCCGGCGGCGGAGATCGAGCCTTCGCGGGCGATGGCGTCGAGCAGGTCGGCCTTGCCCGGGCCCATCGCGATCTCGTCCCCGCAGAGAATCTGCAGCTTGATCTTCAGGCGGTGCGGGGCGGCGGGCATCGCCCCCGTGTAATCGGTGCGCCGGGCGGCGGCAACGATTGACGGCGCCGGGGCGGCGGGGCCAGTCTTTGCCCGGCAAAGGAGAGGGCGATGCCTGGAGATGGCGATCTGGCTTTGATACGCGGCATTCCGCTGGAGGAGGAGCCGGGGCAGGGTGCGCACACGCTGCCCGGGTTCCTGCGCGAGGTCTGCGGACGCTGGCCGGAGCGCGAGGCGCTGGTGTTCCACCATGGCGACGGGCGGGTCGAGCGGTGGAGCTATGCCGGGCTGTGGGACCGGGCGATGGCGGTGGCGCGGGCGCTGGTGGCGGCGGGCGTGGGGCGCGACAGCCGCGTCGGCGTGCTGATGACCAACCGGCTGGAGTGGGTCAGCGCGTGCTTCGGCGCGGCGCTGGCGGGCTGCACGGTGACGGGGCTGTCGACGTTCTCGACCGCGCCCGAGCTCAACGTGCTGCTGCAGAAGTCGGCCGTGTCGGTGCTGCTGTTCGAGGGGCGGGTGCTGGCGAAGGATTTCGCGGCGATGCTGCGCGAGCTGGAGCCGGGGCTGGGGCACGCGCAGCCGGGGTGGCGCTCGTTGCGCTGGCCGTACCTGCGGCACGTCGTCGGCGTCGAGGCGGACTGCGGCGGCGGGATCGAGAGCTGGGACGCGTTCCTGGCGCGCGGGGCCGGGGTGCCGGAGGCGGTGGTGCGGGCGCGGGGGGACAGCGTGCGGCCGAGCGACCCGGCGCTGCTGTTCTTCTCCTCGGGATCGACCGGCAAGCCGAAGGGCATCCTCAACAGCCACCGCGGGGTGTGCATCCAGAGCTGGCGGGTGCCGCGGATCTATGGCGTGACCGACCTGCCGTTCCGCGCCTGGTCGGCCAACGGGCTGTTCTGGTCGGGCAACTGGGCGTTCACGCTGGGCGGGACGCTGGCCTGCGGCGGCTGCCTGGTGCTGCAGCGGACGTTCGACCCGGCCGAGGCAATCCGGCTGTTCGCGGCGGAGCGGGTGAACTTTCCCTACTGCTGGCCGCACCAGTGGGCGCAACTGGAGGAGCGGCCGGAGTGGGACGGGGCCGATCTTTCCAGCTTCCACTACTTCGACACCGAATGCTTCCTGCACCGGCCGCAGGCGACGATCACCACGACGTTCATCGACCCGCGCGCCAGCTATGGCTCGACCGAGACGTTCACGATCTCGACCTCGTTCGCGGTGACCGAGCCCGAGGAGAAATGGCGCGGGAATTCGGGCGAGGCGCTGCCGGGGAACACGGTGCGGATCGTCGACCCGGAGAGCGGGCGGACGCTGAAGATCGGCGAGACCGGGGAGATCGCGGTGAAGGGGCCGACGCTGATGCTCGGCTACATCGGCGTGCCGAACGACGAGGCGCTGGATGGCGAGGGGTTCTATCGCAGCGGCGACGGCGGGCATATCGACGCTGAGGGGCGGCTGTTCTTCGCCGGGCGGATCAACGACATCATCAAGACCGGCGGGGCCAATGTCTCGCCGGTGGAGATCGACTGGACGTTGTGCTCGTGCCCCGGCGTGAAGGTGTGCAAGACGACGGGCGTGCCGCATCCGACGCTGGGCGAGATGGTGGTGTCGCTGGTGGTGCCCGAGGCGGGGGCGCGCGTGGTCGAGGGCGAGGTGATCGCGTGGCTGAAGCCGAAGCTGGCGAGCTACAAGCTGCCGCGCCGGGTGCTGGTGATCCCCGAGGGCGAGCTGGGGCTGACCGACACCGCCAAGATCAAGCCGGCCGAGGCGCGGGCGCTGGCGGCGCGGTTGATGGCGGAGGCGTGACCGGGATGCGCGCATGATCGCGGGTGCGAACCGGCGCGGCGTGGCGGGCGGCGGCAAAATGTGCCAAGGACGCAACCGGAATTGATTGCGCGCGCGCCGCGCCAGACTGGGATGTGACCGAAATGGCCGTTGAAATCCTCCTGCCCAAGATCGGCTTCTCGATGAACGAGGGCCAGATCGCCGAATGGCTCGCCAAGGACGGCGACACCGTGACCGAGGGGCAGCCGCTGTTCAGCCTCGAATCGGACAAGTCGACCAACGAGGTCGAGGCGCCGGCGAGCGGGGTGCTGAAGATCATCGCGCAGGTCGGCGAGACGTATGAAGTGGGAACGGTGCTCGGCACGATCGGCTGAGGACGCGCCGCCGGCGGACATTCCGCCCGGACGGGATGGGACGGCGCTGCCCGCGAGGGTGGCGCCGTTCGCGTTTGCGCGGTTGACCGGGGCACGGGCGGCGGTCAGGATCGGGCGACGATAATCAGGCCGGGGAGAGCGTTTCGTGTCGGGATTCCATCCGAGCGTCCATGCCGCGAGCGAGCCGGAAAAGGCGGCGATGGTGATCGCCGATACCGGCGAGGTGCTGACCTATCGTGCGCTGGACGAGGGTTCCAACCGGTTCGCGCAACTGCTGCGGGCGGCCGGGGTGCGGCCGGGCGACCGGGTCGCGGTGATGCTGCGCAACGGGGTGGAGTTTCCGCAGGTCTATTGGGGGGCGACGCGGTGCGGGGCGTTCGTGACGCTGCTGTCGACGCACCTGAAGCCCGAGGAAGCGGCCTATATCGTCAACGACTGCGGGGCGCGGGCGCTGGTGCTGTCGGCAGACATCGGCGAGACGCCGCGGGCGCTGGCGGGGCGGCGGGCCGAGCTGGTGCCGGCGGTGGAGCGGGCGTGGTTCGCCGGCGATGCCGCGGTCGACGGGGCGGAACCGCTGGCGGCGGCGATGGCGGCGATGCCGGCGGAGCGGGTCGAGGGCGAGATCTCGGGCTTCCACATGTACTATTCGAGCGGGACGACCGGGCGGCCGAAGGGCATCGTGCTGCCGTTCACGCCGGGGCCGATCGACGCCTTCAACGCGCTGGAAGGGAACATGCCGGCTTATGCGGCGAAGCCGCTGGTGAGCCTGAACGTCGGGCCGCTGTACCATGGCGCGCCGCTTTCGGCGATGATCTGCACGCAGCGGCACGGCGGGACGTTCGTGACCCAGCGCAAGTTCGATGCCGAGGGGGTGCTGGCGGCGATCGCGCGGTACCGGGTGAGCGTGGCGCAGTTCGTGCCGACGATGTTCGTGCGGATGCTGGCGCTGCCCGAGGACGTGCGGGCGAAGTACGACCTGTCGTCGCTGACGCTGGCGATCCATGCGGCGGCGCCGTGCCCGGTGGAGATCAAGCGGCGGATGATCGACTGGTGGGGGCCGATCATCTTCGAGTACTATGGCTCGACCGAGGGGGTCGGGGCGACCGCGATCACCGCCGAGGAGTGGCTGAGGAAGCCGGGATCGGTGGGCAGGACATCGCTGGGGCCGATCCACATCTGCGACGAGGCGGGCAACGAACTGCCGCCGGGCGAGGAAGGGCTGATCTGGTTCGAGGCGCTGCCGGGGCGGGGGATCGAGTACCTGAACGACCCGGCGAAGACGCGCGGGGCGACGCACCCGGTCCACGGCAACTGGTTCGCGGTGGGGGACATCGGGCGGCTGGACGAGGACGGCTACCTGTTCCTGACCGATCGCAAGGATTTCATGATCATATCGGGCGGGGTCAACATCTATCCGCAGGCGATCGAGGATTGCCTGATCGTCCATCCCGGGGTGCTCGACGTCGCGGTGATCGGGATTGCCAATGCCGACTATGGCGAGGAGGTGCGGGCGATCGTGCAGCCGAAGGACTGGGGCGATGCCGGGCCGGGGCTGGAGGCGGAGTTGCGCGCCTGGGTGGCGGAGCGGATTTCGAAAGTGACCTGGCCGCGCAGCTATCTGTTCGTGCGCGAGTTGCCGCGCTTGCCGAGCGGGAAGCTGGCGAAGCACGAGCTGCGGAAGCTTTACGGGAATGCGGTGGCGGTGATCTGAGCGATCGCCTGTCGATCGTGCCACTGCTGGATTCCGCAGGAGCAGAAGGGTTTCGCGCAAAGAGCGCAAAGAGCGCAAAGCCGGCAGTGCTTGCGGCGAAGCCGCGCCGACCAGATTACCTTGCCCGGGGAAGAAGGTGAGTCGGCAAGGGGCGCGCACGGTCTTTGCGATCTTTGCGCTCTTTGCGTGAAACCCCTTCTTTCTTGCTTCCTGAGGACACACAAAACCCGCCGCTGGCGAATGCGGCATAACGCCTGAGGAAATTTCGCTGGCACATCGGGCCGGCGTTGCCTGCTACCCCCCGCCTTTGGATGGGGAGCGCTGGCGGGACTGCTTCTTGCTGCGACCGGCCCGGTGAAGGACAGCCTTGTGAACCCCGGGCTCGACCCTGCCGAAAGGGCGGTGGTTCCCTGGC
>JAGWUH010000053.1 GCA_028868535.1 Sphingomonadales bacterium | reverse complement strand
GGCGAAAGGCCCATGGCAAGACCGCTTGGCGAACGCACCGGCCCGACCGGCCCTTCGCCACCATCGGGGTGCCAGGGGAACCACCGCCCTTTCGGCAGGGTCGAGCCCGGGGTTCACAAGGCTGTCCTTCACCGGGCCGGTCGCAGCAAGAAGCAGTCCCGCCAGCGCTCCCCATCCAAAGGCGGGGGGTAGCAGGCAGCGCCGGCCTGATGTGCCAGCGAAATTTCCCCCGGCGTTACGCCGCGCTCGCCAGCGGCCGGTTTCGTGTGTCCGAAGAAAGATAAGAAGGAAGAAGGGGTTCACGCAGAGGCGCAAAGAGCGCAGAGATCGCAAAGATCTTGCGCGCCCCTTGTTGGCTCGCGTTTGTCTTCCGGCACAGGTGATCTGGTCAGCGGCTTCGCCGCGGGTGCTGCCGGCTTTGCGTTCCTTGCGTCTTCGCGTGAAACCCTTTCCCTGGTGCAAGCGGTATTGCAACTCGCTCGCAATTGCTGTACATGTGTTCAACACACAGCAACCGATTCCCTGGGGAGTACTGTTACCATGGCGACCGCCGCCACCACCCGCCTCCGCTTCGAGCCGATCAAGGACAAGATCGGCGCCCGTATCCTCAACACGAAGGAAGAGCTGCTCTCGGGTGAGCTTGCCGACCAGATCAACGCCCTGCTGGAAGAGCGCGGCGTGCTGGTGTTCCCGCAGGTGAACTTCACCGACGACGAGCAGGTCCGCTTCTCCGACACCCTCGGCGGCAACGCCGACGAGATCAGCAAGCAGGACGCCAACAAGGTGTTCAAGGTCAGCCTCGACGAGAGCGTCAACCAGGACGTCGCCGAATACCTGAAGGGCTCGCTCTACTGGCACATCGACGGCACGATGAACGCCCAGCCGATCCGCGCCTCGATGCTGACCGCCAAGGTGCTCGCCCCCGAAGGCGGCGACACCGAGTTCGCGAACACCGCCACCGCCTACGCCGACCTGCCCGAGGACGAGAAGGCCCGGCTCGAAGGCCTGCGCGTCGTCCACTCGCTGTGGTGCTCGCAATTCTACCACACCCCGGAGCCGACGCTGAAGCAGCTCGAGAACTGGCAGTCGAAGGGCGAGGCGGAACTGCCGCTGGTCGTCACCAATTCGTCGGGCAAGAAGTCGCTCGTGCTCGGCAACACCGCGCACTACATCAAGGGGCTGGACATGAAGGACAGCCAGCGCATCCTCCACGGCCTGCGCGAATTCGCCACCAGCGAACCCTACATGTACGCGCACAAGTGGCAGGTCGGCGATACCGTGATGTGGGACAACCGCACCTCGCTGCACCGCGCGACGCCCTACGATCCGAACTGCGGCCGCATGATGCACCGCACGATCATCCGCGGCGGCGAAGCCTGGGAAGCCAACGCCCGCTAGATTTGCCACCTGCCGGGCTGCGAACAGCCGGCTTGCGGGCTTCCGGTGCTCACGGCCATCAAGGCCGCTGCGCTCCGGGTCCCGCAATCCGACTGTTCTCGCTCCGGCATGAGACAAATCGGGATTGCGCTGCCGCTCCCGCGATCTTGCGGGGGCGGTGGTTTGACTCCGTCCGGCCATGGAGGCAGGGCCGCGGCCAACGTTCCCCCACGCAGAGGCAACCATGTCCGTCGCCACCACCACCGCGCTCCGCTTCGAGAAGATCAAGGACAAGATCGGCGCCCGCGTCCTCAACACCAAGGCCGAACTGCTCTCCGGCGATCTCGCGCAGGGCTTGCGCGACCTGATCGAGCAGGTCGGCGTCCTCGTCTTCCCGCAGATCGGCTTCACCGACGACGAGCAGATCGCCTTCACCCGCACCCTCGGCACCTACACCACCGAGAACGCCGACGGCTCGGTCAGCAAGATCACGCTCGACGCCCGGGAAAACCCCGCCTCGGCGGAATACCTGAAGGGCTCGCTCTACTGGCACATCGACGGGACGATGAATGGCGTGCCGATCTTCGCCTCGATGCTGTCGTGCAAGGTTCCCAGCCCGAAAGGCACCGGCAACACCGGCTTCTGCAACACCTACGCCGCCTGGGACGACCTCCCGGCGGAGCGCAAGGCCGAGCTCAAGGACCTGCGCGTCGTCCACGGCGTCTGGCCGACGGTGTTCTATTACGAGCCCGAGCCGAGCCTCGCCAAGCTCAAGGGCATGATGCGCGTCGGAGAGAACGAGCTGCCGCTGGTCTGGACCCACAAGTCCGGCCGCCAGAGCCTCGTCCTCGGCTGCACCGCGCAGCGCGTGCTGGGCGTCGATGCGATGGCCAGCGCCGAGATCATCCACGGCCTGCGCGAATGGGCCACCGGCGAAGCCTTCTCCTACAGCCACGAATGGGACGTCGGCGATTGCGTGATGTGGGACAACACCGGCACCATGCACCGCGCCGAATGGTACGATCCGGACTGCGGCCGCATGATGCACCGCACCAAGCTCGAAGGCGAGGAACCCTTCGCCTGACCGGCGCCGCTTGACGCGAAGGGTGGCGCCGATCACCCTCGCGGGACCGGCCGCTGACCGGGGGGGGGAGGACGATGACCGACCTGTCGACCGTGCTCGATCACTTCGCCCCGCTCGGCGAGGACCTGACCTGGACCGAATCCTCGTGGTTCTCGTGGGCGATCCCGGAACGCGACGTCGCCGGCCTCGTCTGGACCCACTTCCGCCCCAACCAGGCCAGCTTCTGCGGCGGCCCGGCGATGTGGGACACGTCCGGCCAGCACGTCTGGGAATTCCGCTACTTCGATTTCCAGCTGATGCGCCCGCTCCCCGAAGGCCGCTGGGGCGTCGACTACGACAAGTACGCCTACCGCACCCCCTGGGGCCTCGACGTGCGCATGGAGGAGCCGCTCCGGCGCTACCGCATCCGCTACGATCGCGCCGGCTTCCGGCTCGATCTCACCTTCACCGCGATCGCCCCGCCCAACGTCATGGGGCAGGGGATGCAGGACAAGCCGCCGATGCAGCAGCTCGGCCGCGCCTTCAAGCTCCACTTCGAGCAGCCCGGCCGCATCGCCGGCTGGGTCGAGCTCGATGGCGAGCGGCTGGACGTGGACTGCTTCTCGATCCGCGATGGCGGCCACGGCCCGCGTTCGATGGAGCGCGCCGCCCCCGGCGGCTACGCCTGGTCCACCGCCGACGATCGCACCGGCTGGCACATCCTCGCGCCGGACATGAAGTCGCGCGTCGCTCCCGCGGTCGGCGGCTACATCCTGCGCGACGGCGTGATCGCCGAAGTCGTCTCCGGCCACCGCCGCGTGCTCGAACGCGACGGCCCGCGCCCGACCCGGGTCGAGGTACACCTGCAGGACAACCTCGGCCGCGAACTCACCGCGCTCGGCCGCGAGCAGGTCCCGGCGAAGTTCATGCTGTTCCCCGATCGCGGCCAGTGGTGGACGCTCTACCAGTGGGACTACGACGGCTTCACCGACGCCATCGGCGAGGACCAGGAATACTACGGCATCCACGCCTTCCGCGACTGGCACCGCGCCGGCCCCGCCGCCTGGGACAAGGAATGATCGCCGTGGCCGGCAGCGAAACGGGCCAGGCCCTGGTCATCACCGGCACCACCGGCAGCGGCAAGACCACCACCAGCGGCCGGTTCGTGGCGGGCATGGACGCGCTCTGGCTGCACTTCGGGGTCGACCTGTTCATGGGCAAGGTCGTCCCGCGCCAGTTCGTCGATGGCGGCCCGCGCGACCACGAAGGCCTGCACATGGTCCCGGACGATCCGGCGAACCCGGAAGGCGGCCGCCACATGGTGCTGGGCCACCTCGGCCCGCAGATGCTGCGGACCTTCCACCGCATGGCCGCCGAAGGCGTGCGCCAGGGCGCTCGGATCGTGCTCGATCACGTCTGCACGTTCGACCCGCCGCTGCTCGCGGACCTGCTCGACGCGTTCCGCGGACTGCCCGTCACCTTCGTCTGCCTGAAGCCCGCGCCCGAGGTCGTGCCCGCGCGCATCGACGCGCGCCTGCCGTCGATCGTCGCCGCGCTCGGCGAGGAACACGGGCGCCGCGCCAACGACAACACCCGGCTGGTCTCGCAGTACATGGCCCGCGAGATCTACGCGCACGACTGCTTCGATCTCGTCGTCGATACCGGCCTGCACCCGCCCGCCGCTGTCGTGCGGCAGATCGCCGCCCGCCTCGCCGCCGGCCCCGGCACCGCCTTCGCCGAACTCACCCGTCGGCTCGATGCGGGCGAAGCGCCGTTCGCCGGCAAGCCGCGGGTGTTGTAGCGCCCCCGCCGACGCTGTACCCTCGTTCAAAACCAGCAACGGGAGAACCGCGATGGCCTTCGAAGTCATCAACCTGAAAGAGCGCATCGGCTGCGAGATCCGCACCGACAAGGCCACGCTGCTGTCCGGGGAACGCGCCCGCGACATCCGCGACCTGCTCGAACGGCGCGGCGTCATCGCCTTCAAGGCGATCGACATGAGCGACGACGAGCAGATCGCCTTCACCCACACCCTCGGCACCTTCGCGCACGAGTGGAGCGAGCAGCGCGACGGCGATGGCGGCAAGGACGCGGTCTACCCGATCACGATGGACCCGAAGATCAACCCGGTGGCGGACTACCTGAAGGGCGCGTTCTTCTGGCACATCGACGGCACGATGGCGCAGACCCCGATCCTCGCCTCGATCATGTCCGGCCGCCGCCTTTCCGCGCCCGGCACCGGCCAGACCGAGTTCTGCAACACCTACGCCGCCTGGGACGAACTGCCGGCGGCGGAACAGGCAAGGATCGAACCGCTCAAGGTCGTCCACGCGATGTGGCGCAGCCAGCTCTACTGGCACCCGGAGCCCAGCTACGCGCTTTTGCAGCAGTGGAAGTCGCGCGGCCAGAACGAGCTGCCGCTGGTGTGGAAGCACCGTTCTGGCCGCAAGTCGCTCGTGCTCGGCTGCACCGCGATGCAGGTCGTCGGCATGGACTGGGTCGAGAGCGAGGACCTGCTGATCCGCCTGCGCGACTGGGCGACGCAGGACCGCTTCGTCTACCGCCACGAATGGACGGTGGGCGACATGGTGATCTGGGACAACACCGGCACGATGCACCGCGCCCTGCCGTACGACCACGATTCCGGCCGCCTGATGCACCGCACCAAGCTCGAGGGCGAGGAAGCCTTCGCGTAGGGCATTCCTGGAACGGAGCGGCACGCCAGGTACCTCGACGCGAAACGCGAAAGACCGGGAATCCAGGGCGCCCGATCCATCCCGTCAGGTCGCAGCGCGCTCCGGGACGAGGTGGCGTTCAGCCCGTGCCCCCGGCCAGGCCGGGCCGTGCGCGGCCCGGCGCCGTCTCCTGCGGCAGCATGTGCGCGGCGTGGTCGACGGCGCGGTTCCGCCCGCCGGACTTCGCGGCGTAAAGCGCGGTATCGGCGCGACGATAGAGATCGCGCCACTGCGGCTCGTCGCGCACCGGGCCGGTGGCCATGCCGATGCTCACCGTCAGCCGCAACCCGCCGGCGAAGGCATGCGTGCGGATGTCCGAAAGGATCGCCAGCGCCATCCCCGAAGGCAACTCGCGCGCGGTGCCGATCAACGCGAACTCCTCGCCGCCCAGCCGCGCGACGCTGGCCCGCAACTCCGCGCGCGCCGCCAGCAGCTCCGCCAGTTCGCGCAGCACCGCGTCGCCGTGATCGTGGCCGTGGTGGTCGTTGACCTGCTTGAAATGGTCGATGTCGACCAGCAGCAGCCGCAGCGGCTCCTCGCTCGCCCAGGCCAGCGTGCGGTCGAGCATCGCGCGGCGGTTGAGCAGCCCGGTCAGCGGGTCGATCTCCGCCAGTTGCCGCGCCACCCGCTCCTCGGCCCGCGCCGTGTCGCGCTCGCGGGTGATCGCCTTGATGCGGAACGCCATCGCCGTCGACGTGGTCAGCGCGAACAGCGCCATCGAGAACACGTTCTGGTGCGTCGCCAGTTCGCCGAGATCGACCAGCCCCATCGCATGGGCAAGGCTGGCGAAGCCCACCGCCAGCGGCCCGCAGCAGGCCAGCGCCAGGATGCGCGCGGCCTTGCTGCCGCGGCGGATGCCGCTGGCGGCCAGCGCGATCGTCAGCACCGGGATCGCGGCATAGGCCGCCAGGTAGGCATGGTGCGCCTGCTCGATCAGCGCGAACGGCGCCAGGCCGACCGCGATCGAGGCCGCCGCCAGCAGGCAGCGCGCGGACAGGCTGGCGATGCGCAGCCAGCGCGGCGTCGCCCACGGCTCGAGGAAATCGCACAGGAAGCCGAACGCGAAAATCGCCATCAGCCCGATCGCCACCCGCGCCAGCCGCAGCCGCGTGGTGAAGTCGCCATCGGGAAACGCCAGCGACCAGCCCCCCGAATCGGCATAACTGACCACGGCCATCGCCAGCAGGACCGCGCAGTAGGCAAGCTGGAAGCGCTCGCGCAGCGTGACCCAGACGACCAGGTTGTAGACCAGCAGCGCCAGGCAGATGCCGCCGAAGCCGGCATAGATCGCCACTTCGGTGACATCGTCGGTGCGCGACGCCGCCTCGCTCTCCAGTTCGGGGTTGCGCAGCAGCGCCCCGAGGTTGGCGGCGCCGTCCAGCCGCAGCAGCAGCGCGGTGATCGGCGCGGCGCCGTGGGGCAGGGGCACCCGCGTATTGCGACCGAACGTCGTCAACCGCGACAGCGTGGCATTGTCGAGCCGGACCGTGCCGAGGCTGCCATCGGCCCGCCGCACGGTCAGCGTCGCATCGCGCTGCCACCCGGCCTCGAAGTCGAGCGAATCGGCCGCCAGCGGCGCCCGCGGCGTCAGCAGCACCCAGACATCGCCGTGCGCGGTGCGCAGCCCGGTGCCTCCGCAGTCGAACCGCCCCGGCGACTCCAGCATCTCCGTCGCCGCATCGCCGGCGCGCACCGGGGCGACGCAGGCCGACAGCGCCGCCTCGATCTCCGCGCCGTGCGCGTGCGCCGGCCAGGCTGCGGCCAGTGCCGCGCCCAGCAGCAACAGCCACCCCGCCCACCGGCCGGTGCCGGCGTGTCGCTGCCTGGCGCGTTTCCCCATCATCGCCGGCAAAGGTAACCGCAAACGGTCAAGGAACGGGTCGGACGCGCCCCCGGGTGAGGAAGGAGGCAGGCGCTAATCGCTTGGCAAGGTTACGCTCCCCCGGCGCCGTCGCGGCGCCTGCGCTTTCACTTTGCGTTCAGTTGCGGGCTGGCTATAGCGCAGGCCATGGCCAGTTCGTTCCCGCTTCGCTCGATCGCCCGCACCGTCCTGCTTTCGGGCGCCGCCGGCGCCATGCTCGTCACCGCCGGCTGCGGCGGCCGCGGCGGCAAGGTCAAGGACACCGCCTACGTCGCGCGCGACGTGGACTCGCTCTACCTCGCCGCCAAGGCCCGGCTCGACAAGGGCGACTCCGCCGCCGCGGCGGAACTGTTCGACGAGGTGGAGCGCCAGCACCCTTATTCGCCCTGGGCCCGCCGCGCCCAGTTGATGAGCGCGTTCTCCTACTACGTCTCGCGCGATTACTCGAAGTCGATCCAGTCGGCGCAGCGCTTCCTGACGATCCACCCGGGCAACAAGGACGCCGCCTACGCCTACTACCTGGTTGCGCTCTGCTACTATGAGCAGATCAGCGACGTCGCGCGCGACCAGAAGGACACGCAGCAGACCCTGCAGGCCCTGAACGACGTCGTCCGCCGCTTCCCGGACACGCGCTACGCCACCGACGCCAAGCTCAAGATCGACCTCGTCCGCGACCATCTCGCCGGCAAGGAAATGGACATCGGCCGCTTCTACGAGCGTTCGGGCAAGTGGCTCGCCGCGGAAGTCCGCTTCCGCAACGTCGTGGAAAACTACCAGACCACCAGCCACGCCGCGGAGGCGCTGTACCGCCTGGTCGAGACCAACCTCGCGCTCGGCATTCCGGAAGAGGCGCAGAAGAACGCCGCCGTGCTCGGCGCCAGCTACCCGGGCAGCGACTGGTACCAGAAGGCCTACAAGCTGATGGAACGCCACGCACCCGGCACCAAGGCGATCTGACCGGCGGGTTTTCCCCGCCGCATCGTCCGGAATCTACCCGGCAGGTTGACATTCCCGGCCAAGAGGCGGAAACGGCGCGGCACGCGGCCCCCATCGCCGCGCGAACCGATGCCCGATGCTCTCGCAGAAAACCCGCTACACCATCCGCGCGCTCCAGCACCTCGCCGATCACTGGCGGCAGGGCCCGGTGCGGCTCGACGCCATCGCCGAGGCGCAGAACATCCCGCGCAAGTTCCTCACCGTGATCCTCTCGGAAATGGTGCGCGAAGGGCTGGTCAACTCGCACCGCGGCCGCGAGGGCGGCTACGAGCTGGCGCTGCCGCCGGTCGACATCCGCTATGGCGACATCATCCGGCTGACGCGCGGCAGCCTCGCGCTGACCCCCTGCGCCAGCCGCAACGCGCACGAGCACTGCGCGAACTGCCTGCCCGAGGCCGAATGCCGCCTGCGCGGCCTGATGCTCGAACTGCGCGACGAGATGGCCGCCATCCTCGATCGCAAGACTTTGGCCGACCGGATCGAGGTCGAGCCGCCGTTCGCCGATCCCCCGATCGCCTAGGCCGCGCACCGCGCCCCGGCGTGACGGTTCCGGATGACGGGCGCGCTTTGAACGGCTAGAACGCGCCGCGAACATGCTGACTCGACTGGCCATCCGCAACATCGTCCTGATCGAGGCACTGGACCTGGATTTCGGACCGGGGCTCGGCGTCCTCACCGGGGAAACCGGCGCGGGCAAGTCGATCCTGCTCGACGCGCTCGGCCTCGTGCTCGGCGCGCGCGCCGATGCCGGGCTGATCCGCGCCGGTGCCGATGCCGCCAGCGTCATCGCCAGCTTCGAATTCGCCCGCCTGCCCGACGCCCTGGCGGCGCTGCTTGCCGACGCGGACATCGCGGTCGAGCCCGGGGAACCGCTGCTGCTGCGCCGCCAGCTCAAGGCCGACGGCTCGGGCGGCACCAGTTCGAAGGCCTTCGTCAACGACCAGCCGGTCAGCGCCGCGCTGCTGCGCGAACTGGCCCCGGCACTGGTCGAACTGCACGGCCAGCACGACGATCGCGGCCTCGTCAACGCCCGTGGCCACCGCGCGCTGCTCGACCGCTACGCCGGCGGCGACGCGGCGGGCGTCGAGGCTGCCTGGCGCGCCTGGCGCCTGGCCGAGGACGCACTGGCCGCCGCCCGCGCCCGTGTCGAGCGGGCGGCGGCGGACCGCGACCTGCTCGAGGCGCACCTCGCCGAGTTGACCGCGCTCGCCCCGACCGAGGGCGAGGAAGAGGAACTCGCCGGCCAGCGCGCGGCGATGCAGAAGGGCGAGAAGCTCTCCGGTGACCTGGCGGAACTGCGCCACCTGTTCGCCGGCTCGGACTCGGCGCTGGCGCAGTTGCGCGCCGCCGCCCGCCGGCTCGATCGCATCGCCGGCGAACACCCGCTGCTGGCCGAGGCGCTCGACGCGCTCGACCGCGCGGTGATCGAGGCGGGCGAGGCCGAGGACCGGGTCGAGCATGCCGCCGAGGCGCTGGCGCACGATCCGCTCGCGCTCGATCGCATCGAGACCCGCCTGTTCGACTTGCGCGCCGCCGCCCGCAAGCACGGCTGCGCGGTGGCGGACCTGCCCGCCGTCGCCCGGCGCATGGCCGCGGATCTCGCCGCGATCGAGGGCGGCGAGGCCGAGATCGCCGGGCTCAAGGCCGCCGCGCACGAGTCAGGGCTCGAATTCCGCGCCCGCGCCGAAGCGCTGTCGGTGTCCCGCGTCGAGGCCGCGGCCCGGCTGGACCGGGCGGTGGCCGCCGAGCTCGCGCCGCTGCGGCTCGATGCCGCCCGCTTCCGCACCATGGTCCTGCGCCTGCCCGAGGACCGCTGGGGCCCGGGCGGCATCGACGGCGTCGAATTCCTTATCGCCACCAACCCCGGCGCCGATTTCGCCCCGCTCGGCAAGATCGCCAGCGGCGGCGAGCTGTCGCGCTTCATCCTCGCGCTCAAGGTCGCGTTGGCCGAGCAAGGCGGCGCGGCGACGGTGATCTTCGACGAGATCGACCGCGGCGTCGGCGGCGCCGTCGCCAGCGCCATCGGCGAGCGCCTCGCCCGGCTCGCCGCAGATGGCCAGCTCCTCGCTGTCACCCACAGCCCGCAGGTCGCCGCGCGCGGACGGACCCACTACGTGATCGCCAAGTCGAGCGAGGGCACCGTCACCCGCACCTCGGTCCACCTGCTCGACGCGGTCGGCCGGCAGGAGGAAATCGCCCGCATGCTGTCGGGCGCCGAAGTCACGCCCGAGGCCCGGGCCCAGGCGGACCGCTTGCTGGAGGGCGCATGATGGAAGGCAGATGGGGACTGCTGGGCCGGATGACCGCCCAGCCGGGCAAGCGCGACGAACTGATCGCGGTGTTGCGCGAAAGCTCGCGGGACGTGCCCGGCAAGCTGGTCTACCTGATCCAGCTCGAACACGAC
Source organism: Sphingomonadales bacterium (assembly GCA_028868535.1). Taxonomy (GTDB): domain Bacteria; phylum Pseudomonadota; class Alphaproteobacteria; order Sphingomonadales; family Sphingomonadaceae; genus Novosphingobium. The sequence goes on along the minus strand of JAGWUH010000053.1, from coordinate 9,331 downwards.
GATCCCGACTCGTTCTGGATCAACGAGGTGTGGGAATCCCGGGCGCACTACGATGCCTGCCTGTCGCTGCCGCAGGTCCGGCGCGGCATGGAACGCGCCGGCCCGCTGCTCGTCGGCATCGCCCACCGCACCGAGACGATCCCGCTGGCCTGAAACCGCCCGGGGACGAACCGCCGCCCCGGCGCCGCACCCCCTTGAGAACGCCTCGCGCCCGCCGCAATACACGGCCATGGGAATCGACATCACCGAAGCCGAGGCCGCCAACGAGCTGATGCGGCTCGCCCGCCAGATCGCACGCGCCAACCGCAAGTACCACGCCGAGGACGCGCCCGAGATCACCGACGCCGCATACGACGCGCTGGTCCGCCGCAATGCCGCGCTCGAAGCCGCGTTCCCCCACCTCGTGCGGCCGGACTCGCCGTCGCGCCAGGTCGGCCACGAGGTCACGGCGTCGCCGCTCGCCAAGGTCGCGCACGAAGTGCGGATGATGAGCCTCGACAACGCCTTCTCCGACGCGGACGTCGCCGAGTTCGTCGCCCGCGTCCGCCGCTTCCTCAACCTGCCCGAGGACGCGCCGGTGGCGATGACCGCGGAGGACAAGATCGACGGCCTGTCGTGCTCGCTGCGCTACGAGGAGGGCCGCCTCGTCCGCGCCGCCACCCGCGGCGACGGGCAGGTGGGCGAGGACGTCACCGCCAACGTCGCCCACATCGCCGATATCCCGCAGCAGCTCGCCGGCGACGACATTCCCGCCGTCTTCGAGATCCGCGGCGAGGTCTACATGGCCAAGGCCGATTTCCTCGCGCTCAACGCCCGGCAGGAAGCGGCGGGGGAGAAAGTGTTCGCCAACCCGCGCAACGCCGCCGCCGGTTCGCTGCGCCAGAAGGACGCCGCGGTCACCGCCGCCCGGCCTCTGCGCTTCCTCGCCCACGGCTGGGGCGCCCACGCCGTCGTCCCCGGCCAGACCCAGTTCGCCGTGATGCAGCGCATCGCCGCCTGGGGCGTGCCGGTCTCCGCGCGCCTGGTGCGCTGCGAGGACACCGAAGCCATGCTCGCGCACTATCGCGCGATCGAGCACGCCCGCGCCGACCTGCCGTACGACATCGACGGCGTCGTCTACAAGGTCGACCGGCTCGACTGGCAGGACCGCCTCGGCTTCGTTGCCAAGGCGCCGCGCTGGGGCATGGCGCACAAGTTCCCGGCGGAGCGCGCCGAGACCACGCTGGAGGCGATCGACATCCAGGTCGGCCGCACCGGCAAGCTGACGCCGGTCGGCCGGCTCAAGCCGGTCACGGTCGGCGGCGTCGTCGTGCAGAACGTCACCCTGCACAACCGCGACGAGATCGCCCGGCTCGGCGTCCGCCCCGGCGATCGCGTCGTCCTCCAGCGCGCGGGCGACGTCATCCCGCAGGTGGTCGAGAACCTCACGCGGGAGGAGCCGCGCGAGGCTTTCCCCTTCCCCGACCATTGCCCCGAATGCGGCTCCGAGGCGGTGGCGGAGGAAGGCGAGGTCGATGTTCGCTGCACCGGCGGGCTGGTCTGCCCGGCGCAGCGCACCGAGCGCCTGCGCCACTTCGTCTCCCGCGCCGCGCTCGACATCGAGGGGCTGGGCGAGAAGACCATCGCCGAATTCTTCGGCCTCGGCTGGCTGGAAAGCCCGGCCGACATCTTCCGCCTGCGCCGGCGCCGCGACGAGATCGTCGGCCGCGAGGGCTGGAAGGACAAGTCGGTCGACAACCTGCTCGCCGCGATCGAGGACAAGCGCGCGCCCGACGCGGCCCGCCTGCTGTTCGCGCTCGGCATCCGCCACGTCGGCGCGGTCACCGCGCGCGACCTGATGAAGCGCTTCCACACGCTGCCGGCACTGCGCGACGCCGCCGAGCGCGCCCATGCCGGCGATGCCGAGGCACAGGCGGAACTGACCGCGATCGAGGGCATCGGCCCCGCCGTGGTCGAGGCGCTGGGCGATTTCTTCCACGAACCGCACAACCTCGCGGTGTGGGACGACCTGCTCTCCGAAGTCTCCCCGCCGCCTTACGTCGTCGAGACCAGGGACAGCGAGGTCGCCGGCATGACCGTGGTGTTCACCGGCAAGCTGGAAACGATGAGCCGCGAGGAAGCCAAGGCCCAGGCCGAGGCGCTGGGGGCGCGCGCCGCCGGCTCGGTCAGCGTCAAGACCGACCTCGTCGTCGCCGGGCCCGGTGCCGGCACCAAGCTCAAGCAGGCGGAAAAGCTGAACATCCGCGTGATCGACGAGGCCGCCTGGGCGGACATCGTCAAGGCCGCGGGTTGAGCATTCCCGCCGCGACCATCCCCCGGCAACCGACACGGACGTCCGCGCCAACATGACCTTCCGCTTCACCCCGTCCGACGATGTCCGCCACGCGATCGCGGACGGCATCCTCACCGTCACCATCGATCGCGCGGAAAAGCGCAACCCGCTTTCGCTCGGCGTGCTCGACTCGCTCCGCCGCCTGTTCACCGGGCTGGCGGGCGATCCGGCGATCCGGCTGGCGGTGATCACCGGCGCCGGCGACAAGGCGTTCGCCTCGGGCGGCGATCTCGGCGAACTGGCGGGCTACCGCAGCCGCGAGGACGCCGAGGCATTCTCGCGCCACGGCAAGGCCGCGCTCGACGCGATCCGGACGTTCCCGGTCCCGGTCATCGCCCGGATCAACGGCTACGCACTGGGCGGCGGCTGCGAGCTGGCGCTGGCGTGCGACCAGCGCCTGGCGGCCGGTTCGGCGCGCCTGGGAATGATCCACGGCCGCCTCGCGATCAGCCCGTCGTGGGGCGGCGGCAACGACCTCGTCCGCCTGCTCGGCCCCGCCCGGGCGCTGCGCCTGATGGTGGATGCCGCCACGCTGACGGCGGAACAGGCCGCCGCCGCGGGGCTGGTCGACGCGGTCTGTCCGGTCGGCGAGGACTTCGCCGCCTGGTTCGAGGACCGGCTCGAACCCTGGCGCGCCCATCCGCGCCAGGTGATGCGGGCGTTCAAGGCGATCGCCGCCGGCGCGCCGGGCGCGAACCGGGCCGCGCTCGACGCCGCCGAGACGCACCACTTCGCCGAAGCCTGGTCGCATGACGACCACTGGGCCGCGGTCGCCGCGCGCGCCCGTTCCGGCTGATCGGCGCCCTGCGGATTGCGGCAAGTTGCGTATCGCCAGCATCCCGTACCGACGATAGACTTGCCTCCATCGATCCCCGGGGAGAAACCATCATGCGCAACCTCGTCCTGCTTGCGGCCGCCGCCGGCCTCGCCCTGGCCCCGGTCATTCCGGCCGCGGCGAAGCCCGTGCCCGCCCCAGCCGCGAAAATCGGCGCCTCCATTACCGCAGCCGTCGCCGACCCCGGTCGCCCGGCCGAGGACAAGGCCCGCGACACCTTCCGCAAGCCGGCCGAACTGCTGGCGTTCGCGGGGGTGCGCCCGGGACTCAGGATCGGCGAGCTGCTGCCCGGCGGCGGCTACTTCAGCCGCATCTTCGCCCGCGCGGTCGGTCCGCGCGGCAAGGTCTATGCCTACATTCCGGGCGAGGGCCCCGGCCGTGGCGTCGATCGCTTCGCCCCGGTCGCGGGTGCCTATCCCAACCTCACCGTCGTGCGCGGCGCCGGCTTCAGCGCCCCCGAGCCGCTCGACCTGGTCTGGACCACGCAGAACTACCACGATCTTCACCACAACGGCGGCAACGCCGGGAAGATCAACGCCGCGGTCTTCGCCGCGCTCAAGCCGGGCGGGGTCTACTTCGTCTCGGACCACCGCGCCCGCCCGGGTTCGTACACCGCCGACGTCGACGCGCTCCATCGCATCGACGAAGCCGCGGTGATCCTCGAGGTCGAGAAGGCCGGTTTCGTGCTGGCCGATGAGTCCTACGCGCTGCGCCGGGCGGACGACGACCACACCCGGAAGCCGTTCGACATCCACGACCAGACCGACCAGTTCGTGCTGAAGTTCGTCAAGCCGCGCACCTAAGGCCGCGACCGGCCTGTCCCCGTCAGGCGGGCGACAGGCCGAAGCCGACGCCGCCGCGCACGCGCTGCCGGCGCAACATCGCGCCGAGCAGGCCGAAGCCGAGCAGCATCGTCAGCCAGGTGGCCGGTTCGGGGACGCTGCCCTGCAGGTAGATCTGGTTCTGGGTCGGGCTGTTGCGATCGGCGAAGGACAGCATGCGCACGTCGCCGGCATTGCCCTGCCAGGTCAGGTTCTCGACCTTGCCGAGATAGTCGTTGCCCGCCGCGATCGAGCCCAGCGTGAAATCGCCCCAGGCGCTGAAGTTGCCCGAGCCCAGCGAATAGCCGCTGTTCCCGCTCTCGTAGACGATTTCCCAGATCGCCAGCGCCATGCCGGCGCCGGCGATGCTCTGCGCGTTGCTGTCCCCGGCAGCGGCAATCGCGGCATCGGCGTGGCTCAGCAGCGCGGCAAGCTGCGATTGCTTGACCGGATCGGCGAACGCCGACGACAGCGACACGACGTCGTACGGCGCATACGTGAAATAGGGCGTCAACGCATCGACGCACCAGGTATAGCGCTGGACCGTCGTGTCCGTGGCCAGGTCATGAATGTCCGAGAGAAAGCGCCCGGCGTTGCCGGTGTATGCGTTGCCGGCAATGGTGAACCCGCCGAACACCGCCTGCGGCGTGTAGGTGTAGCCGGTGACCTCGACGGTGGCATGCGCGGGGGCGGCAGCGACGCCAACCCATGCCGACGCGGCGAGCGCAAGGCGGCGGAAGAACGGGCGGGCGGACTTGCGCGGCTTGGCCATGGGTCGGTTCTCGAAACAGGTCCGCGCGGTGATTCGCGCGGCGTTACGCGAAATTACCAGTGCCGGAGCATACAATCCATTTCGTTAAGCATGTTTGTCAATGAATTCATGCGGTCGCGGGCAGGCCCTCCTTTCGAGCCGTTCCGGAACAGGCCCGCCGCCGGCGATCGCCCGCCCGGGTCACCAGCGCCGCGACCATTCCGGCAGTTGCCCCGGCCGGCTGGTGCGCACGCTGCCCAGGGCGCGCTTGCGCAGCCACAGGATCGACCAGTCGCCGTTGACCATGCGCCGCGCCAGCCGCAATCCGGCACGGAAGCAGGCGGCGCGAACTTGCGCTTCCTGCGTCTCGAGCAGGCCCGCGAGCAGCAGCGATCCGCCGGGGACCAACGCGCGGCTGAATGCCGGCGCCAGTTCGATCAACGGGCCGGCGAGGATGTTGGCGATCAGCAGGTCGTAAGGCCCGCGCGCCTGCAGCAGCGGATCGGCCATGCCATCGGCGATCACCATCGTCAGTTGCCCGGGACCGGCGCCCGGCGTCACGCCGTTTGTCGCGGCGTTCTCCAGCACCACCGGGGCGCAGGCGTGGTCGATGTCGCTGGCGGTGGCCAGCGCGCGCGGCCACAGGTGCAGCGCCGCGAAAGCCAGCAGCCCGGTGCCGGTGCCGATGTCCGCGAGGTTGCGCACCACAAGCCCCTCGCGGCGCATCTGCGTCAGCATCGCCAGGCAGCCGGCCGTGGTGGCATGATGGCCGGTCCCGAAGGCCTGGCTCGCGGGAATGGTGAAACTGCGCAGCCCCGCCTCGCCACCGGCGGCGTGGTCGGGCGTACGGACGTGGAAGGCGCCGGCGCGGATCGGCTCCAGGCCCTGCTGGCTCACCGTCAGCCAATCGGCCTCGGGCAATTCCTCGATCACCGGGTCCGGCATCGCGCCGGCGAACAGTGCCGCCAGCGCGTCGCGGTCGGCCGGCGTCGGCCGGCGGGGGTAATAGACTTCCAGACGCCAGTCCTGCGGCCGGTCCTCCGCCTGTTCGCTGCCCGACAGGATCACGTCCGGGTCCCAGTCGAGCGCATCCTCGTGCGCGATCAGCGCCGCCTCGATCACCGGGCGCGGCCCGTCGAGCGTGATCTTCCAGCTCATTGCCCGGCAGCCTCGCGCGCCAGCCGGGCGTCCAGGCCTGCGCGCCCCTGCGCGGCATAGGCCCGGCACGCGTCGGGCGCCGCCAGTGGCACCTTGCCGGCCAGCTTGTCGAACAGCCCGCTGGCCGAAGGGTGCGGCGTGATGACGACGTCGCAGTCGAGCGCGGCCACGGTCGCCAGGGCGCGGCGGAAACCGGCGAGGTAGGCGGGGTGGTCGGCAAAGCGGTAGGCGGGCGCGGATACCGCCGAAACCGAATCGGCATAGGCGAAGCGATGGCAGGTGCCGCCGTCGCAGCTCCGCCAGGTCCAGCTGGTCGAGCCGGGCGAGTGGCCGGGCGTGGCATGCGCGGTGATCGCGATCGGCCCCCAGCGCAGCGTCTCGCCATCGGCCAGCACGCGGTCCACCACCACCGGCCGGAACGGGTCGAGGCTGCCTGCCTGCGGGTCGCTGGCGGCGGGGATGCCGGTGCGCAACACCGCGGCGTTGGCCGCGGTGGCGGCCACCCGGGCGCCGGTCAGGCGCTTGAGGTCGGCAATTCCGCCGGCATGGTCGTGATGCTCGTGGCTCGACAGGATCCAGCGCACGTCGTGCAGGCGGAACCCGGCCGCCTCGATGCTGCGCGCCACCAGCGGCCCGGCGTCGCGCGGGCCGCCGTCGATCACCAAATGGCCGAGCGGGGAGGTGACCAGCAACGCGCTGATGCCGCAGGTGCCGACATACCAGACGTTGCCGGCGATGCGCTGCGGCACCGTCGGTTCGCTCCATCCGTCCTTGCCGGCGCAGGCGGCGGGAACGGTGAGCGCGGGGGCGGAGGCGGCGAGCAGCAGCGGGATCAGGGGCATCCCCACTGCATAGGCGCAGCGGCCACGCTCGCCAAGCGCATCGCTAAGCTTGCACAGGGCGTTCATTTGGCTAAGGGGGAGGCGCGCGGGCCTCTGGCCTGCTGGACCACCTTCAGGGGATTCGCATCGATGGCTCAAGCCAGCCCGAACCGGAAAGCCCGGCCGCTCTCGCCGCATCTGCAGATCTGGCGCTGGGGCCCGGGGATGTTCACGTCGATTCTGCACCGCGCCACCGGCAACGCGCTGGCGTTCGCCGGGATCGGCACGCTGCTGTGCTGGCTGGGCTCGCTCGCCAGCGGACCGGAAGCCTACGCCGCCTTCATGGAACAGGCGTCGTCGTGGTACGGCCTGGTCGTCCTCGCCGGCATCTCGTGGTCGTTCTTCAACCACCTGTGCTCGGGCCTGCGGCACCTCGTGCTCGACATCGGCGCCGGCTACGAGCTGGAAAACAACAACCGCTGGGCCGCGCTGTCGCCGGTCATCGGCCTGGTCCTCACCGCCCTGTTCTGGGCGGCGATCCTGCACCATTGATACGGGGGCACGACGCTCATGGGTAACGGAACCTCGATCGGCCGCGTCCGCGGGCTCGGCTCGGCGCACGGCGGCTCGCACCACTGGCTGCTCCAGCGCTTCACCGCGATCGGCAACATCATCCTCGTCGGCTGGCTGGTGTTCTCGCTGCTGAGCCTGCCCAGCCTGTCGTACCTGACGGTGCGCGACTGGCTCGCCGCGCCGTTCACGGCGACGATGATGGGCCTGCTGGTGCTCAACACCGTGTGGCACGCCCGCCTGGGCGTCCAGGTCATGCTCGAGGACTACGTCCATGAGCACGGCAACAAGTTCGCGGTGCTCGCCGCGCTCAACCTGCTCGCATTCGGCGCGGCCGCCTTCGGCCTCGTCTGCGTGATCCGCCTGGCGCTGGGAGGCGCGTGAAATGGCTACTCAGCCCGCCTACAAGATCATCGATCACACCTATGACACCGTCGTCGTCGGCGCCGGCGGCTCGGGCCTGCGCGCCACGATGGGTTCGGCCGAGGCCGGCCTGAAGACGGCGTGCATCACCAAGGTGTTCCCGACCCGCTCGCACACCGTCGCGGCGCAGGGCGGCATCGCCGCCAGCCTGCAGAACAACACGCCCGATCACTGGACCTGGCACATGTACGACACCGTCAAGGGGTCGGACTGGCTGGGCGACCAGGACGCGATCGAGTACATGGTCCGCGAGGCCCCGGCCGCCGTGTACGAGCTCGAGCACGCCGGCGTGCCGTTTTCGCGCAACGCCGATGGCACGATCTACCAGCGCCCGTTCGGCGGCCACATGCAGAACATGGGCGAAGGCCCGCCGGTCCAGCGCACCTGCGCCGCGGCGGACCGCACCGGCCACGCCATGCTGCACGCGCTCTACCAGCAGAGCCTGAAGTACGACGCCGACTTCTTCATCGAATACTTCGCGATCGACCTGATCATGGAGAACGGAGAATGCCGTGGCGTCATCGCCATGTGCATGGACGACGGCACCATCCACCGCTTCCGCAGCCACGCGGTGGTGCTCGCCACCGGCGGCTACGGCCGCTGCTACTTCACCGCGACCAGCGCCCACACCTGCACGGGTGATGGCGGCGGCATGGTGCTGCGCGCCGGTCTGCCGCTGCAGGACATGGAATTCGTCCAGTTCCACCCGACCGGCATCTACGGCGCCGGCGTGCTGATCACCGAAGGCGCGCGCGGTGAGGGCGGCTACCTGACCAACTCCGAGGGTGAGCGCTTCATGGAGCGCTATGCCCCGTCCGCGAAGGACCTCGCATCGCGCGACGTCGTCTCGCGCTCGATGGCGATGGAGATCCGCGAGGGCCGCGGCGTCGGCCCGAACAAGGACCACATCTACCTCCACCTCGATCACATCGATCCCAAGGTGCTGGCCGAGCGCCTGCCCGGCATCACCGAGAGCGGCAAGATCTTCGCCGGCGTCGACCTGACCCGCCAGCCGCTGCCGGTCGTGCCGACCGTCCACTACAACATGGGCGGCATCCCGACGAACTACCACGGCGAGGTGATGACCATCGGCGCCGATGGCAATCCCGAGACGGTCGTGCCCGGCCTGTTCGCGGTGGGCGAGGCGGCGTGCGTCTCGGTCCACGGCGCCAATCGCCTCGGCTCGAACTCGCTGATCGACCTCGTCGTGTTCGGCCGCGCCACCGGCCACCGCCTCAAGGAGCTGATCAAGCCCGGCACCGCGCACGACGAGCTGCCGAAGGACTCGGCCGATCTCGCGCTCGGCCGCCTCGACCACTTCCGCAACGCCAAGGGCGCCTCGCCGACGGCCGAGGTCCGCCTCGACATGCAGCGCGCGATGTCGCAGCACGCCGCGGTGTTCCGCACCGACGAGTTGATGGCCGAGGGCAAGGTCAAGCTCGCGGCCACCTATGAGCGGATGAAGGACATCGGCATCAAGGACCGCTCGCTGATCTGGAACTCGGACCTGATCGAAACGCTCGAGCTGGACAACCTGATCAGCCAGGCCAGCGTCACCCTCCACGGCGCGCACAACCGCAAGGAAAGCCGCGGCGCCCATGCGCACGAGGATTTCCCCGA
>JAGWUH010000013.1 GCA_028868535.1 Sphingomonadales bacterium | reverse complement strand
CAGCATCTGGCGAACGATCACCTCGATGTGCTTGTCGTTGATCTTCACGCCCTGCAAGCGGTAGACTTCCTGGATTTCCGCGACGAGGTACTCGGCCAGGGCTTCAACGCCCATGACCTCGAGAATGTCGTGCGGGTTGGGCGAACCCGAGATCAGGTTGTCGCCCTTCTTCACCCAGTCGCCTTCCTGGACGTCGATCACCTTCGACTTGGGGATCAGGTACTCGACCGTCTCGCCTTCCTCGGGGATGATCGCGATCTTGCGCTTGGCCTTGTAGTCGCGGACGAATTCGATGCGGCCCGAGATCTTCGCGATGATCGCGTTGTCCTTCGGGATGCGCGCCTCGAACAGCTCCGCGACGCGCGGCAGACCGCCGGTGATGTCGCGGGTCTTGGCGGCTTCGCGGCTGGCGCGGGCGAGCACGTCACCCGCCTCGACCTGCTGGCCATCCTCGACCGAGAGCTGGGTGCCCGGGGCGAGGAGGTAACGGCCGGCCTCGCCCGAGCTCTCGTCGAGCAGGGTCAGGCGCGGACGCAGGTCTTCCTTCTTCGACCGGCTGGTGGCGCGGTTTTCGGTGACCAGGCGCTGGGCGATGCCGGTGGCCTCGTCGGTCTGCTCGGTCATCGTGCGGCCATCGACGAGGTCCTGGTACTTCACGGTACCCGACTTCTCGGTGATGATCGGCGTGGTGAACGGGTCCCATTCGGCCAGGCGATCGCCCTGGTTGATGATCGCGCCATCGGCGTGGAGCAGGTGCGTACCATAAGGGACGCGGTGCACCGCGCGCTCACGACCCTCGCTGTCGAACACGACGATCTCGCCGTTGCGCGCCAGCGACAGGCGGCGGCCGCGCTTGTCGGTGATCTGCGGGATGTCGCGGTAGGTCACGGTACCGTCGCACAGCGCTTCGAGGTGCGACTGTTCGTTGACCTGCGCGGCGCCGCCGATGTGGAAGGTGCGCATGGTGAGCTGGGTGCCCGGCTCGCCGATCGACTGGGCGGCGATGACGCCGACGGCTTCGCCGATGTTGACCGGGGTACCACGGGCGAGGTCGCGGCCGTAGCAGGTCGCGCAGACGCCCTGTTCGGCCTCGCAGATCAGCGGCGAGCGGATGCGCGCGGCCTGGATGCCGGTGGCCTCGATCGCGGCGACGGCGGCCTCGTCGAGCAGCTGGCCCTTGGCGGCGACCACCGAGCCGTCCTTGGCGAGGATGTCCTCGGCCAGGGTGCGGCCGAGGATACGCTCGGCCAGCGACGCGATGGTGGAGCCGCCCTGGACGATCGAGCGCATTTCGAGCGCGCGTTCGGTGCCGCAATCATCGATGACGACGACGCAGTCCTGCGAGACGTCGACGAGGCGGCGGGTCAGGTAGCCCGAGTTCGCGGTCTTCAACGCGGTGTCCGCGAGACCCTTGCGGGCGCCGTGGGTCGAGTTGAAGTATTCAAGGACGGTCAGGCCTTCCTTGAAGTTCGAGATGATCGGCGTCTCGATGATCTCGCCCGACGGCTTGGCCATCAGGCCGCGCATGCCCGCCAGCTGCTTCATCTGGGTCGGGGAGCCACGCGCGCCGGAGTGCGACATCATGTAGATCGAGTTGATCGGCTTTTCACGGCCGTGCTCGTCCACCGGGGTGGCGCGGATCTCGTCCATCATCGCGTTGGCGACCTGGTCGCCGCAGCGCGACCAGGCGTCGATCACCTTGTTGTACTTTTCCTGCTGGGTGATCAGGCCGTCCTGGTACTGCTGCTCGTAGTCGGCAACCAGCGCCTTGGTCTCGTCGACCAGCCCGTCCTTGCTGTCGGGGATGATCATGTCGTCCTTGCCGAACGAGATGCCGGCCTTGAACGCGTGGCGGAAGCCCAGCGTCATGATCGCATCGGCGAACAGCACCGTGTCCTTCTGGCCGGTGTGGCGGTAGACCTGGTCGATGACGTCGCCGATTTCCTTCTTGGTGAGAAGGCGGTTGACGACCTCGAACGGCACCTTGTGCGACTTCGGCAGGCACTCGGAGATCAGCATGCGGCCCGGGGTGGTCTCCACGCGGGCGATGTACTGCTGGCCGTTCTCGTCGGTCTGCGGCACGCGCGCGGTGATCTTCGAGTGCAGCGTGACAACGCCGGCATCGAGCGCCTGGTGGACTTCGGCCATGTCGGCCAGCGCCATGCCCTCGCCCGGCTCACCCTTGCGGTCCATCGACAGGTAATAGATGCCGAGCACCATGTCCTGCGAGGGCACGATGATGGGCTTGCCGTTGGCGGGGCTGAGGATGTTGTTGGTCGACATCATCAGCACGCGGGCTTCGAGCTGGGCTTCGAGGCTCAGGGGCACGTGGACGGCCATCTGGTCGCCGTCGAAGTCGGCGTTGAACGCCGAGCAGACCAGCGGGTGCAGCTGGATCGCCTTGCCCTCGATCAGCACGGGTTCGAATGCCTGGATGCCGAGGCGGTGGAGCGTCGGCGCGCGGTTGAGCATGACCGGGTGTTCGCGGATGACTTCATCCAGGATGTCCCAGACTTCCTTGCGCTCCTTCTCGACCCACTTCTTGGCCTGCTTGAGCGTCATCGACAGGCCCTTGGCGTCGAGCCGGGCGTAGATGAACGGCTTGAACAGTTCGAGCGCCATCTTCTTGGGCAGGCCGCACTGGTGCAGCTTGAGTTCCGGACCGGTGACGATGACCGAGCGGCCCGAATAGTCGACGCGCTTGCCGAGCAGGTTCTGGCGGAACCGACCCTGCTTGCCCTTGAGCATGTCCGAGAGCGACTTCAGCGGGCGCTTGTTGGCACCGGTGATGACGCGGCCACGGCGGCCGTTGTCGAACAGCGCATCGACCGCTTCCTGCAGCATGCGCTTTTCGTTGCGGACGATGATGTCCGGCGCGCGCAGCTCGATCAGGCGCTTCAACCGGTTGTTGCGGTTGATGACGCGGCGGTAGAGGTCGTTGAGGTCCGACGTGGCGAAGCGGCCGCCGTCGAGCGGGACCAGCGGGCGCAGGTCCGGCGGGATCACGGGGACGACCTCGAGGATCATCCATTCCGGACGGTTGCCCGAATCGATGAACGATTCGACGACCTTCAGGCGCTTGATGATCTTCTTGGGCTTGAGCTCGGACTTGGTGGTCGCGAGTTCCTGGAGCAGGTCTTCCTTTTCCTGCACGAGGTCGAGGCTCATCAGCATGTGCTTGACCGCCTCGGCGCCGATGCCGGCCGAGAACGAATCCTCGCCGTACTCGTCCTGGTACTCGTAGAGCTCGTCCTCGGTGAGGAGCTGGTACTTCTCGAGCGGGGTCAGGCCCGGCTCGATGACCACGTAGCTTTCGAAGTAGAGGATGCGCTCGAGCTGCTTGAGCTGCATGTCGAGCAGCAGGCCGATGCGCGAGGGCAGCGACTTGAGGAACCAGATGTGCGCGACCGGGGCGGCGAGCTCGATGTGGCCCATGCGCTCACGGCGGACCTTGGTCACCGTCACTTCGACGCCGCACTTTTCGCAGACGACGCCCTTGTACTTCATGCGCTTGTACTTGCCGCACAGGCACTCGTAGTCCTTCACCGGGCCGAAGATGCGCGCGCAGAACAGGCCGTCGCGCTCGGGCTTGAAGGTGCGGTAGTTGATCGTCTCGGGCTTCTTGATCTCGCCGAACGACCAGGAGCGGATGCGCTCCGGCGAGGCGAGGCCGATCTGGATCTGGTCGAAGGTTTCGGGCTTCGCCATCTGGTTGGTGAACTTGGTCAGGTCGTTCATTTTTCAGGTCCCTTTCGGGTGAAATCTCTTGGATTGCGGCAGGCGGGGCAGGCCCGCAGGCCTGCCCGAAACGCCCGTTATTCCGCCGCCTCCGCGTAGCCGTCGTCGTCCGAATCATCGGTGAGCGACGAGAGTTCGACGTTGAGGCCGAGGCTGCGCATTTCCTTGACGAGCACGTTGAAGCTCTCCGGAATGCCGGCCTCGAAGGTGTCGTCGCCCTTGACGATCGCTTCGTAGACCTTGGTGCGGCCGACGACGTCGTCGGACTTCACCGTCAGCATTTCCTGCAAGGTGTAGGCGGCGCCGTAGGCCTGGAGCGCCCAGACCTCCATTTCGCCGAAGCGCTGGCCGCCGAACTGGGCCTTGCCGCCCAGCGGCTGCTGGGTGACGAGGCTGTACGGCCCGATCGAACGCGCGTGGATCTTGTCGTCGACCAGGTGGTGCAGCTTGAGCACGTACTTCATGCCCACCGTCACCTTGCGGTCGAAGCGGTCACCGGTGCGGCCGTCGAACAGGTCGACCTGGCCGCTTTCGTCCAGCCCCGCCTTGCGCAGCATCGCGGTGACGTCGGCCTCGATCGCGCCGTCGAACACCGGCGAGCCCATCGGCACGCCGGCGCGGACCGATTCGGCCAGCTCGACGACGCCGGCATCGCTGCGCGCGTCGATCTCGGCGGCGTAGTTGTCGCCGTAGATGTCCTTGAGCAGCTCACGCACGGCTTCGGGCGGCTGCCCGGCCTGCGGGTTCGGGTTCGCCTCGCGCCAGGCGTCGAGCGCCTGCCCGACCTTCTGGCCGAGACCGCGCGCGGCCCAGCCGAGGTGGGTTTCGAAGATCTGCCCGACGTTCATGCGGCTGGGCACGCCCAGCGGGTTGAGCACGAAGTCCACCGGGGTGCCGTCCTCGAGGAACGGCATGTCTTCCTGCGGCAGGATGCGGCTGATGATGCCCTTGTTGCCGTGGCGGCCGGCCATCTTGTCGCCCGGCTGCAGCTTGCGCTTCACCGCGACGAAGACCTTGACCATCTTGAGCACGCCCGGGGCGAGCTCGTCACCACGTTCGAGCTTTTCCTTGCGGTCCTCGAACTTCTCCTGGATCGCCTTGACGGTCTGGTCGTACTGGGCCTTGACCGCTTCGAGCTGGCCCTGGACCTTGTCGTCGGCGACGGCGAACTTCCACCACTCGTGGCGCTCGGCCTCGGCCAGCGTTTCCTCGGTGATCTCGCCGCCCTTCTTCACGCCCTTCGGCGCCGCCGTGGCCACCTGGCCGAGCAGCATGTCGCGCAGGCGGTTGTAGGTGGCGCGGTTGAGGATGCCGCGTTCGTCCTCACGGTCCTTGGCGAGGCGTTCGATTTCCTCGTTCTGGATCGAGCGGGTACGGTCGTCGATCTCGATGCCGTGGCGGTTGAACACGCGCACCTCGACGATCGTACCCGAGACGCCCGGCGGCAGGCGCAGCGAGGTGTCGCGGACGTCCGAGGCCTTTTCACCGAAGATCGCGCGGAGCAGCTTTTCTTCCGGCGTCATCGGCGATTCGCCCTTCGGCGTGATCTTGCCGACGAGGATGTCGCCCGGGTGGACCTCGGCGCCGATGTAGACGATGCCCGCCTCGTCGAGGTTGCGCAGCGATTCCTCACCCACGTTCGGGATGTCGCGGGTGATGTCCTCGGGCCCGAGCTTGGTGTCGCGGGCCATGACCTCGAATTCCTCGATGTGGATCGAGGTGAACACGTCGTCCTTGACGATGCGTTCGGAGATCAGGATCGAGTCCTCGTAGTTGTAGCCGTTCCAGGGCATGAACGCGACGAGCACGTTGCGGCCGAGCGCGAGCTCGCCGAACTCGGTCGACGGGCCGTCGGCGATGATGTCGCCGGCGGCGATCACGTCGCCCACCTTCACCAGCGGCTTCTGGTTGATGCAGGTCGACTGGTTCGAGCGCTCGAACTTCTGGAGCGTGTAGATGTCGACGCCCGACTTGCCCGGCTCGATGTCGCCGGCGGCGCGGATGACGATGCGGGTGGCGTCGACCTGGTCGACGATGCCGCCGCGCAGCGCCGCGATCGCCGCGCCCGAATCGCGCGCGACGGTCGCTTCCATGCCGGTGCCGACGAACGGCGCGTCGGCCTTGACCAGCGGCACCGCCTGGCGCTGCATGTTCGAGCCCATCAGCGCGCGGTTGGCGTCGTCGTTCTCGAGGAACGGGATCAGCGACGCGGCGACCGAGACCAGCTGCTTGGGCGAAACGTCCATCAGCGTGATGTGTTCGCGCGGGCTCATCACGAATTCGCCGTTCTGGCGGGCCGAGACCAGCTCCTCGACGAACGAGCCGTCCGCCGTCAGTTCGGCCGAGGCCTGCGCGACGGTGTGCTTCTGCTCCTCCATGGCGGAGAGATAGACGACGTCCTTGGTGACCTTGCCGTCGACGACCTTGCGGTACGGCGTCTCGATGAAGCCGTACTTGTTGACGCGCGCGAAGGTGCTCAGCGAGTTGATCAGGCCGATGTTCGGGCCTTCCGGCGTCTCGATCGGGCAGATGCGGCCATAGTGGGTCGGGTGGACGTCGCGGACCTCGAAGCCCGCGCGCTCACGCGTCAGGCCGCCCGGCCCGAGCGCCGAGACGCGGCGCTTGTGGGTGACTTCGGACAGCGGGTTGGTCTGGTCCATGAACTGCGACAGCTGCGACGAACCGAAGAACTCGCGGACGGCGGCGACCGCCGGCTTGGCGTTGATCAGGTCGTTCGGCATCACCGTCGAGACGTCGACCGACGACATGCGCTCCTTCACCGCGCGCTCCATGCGCAGCAGGCCGACGCGGTACTGGTTCTCCAGCAGCTCGCCGACCGAGCGGACGCGGCGGTTGCCGAGGTTGTCGATGTCGTCGACCTCGCCCTTGCCGTCCTTCAGGTTCACCAGCTCCTTGACCACCGCGAGGATATCGTCGGTGCGCAGCGTGGTGATGGTGTCCTCGGCGTCGAGGCCGAGGCGCATGTTGAGCTTGACGCGGCCGACGGCCGAGAGGTCGTAGCGGTCGGCATCGAAGAACAGGCCTTCGAACAGCGCCTCGGCGGTCTCGCGCGTCGGCGGTTCGCCGGGGCGCATGACGCGGTAGATGTCGGCGAGGGCGTGATCGCGGTCCTCGGCCTTGTCGGCCTTGAGGGTGTTGCGGATCCACGGGCCGGTGCCGATGTGGTCGATGTCGAGCAGCTCGATGCGGTCGATGCCGGCATTGTCGAGCGCGGTGAGGTTGTCGGGCGAGACTTCGTCACCGGCCTCGATCCAGATGCGGCCGGTCGATTCGTCGATCAGGTCCTTGGCCGAGTAGCGGCCGAAGATCTCGTCGGTCGGAATCAGCAGTTCCTTGAGGCCGTCCTTTTCCGCCTTGTTGGCGGCGCGCGGGCTGATCTTGGTGCCGGCGGCGAAGATCACCTCGCCCGAGCCGGCATCGACGATGTCGAACGCCGGCTTGGAACCGCGCCATTGCTCGGCGACGTAGGGCAGGCGCCAGCCGCCCTCACCCCGGACCCAGGTGACGGTCTGGTAGAAGTAGCCGAGGATCGCCTCGTCATCGAGGCCGAGCGCGTGCAGCAGCGCGGTGACCGGCAGCTTGCGCTTGCGGTCGATGCGGACGTTGACGATGTCCTTGGCGTCGAATTCGAAATCGAGCCAGGAGCCGCGGTAGGGAATGACGCGGGCGGCGAACAGGAACTTGCCGCTGGAGTGCGTCTTGCCGCGATCGTGATCGAACAGCACGCCCGGCGAACGGTGCATCTGCGAGACGATCACGCGCTCGGTGCCGTTGATGATGAAGGTGCCGTTCTCCGTCATCAGGGGCATGTCGCCCATGTAGACGTCCTGTTCCTTGATATCGAGGACCGAGCGGGTCTCGGTCTCGGCATCGACCTCGAACACGATCAGGCGCAGCGTCACCTTCATCGGCGCGGCGTAGGTGATGCCGCGCTGGCGGCATTCGGTCTGGTCGTACTTGGGGTCTTCCAGCTCGTAGTGGACGAAATCGAGCTCGCTGGTGCCGGCGAAGTCGCGGATCGGGAACACCGAGCGCAGGGTCTTTTCCAGCCCCGAGACGTAGCCGATCGCCGGGTTCGAGCGGAGGAACTGCTCATAGCTCTCACGCTGGACCTGGATCAGGTTCGGCATCTGGGTGACTTCGTGGATGTCCCCGAAGATCTTGCGGATGCGGCGCTTCGCGGACGCGCGGGCGACGCCGGTGCTGGTGGCCATGGCTGGTTTCGTGCCTCTTCAAGTGCCGGATCAATCCGGCGAAATTCGGTTGCCGTGCGCGGAGCGGCTTTCCATCAGGCCGCCCGAGGCGGCAACGCGAAAAGGCCGCGCGCCGCAACGCCCGGCAATCGGGATCGCGGCTCACAGCCTGTGCGTCAGATGGATTCGCTGGTCCGTCCTTCCGGGACCGGCCCCCGCGCATGGGCCGGACTTGCTCGACGGGTTGCGAGTGGGGCGCATTAGGGAGCGGCACCGGGCTTGTCAATCGGCTTGCGGCGGAGCGACCGGCGGTGGCGGGCCACCAGCGTCAACCAGCTTGTAACCATTGGAAATTATGGACTTTCGACAACATGGCCGAAAAGGCCGGGTCGCGAGGAATACCATGAATATCGGAATCGATCTGGGCACCACCGCCAGTTCGGTGGCGTTGTGGCGCGAGGGCTGGGCGGAGCTTGTCCCCAATGCGCTGGGCGAATTGCGGACGCCGACCGCGGTGAGCATCGAGGCGGACGGGGCCGTCCACGTCGGCGCCGCGGCGCTGGACTTGATGGCCGCCGCCCCCGACCGCACCGCCGCCGGGTTCAAGCGCCTGATCGGCAGCGGCGCCGGCGTCGTGCTGGGTGGCCGGCGTTTCGCCGCCGAGGAGCTGGCAGCGCTGGTCCTGCGCGGGTTGCGCGACGACGTGCGCGTCCATGCCGGCGTCGAACCGACCGGCGCGGTGATCGCGGTGCCCGCCTGCTTCGACGCCCGCCAGCGCGCGGCGACGCGCCGGGCGGGCGAACTGGCGGGCTTTTCCAGCGTGCGCCTGATCGGCGAGCCGGCGGCGACGGCGCTGGCCTATGCCTGGCCCGACAAGGGCGGGCGGGCGCCTTTCCTGGTGTTCGACCTGGGCGGCGGCACGTTCGACGTCGCCGTGGCCGAACTGGGCGACGGCGGCATCCGGCTGCGCGCCGCGGCAGGGGACGGCCGGCTGGGCGGCAACGACTTCGATGCGCGGCTGGCGGCGATGATGGCCGACCGCATCGACCTCGAGGGGCATCTCGACGAGCTCGACGAGTGCCGGCGGACGGCGCTGCTGTCGCGCGCGGCGACGCGGGCGCGGCTGGCGCTGTCGCAGGCGGCGTCGGCGGAGTTCGCGGTGACGCTGGACGACGCACGGCTGAAGGTGACGCTGTCCGAGGACGAGTTCGAGGGCGCCACCGCCGACCTCGTCCAGCGGCTGCGCGAACCGGTGGAGCGCGCGTTGCGCGACGCGGGACTGGACCGCGCCGGGCTGGGGGCGATCGTGGTCGTCGGCGGGGCGACGCGGATGCCGGTGGTGCGACGGGCGATCACCCGGCTGTTCGGGCAGTTTCCCGACAGCGGCTGCGACCCGGAATCCAGCGTGGCGCGGGGCGCAGCCATCCATGCCGCGCTGCTGGCGCGCGACGAAGTGCGGATCTTCGACGTCTGCCCGCACGCGCTGGGGGTCGAGACGGCGGAGGCGGACGGCTATGGCAACGTCCAGCCGGGGGTGTTCTCGCCGATCATCGGGCGCAACGCACCGGTGCCGACCAGCCGGGTCAAGACCTACCGCACCACCGGCGACGGCCAGCCGTGGATCGAGATGGACATCTACCAGGGCGAGGCGCGCGACGTCGTCGGCAATGTCCGGCTGGGAACGCTGACCGTGCCGGTGCCGCCGCGTCCGGCGGGCGAGGTGACCGTCGACGTGCGCTTCAGTTTCGATGACGGCGGGCTGCTGGCGATCGACTACACGATTCCCAGCGCCGGGGTGACGCGGCAACCGGTCGAACTGGCGCCGGCGCAGGACGAAGGCGCGCGGGGCGACGGGCTGGCCGGGCTGACGTTCCCCGCGCGCGAGGCGGCCGGCCATGTCGCGCTGATGGCGCGCGCCGAGCGCGTCCACGGCGAGTTCGTGGGCAACGAGCGCAGTTTCCTGGGCACGCTGATCGGCCGCTTCCTGGGGGCGCTGTCGGCGCGGGACCCGCGCGAGATCGCCTCGGCGCAGGTGGCGCTATCGATCTCGCTCGACGCGCTGGAGGCGTGCCCGGCGGGGTGACGCCAACGCAAAAGGGCGGAGCCGCAGCCCCGCCCTTGTTTGTTGCGTGCCGTTGGCTGGCGGCCGGCGATCAGTTCGCCTTGAGGTAGGCGATCACGTCGGCGCGCTGCTGGGCATCGTCGAGACCGGCGAAGGTCATCTTGGTGCCCGGGGCATATTCGCGCGGGTTGGTCAGCCAGGCGTCGAGCGACTTTTCGTCCCACTTGCCGCCCTTGGCCTTCAGCGCATCGGAGAAGGCGAAGCCGCCGCGGCCCTTGGCGACGTCATCGCCGACGACCTTGGCGAGGTTCGGGCCGATGCCGTTGGCGCCGCCGGCGTTGATGGTGTGGCACGAGGCGCACTTCTTGAACACTTCGGCGCCCTTGGCGGGATCGCCCGCGGCGACGGCGGGGGCCGCGCCGCCCGCGGCCGGGGCGGCAGCGGCGGCCGGGACCGCCGGCAGCGGCAGGTTCGAGCCCTGCGAGTTCAGGTAGGCCATGACGTTGGCGCGATCCTCGGCCGATTCGAGGCCGGCGAAGGTCATCTTGGTGCCTTCGGCGAAGCCGCGCGGGTTGGTGAGCCAGGCGTTCATCGACGTCCAGTCCCACTTGCCGCCCTTGGCCTTCAGCGCGTCGGAGAAGGCGAAGCCGCCACGGCCCTGGGCGATCGCGTCACCGAGCACGCCGTAGAGGTTGGGGCCGATGCCGTTGGCGGCGCCCTGCGCGATGGTGTGGCAGGCCATGCACTTCTTGAAGACGTCCGCGCCCTTGGCGGGATCGGCCTTGGCGAGCAGCGCCTCGATTGGGGTTTCGGCGGCGCCGCCTTCGGCGTTCGACACGCCGGCGATCGCGTAGCCCATCTTTTCCGGGCGGTTTTCCTTGTTCGCGCGGAAGTAATGGCCGCTCAGGCTGGCCAGCCCGAGTGCGACGATGCCGGAAGCCAGCGCCCAGCCAGCGATGGTATTGAAACGATCGTCCATCGAAATGCCCCGTGGATTTGCCCGCCTTCATGCGGTTTGCGCGCCGCTCTAGTGACGGGCGCGGGGGAGCGCAAGAGTCATTGCGGTAATTCTCCCTCGCCGCTAAGCGCCGCGCCACGATGCACAGCTTTCCCCAACCCGCGCTCGCCCTGGTCGAGCAGATGACGGCCGCGGCCGCCGCCGATCCGGCGCGCGCGATGGCGCTGCAGGGCGCGCCGGGCTGCAACGGCCATCGCGCCGCGCTGGAATACGATCCGGACTGCCTGCCCCTGCCCTGCTTCTCGTTCGAGGATGCGCTGGAGGCGGTGAAGGAAGGGCGCGCGCGCCGTGCGATCATCCCGATCGAGAACTCGCAGCACGGGCGCGTCGCCGACATCCACTTCCTGCTGCCGGAGAGCGGGCTCTACATCACCGGCGAGCACTTCCTGGCGATCCACCACAGCCTGATGGCGCTGGGCGACGGGCCGTTCGCCGCCGCCTACAGCCACCCGCAGGCGCTGGGCCAGTCGCGCCACTACCTGCGGGCGCGGGGCATCGTGCCGATGAGCTATGCCGATACCGCGGGCGCGGCGGCGTTCGTGCGCGAGCAGGGCGATCCGGCGGCCTGCGCGATCGCGCCGAAGCTGGCGGCGGAGCTCTATGGGCTGAAGATCATCGAGGACAACGTCGAGGACGCGCACGACAACACCACGCGCTTCGTCGTGCTCGCGCGGGAGCCGCTCGACCCGGCGACGCTGGCGGGACAGGTGGCGATGACGACGCTGGTGTTCGAGGTGCGCAACATCCCGGCGGCGCTGTACAAGGCGCTGGGCGGGTTCGCGACCAACGGCGTCAACATGACCAAGCTCGAATCCTACCAGAAGAGCGCGAGCTTCTCGGCGACGATGTTCTTTGCCGACATCGTCGGGGCGCCGGGCGATCCCGCGGTCGACCGGGCGATCGAGGAGCTGGCGTTCCACTGCAAGGACCTGCGCATCCTCGGCACCTATCGCCAGGCGCGCGCGCGCGGCTGAGCCGCGGCGGGTTTTTTCGCTTCGCCGCTTCACACCCGGCGCCGGCCGTGCCACCACCCCGGCGTGGCCGGAGCAGCAGACAGCAGCGCGCATTGGCGGGCGTTGAGGGACGCCGGCGACATCCAGTTCGCGCCGTTGCCCCCTGACCCGCCCGAAGCGCCATCGCCATGGGGCGAGGCGCTGCTGCGGGCGCTGGAGTGGCTGGGCCGCCTGTTGCGGCCGGTGTTCGAGCCGATGGGGCGCTGGCTGGGGCTGGGCTGGCCGGCGATGAAGATCGTGCTGCTGGTCGTGGCGGCGGTGCTGCTGGCGGCGCTGCTGGCGCGGGCGGCGGCGGCGGCGCTGGCGGCACGGCGCCGACGGGCGGAAGCGACCGGCGTGGCGGAATGGCGGCCGGACGAGGCCGCGGCGCTGGCCCTGCTGGCCGATGCCGACCGGCTGGCGGCGGAAGGGCGCTTCGACGAGGCGGTCCACGTCCTGCTGGCGCGCAGCGTGGCCCAGATCGAGGCGGCGCGCCCCGGCCTGCTGCATCCGGCGAGCACCGCGCGCGAGATCGGCGCGGCGGCGTGGCTGCCGGTCGCGGCGCGCGCGGCGTTCGGGGCGATCGCCACCCGGGTCGAGGCCAGCCGCTTCGCGTTGCGCGCGC
Source organism: Sphingomonadales bacterium (assembly GCA_028868535.1). GTDB lineage: Bacteria > Pseudomonadota > Alphaproteobacteria > Sphingomonadales > Sphingomonadaceae > Novosphingobium. The sequence goes on along the minus strand of JAGWUH010000013.1, from coordinate 60,015 downwards.
TGGCCGCGGAGGACTGGGCGGCGGCGCGCGAGGCTTATGCCGCGTTCGCGTTGCAGCGGCTGGAGGCGGGGCGATGACCGCGGCCCGGCCCGGGCCGTTCGGCGCCCGGCAGGCGCTGGCGCTGGTGCTGGCGGGGACGCTGCTGTTCCTGGGCCTGGTGTGGGCACTGGGGAGCGGCGGCGGGTTCGGGCGCGGCGGGCTCGACAACGGCGGGGGGCATGGCGCCGCCACCGGGTTCAACGGGTTTGCCGGCTTCGCGCGGCTGCTGGCGGCGGACGGCTGGAGCGTGGCGACCGCGCGCGGCGAGGCGGAACTGCGCCGGCCCGGGCTGCTGGTGCTGACCCCGCCGGCCGATGCCGACGGCAAGGCGATCGCGCGGATCGTCGCCGCGCACCGGCCGCTGGGGCCGACGCTGGTGATCGCGCCGAAGTGGGTGGTGGACAAGGGCCGCGCCCGCGGGCTGTTCGACCGCCATCCGGGGTGGGTGCAGAAGGCGGGGGTGCGCGGGCCGGAGTGGCCGGGATTCCTCGACGACGTGCGCGTGCGGCTGACGCGCGAGCCGGGGGGATGGCGGGGATTGGGGTTGGCGGGAGCGCTGCCCGATGCCGGCGCGGTGATCGCCGGCGAAGGCGGCCGGCTGATGCCGCTGGTGGTGCGGCAGGGATCGGGCGCCGTTCTGGCGGCGGCGGTGGCCGATGCCGAAGCCGAAGCCGCCGGGGCAGTCCATCCGCTGGTGGTGGTGTTCGAGCCCGACCTGATCGACAACCACGGCTTGCGCGATCCGGCCAATGCGGCGCTGGCGGAGGCGCTGGCGCGGGAGATGCGGGCGCAGGGCCTGCGCCGGGCCACGTTCGACCTGACCTTGAACGGGCTGGCGCTGCCGGACAACCTGTTGCGGCTGGCGGTGACGCCGCCTTACCTGGCGGCGACGCTGTGCCTGCTGCTGGCGGCGCTGGCGGTCGGCTGGCGCGCGTTCGTGCGGTTCGGGCCGGCGCTGGCCGAAGCACGCGACGTGGCGTTCGGCAAGGCAGTGCTGATCGACCATGCCGGCGCGCTGATCGTGCGCAGCGGGCGGATGCGGCTGCTGGCCGGCCCTTATGCCGCGCTGTTGCGCGAACGGGTGGCGAAAGGGCTCGGCCTGGCGCGCGGGCTCGACGCCGGGCAGACCGATGCGGCGATCGACCGCGCGCTGCGCGGCTGCGATCCCGCGGCGGCGCCGTTTTCCGAATCCGCGCGGACGCTGGCCGCCGCGACCCGCGAGGGCGCGGTGGTGGCGGCGGCGCGGCGACTTCATGACAGCGCAAGGAAGCTGATGCGATGAACAGGACGCTGACGATAGCAGACGTGGGGGCGCTGGCGGACGCCATCCGCGCCGAGATCGGCAAGGCGGTGGTCGGCCAGGCGGAGACCGTCGATCACCTGCTGGTGGCGCTGCTGGCGCGCGGGCACGTGTTGCTGGAGGGGCCGCCGGGAACCGCCAAGACCTTCCTCGCGCAGTGCTTCGCCGCCGCGCTGGGGCTGCAGTTCGGGCGCATCCAGTTCACCCCGGACCTGATGCCGGGCGACATCCTCGGCTCCAACCTGTTCAATTTCCAGACCAGCACCTTCACGCTGACCCGCGGGCCGATCTTCTGCGAGCTGCTGCTGGGCGACGAGATCAACCGCACCCCGCCGAAGACGCAGGCGGCGCTGCTGGAGGCGATGCAGGAGCGGCGGGTGACGCTGGACGGCACCGCGCACGCGCTGCCCGATGCGTTCATGGTGGTGGCGACGCAGAACCCGATCGAGAGCCAGGGGGTCTATCCGCTGCCCGAGGCGCAGCTCGACCGGTTCCTGTTCAAGCTGCTGGTGCCCTATCCCAGCCACGAGGAGGAACTGCGCATCGTCGCGCGGTTCGGGACGCGCAGCGGGCCGCCGCGCGCGGCCGAGCTGGGGCTGGCGGCGGTGGCGGAACCGTGGGTGTTCCCCGCGGCGGCGACGACGGTCAGCGCGATCACGCTGGCCGATCCGGTGACCGACTATGTCGTGCGGCTGATCCGGGCGACGCGCGACAGCGCCGACCTGGCCTGCGGCGCCAGCCCGCGCGCGGCGGTGCTGCTGGCCAATGCGGCGCGGGCGCGCGCCGCGATCGACGGGCGCGACTATGTGGTGCCCGATGACGTCAAGCAGCTTGCCCCCGCCGTCCTGCGGCACCGCCTGTTGCTGAGCCCGGCGGCGGAGATCGAGGGCAAGAGCATCGACGCGCTGGTGGCCGGGCTGGTCGAGCGCACCGAGGCGCCGCGCTGAGGTGAACGGGGTGCCGGTCCCGACCGCGCGCACCGTCGCGGTGCTGGCGGCGCTGGCGCCGCTGGGGCTGGCCGCGGCGGTGCTGGCGCCGGCGCTGTGGCCGGCGGCGCCGGTGGCGGGCGCCGCGCTGCTGGCGCTGGCGCTGCTCGACGCGCTGCTGGCGGGGCGGCCGGAGGGCCTGCGGGTGATCGTGCCGGCCGACGTTGCCGTCGGCGAGGATGCGCGCGCGATCGTGCGAGCCGAGCTGTCCGGCCGGCCCGGCACGGTCAGCGCGGCGCTGGCGATGGACGCGCGGCTCAACGCCGGCGGGCGCAGCGAGGGCGACCTTTCCTTCGACCCTGCCGATGGCGCGCATTGCGGCGCCCTGGCGTTCCGGCCGCTGCGGCGCGGCACCGGCAGCATCGACATGGCCTGGCTGCGCTGGACCGGCCCGCTGGGCCTGGGCGCGCGCGCGGCGCGGACGGCGATCGGCACGCCGGTCCGCGTCCTGCCCGACCTGGCGCCGACCCGCAGCCCGGCGATCCAGGCGTTGCTGCGGCAATCGCAGTTGGGCATGATCGCCCGGCGGCTGAAGGGCGAAGGCACGATGTTCGAAGCGCTGGCCGATTACGAGCCGGGGATGGACCGGCGACGGATCGACTGGAAGGCTTCGGCGCGCCACGCCCGGCTCTACGCCAAGGAATACGAGGCCGAGCGCAACAACCAGATCGTGCTGGCGTTCGACTGCGGGCGGGCGATGTGCGAGCCGGTGGGCGGCGTGGCACGGCTCGACCGGGCCTTGACCGCGGCGCTGACGACCGCCTGGGTGGCACTGAAGGGCGGCGATCGCGTCATGCTTTACGGGTTCGCCGCGCGGGTGCTGCTGGCCACGCCGTTCGCCAGCGACGCGCGGGCGTTTCGCCGGTTGCAGGAGGCGGCGGCCGAACTCGACTATCGGCCCGAAGAGGCCAACTTCACGCTGGCGCTGGCCAGCCTGGCGGCGCGGTTGCAGCGGCGATCGCTGGTCGTCGTGTTTTCGGAGTTCACCGATCCGGCCGGCGCGGAACTGATGCTGGAAAGCGTCGGCAGGCTGGTGCGGCGGCACCGCGTGCTGTTCGTGACGCTGGCCGACGAGGAGCTCGAGACCATCGCCGGTTCCGAGCCGGACAGTGCCCGGACGCTGGCGGCGGCGGTCAGCGCCGGGGCGCTGCTGCGCCAGCGCGCCGGCGTGGTCCAGCGCCTGCGCGGCATGGGCGTGGACGTGATCGAGGCCGGGCGCGACGCGATCGGGCCGCGGTTGCTCGACAGCTATCTCGCCATCCGGCAGCAGCAAGGCATCGGCTGATCCGGTCGAGGCGCGGGCACGCTTCGTCGTGCGCGCGTCTTCGGCCGGGATACGCGCGCCGACCCGCGCCATTCCCGACAGGCATGGCAACGAGGAGAGCGATCATGCCGCGCGGAGACAAGTCCAGCTATACCGACAAGCAGAAGCGCCAGGCCGAGCACATCGAGGAAGGCTACGAGGATCGCGGCGCTTCCCGCAAGGAGGCCGAACGACGCGCCTGGGCGACGGTGAACAAGGAGACCGGTGGCGGCAACAAGTCCGGTTCGGGACGCGGCAAGCCGGACAATCACGAATCGTCCCGGCGCGGTGGCAAGGCGCAGAAATCCGGCAGCCACGAGGCGCGATCGGCAGCCGCCCGCAAGGGCTGGGAAACCCGGAGGAAGCGTCAGGCGGCGTAGGAAGTGGATGCCCCGCGAGGATTCGAACCTCGATAGACGGAATCAGAATCCGTAGTCTTACCATTAGACGACGGGGCAATGCGGGGGGTGGCTCTAGGCGCGGGTTGGCGCCGCGTCAAGCCGGACTCGCGCGGATCACGGCGGGCCGTGCCGGGCCGGGCGATTTCGATCACATCCCGCGGCGGCGGTTCGCCTGTTTCCATCCCGCGCGATGTTGCTGTAGCCTGCCGGCGATGAGCGAGGGTGGCAGGCAGGAACGCAGGCAGGAGCTGGGGGTCCACGGGGCTCTGACCCGGCTGCTCGGCCGCGCCGGCGGCCAGGAGGCCGCGGCGATCAGCGCGGCGACGCTGCGTTCGGACCGTTTCCGGATCGATCGCGAAGCGGACTGGCGGCGGCTGGAGGCCATCGTCGGCCGGCTCGAGGCGGGGCGCCTGCGCGCGCTGTCGGACGAGGACCTGACGGCGCTGCCGGTGCTGTACCGCGAGGCGGTCTCGAGCCTGTCGATCGCGCGCGAGACATCGCTGGACGCCGCCGCGCTGGCTTACCTCGAAGCGCTGGTGCGGCGGGCCTGGTTCCAGGTCTATGGCCCGCGGGTGACGCTGGGCGGTTGGTTGCGGCGGTTCTTCGGCGGCGAATGGTCGCGCGCGGTGCGGGCGATCGGCTTCGATGTCGGCATCGCGCTGCTGTTGATGGTGCTCGGCACGGTGGCCGGGTGGCTGCTGGTGGCCGGCGATCCTGCCTGGTACGCCGCGTTCGTGCCGGCGGAGCCCGGCGAGGTGCGCGTGCCGGGCGCCAGCCAGGCAGCCTTGAGGGGAGTCCTGTTCGGGCATTCCGGCGAGAGCGGGCTGGCGGCGTTCGCGGCGATGCTGTTCGGCCACAATGCCCAGATCTCGCTGCTGGCGTTCGCGCTCGGCTTTGCGTTCGGGGTGCCGTCGCTGATGCTGCTGGTGCAGAACGCCGGCATGCTGGGGGCGATGCTGTGGCTGTACCACGGGCGCGGATTGACGCTGGACCTGGTCGGCTGGCTGTCGATCCACGGCACCACCGAACTGTTCGCGGTGCTGCTGTCCGGCGCCGCCGGGCTGCACATCGGCCGGGCGATGGCGTTTCCGGGGCGGCGCGGCGTGCTGGCGGCGGCGGGCGCGGCCGGGCGGCGCGCGTCGGTGGTGATGATCGGCGTCATCGTCATGCTGGTGGTGGCGGCGTGCCTGGAAGGCCTGGGCCGGCAACTGGTCGACGAAACGTCCGGACGCCTTGTGGTGGGCGGGGCGATGCTGGCGTTCTGGCTGTGGTACTTCTACGCCTTTGGCCGGGGCCGCGCGGCATGAGCCGGAGCGCGGGCGATGACCGCCGGCGCGAGATCGTCACCCCCGAGGGGCTGGCGCTGTCGCTGACGCTGGCAAGCCGGGGCACGCGGGCGGGCGCGCTGGCGCTGGACCTGATGCTGATGCTGCTCGCCGCGGGCGCGACGCTGGCGGTGCTGGGCGAGGTGTTCGGCGGGCTGTCGGACGCCCGGACGGCGGACAGCGGGCCGGCGCAACTGCTGTTCGTCGTGCTGGTGATCTCGGCCTTCGTGCTGCGCAACGGCTGGTTCCTGCTGTGGGAACTGGGCCCGCGCGGGGCGACGCCGGCCAAGCGGCTGCTGGGCATTCGCGTGGTCGGCCGGGAGGGGGCGCGGCTGACCCCGGAAATGGTGATCGCGCGCAACCTGCTGCGCGACATCGAGCTGGCCCTGCCGATCGTGTTCGTGGCGATGGCGCCCACCGGCGCCGCGGGAACCGCCGGCTGGCTGGCGGCGGCATGGTTCCTGCTGTTCGCCGCGTTCCCGCTGTTCAATCGCGACCGGATGCGCGCGGGAGACGTGATCGCCGGGACCTGGGTGGTCGAGACCGGGCGGCAGAAGCTGGCGGCGGCCCTGACGGTCGGGGAGGCCGGCGACGGCGGACGGTATGCGTTTGGCGAGGCCGAGCTGGCGATATATGGCGAGCACGAGCTGAAGACGCTCGAGCGGGTGCTGCGCGACGGGCGCGCGGAGGTGATGGACGAGGTGGCGGCGGCGATCTGCGCGAAGATCGGCTGGACGCCGCCCGGGCGCGACGCGGCGCGGGCCTTCCTGGAGGCCTATTACCGCGCCTTGCGGGCGCGGCTGGAGAGCGGCCTGCGGTTCGGCCGGCGCAAGGCCGACAAGCACGCGGCGTGAGGTTGCTTCAGCCGAGCCCGGCGGCGACGAGGCCATCGACGCAGGTCACGCATTCGCCGCCGACATGGACCTGGCCGGCGATGACGCGGACCATGACCCGGCCGTCGCGGCCGATCTGGCGGCCCTGGGTGGCGGTCCAGGCGCTGCCGTCGCCGGCCTGGCCTTCGGCGATGCGATGGACGGCGACGGCGGCATTGCCGCTGCCGCAGACCGGGTCCTCGACCACCGCGCCGCCCGACCAGAAGAAGCTGCGCACATGCGGCTGCCCGTCGCCGTCGAGCGCGAACAGGGTGGTGCCGGTCATGCCGTGGGCGAGCTGGTAGGCGGCGAACGCGGCGCGATCGAACGCCAGCGTGGCGAGTTGCCCGGCATCGGCGAGTTGCGCCACCAGCCAGACTGGTCCGACGTCGATCGCGCGGGCCGGACCGAGCACCGGGATGCCGCCGAGCCAGTCCAGCGCGGGCGCGGGCGCGTCGTTGACGATGGCGCGGGGCAGGCGGAACGACAGGCCGGGGCCGGTGGCGTCGATCTCCACGAGGCCGGCCGCGCACTGCTGGACCAGCCGGCCGGCGCGCGGGGTGGCGATGCCGGCCTCGATCACGGCGTGCGCGCTGCCGAGGGTGGGATGGCCGGCGAATGGCAGCTCCTCCACCGGGGTGAAGATGCGCAGGGCGTAGTCTGCCTCCGGGCTGGTGGCGGGCAGCACGAAGGTGGTCTCCGACAGGTTGGTCCAGGCCGCGAACGCCTGCATCCGGGCGGTGTCGAGGCCGTCCCCGTCGAGCACGACGGCGACCGGATTGCCGAGCAGCGGCACGGCGGTGAAGACGTCGACGGTCTTGAGGCGGCGCGCGACAGGCATCGGCCGGCTACTTGCGCTTGGCGGTGCGGACGTGGAAATCGGGGTCCTTGTCGGCGATCCATTCGAGGAACTTCGCCATCTCCGGCTCCTCGCGATAGCGCGCGACGTCGTCGCCGATCCGCGCCAGCTGCGCGTTGGTGAAGTTCAGGTGCAAGGTCGAATGGCAGATCGGGTGCATTGCCACCTGGCCGCCCTTGCCGCCCTTGCTCTTGGGCACCGGGTGATGGCGATCGATCGTCGCGCCCAGCGGCCGCGCGCAGAGCCAGCAGGGTTCGGCGGGAGCCGCCTCGACCGCTTCGAGCGCCTCGTAGTCATCATCGGTCCATTTACGGCGAGCCATACATTTCTTTACCTTGATCGGGTTACCACGGTGCGGAGTACACGCCGGGAAATCGCATGGCCACCGTCGCACCAGTCTCACGCCATAGCCCGACCGGCGCGACGAGTCATGCGCCCGTCGCGTTCGGGCTGGTGGCGATGGTCGTGCTGGCGCTGGTCACGCGGCTGCCGTTCTGGGGCCATCCGGCGGCGGATTACGACGAGCAGCTCTACAGCCTGGTCGCGCGCCACTGGCTGGCGGGGGAATGGCCCTATGTCGGGCTGTGGGACCGCAAGCCGCCGGGGCTGTTCGCGATCTATGCGGCGGCCCACGCGCTGCTCGGCAGCGGACCGGTTGCCTACCAGGCGGCGGCGCTGGCGGCGTGCCTGGCCGGGGGCTGGCTGACCTTTCGCATCGCCACGCGCATCGCCGCGCCGGGCATCGCCGCGTTCGCGGCGGCGGCCTATCCCCCGCTGATGGCGATCTATGGCAGCCATTCCGGGCAGAGCGAGGTGTTCCTGACGCCGCTGCTGGCGGGCATGGCGTTGCAGGCGCTGCGCGCACGGGAAGCCGCCGAGGCGGGAACCGCGCTGCGCCGGCAGGCGCTGGCGATGGCGCTGGGCGGGCTGGCCTTGCAGGTCAAGTATTCGGCGTTGCCGACCTGCCTGTGGTTCGGGGCGGTGGCGCTGCGCGATCTGCACGGGCGGGGGCGCGGCGCCCCGGCGCTGGCCCGCGACGCGGCGCTGTTCGCGGCGCTGGGGTTGCTGCCGACGCTGGCGTTCGCGCTGCCGTACCTGGCCGGCGGGGCAAGCGAGGCGTTCGTGTTCGCCAACTTCGAATCGATCCGGCTGCGCGCGGCGATGCCGCTCGCGCTGACGCTGGGACGGCAGGCGAGCGACTTCGCGCCGCTGGCGGCGCTGGCGCTGGCCGGCTGGCTGCGGCGGCGCGTGCTGCCCGCTGGCGCGCGGCAGGCGTGGAACCTGATGGCGGGCTGGTTGCTGGCGGGGTGCGCCGGGCTGTTCCTTTCGACCACGATCTACACCTACTACTACGCGGCGCTGGCGCCGGCGGTGATCGTCGTGGCGCTGCCGCTGTTCGTCGGGGGCCGGCCCGGCGTGGTGCTGCTGGCCCTCGTCCCCGCGTGGCTGACGGCGGTGTTCGACCCGCCGGCAAAGGCGGCGACGGCGCGCGCCGAACGGGAGACGCTGGCGCGGATGGCGCGGGCGATCGGCACGCGGTGCCTTTATGTCCACGACGGGCCGCTGGCGCTGTACACGCTGACCGGCAGCCCGCTGCCGACGCGGTTCGTCTATCCCGACCATCTCAGCAACGCGCTGGAGGCGCGGGCGCTGCCGGTCGACCCGGCGCGCGAGGTGGCGCGGATCATGGCGGCGGGACCGCAGGCGGTGGTGACCGCGGCGCAGCCGGTGGGGCTGCGCAACGGTGCCAGCGCGGCGGTGCTGGCGCAGGCGCTGTCGCGCGGGTTTCGGCAGGCCGGATCGTGGACTTTTCAGCAGCGTCGCATCAACCTGTTCATTGCGAAGGATTTTCCGGAGAGACCGAACGGCGGCTGTAGAAACAGTGTTAGCAAATCGTCAAAGCTTCGGCCGTATGACGAGGGGATGGCCGCGACGGGTCTTGCCCGCCGCGCCGCACGAGAGAACGGAATCGGGACACCATGAGCGCATTCGGGCGACGCAACGGCATGGGTGGAATGGCGCCTGGCGCGCGGCCACAGTTCGGCGTGGCCCGGCCGATGAAGGGCGTGGGCGGCGGGGCCGACCCGTCGGTTCCCGGCGGCTTTGGCGGCGGCGACCAGTTCCCGCCGCTGCCCGATGGCCCCGAAGTCGTGAAGAGCGATGCGCTGTCGCGGCTCGACGAGCGTTCGAACGCGGTTGCCGAAGCGCCGAAGCAGGCCGAGGGCTTCGAGGCATCGGTCCACAAGATCAAGGAGCAGGTGCTGCCGCGCCTGCTCGAGCGCGTCGATCCCGAGGCGGCGGCGACGCTGACCAAGGACGAGCTGGCCGAGGAGTTCCGGCCGATCATCTTCGAGGTGCTGGCCGAGCTGAAGATCACGCTGAACCGGCGCGAGCAGTTCGCGCTGGAGAAGGTGCTGATCGACGAGCTGCTGGGCTTCGGGCCGCTCGAGGAGTTGCTGAACGACCCTGACGTCTCGGACATCATGGTCAACGGCCCCGAGCAGACGTACATCGAAAAGAAGGGCAAGCTGCAGCTTGCCAGGATCCAGTTCCGCGACGAGCAGCACCTGTTCCAGATCGCGCAGCGCATCGTCAACCAGGTCGGCCGCCGCGTCGACCAGACGACGCCGCTGGCCGACGCGCGCCTCAAGGACGGCAGCCGCGTCAACGTCATCATCCCGCCGCTGTCGCTGCGGGGCACCGCGATCTCGATCCGCAAGTTCTCCGAGAAGCCGATCACGCTCGACATGCTCAAGGACTTCGGTTCGATGAGCGACAAGATGTGCACCGCGCTGAAGATCGCCGGGGCCTGCCGGATGAACATCGTCATCTCGGGCGGTACCGGCTCGGGCAAGACGACGATGCTCAACGCGCTGTCGAAGATGATCGAGCCGGGCGAGCGCGTGCTGACGATCGAGGACGCGGCGGAACTGCGGCTGCAGCAGCCGCACTGGCTGCCGCTGGAAACGCGCCCGCCGAACCTGGAGGGACAGGGCGCGATCACCATCGGCGATCTCGTCAAGAACGCGCTGCGCATGCGGCCGGACCGGATCATCCTGGGCGAAATTCGTGGCGCAGAGTGTTTCGACCTGCTGGCGGCGATGAACACCGGCCACGACGGATCGATGTGTACGCTGCACGCCAACAGCCCGCGCGAGGCGCTGGGGCGCATGGAGAACATGATCCTGATGGGCGACATCAAGATCCCGAAGGAGGCGATCAGCCGGCAGATCGCCGAATCGGTGGACATCATCGTCCAGGTCAAGCGCCTGCGCGACGGTTCGCGCCGCACCACCAACATCACCGAGGTGATCGGGATGGAGGGCGACGTGATCGTGACGCAGGAGCTGTTCAAGTTCGAGTACCTGGACGAGACCGACGACGGCAAGATCATCGGCGAGTATCGCGCTTCGGGGCTGCGGCCCTACACGCTTGAAAAGGCGCGGCAGTTCGGGTTCGACCAGGCTTACCTCGAAGCCTGTCTCTGACGGCCGGCGGAAGGAACAGGCGGCGCGCGGGGGGTGGCCCCCCGCGCGCCGTTTTGGCATGAGCGGCGAGGATTTATCGGGAAACGGACAGGGTGATATTGTTTTACGATATTATCGATTGACGATAATGCGAATCGGGTTTATTGAATATCGATATAGACCATATCGGAGAACAATCATGACCCGTTCGCTTCCCCAGGCTTTTGCCGCTTTCGCCTCGCTGATGCTCGTCAGCATGACCTGGGTGCCGACGCTGGCGATGCCGCAGGCGGCGCCGGCCTTTGCCGCCGCCCCTGCCCCGGTCGCCGCGACGGCGCTTGCCGGGACGGTGCGCATCGTCGCGCTGGCCTGACCTGCCTGCACCGCACCGGGAGACCTGCCATGACCACGTTTCGCGCCGATCCGCTGCTGGGGTTTGCCCGCGGGCTGCTGGCTTTCGTCAAGGGGGCGCTGATCGTCGCGATGGGCGGGGTGGTCATCGCGATGCCGGCGGTGATGCTGATGAAGGACCGGATCCTGGCGGGGATCGCCCGGGAGCAGCCGGCGCTGGCCAACATCGAGTTCATCTGGGCGTTGTGCGGGCTGCTGGCATCGGTGCTGGTGCTGCTGGCGGCGATGTGGTTCTTTACCCACAAGCTGAAGCAGATCGTCGACACGGTGGCGACCGGCGATCCGTTCATCCCCGAGAATGCCGAGCGGCTGAAGGTGATGGCGTGGACGTCGATCGCGTTGCAGGTGATCGCGGCGCCGATGCTGATCTTTGGCGCGATGATCGCGCACCGGTCCGGGCATCCGGCGCATGTCGACGTATCGGTGAACGGGCTGGCACTGGCGCTGGTGCTGTTCATCCTGGCGCGGGTGTTCCGCACCGGCGCGGCGATGCGCGAGGAACTGGAGGGGACGGTCTGATGCCGGTCCTCGTCAAGCTGGACGACCTGCTGCACGCGCGCCGGATGACGCTGACCGAGCTGGCCGAGCGGATCGACATCACGCTGGCCAACCTTTCGATCCTGAAGACCGGCAAGGCCAAGGCAATCCGGTTTTCGACGCTGGAAGCGATCTGCCGGGTGCTGGAATGCCAGCCCGGGGACTTGCTCGGGTATGAGCAGGGCCCCGGCCCAGAGGGATCGCTTGTCGATCCCGACCCACATCAGACTCCGTAAATTCAACGTCGGCGCGACCAGCGCCGACACGGCCTGGAGCCGGGTTGTTACGCGAGTCGCGCGGGGGTGTTGACACGAGTTGACAAGGTTCAGGGTGGCAATTGCGAGGGGGGTTGCGGGGCTTCGTAACCCGCTGGCTGGGAAGGACAAATAGCCCGGCATCGCGAGGGCTTATCACGGGCGACAGTCTGTAGGACAGCGGTAATTTGCGCCGGCGATCCCGGCCCCGGTTTGCAGGCGGGCGGCATTTCCCGTAGCGAGGCCCGCCCAGGCCGGACGGAGAGAACGAAGATGATCACGCACGCGGTTTTCTTCTGGCTGAAGCGGCCGGACTCGGCGGAGGACCGTGACCGGCTGATCGAGGGCATTCGCGGGCTTGCGGCGATCGAGGTGGTGCGTTCGCTGCAGGTCGGCATCCCGGCCGACACCGGTGCGCGCGATGTCGTGGACAGTTCCTTCGGCGTTTCCGAGATCATCACGTTCGACACCGTGGCCGACGAAGCGATCTACCAGACTCACCCGCTGCACGAGGCCTTCATCGCCGAATACGGCCACCTGTGGAGCCGCGTCACCGTTTATGACATTGCCGACCCGGAAGGATCGCCTGTCGATCCTGACCACGAATAGACTCCGTGAACTCAACGTCGGCGCGACCAGCGCCGACACTGCTGGGAGTGGGGGTGTTACGCGAGGCGGGCGAGCAAAGAGTTTACATTGGCATTATTCTACCAAAGAACGACGGCGTCCAAATTTCGTTCTTAATTTCCAGCCCAATCATATTATATTGCGCTAAGGCGCGATGGATAAGTATTTGATTGATGTATAGTTCTGGCTCCACCTGGGTCCAGTGAGTCAACCTATACAACCCCCAATCGACTGCTTCACAACGTTTGTCCCGTAACAACCCCTCTCCCAGCAGTGTTGCCGCTGGTCGCGGCAACATTGAACTCACGGAGTCTGACGGTGGTCGGGATCGACAAGCGATCCCTCCAGGCGGGTACAAAAATCGACAAGCGATTTTTGCACCCGCCCCCTTGTGTTGCCCAAAAGCCACACCACATCCCTCCCCAACAGGAGGACACCCATCCCATGAATCTCGAAAAGTTCACCGACCGCGCCAAGGGGTTCCTGCAATCGGCCCAGACGGTGGCCGTGCGCCTGAACCACCAGCGCATCGCGCCGGAGCACCTGCTGAAGGCCCTGCTCGAAGACACCGAGGGCATGGCCAGCAACCTCATCCAGAAGGCAGGCGGCAACGCCAACCTCGCGCTGCGCGAGACCGATGCCGCGCTCGCCAAGATCCCCGCCGTCAGCGGCAGCGGCGCGCAAGCCGCGCCGGGGCTCGACAACGATGCCGTGCGCGTGCTCGACCAGGCCGAGCAGCTCGCCAGCAAGGCCGGCGACAGCTTTGTCCCGGTGCAGCGCATCCTGCAGGCGCTCGCGCTCAGCCCCGGCAATGCCGGCAAGGCGCTGAAGGCCGCCAACGTCGACGTGAAGGCGCTCGAAACCGCGATCCAGTCCGTCACCGGTGGGCGCACCGCGGACAACGCCAGTGCCGAGAACGCCTATGAGGCGATGAAGAAGTATGCGCGCGACCTGACCGAGGCGGCGCGCGAGGGCAAGCTGGACCCGGTGATCGGCCGCGACGAGGAGATCCGGCGGACGGTGCAGATCCTGGCGCGGCGGACCAAGAACAACCCGGCGCTGATCGGCGAGCCCGGCGTGGGCAAGACCGCGATTGCCGAGGGGCTGGCGCTGCGCATCGCCAATGGCGACGTGCCCGATTCGCTGAAGGACCGGCGGCTGATGGCGCTCGACATGGGCAGCCTGATCGCGGGCGCGAAGTATCGCGGCGAGTTCGAGGAGCGGTTGAAGGCCGTGCTCGACGAGGTGAAGGGTGCCGAGGGCGAGATCATCCTGTTCATCGACGAGATGCACACGCTGATCGGCGCCGGCAAGAGCGAAGGCGCGATGGATGCGGGCAACCTGCTGAAGCCGGCGCTGGCGCGCGGCGAGCTGCACTGCATCGGCGCGACGACGCTGGATGAGTACCAGAAGTATGTCGAGAAGGACCCGGCGTTGCAGCGGCGGTTCCAGCCGGTGTTCGTCGGCGAGCCGACGGTGGAGGACACGATCTCCATCCTGCGCGGGCTGAAGGAGAAGTACGAGCTGCACCACGGCGTGCGCATCACCGATGCGGCGATCGTGGCGGCGGCGACGCTGAGCAACCGCTACATCGCCGACCGCTTCCTGCCGGACAAGGCGATCGACCTGATGGACGAGGCGGCGAGCCGCATCCGCATGGAGGTGGAGAGCAAGCCCGAGGAGATCGAGGTGCTCGACCGGCGGATCATCCAGCTGAAGATCGAGGAAATGGCGCTGGCAAAGGAGAGCGACCAGCCGTCGAAGGACCGGCTCGAGGCGCTGCGCGCGGACCTGGCCGGGCTGGAGGAGCAATCCGCGGCGCTGACCGCGCGGTGGCAGGCGGAGCGTGACAAGCTGGCCGGCGAGGCGAAGCTGAAGGAAGCGCTGGATGCGGCGCGGGTCGAGCTGGAGCAGGCGCAGCGCAGCGGGGATTATGGCAAGGCGGGCGAGCTGACCTATGGCCGGATTCCCGAGCTGGAGAACCAGCTTGCCGAGGCGCAGGGCGCGAGTGCCAATGCGCTGCTGCGCGAGGAGGTGACCGCGGAGGACATCGCCAGCGTGGTCAGCCGGTGGACCGGGGTGCCGGTCGACCGGATGATGGAGGGCGAGCGCGAGAAGCTGCTGAAGATGGAGGACGTCCTCGGCAAGCGGGTGATCGGGCAGCGTGACGCGGTGGTCGCCGTTTCCAAGGCGGTGCGGCGGGCGCGGGCGGGGTTGCAGGACCCGAACCGGCCGCTGGGATCGTTCCTGTTCCTGGGGCCGACGGGCGTCGGCAAGACCGAGCTGACCAAGGCGCTGGCGGGGTTCCTGTTCGACGACGACAGCGCGATGGTGCGGATCGACATGAGCGAGTTCATGGAGAAGCACGCGGTTTCGCGGCTGATCGGCGCGCCGCCGGGCTATGTCGGCTATGACGAGGGCGGGGTGCTGACCGAGGCGGTGCGGCGGCGGCCGTACCAGGTCGTGCTGTTCGACGAGGTCGAGAAGGCGCACCAGGACGTGTTCAACGTGCTGTTGCAGGTGCTCGACGACGGGCGGCTGACCGATGGGCAGGGGCGGGTGGTGGATTTCACCAACACGCTGATCATCCTGACCAGCAACCTGGGGTCGCAGTTCCTCGCGAACCTGCCGGACGGGGCGGATGTCGAGAGCGTGGAGCCGCAGGTGATGGACGTGGTGCGCGGGCATTTCCGGCCCGAGTTCCTCAACCGGCTCGACGAGATCATCCTGTTCCACCGGCTGGGGCAGGAGCACATGGGGCCGATCGTCGAGATCCAGGTGGGCCGGGTGCAGAAGCTGCTCAAGGACCGCAAGATCACGCTGTCGCTTTCCGAGGCGGCGGAGCGGTGGCTGGGGCGGGTCGGCTATGACCCGGTCTATGGCGCGCGGCCGTTGAAGCGGGCGGTGCAGCGGTACCTGCAGGACCCGCTGGCCGAGAAGCTGCTGGGCGGGGAGATCCCTGACGGCAGCACGGTGACGATCGACGAGGGCGAAGGCGCGCTGACGATCGGCGTGGCCTGAGCCGCGCCGGGATGCGCACGAGGGCGCGGGGGAAGCTTCCCCCGCGCCCTTTTGCCTATGGCGCGGCGATCAGGCGCTGAGGCGCAGTGGCGGTTGCTGGCGGTGCTGCTGGCGCCAGCGCAGCGGGCTGGTGCCGGTCCACTTGCGGAAGGCCAGGGTGAACGCGGCGTTGCCCGAATAATCGAGCAGCGAGGCGATCAGGCCGACCGGCGCGCTGGAATGGGCGAGCATGTCGAGTGCGAGCTTGCGGCGGAGATCTTCCTGGACGGCGCTGAAGCTGGTGCGCTCCCCCGCGAGGAGGCGCTGCAGCTTCTTCGAGGAGAAGCCGAGGATGTCCGCGATCGCGCCGAGGCTGGTCTGGCCGGTGCCGATCATGCTGCCGACGACCAGCGAGACGTGGGTCGCCATCGAGGGATCGTAAACCGGCATCACGTTGGCGCGGTGCTGGACGTACTTGCGCACGATCGCGCGCAGCGGGGGCATGGCGCCGGCGGTCGGCGCGTCGAGGAAGGCGGCGTCGAACTCGATACTGTCCTCGTCGCAGCCGAATTCGACCGGGCAGCGGAAGATCCGTTCATGCAGGGTGATGTCGCGCGGGCGGGCGTGCTGGAAGCGGACCAGCAGCGGGGCGAAATCCTCCCGCCCGGTGCCCTGGCGCATCACCAGCACGCTGTTGGCCATCATCTTCTCACCGGACTGGCGGGAGGGATGGCCGTAGAGGCGATTGCGCTCCCGCAGGCGGGAGACGCCGGGGCGGATTTCCGGATCGAGATCGAGGCGGAACGAGTTGTTGTGGCGCGCCAGGTAGAGCGCGAAATCGCGATACCAGTCGCGCACGGTGGCGGCGCAACGCGCCATCGCCAGCACCGGGCCGACATCGGCGTGGTGCGGGGCCATGCGCTGCGCCCATTCGAGCCCGAGATTGGGCAGATCGAAGCGGCGGGCGACGAGTTCCATCAGCGCATGGACGCCGCGATAGGGAACCAGCAGTTCGTAATTGGTGCGGGCGAGCGCGGGGAGGCCGCATTCCTCGAGCAAGAGGCCGAGATCGCCGCCGTGTTCGGTGACGATTTCTTCCAGACCGATCAGGAACAGCGCCCGCAGGTGCGGCTCCCCCTGGGTTGATGTTTGCATTTTCGCGACCCCTTCCAACGCATTTCCCGTGCGCTATCCTGTGGGATCGTAGTATCTTCTTGTACATTTCCAATACATTAGACGAAACGATGATCGGGCCGCCAATTCGTTTAGCGGCCGACCGCCTGGGCGGCGGCGCTGGCGAGCTGGTCGGCGCGCTCGTTTTCGGGGTGGCCGGCGTGGCCCTTGACCCAGCGCCAGTCGATCCGGTGCGGGCGGGCGACCGCGAGCAGCTCCTGCCAGAGATCGGCGTTGAGCACGGGCTTCTTGGCGGCGGTCTTCCAGCCGTTGCGCTGCCAGCCGAAGATCCACCCGGTCATGCCGTCGATGACGTAGCGGCTGTCGGTGTGGAGCGCGACGGTGCAGGGCTGGTTGAGCGCGGCGAGCGCGCGGATCACCGCGGTCAGCTCCATGCGGTTGTTGGTGGTTTGCGGCTCGCCGCCCGAGAGTTCCTTCTCGTGGCCGCCCATGCGCAGGATCGCGCCCCAGCCGCCGGGGCCGGGGTTGCCCTTGCAGGCGCCGTCGGTGAAGATCTCGACGGTCTTCATGCCGCGAACACGGCGGCGTTGGCGGGATCGGCGTAGAACGCGAGGCGGCGGGCGAAGGCCATCGGGTCCTTGCGGGTGACCAGCGCGGTGGCGGGGGTGTTCAGCCAGTCGTAGGCGCGGGTGGCGAGGAAGCGCAGCGCGGCGCCGCGCGCCAGCAGCGGCAGGGCGGCGCGTTCCGCCGCGGACAGCGGGCGCACGGCGGCGTAGCCGGCGAGCAGCTCACGCGAGATGTCGGCGGAGAAGGCGCTGCCGGTGGCGTCGAAGCACCAGGCGGCGTGGGTGACGGCGACGTCGTAGGCGAGGATGTCGGTGCAGGCGAAATAGAAGTCGATCAGGCCGGTGACGCGATCGCCGAGCATCAGCACGTTGTCGGGGAACAGGTCGGCGTGGATGACGCCGCGCGGCAGGTCGGCCGGCCACTGCGCGGTGACCGCGGCGAGCTGCGGCAGCGCCAGCGCCGACAGCTCCGGGTGGATGTCGGCCAGGCCATCGGGGCCGCACTGGCCGAGCAGGTCACGCCAGGCCGCCGGGCCCATGCCGTTGGCGCGGGTGGCGGCGAAGTCCGCGGCGGCGAGGTGGACGCGGGCGAGCGCGGCGCCGACCGCGCGGGCCTGCGCCGGTTCGGGCCTCGACACCGAGACGCCGGGAAGGAACTCGATCAGCGCCACCGCCTTGCCGTCGAGCAGGCGGAAGCTGGCGCCGGCGCGATCGTGGATCGTGCGCGGCACCGGGCAGGCGTGCGCGGCGAGGTGATCGAGCAGGTCGAGGAAGAACGGCAGGTCCGCGACGTCGGTGCGGCTTTCGTACATCGTCAGGATGAAGCGGGCGCCGCCAGCGCCGCCTCCCGCCCCGGCGCGGCCCGTGGTCTCGACCAGCCAGTTGCTGTTCGAGACGCCTTCGGCGATGCCCTTGGCCGAGACCAGCGCGCCGACGTCGAATTCGGCGATCAGCGCCGCCAGCGCTTCCGCGCCGATCTGCGTGTAGACGGCCATCGTCGCCCCCTGCCCTGTCCTGTCCTGTCCCGCGCGCGGCTCAGCCGGCCAGCTGGCGCGGGAGCTTGAACACCATGTGCTCTTCCATGGTGACGTGGGTTTCCTCGGTGACGGTGCGGAACGTCGCCAGGAGGTCGATCACCTCGCGGACCAGGGTCTCGGGCGCGGAGGCGCCGGCGGTGAGGCCGAGCGTGGTGACGCCGTCGAGCCAGGCGCGATCGATCTCCGCCGCGCGCTGGACCAGGCGGGCCGGGGTGCCGTTGCGCACCGCGACCTCGACCAGGCGCTGCGAGTTCGACGAGTTCGGGGCACCGATGACCAGCAGCAGGTCGCATTCGGGGGCGATCTGCTTGACCGCGGCCTGGCGGTTCGAGGTGGCGTAGCAGATGTCCTCGGCACGCGGCGCGGCGATCTGCGGATAGCGCGCGCGCAGCGCCTCGATGATCTCGTGGGTGTCGTCGACCGAGAGCGTGGTCTGGGTGAGGAACGCCAGCTTGTCGTCCGGGCCGAAGCGCAGCGCGGCAACGTCGTCCATGGTCTCCACCAGGGTCATCGTGCCGTCGGGGACCTGGCCGAAGGTGCCGATCACCTCCGGGTGGCCGGCGTGGCCGATGAACAGGATGTGGTGGCCCGATTCGAGCTTGCGCTCCGCCTGGCGGTGGACCTTGCTGACCAGCGGGCAGGTGGCGTCGAGCCATTCGAGGCCACGGCGGGTGGCCTCGGCCGGGATGGTCTTGGGCACGCCGTGCGCGGAAAAGATCACCGGGGCGCCATCGGGCACCTCGTCCAGTTCCTCGACGAAGATCGCGCCCTTGGCGCGCAGGCCATCGACGACGAAGCGGTTGTGGACGATCTCGTGGCGGACATAGACCGGGGCGCCGTACTTGGCGATCGCGCGCTCGACGATCTCGATGGCGCGGTCGACGCCGGCGCAGAAGCCGCGCGGGGCGGCGATCAGCAGGCGCAGCGGGGCGCGGCCGGGCTCGGCCGAAGCGGCGGGGTCGGGAAAGGGGGCGTTCATGTTGGGGCCTCTAGCGCTTTGCTTCGTCCCCGGCTAGGGCGGGGCGCAGGGATTATCGAGGAACCGCTGATGAACCGCCGCTCGCGCCTGACCATGACTGCCCTGCTGGCGAGCCTGGCGCTTGCCGGCTGCAAGTCGAAGGGCGACATCGTCGTCGACGAGGGCGTCGGCATCACCGCGATCCGCTCGGCCTGCCCGTCGGTCGGCGTTCCCGACTTCACCGGCGACGTGACGCTGTTCCGCACCCCCGGCGCGACCGATGCCGGCAGCATCGACCTGACCGCGGCGATGACCAACGTGCGCACGTCGTGCGACCCGAAGAGCGACAAGGTCTATGCCAACGTCAGCTTCGACGTCCAGGCGCGGCGGACCGACACGCACGGTGCGCGGACGGTGACGCTGCCGTTCTTCGTGACGGTGGTGCGCGGCGGCAACGCGGTGGTGGCGAAGCGGATCAGCGCCGTCACGCTCCAGTTCGCCGACGGCCAGGACCGCGCCAGCGCCACCGGGCGCGGCGCCGCCTATATCGACAAGGCCGAGGCGACGCTGTCGCGCGAGGTGCGCGACCGCATCACCCGCAAACGCAAGGCCGGCGATTTCGACGCCGCGGTCGATCCGCTGGCGCAGCCCGACGTGCGCACCGCGGTGGCGCGGGCGACGTTCGACGTGTTCGTCGGGTTCCAGCTTTCCAACGCGCAGTTCCAGTACAACGTCACGCGCTGAAGCCGCGGCGGGCTTGCCCCGCGCGGCATCGCCGGTCTAGCCTGACGCCGGTGGAGGTGCAGGCATGAATCTGGACGGCAGGCGCGTGCTGGTGATCGGCGGAACCTCCGGCATCGGCCTGGGCGTGGCGCGCGCCGCGCTGGCCGAGGGCGCGCGGGTGACCGTGGCGTCGAGCGGGGCGGCGAAAGTGCGGGCGGCGCTGGATCGCTTGGCCGGGGCGGAGGGCGCGGTGCTGGACGTGACCGACGAGGGCGCGGTGGCGGCGTTCTTTGCCGGCCGCGACGGTTTCGACCATATCGCCTTCACCGCCGCCGACTGGGGACAGGTCCATCATGTGCCGCTGGGCGAAACCGACATCCGCGCGGCGGCATCGATCTTCGACGTGCGGGTGTGGGGCGCGGTGGCGGTGGCCAAGCACGCCGCGCCGGGGATGACGCCGGGCGGGACGCTGATCCTGACCAACGGCATGGCCGCGCATCGACCGCAACCGGGAATGGCGGTGACGGTGGCGATGGCCGGGGCGATCGAGCACCTGGTCAAGGGGCTGGCGGTGGAACTGGCGCCGGTGCGGGTGAACGGGGTGTGCCCCGGGGCGATCCGCACCGAGGCATGGGACGAATTGCCGGCGGAATTCCGCGCGGTGCAGGAGGCGCGGCTTGCCGGGCAGCCGCTGCCGCGCGTCGGCGAGACGACGGAATGCGCCGAGGCCTACCTGACGCTGATGCGCAACGGCTATGTGACCGGGCAGACCCTGCGCGTCGAGGGCGGCTGGAGCCTGAGTGGATGAACGACCGGCAGGAGAGGATGCGATGCGCGAACTGATGGGGCTGGAGGGCGAGCCGGCGCTGGTGGTGGGCGGCGGTTTCGGCACCGGGCGCGAGCTGGCGTTGCTGCTGGCGCGCGCCGGGGCGCGGGTGGCGGTGGCGGACATCGACCGCGCGCGGGCCGAAGCGGTGGCGCGCGAGGTGGACGGCGTGGCGCTTACCGGCGACGTGCGCGACGAAGCCGGGGCGGCGGCGGTGGTCGACGGCGCGGCGGCGGCGCTGGGCGGGCTGAGCCGGGTGGCGAACATCGTCGGGCAAGTCCACAACAAGCGCTTTGCCGAGTGTGATGCGGCGCACATCGAGGCGCAGTTGCGCATGAACCTGCACAGCCAGATGCACGTCGTCCAGGCGGCCGGCCGGCACATGCGGCGCAGCGACGGCGGGCGCGGCGGGGCGATCGCGATGGTGGCGTCGGTGAGCGGCATCTATGGTGCGCGCAACCACGTGCCCTATGGCATGGCCAAGGCGGCGGTGATCGCGATGGCGAAAGGGCTGGCCGACGAATGGGGGCCGGAGGGCGTGCGCATCAACTGCATCGCCCCCGACATCAACGCGACGCCGCGGCTGGTGGCGATGATGCCGATGGGCGAGGACGAGGCGCTGGCGATGATGGATGCCAGCGCGGTGAAGGAGGGCGTGCCGCTGCAGCGGTTCGGCCGGCCGATCGACCTGGCGAAACCGCTGCTGTTCCTCCTGTCCGACATGGCGTCGTTCCTGACCGGGCAGACGCTGGTGATCGACGGCGGGGTGATGGTGCGGTTTCCGCACCGGGCCGGGGAGTGATCGCCCTTCGATCACGACCGACATGAGGCTCCGTGCGTTCAACGTCGCCGCGACCCGCGGCGACACGGCGGGGAGCCGGGGGTGTGGCGATACGGCGTGCGGGCTGCCAGCTGGCAGGAATCAGGCGGCGTTGGCGTGAGGCCTCGTGCAATCACCCTTGCCGGCGAGCAGGCCGGCAACCGAGACGTCCTCGTCAAGAGCGGGCCAGTGGATGCCGGCGCGGCTGAGGGTGAAATCGGCGCGCTGATCGGGGGTGGCGTGAAGCAGGCGGGGGAACCATGCAAGCGGCACGCCGAGGGTGCGGCCATCATCGAGATCGACCCAGAAGCTGTGCTCATCGACGCGGACGGCGGTGGGTTCAGGCGAAATGGTCATGCCATGCGCTTTCGATCTGCTCGCGGTGGCTGACTATAACAGGGATCAACTCCGAAAGCACGCGCGGCGAAAAGCCGCGGTTCAGGGCGACGACGACGCGGGGACGAAGCCAGAACTTGGCGCTGTCCCGGCCCAGGGTGACATGGACATGCGGCGGCTCCCGAGGATCACCTTCGTTCGAAAAGAAGTGGAAGCGGTAGCCGTTCCACTCGAAGATCTTCGGCACTGGCGTCCCTTCGGAAGAGGCTTTCGATCACGCCGGCATCGAACGTTTCTGGCTTATTTTCAACATCAAAGACCATCCGCCCATGTGCATGACATGCTCTTCCACCGTGCTGCCGCGCGCCGGCGCCAGGCCTGCCCCGCTTGCGGGACGGGAGAGCCCCCTCACCCGCTCAGCTTCAGCACCACGCGCACGCCGCGACCCGGCATCACCACCAGATCCTTGTTCAGCGAGGCCGCGTCGCGCTCCACCGCGTTCAGCAGGTTCTGCCCCGCCACCACCAGTTCCACCCCGCGTCGCGCCTTGAACGGGCGCCAGGTCACTTGCGCGTTGAGGCCGGTGTAGCCCGGCGTCGGCGTCTCGAACGCGCCGGCGTCGTCCTGCCGCGCGACTTTCGTCAGCGTGAAGCCGGCATCGAGCGCATCGCTCTGCCAGTCCAGCCCGCCGCCGATCCGCCAGGGCGGGATGCGGGGAACGTTGCTGCCGTCGGCCAGCGTGGCGCGGGTGACATCCCCCAGCAGCTTCAGCGCCAGCGTGCCCTTGCCGCCGCGCACGAGATCGTAGGACGCCTCTCCCTCCACGCCGCGGAAGTGGGCGCCCTGCTGGCGGTAGTCGAGCTCGCGCAGGTCCAGGCCGGGACCGGCGATGCAGGTGCCGCTGTCGTCGCAGGTGCGGCCGGTGAGATCGCCGTAGATGTAGTTGCGGAACCAGCTCGAATAGAGGCTGCCGTCGAGACGGAGGCGGCCGGTGCGGATGCGGAGCGAGGCCTCGAGCGCGTTGGCGCGTTCCGGGTGGAGCGCGGGGTTGCCGGTCTCGAAGGTGTTGGGGCCATCGTGCGGACCGCGCGCGTAGAGCTCGGTGATGGCGGGGGCGCGGGCGGTGCTGGCGAAGGTGAGGCCGAGCTTGACCGCGCCGGCGGGTTGCCACAGCAGGCCGAGCGCGCCGCTGAGCGGGGTATAGCCGCGCTGCGTGAGGGTGCCGCCGGCGGGGGTGCCCTGCGCGGTCACGTGTTCGACGCGGCCGCTGGCTTCGAGGTGGAGGCCGGTGGCGAGCGCGGTGTCGACGAACAGGTAGCCGGCGACGCTCTGCGTGACGGTGGGAAGCAGGTACGAGGCGGCGTCGCCGAGCGCGGAGAACGCGCGGTGCTGGTATTCGAAGCCGAGCGCGCTGTTGGCGACCGGGCCGAGGCGTCCGAGCAGGAGTTCGGCGCGGGCGTCCCATTCCTTGTTGCGGAAGGTGGCGTCGACGGTGCCGTCGGGCTGCTTTTCCTGGTGCTGGTAATCGCCGTAGGAGCCGTCGATCTTCAGCGTCTGCAACAGGCCGCTGCCGAGATCGAGCGACGAGCGGGTGATCAGCTTGGTCTGCTTCATGTCGATGAAGGTGATGTCACTGGGGACGCCGTATTTCGCGTCGTACTGCGTGATCGCGAGGCCGACGCGGCTCTGGCCGCCGCCGGGGAACAGGCTGGCGCCGACCGAGCCGCCGTGGCCGCGGAACCACGAGTTCGGCTGCGTGCCGAGCGGGGTGCCGTAGTCGCCCGCGTCGCGCAGGAAGCCGTCGGCGTGGAGCGCGAGGTCACCCGCGCGGGCATCGACCAGCGCGGAGCCCTGCCAGGTATTGGCGACGCTGCCGTAGCTGCCGGTGACTTCGCCGGAGAGCGGCTTGTCGGGCAGCGCCAGCGGCACGCGGTTGTTGATGGCGTTGACGACGCCGCCGATCGCCTGGCTGCCGTAGCGCAGGGTGGCGGCGCCGCGGATCACCTCGATGGAGCGCGCGGCGAGCGGGTCCATCGGCACGCCGTGATCGGGGCCGATGTCCGATACGTCGGAGCTGGAGGTGCCGTCCTCGAGCAGGCGGACGCGGGTGGCGTCCATGCCGCGGATGATCGGGCGGCTGGCACCGGTGGCGAAGCCGGTGGCGGCGATGCCGGGGACGTCGGTGAGCGCATCGGCGATCGAGGCGCCGCCTTTTGACAGGATCTTCTCCGCATCGACCCGGGCGGTGATCGCCGGGGTATCGTCGCGGCCGTGGCCGAACGGGCTGGCGGTGACGATGATGGTGGTTTCGGGCGGGGTGGTTTCGGACGGGGTGGCCGGGGCCGAGTCGGCGGCATTCGGGGCGGCATTCGGGGCGGCATTCGGGGCGGCATTCGCCGTTGCAGGGGCGATCAGCGAGGCGACGACCGTGACGGGCGCCAGCAGGGCGGCGCCGGGAAAGCGGGATCGGGACATGGAATCGGGCTCCGGCCCGCGCGGGGCGGGCAGTCAGACTACAGGGTGAGGCGAGGTCAGACCGGGAGCGGCGGCGGGGCGCGGCTGCGCCAGGGGGGACGCGGCGCGGGGGCGCGGCGGGCGATGCCGGGCCGCGCGGCGGGCCGGAACCTGGCAAGGACGGCGAGCGCCAGGGCGACGGCGGCGATCGGCAGGTAGTGGCCGGCGATGCGGGCTTCCTGGCAGAGCGCGCAATGCGCGGCATCGTGGGCCCGGGCCTTGCCGGCGGGCGCCGGACAGGAAACGCCGGCGGCAGCAGCGGCGCAGACATCGGCTGTCGGTCGGTGGGCGGACAGGTGGCTTTGGATGGCGACGCCTTGCCCGGTGATCGCCAGCGACAGCAGCAGCAGGATCGCTTGCCACCAGCCGGAACGGCGGGGGCGGAACAGGGAGGCGAGGCCAGGCGTCACCCGATGTGATATAGTTACATCGTGGCGCCGGGTCGATACGGAAATTGGCGTTGTTCTAGCGGTCGATCGTGTAGGTGAGGGTCCCCGTCGCGTGGATCGAGCGGTGGAGCAGCACGACTTCGCCACCCGCGATCTCGCAGCGGGTCACCACCGAGAGCGCGGGGGAACCGGGGGCGACGCCGAAGACGCGGGCCTGGGCGGCGGGCATCGGGATCGCGCTGGTGGCGCGGGCGAGCCGGGTGATGCGCTGGCCGGAGAGATCCTCGATCAGCGGGATCAGCGGCCCGACGTGGCGCGGCAGGGTGCGGGCGAGGCCGGCGAACGCGGGGCGGATCAGGTAATCGTTCCAGCAGGTCGGGTGGCCGTCATCGGCATCGTGGCGCCAGCCGCGCAGGTGCAGCCAGCTTTCGCCGATGGCGAGGCCGGTCTGGGCGGCAAGCTCGGGCGAGATCGCCACGGGCTCGCTGGCCTCGACCGCGAAGCGAGTGCCGAGCATGTAGTCGAAGAAGTCGCTGGCGATGGTGGCCTGGAGCGGCTCGCTGGCCGGGGCATCGGCGGCCCGGGCGACGATCGGACGGCTGCCGGGGCGCGAGGTGATCAGGCCATCATTGCGGAGCTGGCGCAGCGCGTCGCGGATGGTGTGGCGGCTGACCTTGAAGCGGCGGCAGAGCTCCTCCTCGGTGGGGATGCGGGCGCCTGGCGCGTAGAGGCCGCGCTCGATCGCAGTGCGCAGCGTGGCGGCGACCTGGGCGTAGAGCGGGAGGTCATCGCCGGGGGGGAGGAGTTGGGTTCGCGGCATCGTGGGTGGGTTGTTCCCGCCTGTGGTTGGCATACCTGCTAGCAATCGCGCATTCGGGGCACAAGCCGCGCATCCCCCTCGACGGAATACCGTGGCGCCACTAGTGTTTGGCCGGACCGAAATACCGGGGGAACGCGCGCCGATGTCGATCGTCTTCAGCCTGGCCGGGATCGTGCTGATCCTGGCGCTGGCCGTGCTGCTGTCCGGCGATCGCCGGGCGATCCGGCCGCGCGTGGTGGGGGCGGCGTTCGCGCTGCAGGCCGGGTTTGCCGCGCTGGTCCTGTACTTTCCGCCGGGGAACCGGGCGTTGCAGGTCGTCTCGGGCGGGGTGGCGAGCCTGCTCGGCTATGCCCACGCCGGGGTGGAATTCCTGTTCGGGCCGCTGGCGAAGCCGGAGATCGGCGGGACCAGCTTCGCGATCGCGGCGCTGCCGGTGATCATCTTCTTCGCGGCGCTGATCTCGATCCTCTATTACCTCGGCATCATGCAACTGGCGATCCGCTGGATCGGCGGCGGGCTGGAGAAGGTGACCGGGATCAGCCGGATCGAATCGCTGTGCGCGGCGTCGAACATCTTCGTCGGCCAGTCGGAGGCGCCGCTGGTGATCCGGCCATACCTGGCGAGCCTGACGCCGGCAGAGCTGTTCTGCGTGATGAGCGTGGGCATGGCCGGCGTGGCGGGGACGATCCTCGCCGCCTATGCCAGCATGGGCATCCGCATCGACTACCTGGTGGCGGCGGCGTTCATGTCCGCGCCGGGGGGCATCTGCATGGCCAAGATCATCATGCCCGATCCGAAAGGCGCGCCGATCGACGAGCCGGAGGAACGCGCCGTGATCGCGGTGGACCAGGGCGAGGCGCCGGCCAACATCATCATGGCCGCCAGCGAGGGCGCGCAGACCGGCGTGCGGCTGGCCGTGGCGGTGGGCGCGATGGTGCTGGCCTTCGTCGCGCTGGTGGCGCTGGCGAACGGGATGCTGGCGGCGGTGGGGGGCTGGTTCGGCCATCCCGAGCTGTCGTTCCAGATGGTGCTGGGCGCGGTGTTCGCGGGGGTGTTCCGGCTGATCGGCGCGCCCGACTGGGCCGAGGCGACGCGCGCCGGGGGCATGTTCGGGACCAAGCTGGTGCTCAACGAGTTCGTCTCGTTCATCGACCTCGGCCAGGCCAGGGACCTTTCGGCGCGGACGGTGGCGGTGATCACCTTCGCGCTGTGCGGGTTCGCCAACTTTTCCTCGATCGCGATCCAGATGGCGGTGACCGGCAGCCTGGCGCCGAACCAGCGGCCGGTGATCGCGCGGCTGGGGCTGCGCGCACTGGCGGCGGGGGCGCTGGCCAACCTGATGAGCGCGGCGCTGGCGGGGCTGTTCCTCGGGCTGTGAACGATGCGCAAGCCGATGCTGCTGCTGTTCGTCGCGGTGCTGGCCGGGCTGGGGTTGATCGCGGCGGCGACGCACTGGCGGCGCTGGGGCGACGCCGGACCGGTGCCGGTGCGGCTGGCGGCGGGGACGGACGACCGCGAGAGCGCGCGGTTCACGCTGTGCGGGGGGCGGTGGCGCGCCGACTGCGTCGTCGACGGCGATACCATCCACTATCGCGGGGAAAAGATCCGCGTCGCCGACATCAACGCGCCCGAGGTCAGCGAGCCGAAGTGCGACCATGAACTGGACCTTGGCGAGAAGGCCAGCGACCGGCTGCTGGAACTGCTCAACCAGGGGCGGTTCTCGCTGCGGCCGCTGCCCGATCGCGACGAGGACGTCTATGGCCGCAAGCTGCGCACGATCACGCGCGGCGGACGCAGCCTTGGCGAGGTGCTGGTGGCCGAAGGGCTGGCGGAGCGCTGGCGCGGCTACCGGCGGGACTGGTGTTCGTGAGGCTGGCGTGCGGTGCAGCGATCCGGCGCGGGCCGCAACCCGGCGAACGCCGGGGAGGTTGCACCGGGGGCCGATCCACCCAGGTTGCCCGGCGATGCGAGGAGAGCACACGATGACCGCATTTCGAGACCGTTATGGCCGGGTCGCGATGGTGACGGGGGCATCCTCGGGCATCGGCATGGCCTTTGCCGAGGCGCTGGCGGCGCGCGGGATGGACGTGATCGCCGTCGCGCGGCGGGTGGACCGGCTGGAAGCGCTGGCCGGGCGCCTGCGGGACGCGCACGGCGTTGCCGTGACCCCGCTTGCGATCGACCTCGGCCAGCCGGACGCGGCGCGGGCGATCCACGATTGCTGCGCGGGGCACGACGTCGGGCTGGTGGTGAGCAATGCCGGGTTCGGCTTCAAGGGCGCGCACGAGGATGCGCCGCCGGCGCTGCTGGCGGAGATGCTGACCGTCAACTGCACGGTGCCCAGCCTGCTGGCGCAGGGGTTCATCCCCCGGCTGAAGGCGCGGGCGGCGGATGGGCGGGGAGCCGGGCTGGTGATGACCGCTTCGGTCGAGGGGCTGATCGGATGCCCTTATTCGGCCGCCTATTCGGCGAGCAAGGCGATGGTGGTGGCGCTGGGCGAGGCGCTGTGGGGCGAGCTGGCGCCGGCGGGCATCGACGTGCTGACGCTGTGCCCGGGGCCGACCGAAAGCGAGGCGGCGGCCAGGCAGGGCGTGGACATGGCCGCGGTGGCGCAGCGCCCGGCGATCGACGTGGCGCGCGAGACGCTGGACCGGCTGGACCAGGGGCCGACATTCGTCTCCGACGCGAAGTACCAGGCGATGTTCGATGCGATGCGGGCGATGCCGCGGCGCGAGGCGCTGACGGCGATGGCGGCGGGCATGAAGCCGAAGCGCTGAGCGCGGATTACGGGAAAATGCATAGATGAAGATTTTATATTCTTTTTCTACAGATAGATAGACGTTACGAAACCCCTGACTGGCCAGAATAAACGTTACGGCTAAGGGACGGGGTCGCATCATGAACATCGCACAGTATCTGGGAGGGCTGGCCGTTGGCGCGCTGGCCTTGCAATCGAATGTTCTCCACGCGGAGGCAATGCCCGGGAGCGGTATGCAGGGCGAACGGATCGCCGACATCGTGGTCACCGCGCAGCGACGCGAGGAAGCGGCGCAGAGGGCAGCGCTGTCGCTGGCGGTGCTGGACGGCAAGGCGCTGCGCGCGCAAGGCGTGGACGAGTTGGACGACCTGCCGCGGTTGATGCCCGGGCTGCGTGCGAGCGGGCAATCGACGCAGCTCTACATCCGCGGCATCGGCGATTTCACGGTACTGGCCAGCGCCAACCCGGCGGTGATCACCAATCTCGACGGCGTCGTCATTGGCCGGTCCCAGGGCATCGGCGGCAATCTCTTCGACCTGGCGCGGATCGAGGTGCTGAAGGGGCCGCAAGGCACGCTTTACGGCCGCAACGCCAGCGGTGGTGCGATCAACCTGGTCACGCACGCGCCCGAGCCGGGCCGCAACGGCGGCTTTTTCGAGGCCAGCTTCGGCGATCATGGCCAGCTTGGCGGCGAAGGCGCGGTGAACCTCGCGCTGGGCACGGACGCGGCGCTGCGCGCCTCGTTCCAGGTCCAGCACCGCGACGGCTATCTGAGCGACGGCACCGCCGACGACATCCACGAGGGGGCGCGGCTGCAGTTCGCGGGCCGCATCGGCAGCGGGCTAGCGCTGCGGCTGGCGGGAGGATTCTCGCACCTGGGCGGCAAGGGCATCGGCTTTGCGGTGGTGCCGACGCAGCCCGGAATCGCGCCGTGGACCGGCGTGACCTCGTCCGCGGCGGGCGCCGCATACATGGCGCGGGCGGCCGCGATCTTCGCCGCGAGCGGCGGGCAATCGCTACCGCCGGCGCTGCTCGCCAGCCCGGCCGAGACCACGCCGCACCAGGACGTGCGCGCGTGGTACGTGCAGGGCCAGCTCGACGCGGCGCTGGGCTTCGCGACGCTGACGCTGCAGCCCGGCTACCGGCAGGTGCGGACCCGCTACGTCCTGCAGCCGAGCTTCCGCTTCAACCTGGGCGGGATCTACGACGCGGCCGGGGACGCCACCGACGGCGACCGGTCGCGCCAGCTGTCGATCGAGCTGCGGCTGGCGAACCGCACCCCCCGGCTGACCTGGGTGGTGGGCGGCAACCTCTTTTCCGAGCGGCTGACCTCCGCCTATGCGATCCAGGCCGGTCCGGTGCTGAACGGGCTGACCGCGACGACATATTCCACGCGCGCCGGGGCGGTGTTCGGGCAGGCGACCTTTGCGCCGGTGGAACGCCTGCGGCTGACCGGCGGCGTCCGCTATACCATCGACCGGCGCGAGGCCCGGGACTATCGCAGCTTCGCGATCTCGCCGATGGTGCTGGGGCCGGTGCCCTCCCCCGCCGATTGCGTGCCGGCGAACGGCAAGGCGCCGGGGACGCTGTGCCCGATGTTCAATCCCGCGCCGGGTTTCTACGACAGCGCCATCACCTTCCGCCGGGCGACCTGGAAGCTCGGCGCGGAATTCGACATCGCGCCGCAATCGCTGGCGTTCGTCGAGGTCAGCGCCGGGTTCAAGGCGGGCGGGTTCAGCCAGGCGGTGGACTTCGCGCCGAATGACGACCGGCTGGCCCCGTTCGCGCCCGAGCGGGTTACCGCCTACACGCTGGGCCTGCGCAACCGGCTGCTGGGCGACCGGTTGCAGGTGAATGTCGAGGGGTTCTACCTCGACAACCGCGATCTCCAGGTCTCGGCGCAGGCGATCGACGGGCTCGGCGCGACGGCGATGGTGACGCAGAACGCGGGCAAGGCGCGGGTCGCCGGGTTCGGGCTCGACGTCGTGGCGCTGCCCTGGGCCGGGGCGACGCTGCACGGCGCGGTGGAGTTCGCCGATGCGCGCTATGACAGCTATGTGCTGACCGAGGTGGCCCGGTTCGTGCCGCCCGGGCGCGTCGGCTGCCCGGTCTCCGCACCCGATGCCCGCGGGCTGGTCCGGGTCGACTGTTCCGGCCGCCAGATGCTGCTGGCGCCCCGGTGGTCGGGGGTGGTGAACCTGGCGCAGGCGATCGCGCTGCGGGGCGATGGCCGGCTGACGCTCTCGGCCGACGTGTCGTTCGCCAGCGGCTTTCCCTTCCGCAACGACTTCATCGCCACGGAGCGCCAGCGGGCCTATGCCAACCTCGGCGCGGCGATCGCCTATGCCGCGGGGGCGCGCTGGCAGCTATCTGTCTATGTCCGCAACATCACCGATCGGGTGATTTATACCGGCGGGGGCGAGCAATCCGCGCTGGTGCAGGGCTGGGTGACCAGCAACGTCATGCCGCCGCGCACGTTCGGCGGGCGGCTGAGCGTGCGGTTCTAGGGCGCCTTGCGAACGGCGTGAAACCCGAATTCTCCCCGGGAGGCGCGGTCCTTCGCCAGTCCTGGCGCCAGTCCGGGGCGCGCGGGCGGCGCCGGGCGGAAACGAGGAGGACGCCGGCAGCCTGGGCTGCCGGCGTCCCAGGTTCGGGCGGTGGCCCGGATCAGAAGGCGTAGGTGACCCTGGCCCGCTGGCGGCGGCTGCGCATGGCGCCGGCGACGAAGCCGAAACCGAGCAGCATCATCGCCCAGGTCGCCGGTTCGGGAACCGAGCCGTTCGGCGGCGGCGGCGGCGGCGCGCCGGTCCGGGCGGTGACGAGATTCTGGAACATCACCTCGTTGTCGAAGCCGGGCCACAGGCTTCCGGCGTTGTCCCACACGTTCTGGTCGGTGATCAGGAAGACGCTGCCGGCACCGATGTTCTGGTAGGCCATCATCACCGTGCCGAGATCCGACCCGAGCATCAGCGCCTGTGCGGTGCCGCTGATGTTGAGGTGGGCGAAGGCCGCATATTCGTACGTGTTGACGCCCGCCGTCAGCGGGTTGCTGAGGATCTGGCCGTCAGCGACCGAGGCGGTGTGGAAGCCGCTGTCGATGACGTCGTTGACGATCGAGATCGTCGAGCCGAGCGCGGCCAGCGCGGCGCTGATGCGGTTGTTTTCCTGCGGGGCGAAGCCGCCGTGTTCGCCCATGAAGGCGATGCGGCCGCCCTGCGACAGGTAGCTGGCCATCGTGCTGAGTTCGCCGGCGCTGTAATCGTGGTTCGGCTGGACCGCCCACAGCAGGTCGACGTGCGACAGGTCCGCGCCGGCGATCGAGCTGCCGGCGATCGACGACGTGTTGCCGCCGTAGCTGTTGTAGAAGTTGTTGATGACGTTGAGGTTGTAGCGGTCACCCGAGACAACCACCGTCCCCGCCTGGGCGGAAGCGGCCATGGCCAGTGCGGAAAGCGCCGCGCCGGCTGCGAGCAGGAATTTACCAGGCGTCATGAATCTGTCCCCTTGTCGCTGGTGTATTCGGCTGGCTTGCCGGTGGCTGCGGGCGACCCCGGCGATGACCGGAGCGGCGCGCGGATCTGCACAAGCACCGGGGGTAAGTATTAACCCAAAGTTAACCATACTTCAATGGAAGGCACGCGATGTCGCGGCGGGTTTAAGGCTTGCGAATCAATCTGTTGGGAATTTTCTTTGTGGGATTGGAGAAAATTCCAAGTAAAGTGCGGCTAACACGCGGCTGAACAGGCGAATCGCCCCGGACAAGCGGGGCCGCCAACCATCGCTTGGGCAAGAACCCGTGCATTTTCTTCGAAATCGTCTGCAAGTAATTTGCAGTAACGGCGACCTCAACAGCGCCGGTCTTGTTCGCGCGTTAGGGCCGCCCGTGTTCGATCAGGCGAGGCGGCAATCAGGCGACAGGGCGCTCAGGCGACGGGCGCGGCCTTCCGGCCGGTCCGCGCGCGCATGGCCTGCGCGACGAAACCGAAGCCGAGGATCATAGACGCCCAGGTCGACGGCTCGGGCAGGACCGGGAACGTGCCGGTGTCGAAGAAGGTGATGTGCGAGATGCCCGGATTGTTCGGGAAATAGTCGGTCAACTGGACGGTGCCGCTGACGATCGCCGCCGAGTCATGGAACAGCTTGGTCGTGCCGGCCTGGAACACGGCGTAGTAATGGATCGCCGGATCGTTGGCGCCCGGGTTGTAGCTGAACGACAGCGAATTGGTGGCGCCGGTGTAGTTGACCGTGAACTCCGAACCGGTGACGCTCGGGAACCGGGTGGAAATCTCGTTGGCGCCGCCGGCGTCCCACTTGAAGATCGCCGGCGAGCCGCCCGCGCCGGCCGGCCCGGTCGTGCCGTTGGGGAACGCGTAGCAGTTGGAGAAGCCACCGACGCCGGCGCATTCATTGCCCGAGAAGGTGCCGATGAGGACCGCGGTGGCGTGGGCGCTGGTGGCGCCGAAAGTCAGCGCCAGAGAGAGAGCGGCAGCAACGATACGGGCGCTACGGCGATACATGATCATCTCCACGGCCAACTCTTCATCGCTGGCAAGAATACACTAAGTGTTAATCCTAGCACAGCCGAATTCTGTCGGCCATTCGCATGTAGTTGTTGCACTGTACCTTTTTGGGACGCCGCCGTAAGTCTCGTTAACTTACAGGCCACTGCGCAACACCGGCAGGCCGAATCGCCAGTCACGCGGCCCGATTGCGTCGGTCCGGGAGCGAAGCGCGCCGAAGCGAGCGCGGCCGGCTCGCGAATCGGTGCCGGTTACAGCGTCCAGTCTGCCGCGGCGCCAAGCTCGCCCTTGAGATCGGCGAGGGTGCCGCCCTTCTTCACCAGCGCGCGCAGGGCGCCCGCGCCCATCGCCAGGTATTCGCGGTGCGGCACAGCGAGCACGGCGAGATCGTACTTGCGCCGGAACGGCTCCGCGACCAGCGGGATGCCGTATTCGTGGCGCGCCTCTTCGGCGTCGGCGTGGGGATCGTGGACGGTGACGGCGTGGCCCATGCGGCCCAGCGCGGTGACGAGATCGGCGACCTTGGAATTGCGCAGGTCGGGGATGTTTTCCTTGAAGGTCAGGCCGAGCACGAGGACGGTGCCGGGGCGGCCCTTGCGCGCATCGTGCAGGCGCTGCGCCACCCAGCCGGCCATGCCGTCGTTGATGCCGCGGCCGGCGAGGATCACGCGCGGGTCGAGGCCGAGCTGCTCCGCCCGGTGCGACAGGTAGTAGGGATCGACGCCGATGCAGTGGCCGCCGACGAGGCCGGGGCCGAACGGCAGGAAGTTCCACTTGGTGCGCGCCGCGGCGAGCACGTCCCAGATCGACAGGTCCATGCGGCTGAAGATCTGCGCGATCTCGTTCATGAAGGCGATGTTGATGTCGCGCTGGGCGTTCTCGATGACCTTGGCCGCCTCGGCCGCCTTGATGGAGCGGGCGCGGAACACGCCGCCGCTGGTGATGCTGGCGTAGAGATCGGCGACGCGGTCGAGCACGTCCGGGGTCTGGCCGGAGACGACCTTGGTGATCTTGTCGATGGTGTGCTCGCGATCGCCGGGGTTGATGCGTTCGGGGCTGTAGCCGAGGAAGAAGTCGCGACCGCACTTGAGGCCCGAGTGCGCCTCCAGGATCGGGGCGCAGACGTCCTCGGTGACGCCGGGATAGACGGTGGATTCGTAGACGACGACGGGGACGCGGCCTTCCACCAGCGCGGCGGGGAGCAGGCGCGCGATCGTGCGGCTGGCAGCCTCGACCAGGCGCAGGTCCGGGCGGTTGGCGCCGTCGATCGGGGTGGGAACGGTGACGATGTAGAAATCGGCGGGCGGGCAGACGTCCGGATCGGCGGCCAGCATCAGCGCGCTGGACTCGAGCCGGTCGCGGTCGATCTCGCCGGTGCGGTCGTGGCCGGCGTGGAGCTCCTCGATGCGGCGGGCGTCGATGTCGAGGCCGATCGTCTCGAAGCGGCCCGCCAGCGCCACCGCCAGCGGCAGCCCGACATAGCCGAGGCCGACAACGACGACGCGGGTGGCGAGGGCCTGAGCGGGATCGCGGGCCAGCGGTGCGGCCTGGGCGAGGTTCGGCCGGGGATACATCGAGGTCAAGCGCGGGCCTTTCCGTGGCGCAGGGGACAGGGAACGGCGGGATAGCGCGGGGGGTGCTGATTTCCGGTTAATGCGGCGGTTGCCATGATCCGGCCGCGGGGTCGGCACTTCGCCCGGGCGCGATGTGACCAGCCGTTCGCTTGCGCCATTGCCGGGCGCGGGCAGCGCGGGCAGGATGGCGACGAGAACGGCAGGGAGACACGGATGTTTCGGGTGATCCACCTGGTCAAGCGCAAGCCGCACCTGACCCACGCGCAGTTCCGCGCCCATTTCGAGCGCAGCCACGCGGCGATGGCGCTGAAGTATTGCGGCCACTTGTTCGAGAGCTATGAGCGCAACTATGTCGACCAGGTCTATGGCGGCGGCGATCCGCGCGTCGCGGGCAGCGGCTTCGGGCCGATGGCATTCGGCTGGGACCTGCTGTCGGTGTGGACCCTCAAGGACGCGGCGGCATTCGCCGAAGTGACGCGGATGATGGAGAGCGACTGGATGCAGAAGCTGTTCTTCGAGGACGAGGAACGCTTCATCGATCGCCAGCAGATCATGATGCTGCCGTGCACCGCGGTGTGCGACACCGGGACGACGTTCCGGCCCGAGGGCACGGTCTTCGATACGCCGGACGGCGAGCCGAGCTGGGACGGATGGGAAGCGAAATGCGGAATGGAGAAAGCGTGATGGGCAAGGTCTACCGGGTGGCGCAGTGGGCAACGGGCAACGTGGGATCGCGGGCGCTGCGCCACGTGATCGAGCATCCCGGCATGGAGCTGGTGGCGGTATGGGTGAGCAACCCGGCCAAGGTCGGCAAGGACGCGGGCGAACTGGCCGGCACCGGCGCGACCGGCGTGAAGGCGGTCGGCACGATCGACGAAGTGCTGGCGGCGAAGCCCGATGCGGTGCTGTACATGCCGCACGTGTTCCGGCTGGAGGAAGTGTGCCGGTTCCTGGAGAGCGGTGTGAACGTGGTTTCGACGCGGATGGAACTGCAGAACCCGCGCGCGCTGGACCCGGCCATGGCCGACCTGCTGGAGGCGGCGTGCCGGAAGGGCGGGACTTCGGTACATGCCACCGGATCGAGCCCGGGGTTCATCACCGAGGCGATGCCGATCGTGATGGCGTCGATCCAGCGGCGGATGGATTCGTTCCGGATCGATGAATTTGCCGATTGCTCGTCGCGCAATTCGCCCGAGATGATCTTCGAGATGATGGGTTTCGGCGCGCAACCGGGCAATGGCAACCAGGGGCACCGCGACCATGCGAAGTATTCGTTCGCGCCCTCGCTGCAACTGGTGGCGACGGCGCTGGGCATGCCGATCGACGAATGGACGGTCGAGGGCGCGCAGGGCCTCGCCCGCGCCGACGTGCACATCGCCGCCGGCGTGGTGCCGAAGGGCACGGTGGCGGCGACGCGGACGACGCTGACCGGGTGGCACCAGGGCCGCAAGCTGATGCAGTTCTGCTCGACCTGGTTCGTCTCCACCGACGTCGACACCAGCGACGGCGAGGAATGGGAGTTCCGCACGCCGTCGGGCTGGCACGTGGTGATGATGGGCGATTGCCCGCTCGACGTCTCGATCTCCTATCCGTGCAAGCCCGAGGACTATGCGGACATGACCCCGGGACTGACCGCGAACCGGCCGGTCAATGCGCTGCCGTTCGTGTGCGAGGCGGCGCCGGGCATCGTCACCACGGTGGACCTGCCGCAGGTGATCGCCCGCCTAGGCTAGCGTCATCAGGCTGGCATTGCCGCCGGCGGCGGTGGTGTTGATGCAGGTGCTGCGCTCGATCACCAGCATGTCCAGCGGGTAGCCGTGCGCCTGCGGGACGAGCACGGGGATGATCGGGCCTTCGCGCGCCGCCAGCGCCTGCGCGGCGGCGCGGGCATCCTCCGCCGTTTCGGCGAGCACGGCGGCGAGCGCGGGATCGTCGAGGCCGGTGGCGGCCGGGTTGCCGGTGGCGGCAAGCGCGGCATGCTGCAATGCCAGGCCCGCGGGCGTGCGGTGCAGCAGGGCGACCGGACCGCGCGGGTGGGCGCCGTAGAGGTTGCGTTCGCCGACCGGGCCGGGCAGCTCGGTTTCCGGCGGTAGCGGCGGCGGCGTCGCGTCGCGGACCAGGCGCCGCAGCGTCAGCGGGCCGCCGGCCTTCGGCCCCGTGCCTGAAAGGCCGTGGCCGCCGAACGGCTGCACGCCGACGACGGCACCGATGGTGTTGCGGTTGACGTAGCGGTTGCCGGCCGCGATGCGCGCCAGCACGTGCGTGGTGGTGGCGTCGAGCCGAGTGTGAAGGCCGAAGGTCAGCGCGTAGCCGGTGCGGTTGATCGCATCGACCAGCGCGTCGAGCCGGCCCGCCTGCCAGCGGACGACGTGCAGCACCGGGCCGAACAGTTCGGGACCGAGCTGGTCGGGGCTGGCAAGTTCGATCAGCGTCGGTGCGACGAACGTGCCGTTCGCGCAGTCCGGGCCGAGCGCGACGCGGTGGACGGCGTGGCTGGCGGCGGCGCGCGCAGCGACGGCCTCCTCGATCGCATCGCGCGCCGCGGCGGTGATGACCGGGCCGATATCAGCGCTGAGGCGGTCGGTCGGCCCGACCCGCAGTTCGGCCATCGCACCCTTGATCATCGCGAGGGTGCGGTCGGCGATCTCCGCCTGCAGGCACAGCAGCCGCAATGCCGAGCAGCGCTGCCCGGCGCTGTCGAAGGCCGAGGCGAGGACGTCGGCCACGACCTGTTCGGCCAGCGCCGAGGAATCGACGATCATCGCGTTCTGGCCGCCGGTTTCCGCGACCAGCGGGATCGGCGGCTGGCCGGGGCCGAGCCGCGCGGCGAGCCGGCGCTGGATCGTGCGCGCGACCGTGGTGGAGCCGGTGAACAGCACCCCGGCCACCTGGGGGCAATCGACCAGCGCCGCGCCGACCGGGCCATCGCCGCAGACCAGTTGCAGCGCGTCGGCGGGAATGCCGGCGCGGTGCAGCAGGGCGACGGCGTGGGCAGCGATCAGCGGGGTTTCCTCTGCCGGCTTGGCGATCACCGGGTTGCCGGCGGCGAGCGCCGCCGCGACCTGGCCGGTGAAGATGGCGAGCGGGAAGTTCCACGGGCTGATGCAGGCGACCGGGCCGAGCGGGGTCTCGCCGCGGCCCAGCGTGGCGCGGGCCTGCGCGGCATAGTAGCGGAGGAAGTCGACCGCCTCGCGCACTTCGGAAACAGCGTTGGCGGCGGACTTTCCGGCCTCGCGGATGGCGAGGGCGATGAACGCCGGCATCTCCGCCACGAACAGGTCGGCCGCGCGTTCGAGCAGGTGGGCGCGGGCGGCGGGCGTGGTCCGCGCCCAGTCCGCGGCGGCGGCCCGGACGGCCAGCGCGGCGACGGCGGCGGGCGCGCTTTCGGCGACGTGGCCGACGATATCGGCATGATCCGCGGGGTTGCGCACCGGGCGGGCGGGATCACGCTGCGCCGGCTTCGCTCCCTCTCCCTCTCCCTCTCCCTCTCCCTCTCCCTCTCCCTCTCCCTCTCCCTCCCCCTCCCCTGCCCGCCAGTCCCGCGCGGCGGCGGCCTGCAGGCCGGCGGCGAGCGTGGCCAGCACCGCCTCGTCGGCAAGATCGAGGCCGGGGGAATTGCGACGCGGGGCGAGGATGTCGGCCGGCAGCGCGATCGCCGGGTGCGGGGCACCGGGATCGGGATCGGCCAGCACCACCTCGGCCGGATCCTCGATCAGGCTGTCGACCGGCACCGCCGGATCACCGAGGCGGTTGACGAAGCTGGAGTTGGCGCCGTTCTCGAGCAGGCGGCGCACGAGATAGGCGAGCAGCGTCTCGTGCGTGCCGACCGGCGCGTAGATCCGGCACGGCCGGTGCAGTCCGGCGACGACCTGTTCGTAGAGCGGCTCGCCCATGCCGTGCAGGCACTGGAACTCCCAGTCGCCCGGCGCGAAATCGGGGCCGGCCAGCGCGAGGACGGTGGCGACGGTCTGCGCGTTGTGGGTGGCGAACTGCGGGAACAGCACGTCGCGCGCCGCCAGCAGCTTCCGCGCGCAGGCGATATAGGCGACGTCGGTGTGGCGCTTGCGGGTGTAGACCGGAAAATCGGGCAGGCCATCGACCTGCGCGCGCTTGATCTCGGCGTCCCAGTAGGCGCCCTTGACCAGCCGCACCATCAACCGGTGACCGCTGCGCCGGGCGAGCTGCGCCAGCCAGTCGATCACCAGCGGGCAGCGCTTGCCATAGGCCTGGACGACGAAGCCGAGCCCGTTCCAGCCCGCCAGGGCGGGATCGGCGGCCAGCGCTTCGAGCAGGTCGAGCGAGAGTTCGAGCCGGTCCGCCTCCTCGGCATCGATGTTGAGGCCGATGTCGTGGCGTTTCGCCAGCAAGGCCAGGTCGCGCACGCGCGCAAGCAATTCGGTCATGACCCGGAACCGCTGGCTGCGGGCATAGCGCGGGTGCAGCGCCGAGAGCTTGATCGATATGCCCGGTCCCGCGATCGGCCCGCGTCCCGCCGCGGCGGCGCCGATCGCGTGGATCGCGTGTTCGTAGGCGGCGAAGTAGCGGGCCGCATCGGCCGCCGTCATCGCCGCCTCGCCGAGCATGTCGTAGGAATAGGCGAAGCCGCGGGCCTCCATCGCGCGGGCGCGGTCGAGCGCTTCGGCGATGGTCTGGCCGGTGACGAACTGCTGCCCCATCAGCCGCATCGCCAGGTCGACGCCGCGGCGGATCACCGGCTCCCCCAGCCGCGCGACGAGGCGGGTGAGCGCGGCGGCGAGGCCGCGATCGTCGGCCGAGGCGGCGAGCCTGCCCGTGACGACGAGCCCCCAGGTTGCGGCATTGACGAACAGCGAGCGCGATTCGCCGGCGCCGGCGCCGAGATGGGCGGACCAGTCGCCATCGGCCAGCTTGTCGCGGATCAGCGCATCGCGCGTGGCCGGATCGGGAATGCGCAGCAACGCTTCGGCCAGGCACATCAGCGCCACACCCTCGTGGCTGGACAACGCATATTCCTGGACCAGCGCCTGGACGCCGCCGGCCGGCGGGCGGCCACGCAGGGTTTCGACGAGGTGGCGGGCGGTATCGCGCACCGCCCGGGCCTGTTCCGGGGCCAGCCGCGCCTCCCGCGCGAGCAGGCGAACGCGATCGCGCTCCGGTGCGCGGGCCAGCGCCGTGATCGCGTGGCGCAGCGGGTCACGCGCGGGCGCGGCAGGGCCAGGCCCGGAGTCAGCGAAACTGGTAAACGCGGCGGTTGCGGGCGGCGGCGTGGCCATCGTGCGGTTCCTCGTCTCCCCCCGGAATCACGCTTACACGATGGTCAAGGCTGGCCCCAAGCGGCGTTTACGCTGAATTCTTCGGGAATTGCCTA
This sequence comes from Sphingomonadales bacterium, assembly GCA_028868535.1. Classification (GTDB taxonomy): domain Bacteria; phylum Pseudomonadota; class Alphaproteobacteria; order Sphingomonadales; family Sphingomonadaceae; genus Novosphingobium. The sequence continues at coordinate 20,312 of JAGWUH010000013.1, read as the reverse complement.
TCAGACCTGGCCGTTTCCCTTCAGGCGAAAGGCCTAGGGAGGTCTGCAACCGATTGCTCAGAATCAGGAGTCAAGCGTGAGCAACCCGATGCGCCCCGCCAGCGATACCGGGGCCGAATCCGCCGCGGACAGGTTGGCCTTCATCGATTTCGGCGCGGAGGACCGTGCCACCCTGCGTGCGACGCGCGATCGCGTGCTCGCCGCGCTCGGACCGGCGCTCGACCGGTTCTATGCGAAAGTGCGCGCAACCCCCGAGGTGGCGCACCACTTCCGCGAAGCCGCCGGCGTTGCCCGCGCCAAATCGGCGCAGGCGGCGCACTGGGAGGCGATCACGACCGCCGAATTCGGCAGCGACTACGTGCAGCGGGTATCGGCGGTGGGCCGCGTCCACGCACGGATCGGGCTGGAGCCGCGCTGGTACATCGGCGGCTACGCGGTGGTCTGCGACGAGATCATCCACGCGCTGGTCGAGGGCCGGGGCTTCACCTCGCGCAGGCGGCTGGTGGCGGAGATTTCGGCGTTCGTGCGGGCGATGCTGATCGACATCGACTATTCGGTCTCGGTCTACCAGCAGACTTCGGACGCGGAGATCATCGAGAAGATCGGACAGGGCCTGGAGCGGCTGGCCGAAGGTGACCTGACGCACCGCTGCGAGGGCATCGAGCACCGCTTCGCGCGGCTGCAGGACGATTTCAACCGCGCCGCGCAACGCCTGGCGACGACGATGCAGGCGGTGGTCGAGGCGGTGGCGACGATGCGTTCCGGATCGAGCGAGATCCAGGCGGTCGCCGACGACCTTGCCACGCGGACCGAGCGCCAGGCCGGCAGTCTCGAGGAAACCAGCGCCGCGGTGCGCGCGATCGGAGACCGCATCGGCCGCACCGCACGCGGCGCCGGCGACATCGCCGGATCGATCGGCACGGCCCGCGCGGCGGCGGGTGCCGGCGGCGAGGTGGTCGAGCAGGCGGTGGCGGCAGTGACCGCGATCGAGCAATCGTCGCAGGAGATCGCGCAGATCGTCAACGTCATCGACGGCATCGCCTTCCAGACCAACCTGCTGGCGCTGAACGCCGGGGTCGAGGCGGCGCGCGCCGGCGAGGCAGGCAAGGGCTTCGCGGTGGTGGCGACCGAGGTCCGCGCGCTGGCGCAGCGCAGTGCCGAGGCGGCCAAGGACATTCGCGGCCTGATCGCCGGCAGCACCGCGCTGGTCGGCGACGGAGTGCGCGCGGTGGGCGATACCGGGGCGGTGCTGGAACGCATTATCGGCGAGGTCGACACCGTCGGCGGCATGATCGACACGATCCTGAGCGAGACCGGCGACCAGGCCAATGACATGCGGCAGGTGACCGGCGCGGTCGGCGAGATCGACCTGATCACCCAGCAGAACGCGGCGATCGTCGAGCAGAGCAGCGCAGCCGCGCGCAGCCTGGCGGGGCAGGCCAACGCGCTGGGTGAGCTGGTCGGGCGCTTCCGCATCGCGCCCGATGCCGGCCATGCGCCGATGCCGCTGCAGCGGGCCGTCGGCTTCCGCTGACATGGCGCCCGCCCGGTGGCGGGCTCAGCGGCCGGACGCCGCGCCGGCCGGTGGCCGATGCGGCGCTAACCGCGCCGGGCGAGGTGGTTGCGGACGATGCGCAGGTTGCGCTGGTTGACGCGGAACATCGCATCGAAGGCATCGCCCGCCACCGGCACGATGCCGACCCCGGCGTGAATCGCGAGATTTGCGGCCATGCGCAGCATTGCCCAGCGGCCGACGCCGAGCCGGCGCGCCTCCCACAGGATGTAGCTCGACAGCAGGGTCGTCACCAGGTCGCCCAGCCCGGGTACCAGGCCAATGATCGCATCGATGCCGATGCGCTGGCTGGTCCCCGGCAGGACGAAGGCGGAATCGAGCAGGTTCGCCACCAGCTCCATCCGGCGCAGCGCCTCTTCACGATCGGGGGCACCATCGGGCTGGGCATTGCCGGCCAACCCGGCGGGCAGGCGATCGAGCAGGGTGAGCTTGCGGGGGCGCACGGTGGCCATGGCGAATCTCCTCGGTTGCACAGGAGGTAGGACGGCCGGGCGAAGCGACAAGGGCCGATGCGGCAGGCTGATCGTTCGGCCCGGCGCGGCGGCTTCACGCACCATCGCAAGGCGGCTTGCGCCGCGCCGCGACCCGGCATTGTTCTGGCGCATTCTTGCGACGGAGCGGAGGTGCGACATGCGGATGGAGTGGACACGCGACCGGCTGCTGCGCCGGATCGACCGCTGCTATCACGTGGCGGCCTGGACCCGGCTGGTCGAGAAGCGCCGCCGCTACGTGGCACTGGCGCGGCAGTACCGGCGCTTGCTGGCGGGCCTGCCGGGCCATGCCGGCTGCCAGCCCGTTACCGGCTGAAGCGAGCCGACTTTCCTCGCGGCGTCGATGGACCCTGCCGGCAGGCAGCGCCCGGTGGTTGGCCCGGTGATTGGTAGTGTTTGGGGGCGGCTGGCGGAGACGGAGGAATGCAAATACTTTTGTTTTTAATCTGTTATTCTTCCCAAAATGGCTTAGCCGTAATTTGAGCCGTAATTTGATTGGCGAACGTTGACGACGTCCCACGAACTCGGCTTAGTTGACCAAGAAGTCCGTCTGCCCAAAATCAAGTACCATAATTAAGCCATATTTTTCATCAGGCTGGTCACAAAACCGGCTGATGCTCAATTTCTCCTCTTCTGTGATATTGTCGATTCCGGGACGTTCGCTGTGGAAGACCAGTTTTCCGCGCCCGGGGGTGAAGTCGCCACCGAGAGACAGGCCGGGCTCTGCAAATTGATCCATGGATGGTTGAGAGCAGTTGACCCCCAAAAGCTCACGGGAGAAGCCGTCAGTTATGCGCGGAACCACACAATGTACCGAGTGCGGAATGACACTAAAAGGCGTGGTTCAAAAATGCGATATTGATCCCCATCGAGATTCGTGACAGCTTGATGGTAGCGCATTTCCCGAATGGCAGGTTGGCATCTGGTTGGGGGCGTATATGAACAAGATACTTATCGCCGCACTTGTACTGGGAACAGGCGTCATGCCCCAGCCGGCGACTGCAGGCGTCACGTATTCAGTAGATCGGACTAAGCTGACAGCTGGCGCAACGGTGCCACTATCTGATGTGGTTTCGTTCCATGTGACGGACGACGTGCCTTTTGCTGCAGCTTGGTTTTTCCCTGAAGACGACAGGACTACGATATCAGGCGGAGGAGTCTATCCGGCATACGACCCTAGCACGCGGTATTCTGGTTCATCGTATTGGTTCGATCTCAAGGGCAGCTACGCTGCCTATAACAATTCTGGAATAGATTTTCCTGCCTATTCAACTGGGTCGATAACCGTTCCTGAAACAGGCCAAGTAAGGCTTTTCGTCCAAACGGATTGGATAAACGCCGGCGGAAGATCGATCTGTTGCGTAAACTATAGCTATATAACAGGATCAGCGTCGCCGAATTTATCGCAGATTCTCGGCGACAGCGTGCATGTAGAGTCAGGTTCTACAGACACGTTCGGGGGATACGTCCAAGGAGACTTCATACCGAACCTGCGTCTCACGCTTTCGCAGGCCGCTTCTAGAGTCTCGCAGATTATCGGCACCACTGTTGATCACTTCAATTGGGTTCAAACAATAAATAGCATTACCATCCCTCTTATTGGAACTGATGCAATTGGTTCCAGCAACGCGGCGGTCAGTGCACTAGCTCGCCGCCCTTCCGGACTTGACCCGCTGATTAATGGAAATCCGTCATTCTATAGACTACTTGGGTACAATACGTCAGATGCTTTGCCCGAATATTGGGACGAGTATACACCAAACGCGCCAAACTACAATCCCGATTACCTCGTGACTTCAAACACGCACGGCGGGCTCACTTTTTATGACGAACCCAGCGGCCTTCCTCCAGGCACAGTTCTGGATTTCTCCACGATACTCGTCGGCGTCGGGCTAGACGGTATGCCCATCTACTTCAACGGCATTGACGGCATCGGATTTCACTGGCGATTTACGTCCGGCGTGGGAAACACTGCCGAGTGTGTTGATACCTCTGTGTTGACGTGCATTAATTTTGCGTCCGGTGTCGCATTGCCAAACTCAATCGGGACTACAGAAATCCTAAACTACCTAACCGCATCCCAATACACGCAGGTTGAGAACGCAATAACCCCGCCTCCGACCTCCTCCGTTCCTGAGCCCTCCACGTGGCTATTTATGATATTTGGCTTCGGCTTCTTAGGGACGAAGATGCGAAGTCGTGTGTTCTCGTCAGATAATCGTGCCCGAGTTCGTCTCGGTCTCGATAGCCCTCGGCCGGCGGACTGTTCGTTGATCAGGGTCTGATTGGCGGCGCCGCGCATCGGACAGCTACAAGCCGCCGTACAACCGGCTTCAGCTTGCAAGTGTTGCCGGGTTGAAGCCGTAATTGCGGAATAACTCCGCTGTCGGCAGTCTGCCTCCTGCTCCTTCGAAGTGCAATGATCGGCACTTCGGTGAAACGGCTCCATTCAAATCCATCCGACTGCTTCAAACGGCCATGCTCTAGTACACACTGGAAGGGGTCCACGGACTGTGCCCCCCGTTTGCCGATTACAGATCGCTGTGTATCCCCAATGATACATCGCATCCCGATGATCGAAAGAATGCAATGTTAGAATGGGTGCTGTCGCACGACACACTTGCCATTGGATGAAGTTTGCGAATGTGCACGTGATTGAGGATTACGTTTGCCACGGCAAAGGCTGATCGGTCAGATCGGGTAATGCCCCAGAACGGATCGGCGGCATCGAACTTTGTGAGGCGCAGCTGCGCCGAGGCGTTGACGTCGATCGTCTTGCCTTTGATGTCGAGAATCCCGCGCAGGCCTGCGCTCGAATAGCTTTGCTCGGCGAGGCCTGCGCTGTGACGTTGATAAGTCAAGCCCAGCGCATAGAACTTGTTGGGCTTCGGGGTCGAGGTCAGTGCGAAGAACGCGTCAGCGTTCCATGCCGACAGTTTCGAACTGAAGCCGGAGATCTGGTAAGATACCCGCACATCTGGGCGCAACTGGATCGCAGAGCTTAACGGCTTAGCCGCGACCACTTCCATGTATGGTGCATCGTATGTTTGCTGGAATTGTCCGAAGTGCAACAAGCCAACCCGGGCCATTAGGCTTCGGCCGAATGTATGCGTCCATGACGCATCGATGACCAACCGGTCTGCCTCGGAGCGAGGTAGATTGCGAAACGAAACGGAAGCATCGACGCTGTCCTTAGGCCCGAGCGACTTGGCCGCATCGGCGCTGTATGTAAGCCCCCATACGTTGCGCAGCTGCTCGTCGGGTACGTAGTGCAGAGCGAGTCCATGGAAGTCGAAGGTAAACGGGTCGGGTTGCTGGAGCGGGTTGTGGAACTTGCCAGCCGCTACGCTGAAATGAACGTAGCCATTCGAGCGATTGAGCTGGTTGATGAACGTCATTATTGTGGCACGTACCGCGGCTGGCGGACGATCAGCCAGGGCCTGGTGAAAGAGCGCGAGCGCTTCCTTCCGACGATTAGCCAGAGCAAGAGTTCGGGCCAGTTCCAGCCGGATACGGGGCGTCGGCGCGACCGCGTAGAGCTGGCGAAGGATCTTCTCGGCTCGCGGATATTCATGCGCGTTGATTGCGGCGATCGCCTGGACGAATTGACTTTGGATTTCGATCTGGGTGGGAGCGGTGTCTGCAAATGAAGGCGCCGCTGCAACGAATGCAGCGGCGCCAGCGATCAAACCTCGGAGCGCGTTCATTATTTTCCGCCAAACGCTCCGATATACCAGATCGAGTTGGTAGCGTTGGTGAGGTAAAACGTGCCCCCCACCTCTGTCGCTTGCGGGCCGAAGAACTGCGCCGAGCTTGGGCCGCTGAGGCCAAGCGCCGACGAGGTCGCGAGCGTGCCAGTAAGGTTGTTCGATCCAGCGGCATAGTTGAGCGTGCCGGAGAAGTTGAGGTTGCCGGCAAGGCCGGACTGACCGGTGGCTACATCGTAGATCATCGAGTTGGTGGTCGAAATCGCGAGTGAGCGAGCCTGGAAGTCCGCTACGAAGTGCGCGCTGGCCAAAGCTTCGTATCCGGGCTGACCTTGCATCGCGACAATGCCGCCGGCGTACCCATTGAATGTTGCTGTGCCGGAGGTCGGTACGGAGCCGCCGCTCGTTGCCGCCCCCACCGAGATCGCGCCGATCTTGCCTGAACCAGTTCCGAGCCCAGTCGCCCAGACGCCAAAGCTCTGGTAATCGTAGCCCAGCGTATAGGGGCTCGCATATATCGCCAGGTTCTGGTTGTTTGCGGAGATCTGGAGGTTGGCTCCAGGCAGACCCATGTTGGCAAGATTGACGCCGGTTGACCCGTCACCCGGCTGGAAGCTTACGCTCGATTGGCTTCCCGTAAGCTTCAGGCCAGTGGATAGACGGCTCGCGTCGGTGCTGAACTGGACGGAGCCAGATCCAGTGGTCACGCCGCTAACCGAGTTCACCAGGACCGTGTTGCCAGAGTTGGTTGAGGTATAGCTGCCTTCCCGGGTCGAGCCATTGACTGTGGCAGTCGTCCCAGGCGCTACTGAGCTGAAGCTGGTGAACGAAGGTGGACTGGGCGTCGAGGCCACCCCTCCGCTGCTTCCACCACCACAGGCGCTAAGAGCGCCGATCGTCGAAGCGATCATCCCCGCCCGAAAAACGCTTGCCGCGCGCACTCCGGCCTCGGAAACATTGAACATGACAGTCCCTCCTGTTGAAACTAGTTGCCCCAGCATCCAGCCACTGTGCAAATCGTCCTTGGATGACGGGAAGTAGCAGGAATGAACAGGCCACTGGCAAATGCTGCCATTACCCGCAAGCGTTCCTTAGCTTAACTTCTGAACTCGGCTTATTATCGCGCGGGCGAAATCTAGTTGTATCTACATTCAATCGATCGCATCTCGTGCAATGTAGATTGATTGAAAGCATCTGTCGATGCCAGGCCGATCATGCAATCGATGGCAGGCGTTACCCGGCGATTGTGTTGCTAAATGTCGCAGGACTGAGCACCTGTTGCGAATTGTTTGGCACCTTTACGTCCCGACACGACCAGCAGCTTTCTGTCTCGTTCGAGGTGGATAGCTGCCGGTCCGGCCCTCATGAACAATCGGCGGCAATCGGGCCGGCTGCCAACGGCATGCGACGGCGGCAAAGTTGGGGACAACGGACGTTCGCGGTGGTACGGACTGCAAATGCCAATAACAGCAATCAGCGTGTTCCTTGCTGCTTCCGGGAAGCGGCGCGGACGGGTCTGCCTGCGGGACGACGGGCTTTTTCAGTATGTGACTGAAACGCTGCGAATTGAGGATGACGGGTCAGAGTGGTGGATGAACGACTATCCTCCTTCCGGCCTGTTCGAGAACGCGGACGCTACGGTATCGGAACTATCGCGGGCAATTGGACCAATGGGCAAGCTGGACCATTCCAAAATGACAACGTTCGACCCATCGGTCGGCCCTTATTTAGATCCTTAGTTAGACCGCCGTGTGGTTACGGCGCGATGTCGGCTTAGTTATCGTGTCCGACCCGGCCGCTTCCGGCTGGGGAACGCAGAAAAGCGGCCGGGCCGAGGCGCGACATAAAGCAAGGTGGATCGCGGCGCGTCGGCTGGCTACACGCGGTTCATGGACGTCGTGACGAATCGTTGGTGGATTTGGTTGATCGCCAACGCGATCGGCATTGCACTGTTTTTTCAACTCGCCATGCCAACTTGGATAGAGCCGGAACTAGCAAGTGAGCAGGGTGCGGGTGCCGGCGATGGGATCGTCTGGGGAACGACGGCTTTGATCTGATCCCTGAAAACTGGATCGCTTTGAGTTAGAGTTTTTCGCCGTAATCTCCCTGGTTGGGAGGAGCGAAGAACGATGAAGGCATCCAGATTCTCAGACGCGCAGAAGGCGTTCATTTTGAAGCAGGGAGCGGACGGCGTTCCCGTGGCGGACATCTGCCGCAGGGCTGGCATCAGCCAGGCGACCTATTTCAACTGGAAGAAGAAGTACGACGGCATGCTGCCGCCGGACATGCGCCGGTTAAAGCAGCTTGAGGACGAGAACGCGAAGCTGCGCAAGCTCGTGGCGGACCTCTCGCTCGACAAGGAGATGCTGCAGGACGTCATCCGCCGAAAGTTGTGAGGCCTGCTCGTAAACGCGAGCTGGTGAACGGGGTTCGCAGTGACTGGGGCGTGTCGATCCGCCGGGCTTGCCGGGTTCTGGAAATGGACACCTCGACGTACCACTACAAATCCCGCCGCCGCGAGCAGGCCGGCATCGAAGCCCGCATCCGTGAGATCTGCGAGACGCGCGTCCGCTACGGCTATCGCCGCGTCCACGTTCTTCTTCGCCGCGAAGGCTGGGAGATCAACATGAAACGAACACATAGTATTTACAATGAGTTGGGCCTCCAGCTCCGCAACAAGACGCCCAAGCGCAGGGTGAAGGCAAAGCTGAGGGAAGACCGCTGCGCGGCCTCCCGCGTGAATGATGTTTGGGCCATGGACTTTGTCCATGACCAGTTGACAACGGGTCGGAAGATCCGCGTGCTGACGGTGGTGGACACGTTCTCGCGGTTCTCGCCGGTGCTGGATCCGCGGTTCAGCTACCGTGGCGAGGACGTCGTCCAGACGCTTGAGGGGACCTGTGCCGTGGTTGGCTATCCCAAGACGATCCGGGTCGACCAAGGCTCCGAGTTCATCAGTCGAGATCTGGACCTATGGGCGTATGCAAACGACGTCACGCTCGACTTCAGTCGGCCCGGCAAGCCCACCGACAATGCCTACATCGAGGCGTTCAACGGGCGCCTCCGGGCAGAGTGCCTGAACACCCACTGGTTCCTGACGCTTGCAGATGCCCGCGAAAAGTTGGAGAAGTGGCGCAGATACTACAACGAGGATCGGCCGCATGGTGCCATCGGCAACAAGCCCCCGATCACGCTGATGAATCCCGGTGACGCACCCAGCCCGTCACCGTGACCCAGGCCGGGAAACTCTAACCCCGGGTGGTCCAGAGAATGGTATCGGATCAAGCATGCTGGAAAGCTGCCAGCAGGGCGGTCCAGAAACGGGGTGCAGGTCACAAGGTCGGGAAACTCTAACCCGAGAGGGCCCAGCGAATTGTGTCAGATCACCAGGCAGAAAGCTCTGGACCCGACAGCCAGCAAGGTGCTATCAGTTAATCAGACGAATTTCGTCCAAATAAAAAACAGCGTTACGTGTTGCGACAGGTTCACGTCATGCACCAACCATGCCTAAGCTCATAGATCGGCACGAATACCACCGACTCGCCGCGTTGCTCGCTCAGGTGCGCGAGGAGGTAGGTATCACTCAGACCGAGCTTTCGGCCCGAATGGGCATGGGCCAGAAGTTCGTTTCCGTGATCGAAACGGGCGCACGTCGGATTGACCTTCTTGAGTTGTTGGAATTTGAAAGAGCCCTGGGCATGCCCCCGTTCGCACTGCTCAAACGGATTGGCCAGGCACTGGGTCGCGCGCCTATCCGAAGCGCACCGTCATCGCGGACCACAAGGTCAGGCCACAGGGCCCAGTGACGGCGGCTTCAATCTCGCCTTGGAACGTCGAAGTTCCTTCATTACCGGTGAAGGCGAAGCAACGATTCCTTGGCGGCCGGTTTGACGACCATGGCTCGAGCCGGAGCGACTTGCGCCTCAAACAGGCGGGCGTCGTCACGTAAGCCTAGCAGTTGCTCTACGTCATCGTCGAGCTGATGCACCAAATTTCCAGACTGCCGCTTAGCTCCGCCCCGCTCCGCTCCGCAGGTTAATCCCAATTCACGTCAGGTCGCGCATAGTTTAAGATCGTCTATTGACCCTACATAAGATTTCAGCTCAGGCTTTCCGACGGAGCCATTCGGCCATTGCATTGGGGGTCAAAGATGGGGTTAAGGGCTGTTCGGGCTGTTGTAGCGATATTGCTGGCATGCGGCTGTGTCATACCTGCCGTCGCGCAGGAAGTCGTCAGCTACAACTATGACGCGTTTGGACGCCTCATCGGTACATCGACCACGGGGTCGATCAACAGCGGGCTGACGACTACGACCACGTTTGATGCTGCGAGCAATCGTACTAGCTATAACGTAGCTGGTGTGCAGCCGCCCCCCTCTTTGTCCGTTGCGGACGCGACGGCTAACGAGGGCGGTACGCTCTCGTTCGTCGTCACGCGCTCGGGCTCTAGCGCGACAGCAGTCTCAGTCAGCTATTCAACTGCTGACGGTTCGGCGACATCTCCTGCTGACTACACGGCCGCATCAGGCACGGTGAGCTTTGCGGCCGGCGAGACTTCGAAGACGATCACGGTTTCCACGGTCGACGATCCTGTGATCGAGAGCACGGAGGTGATGACGTTAAACCTTGCGGCGCCAACGGGCGGGGCGACTTTGGGCACCGCGTCGGCCACCGGCACCATTCTCGACAATGACTCCAGCTTTGCGATTGCCGGTGCGACTGCGACCGAGGGGGGAGCGCTGGTATTCACCGTGACCAGAAGCGGCGCGACTACCAGTGCCGCCAGCGTTAACTACGCAACCGCTAACGGTAGTGCGATAGCTCCTGACGACTACACGGCGACGTCCGGTACTCTCAATTTTGCGGCCGGCCAGACTTCGGCGACGATTAGCGTGGTGACTGTCGACGATACGGTAGTCGAGAGCACCGAAACGATGGCTGTCTCACTCTCGGGCGCAACCAGTGGCGCCACGATTGCGACATCGAGTGCCACAGGAACAATTCTCGACAACGACGTTGCACCAGCATATCTCGCGATTGGTAATGCCAGTGCAACCGAGGGCGGCAACCTCGTGTTCACCGTTTCACGCACTGGGAACACCGGCATCGCGGCAAGTGCTATATACAGCACTGCCAGCGGAAGCGCGATTGCTGGCACCGATTTCGGCGCAGTCTCTGGAAGTGTCAGTTTTGCGGCCGGTGAATCGACGAAGACGATCACAGTTGCGACTATCGACGATAACGTAGTCGAGAGCACAGAAACAATGACGATCGCACTGTCGTCGCCGAGCGCGAACACGACGATCGCGACGGCATCCGGCACTGGCACGATCCTCGATAATGATTCATCGTTCTCGATTAGCAATGCGAGCGCAACTGAAGGAGGCAACCTCGTATTCACAGTTAGCCGCGCCGGGACGACAACAAGCGCTGCCAGTGTCAATTATGCGACCGCCGACGGCAGTGCAGCGGCCGGCAGCGACTACAACTCAGCGTCGGGCACACTGAACTTCGCAGCCGGGCAGACAAGCGCGACCATCAGTGTCTCGACACTCAATGATAGTTTCATCGAAGGAAGTGAGACCTTCGCCGTCAATCTGTACAGCCCGTCCGCCAATGCGAACATCTTGTCTGGGTCTGCAATCGGCGTAATTGGGGACGTTGCCTGGAGTGCAACTATCACCTCTGGCAGTTCGGCTGTTTGCTATAAGGGATGCCTATATCAATATGGGTACTCTTCTGCGGGCCCAATGGGGTCTTTGAGCAATACCAGTCTGAATGGCGCAACTATTACTATGATTACGTCGTTTTCTTCGAAGATTAATTTCGCATTGAACGGGTCCGGATCCGCGCCCGCTAACTCAGGTTGGTCGCAGATATACGTCCCTGGCGTCGGAACGCTGCAGAGATCTGCTGCAATATACTCGACCAGTGGAACTACAGCAACGTGGAGCTGGGTGAGTGCGGCCGTAGTTACGAGCGGAACAGTTACAATTCAGTAGAGCGTCTCGTAAGTATTTATTGGGGTAATATCTACGCGCTTTATTTCTTGTTTGAGGGATGTGGGGGCAATGGGAATATTTCTGAATACCACAAAGGCAAGTGGCGATCGGGCGACACGCGCGCGGCGAATCGCATTGCTGGCTTCGGCGAGTCTGATTGCCACACTGACAACTAGTCAGGTCGCAGGTGCCCAAGCCGCGCCAGCTCCAGTGCCGCCAGAACGCGCCTATGTGGACGAGAACTCGGTCAATGCTGCGAACGGCCATATTACTGTCAGCACACCGGGCATCTCAATCGGCGCGTCGGGTTCAAGCCAGTTGGCCTATAATCAGACCTATACCGGCTCGGCCTGGACCAACAGCTACAACATCTCGTTGCAGATGACTTTGTCAGGAACGTCTGCAACTGTGACAATCGGCACTTCGAGCGACACATTCTCGGTCTCGGGGACGACGTTCACCAGTCATAACGGGACCTCGTTGGCGGCAGTAACCGGTGGTTACCTCTATACGATGCGAGACGGCACGCAGATCAACTTCACCAACACCCAGTTTCCGCTCAACTCAGGTTACATCTACGGTGGCGGGCTGGTGCAAGCCGTGCCGACCAGCATGGTACTACCTACCGGCGAGCAGATTACTTTTACCTACAAGCAGCAGGTATCGACCATCTCGATACCGCTAGGTGGAACGTTCACATACACCTATCTGCGCCTGCAGTCAGTGAATAGCACGGCCGGGTTCCAGCTCAAGTTTGCTTACGCCGGAAGTTCAGTCATCGGCAGTGATGCGACGGCCTACAATCGCGTGACGGGCGTGCAGGCGATCAACAACGCTGCGGACTACTGCGATCCTGCCGCGGACAATTGCGCAGGGCTGACGCAGAGTTGGCCCTCGCTCGGCTTTGCCTATGCGGCGTCGGGTACAAATACGGTGATGACCGTAACCGATCCTGCCGGTGCCGGTACGGTGTTCACCCTGGACAGCACGTCACGACCGATTTCAGTGAAGCGACCGGCCGCAACAAGCGACACCCTCACTGTGGGCTATGACAGCAACGGCTGGATCAATTCTCTCACGCGAGACGGCATCGCCTACACTTATGGATTTGCCCAGTCGTCCACGACGCCAGGTTTCCTGATGGTCGGGGGATCGCCAGTCACCACTGACTGGAAGTCGGGCACGCTAATGACCGGGACCTTGACGGGTCCGAACGGACTGATCCGCACAACGATCGCAGACGGCATATCGGGAACGATTCTTTCGATCACCGACGCCCTGAACAACCATACGGCATACAGCCAGGACCAATATGGTCGCGTAACGACCATGAGCACACCCAGCTTATCCGGTACTTCCAGGCTGTATTTTACATACGACTACACCGCTACAGGTAACCTTGCGTCAATTGGGGCCAGCAGGAACTCCTGGGGTTCGGGATCACAGCCGTGGATTTTGACGCTGTTTTCCTACAAGAGCAACTGCACCGGGCCTGTTGACTGCAACATCGTCACGCAAAGGACCGACAATTATTACCTAAACTACAACATGACGGGGTTCGGCCCTTCGCATACGACCGCTTACACGTATGACGCGCACGGTTTGCTGACCTCCGTGACATTACCGGCAGACAGCTCGGGCAAGCGGTCCCAGGTGCGGTACAGCTACACCTCGCAACAAGCGTACTACAAGAACGCTTCCGGCTCGATCGCGCCTTCGGGGACCCCGCACCTTGTCCTGACCGGCATTTCGCGGTGCCGGACCAGTGATGGAGCACCCGTAACGAACTCCGGCGCCAATTCGCTCAGCGGACCCGCGCCCTGCGCTGGAACGGCGGACGAGATGAAAACCTCGATCGGCTACGGCCCGCAGGTAGCGGGCACCGCGAACAATCTGTTCCCGATATCGCAGACCGTCGCAGCGGGCGACAACTCGCTAAGCACGACGACCTCGAGCAGCTATGACCTGATCGGCAACCTCGCCAGCTCGGTTGGCGCGCTGGGGAGCAACCAGACGACGGTATACCGCTTCGACGCCGCGCGCCGGCTCGTCGGCGTTGTCGGCCCTGACCCTGACGGCGCCGGTTCGCGCACGCCATCGGCCACGAAATACACCTACAATGCCGATGGAGCTTTGACACAAACGCAGGTCGGCACCGTGGCCGACCAGTCGGCGGGGGCATGGAACAGCTTTGCCGAAGTTCAGCGCACCAACGTGACGCTTGATAGCTATGACCGGCCACAGCGGCAGTCGCTGGCGAGCGGCAGCACCGTCTATGCTGTCCAGGACCAGCTCTATGACAACGTGGGCCGGCCGAATTGCACGATCCAGTACATGAACCTCGCGAGCGTGCCGGGCTCGCCGGCGAGCTCCTGCGCGCCGGCGCAAACGACCGGTGCCAACGGTCCTGACCGAGTCACGCAGACCGCTTACGACGCGCTAGGCCGTGTGACCAGCGTCACCGAAGGTGTGGGAACAACATCGCCGGTCGCCACAGCAACCTACGTCTATGGCACCAACCAGAAACTGGCATCGATTGTCGACGCGCAAAACAACCGCACCTCGTATACATACGACTTCTGGGACCGGCTCTCGCAGATTAACTATCCCTCGGCTACAGTGGGAGCAGGAACCAGCAACTCGAGCGATTACGAGCAGTTCAGCTACGACGCAAACAGCAACGTCACGCTGCACCGGCTACGCGACGGCAGCACGATGACGCTGGCCTACGATGGACCGGGCCAGCTTGTCAGCCGCACGCCCGGCGGGGCGCTGAGCTACCCCTACGATTACCCGGTCAGCTACAGCTACAACATGGTCGGCCAGGTGGTGCAGGTGTCGCGGGCCGGTGATGGGACAACACTCACCAACAATTACGATGCGCTTGGACGCCTGATCAGCGCGGGTCAGCCGTTCGGGACGCTCAGTTATCAGTATGACAATGCCAGTCGCCGTTCGCGCATGACCTGGGGCGATGGCACGTACGTGACTTACGGGTACGACTATGCCAACCTGTTGACCTCGATCGGGGAGAATGGAGCGACGTCGGGCGTGGGCGCATTGGCCAGCTTTAGCTATGACAGCGTCGGGCGGCGAACGCAGGTGGCCTACGGCAACGGCACGTCGCGCAGCTACGCCTACGACGCGGTTGGCCGACTTGCCGGCGTGCGACTGTCGTTTCCGAACTCCGCCAACGACAACGTGATCGGCGCGGTCAACGGAGTCGGCACGGCGATCGGCTACAATCCGGCCTCGCAGATCGCTTCGATTACGCGCAGTAACACGGCCTACTCGTGGACGGGCGCGATGAACGTGAGCCGCAACTATACGACGAACGGGCTCAACCAGTACACCGCCTCGGGCGCAACTTCGCTAAGTTATGATGCAAATGGCAACGTCGCAACATCGGGAAGCTCGAGCTACGTCTATAGCAAGCTCAATGAGTTGAAGAGCGCGCCGTCAGCCTCGCTCTACTACGATCCCTTGAGTCGTCTGAGCGAATATGACGCGGCGGGCTCGACGCGGTTCTACTACGACGGCGGACAGATCGCTGCGGAAGTGACGAACCCTGCGGGCACAATCCTACGGCGCTATGTGACAGTGCCCGGTAGCGACGAGGCAATCGTGTGGTACGAGGGCGCGGGTACGACAGATCGCCGGTTCATGCAGGGCGACGAGCGCGGCTCGATCACTGCGATTTCGGACAGTGCGGGCAACCTGATCGGCGTGAACAGCTACGATGAGTATGGGATTCCGTCGTCGACGAACATTGGGCGATTCCAGTACACCGGGCAGACCTGGTTCAGAGAGGTCGGTCTCTACAACTACAAGGCACGCTGGTATTCGGCGACGCTAGGACGATTCATGCAGACTGACCCTATCGGCTATGGCGACGGGCTCAACTGGTACAACTATGCACACGGTGATCCGGTTAACCAGGTTGACCCTGCGGGAACCGACAACGGCTGCCTCTATCCGAACGTCAGTTGTTACACCACCTACGCGCCCGAAGACATAATTGTAAATGCCAACGTCGGCAAGTCTGGAGGGAGCGGCTCGTCGGCGGGTTGGGGGCCATGGAGCGGGTTGGGGGGCAGCGGGTTCGGCGGCGCCAGCTACGGCGGATCAGCCCCGCCCACGTTCTTCGGGCCGGCCTTCACTGGGGGTGGATCCCTCACGCCGGCACCCGCAAAATGGCTCGGGGGCGGCACGAGTGAGCCGCAAAGCGGGAGCTTGTTGAATCAAGGCATATGCGGCTTGGCTTCACTTATCCCGGGCAACCGGATCAGACTCGGTGCAGATGTTGCCGGGGGATATATAGGAATTGGCGCCGCTGGCGCCGGGCTTTCCCTTGAGGATAACGGACGAATTGTTTTCGATTATTATCACGGCGGTGGGGTCGGGTTGGGCGTAATTGTCGGAGCCGGTCTTGGATTGGACAATGGCACTACATCAAATGGGGCGTCTCACAGTGAGGTTGTAACAGGTCAATTGGGGGCTGGACCAGTGGGTGCATCTATAACCGCTGATCATGGCCAAACTAATTATGGGCTCGGCTTGACCGTGGGGCCTAAAGTTGGCTTCTTGTTTGGTTTGCTTCAAACTACGTCGCACGGGATCGAATTGGCCAATTTAGGGTGTAAGGCTGGTGGAAAATGAAATTGGAGCGAATCAGGATTGTCCTTTTAGCACTCCTTCTTCTAGGTCCATTTGCGTCAATAGCCGTCATAATGGCCGTATATTTTATATATAAACCAGCGGTGCCTATCGCTTTTTTATTATTTGTTGTCCTATATTTATCATCTTATATCAAAGCGATATATATTCTATTGACTACTTACTGCCCTTCCTGTGGCGCGCGCTATTTCGCTGTTTGGGGGGTTGGCTTGTTTAAGAGAGGGTGCAGCCACTGCTCCTTTATGGGTTGACAGCATTGGAGCGCAACCACAGCGATCGGCGGCGCGCAGGTATTTTCTCTGCGCCGCGCTGTTTGAGGTGGTTGGAAAGCGCATAAACAGAGTACGCCCAACACGGTGTCCGCAAGCCGAAAGGCATTGATATTGTGACTTGAAGCGGCCTAAAGCGATGTTATGCGCCTGTTATCCAGACGGCTTGTGCTGACGTGGATTGAAGCTAACCATATGATCGATCAGCCCTAAATGGTGACCAAGATTGCTTACTCCCGCGGATCAGATTTGCACTCGTCGCACACCTTTAATTAGGCAGCGACGCCCCGGCGTAAGGATCAAAATGCGGTTTAGGTGGGGCCGCGACAGAAGCGGGCGAAACCGCCGCGGCGGAAGTGCGTGTTGCGCCTTCCCGTTGTGCGAACTGAACCAAACCATGCGCAATTGCCGACGCGCCAAATAACAAGAAGGATCCAAGCACTACCTTTGCGCTCTCGCGAATCGCAAAACGTCCTTGCAGCATCAGATAGCCAGTCCAGGCAAACGCGATAACGGCAATTGACGTCCCCAAGCGCCCCGACAATAGGGCGACCATCCAATCAACGGCCGCGGCCAAAGCGCTCGCATTAGGGCTAGCAATTTCCTCCACAATCGATCCCAGTTCTCGCTACACAGGTCCGCTTTGACTCGTAGTGACACAGTCATCTTGACTCTGGCAAGGACAAGCCAGATGAACTAGAATGGCATTGGGAAAATGAGGTTTTGCGAGCTTGCGGAATGACGTCTGCTGCTGCGTTGCATGGGGAAGTTCACGTGATCGACATCGAGCGTTTAAGATACGGGGTGCCCCTTGCAGTCTTGCTGTCTCCCAGCGCAGCATTTGCGCAGGATCTGGCGGATCCCCAAGGCTCCGGCGTCATCATCAATGCGATGAACTGGCTTCAGGGCACGCTCCTCGGTACGGTGGCGACGGTCGTTGCAGTCATTGCGGTGGCAGCAGTCGGATTCCTTATGCTCACGGGACGGATCAATTGGCGGCACGGGGCCGTTGTGATCCTAGGCTGCTTCATCGTTTTTGGCGCTGCCAGCATAGTCGCAGGCATTCGTTCCGCAGCTACCGGCAGTTAGAGGCGCGAATGGCCGGGGTCCTTCAACGCCAGACTGTCTTTGTGGCGCTTACTCGACCACAGATGTTCGCCGGCGTCACTTATAGTTTTTTCGTAGTGAACGGAATTTTCGCCGCTGAGTTGTTCTTGATCTTCAAGTCGTTCTGGGCTGTGTTGCTCGCTCTGGCGTTTCACATTTTCGGCGTCGCGCTATGCCTTCGTGAGCCCCGCTTCTTCGATCTGTGGATCACTCGCGTCAGTCGCACGCCGCGCGTTCCCAACCATCCGGTGTGGGGATGCAACTCCTACCGTCCCTGAGCCAAGAAGCGCGTACGGTCGCACGTGAACGGATGGCTGCGGCGCATTTGCCATACGCGCGCCACGTCAACCCCGTGACGATTACGACGCGCGACAATCTGCTGTTGCAGACAATTCGGCTCGGCGGCTTGCTGTTCGAGACGGCCGATACGGACGAGCTCAACTACCGAGGCGCCCTGCGAGATGAAATGCTGCAGGCCATCGGAAACTCCCGGTTTGCAATCTATCACCATGTGATCCGCCGCAAAGCCGAGGCTGCGCTGGAATCGCATTTTGGCGATGAATTTTCGCGCAGTCTCGATGAGCGTTGGCGCGCACGGCTCGCCTCACGGCAGATGTTCGTGAATGACCTTTTCTTGACGGTCGTGCGCCGACCCATCCAGGGCCGGATTGGGCTCCTGTCGCGACTGCGTGATCTGTTGCCGCGCAGCGATCACGAGAGAGCAGCCGCATTCGCAAGCGACTTGCGGGCGCTAGACTCCGCCACGCAAGCGATCATGGCTTCGCTGAGTAACTACGCGCCGAACCTATTGTCTCTACAGGCAACGCCAACTGGAATGCGATCGGAGCAGCTCGAGTTCCTGGCTTGCATCTTCAATGGTGAGATGCGGCCAATGGGGCTACCCCACGCCGAACTTGCAAATCAGGTCGCATGGCGACGTGCGAGCTTTGGTGAAGAGACATTTGAATTGGGCGCGATGGGATATTCTTCGCGCCAGTTCGGCGCCGTCGTCTCGATCAAGGATTATCCGGGCCAGACGCTACCAGGCATGTTCGACGAACTTTATCGCATGCCGTTTGAAATGACGGTCAGCCAGTCGTTTGCGTTTGTCGACCAACGAGCTGCGCTGTCTGCCATGAATCTTGCTTTGCGCCGGATGCGTTCGGCAGAAGATGAGGCCTTGTCACTGCGCGCCGAGCTCACGCTAGCGAAGGATGACGTGGCGGCAGGAAGAACAGGCTTTGGTGAACACCACACCACAATAGCGCTGCGTGGTCAGACATTCGAAGAGGTCGATGCCCAGGTCGCTGAAGTCATCGCAGGCCTGGCCGATCTTGGAATTGTAGGCGTGCGCGAAGACATCGCTTTGGAGGCGACGTTCTGGTCTCAATTTCCCGGCAATTTTCGCTACATCACTCGTAAAGGTTTGGTCTCGACCGGCAATTTCGCGGGGCTGGCCAGCCTTCACAATTTTCCTGTGGGTCGCCCCCGCGGCAACCACTGGGGCGATGCGGTTACGCTGTTTGAAACAACGGCGGCTGGACCTTACTTCTTCAGCTTCCACCACAATGATTTGGGCAATTTCACCGTCATTGGACCGTCCGGCTCAGGCAAGACGGTCGTCCTGAATTTCCTGCTGGCGCAAGCGCGCAAGTTCGCGCCGCGGATTGTTTTCTTCGACAAAGACCGGGGTGCCGAATTGTTCATCCGAGCAATCGGCGGCCAGTACGACCGGCTGCGCCCAGGCTCCGCGTCTGGCCTCAATCCGCTGCAGCTACCTGATACCCCTGGGAACCGGCAATTCCTGATCGACTGGCTCGCCCTTCTTGCCGGTGGACTTGACGTTGCCGAAATTGATGTAGTGCGCGACGCGATCGAGGCCAACTTCGCGCAGGCGCCCAATCGCCGCCGTCTTTGCTACCTCGTCGAGCTCTTACGTGGCCATGCGCGGCCGCATTCCGGCGACCTTTACAGTCGTATGCGTTCTTGGTGGGGGCTTGGAGAGCGCGCTTGGCTGTTCGATAACGAGACGGACCTCACCGACCTGTCTGCCCAGACCGTCGGATTTGACATGACGTCGATCCTCGATGATCCGACGATGCGCACACCAGCGCTCATGTACTTCTTCCACCGCGTCGAGGAGCGATTGGATGGTTCGCCCGCAATTATCGTTGTCGACGAAGGCTGGAAAGCGCTCGATGACGACGTTTTCGTGCGGCGAATCAAGGATTGGGAAAAGACAATCCGCAAGCGCAACGGCATCGTAGGTTTTGCAACGCAGAGCGCGCAGGATGCACTCGAGAGCCGGATCGCTAGCGCAGTCATCGAGCAGGCTGCGACGCAGATCTTTATGATTAACCCCAAAGCGCGCGCAGAGGACTACATCGATGGGTTTGGTCTCACACAGCACGAATTCGAACTGGTCCGCACGCTGCCAGACAACTCGCACTGCTTCCTGATCAAGCACGGCAACGAGAGCGTTGTCGC